>NZ_JAUEQW010000019.1:0-88331 GCF_056498045.1 Trinickia sp. Z7
GGCCGGCAAGAAAGAGATCCTGCTGACGTCCGGTGGCGCATATATTCGCATCAAGGACGGCAACATCGAGATCCATGCGCCGGGGACCATCGACGTGAAGGGGGCGAAGCGGGTTTTTGCGGGGCCGGTCAGCGGCAATTACCAGATGCATGGGGTAGAGGGACAAGGCGGTATGAAACTCGGCCGGTCGCTCGATTTTTCGGGGTGATGTCTGGGGTTTCGCCGTTCTAAACCGAGAGCAGCGTTGAACTGACCGAATAGACGAGATTTCATGAGTACAATCGACCCGCACCATCCGCCGGGGCATGAGCCTTCCCCTGCACACCCGGCGCCCGCGCCGGCCGCTGCACCGCAAGCGCCCGCCCGCCAGCCAACCCTCCGTAATCGCAGGCATCAGCAAGCGCGCAAACCTCTCGCTTACTTCAAACTCCCCGCCAAAAACTGCCGTAGCCGTTCGCTCCTCGTATTCCCAAATACCTCGTCGGGCTTGCCTTCTTCCTCGACGCGCCCTTGATGCAGGAACATGACGTGATTGGACACGTTCCGCGCGAAGCCCATTTCGTGCGTGACGACGATCATCGTGCGGCCCTCTTCGGCCAGCTTCTGCATGACCTTCAGCACCTCCGCGACAAGCTCCGGATCGAGCGCGGACGTCGGCTCGTCGAACAACATCACGTCCGGATTCATCGCCAACGCCCGCGCAATCGCCACGCGTTGCTGCTGCCCGCCGGACAAGTGCGACGGATACTGCTTCTCGAGCCGCGGCGCGAGCCCGACCTTCTCGAGATACATCCGCGCTCGCTCTTCGGCCTCACGCCGCGCCAACCCCAGCACACGCACGGGCGCTTCGATCACATTCTCGAGCACGTTCATATGCGCCCAAAGGTTGAAGTGCTGAAACACCATCGACAGTTTCGTGCGAATTCGCTGCAACTGCTTCTGGTCGCATACGCGCAGCGCCCCGGCCTTGTCTTTGTTCGTCCGCACCTCTTCGCCGTCGACGTAGATGCGCCCGGCGCTGGGCTGCTCCAAAAAGTTGATGCAGCGGAGCATCGTGCTCTTACCCGAGCCGGAGGAGCCAATGACGCTGATCACGTCGCCGGCGTCCGCTTTCAGTGAAACGCCCTTGAGCACTTCATTGTTGCCGTAGTGCTTGTGCAGATCGTCGATGAAAAGCTTATGCATGAGTTACTTGCCTTGCGGGCGCAGATAGGCGAGCCAGCGCCTCTCGGCGCGGCGGAACAGGGCGACGAGCCCGAACGAGATGCCCAGGTAGAGCAGCGCGGCGATACCGAACGCCTGGAACGACATGTAGGTAGCGGAATTGACGTCGCGCGCGATCTTCAAGATATCGGGCACGGTGGCCGTGAATGCGACCGTCGTCGCGTGCAGCATCAAAATCACTTCATTGCTGTAGAGCGGCAAGGCACGTCGCAATGCCGATGGAAGGATCACGCGTCGATACAGCGTAAAGGTCGACATGCCGTAGGCGCGCGCCGCCTCGATCTCGCCGTACGGCGTCGCTTTGATGGCGCCGGCAAAAATCTCGGTGGTATACGCGCACGTGTTCAGCGTGAACGCGAGCAGCGTGCAATTCATGCCCTGGCGGAAGAACGCATTCAGCAATTCATGGTTGCGCACGACCTCCAGGCTGTAGAGGCCCGTATAGCAAAGCAGCAACTGCACATAAAGGGGCGTGCCGCGAAAGATATACGTGTACAGCCAGACAGCGCCCGCGAGCATCTTATTGCGCGATACGCGCGCGACCGATAGCGGTATCGACAGGCAAAAGCCGATGCCGATCGACACGACGAGCAGCCACATCGTGATGGCAAGGCCCGTGGTGCGATAGCCGTCGGTGAACAGGTAGTTGCGCCAGTAGTCGTGAATCAGCTCGATCATGGTGATATGACGTACCTTATAACTCGGCCTTGCGTACGCCGATCGAGTAGCGCTTCTCGAGCCACAGCAGCACGAGATTCGATATCGTCGTGATCGCGAGATAGATCGCCCCCGCAATCAGCGTGAAAAAGAAAAACCGCAACGTGCCTTTGCCGGCGTCCTGCGTCGCTTTGACGACGTCGGCCAGCCCGATGATCGACACGAGCGCGGTTGCTTTGACCATCACTTGCCAGTTGTTGCCGATGCCAGGTAGCGCAAAACGCATCATCTGCGGGAACATGATGCGCGAGAAGGTCTGCCACGGCGTCATCCCGTAAGCCGCTCCCGCCTCGAGCTGCCCGCGCGGCACCGACAGAAATGCGCCGCGGAACGTCTCGGTGAAGTAAGCGCCGTAAATGAAGCCCAGCACGATGATGCCGGCGACGAACGGATCGATGTCGATTTGGTCCCACCCGACCAGGTCGGTCAGGTTGTTCAGCCAGATTTGGATGCTGTAGAAGAGCAGCAGCATCAGCACGAGATCGGGCACGCCGCGCACGAGCGTCGTATAGACCGTGCCGACGCCGTTGGCCAGCCGGTTTCTCGAGAGCTTGGCCGCCGCGCCGACGAGACCCAGCACGAAGGCGAGCGCAAGCGACAGCACGGAGAGCTTGACGGTCTGCCAAGTGCCGGCGAGGATCAGCGGGCCGTAGCCTTGTAGAAGCATGGTAGGAAGTGCGGTCCTTGGCGGTGCGCCGAAATGGCGGCGCGCCGCAAAATTCTAGGCGGACAAAAATCGCGTGCCGTTGCGCCGGCGATTCCGCCGGCGTCCGGCCGCGAGCCTGCGAGGACGGGCAACGCCGCGCTCGCAGCGCTTCGCGGCGCCGATTTTTTCGTTTGCCCGCGCACGAGTGACACGTGTGAGACCGTGCGAGGCGAAAAGCGCGGTATTTTACCCGAACGCGCGGTCGGTGCTACTGCGGCGAACCCGGGGGAGGGCAAGAGCGCAGGCCGTCGCGCGGCAAAGCCGTGTGCGGGCGCGATGCGCTCGGGCGCCAATTCACGAATTCGGCCCCGCCAAAACCCGCCGGCGCGCCGATCTTCGAATGCGTAAATGACGACGTAAACGACAAACGCCGCGACCCGAAGGCGCGGCGTTTCCCGGTTGCGGGTCGCATCGCATGCCGCGAACGGCGCGATGCGACCGGCACGACTACGATCGAACGGTCATTGATTCCCGGGCGCAGCCTCCGATGCGGCGCCGCGCCGTTGTTGCCAGCGCTCGCGCATGTGATCGCGCATCGACTCCATTTTCGAGAAATGCTGCTTGAACGTGTCGCTGACCAAGGTCTTCTGCTGGTCGTCGAGTGCGTTGTAGACTGCGAGCCACGCGCCCGCCGTTTCCTCGTGCAAGCGCTCGCCGTCTTGCCGCGCTTGGATATGAGCTTCGTGCAAAGCGTTCATGTCGAGGATCGGTTGCTGCATCATCGTCTTCAGTTGCGTGTGCAGCTTCTCGTGGTCGGCGCGCGCAGCGGCGCTATCGCGTTTCATGGTGTCGACGGCGCTTTGCCAAAGCTTGTCCTGCTCCGGCGTGAGTTTCAGTCGGGCGTGCAAGTCCGCTAGTTGCTTCTCCATCATGAAGCCGCCACGGTGATGCCACCCCGCGGCCGGGCCGCCGTCGGGGCCGGGGGCCATTTGCGCGCCGGCCGCGTAAGCGCCGAGCGAGAGGGTCAACGCCGCGGCAGCCGCCGTGAACCAGCGTAAAGGGTGGCGAGTGGTGCGAGATAAAGCGTTCATTCGATAAGCTCCGGTGATCGACGTGGGCGGCGCACTGCGTTGGCGGTCCGCCGTCCGTTCCGGCAAGTTAGACCGGCCGTCGATCGCGGGTGTTACGTAGGAGAACCGCGCCGTTACGGTGCATTACGGATCGCTTTCGCCGTAACGTCCAGTAACCCTTCCGGCAGGCGGGCGGATCGTTTCGCTTGCCGCTGGCGTTAAACTTCGCTCCATGGCTACCCAAATCCTTGTCGTCGACGACGACGCCGAACTGCGCGATCTGCTGCGCGACTATCTGGTCCGTCAGGGAATCGAGGTGTCGGTGCTGCACGACGCCGCCACGCTCGAACGCCGGCTCGAACGCGAGCGGCCCGATCTGATCGTCCTCGATCTCATGATGCCGGGCGTGGACGGACTCACCGCGCTGCGCAAGTTGCGTGCGACGGGCGACGATATCCCCGTCATCATGCTGACGGCGCGCGCCGATGACGTCGACCGGATCGTCGGCTTGGAGCTGGGCGCCGACGATTACCTCGGCAAGCCGTTCAATCCGCGCGAACTGCTGGCGCGCGTGCAGGCGGTGCTGCGCCGGCGGCGCACGATTCCGTCGGCGGCGCCCGAACAGCGCGAGCCCTTCGCGTTCGGGCGGTTTCAGCTCGACTTTCAATCGCGCACGCTCAACCACGAAGGCCGGCCGCTCACACTGTCGGGCAGCGAGTTCGCGCTGCTGAAAATCTTCGTCAATCACCCGATGCGCACGCTCACGCGCGAGCGGCTGCTCGAACTGCTGCATGGGCCCGAGTACGACGGCACCGACCGCGGCATCGACGTGCAGGTCTGGCGCCTGCGGCGCATTCTCGAATCGGACCCGTCGAGCCCGCGCTTCGTCCAAACGGTGCGTGGCCGCGGGTACGTGTTCGTTCCCAATGGCGATCCCGATGCGTCGCCCAATTGATTCGCTATTCGGCAGGCTCGCGTTACTCGTCGTCGCCGTCCTGCTGTTCTCGCATTTCGCTTGGTTCGTGCTCATGCGCGTCGAGCGCAGTCAATCGCAGGCGCGCTACGCCGTCGAGGAAGCGGCTTTTCTGATCGACGCCGTGCGTCAACACGTTGCCCGCACGCCGTCGGTGCCGCTGCCTTCGCGTGTGCGGCTCGTCGACCCGGTGAGCCCCGAAGTGCCCCCCGCCGATCAGGATCTCCCGCCGCCGCTCAAACGTTTCGTGGAAGACTTGCGCGACCGTTTGCCGCCCGGCTCGCTCGTGCGCGTCGGCTCGCCGGGGCGGCCGCCTATCCTCTGGGTGCACGAGGCGGCGGACCGCGATTGGATCGTCGTGCCGATGCTCGCGCTGCATCCGCCGCGACCGCGCGATCAGATGCTCGTCTGGCTCGGCACCATCTTTTCGGTCGCGGTCATGTGCGCGCTGTTCGTCGCTTGGCGGCTGCAGCAGCCGCTGGCCGCGTTGGCGGGCGCCGTGGTGCGTTTCGGGCGTGGGCAAAACGTGCCGCCGCTCGCCGAGCGCGGGCCGCGCGAGCTGCGCGAGCTGACGCGCGGCTTCAACCAGATGGTGCGGGAGGTGTCGCGCACCGACCAGGATCGCGCGGTCATGCTCGCCGGCGTAGCGCACGATTTGAAAACGCCGCTCGCGCGCCTGCGGCTGCGCGCCGAGATGATGGAGGAAGCCAAGCTGCGCGACGGCGTCGTGCGCGATGTCGATTCGCTGGCCCATATCGTCGACCAGTTCCTCGTGTTCGCGCACGACGGCACGGACCGCAGCGAACTCGTCCCAGTCGACGAGCAGTGCGAGCGCATCGCCCGCAGCTATCGCGCGGTCGCTCCCGGGGGGCCGGGGGTGCGCACGGAATTGGCGGCCGGGCCTGGCTTTCGCCTTCCCACGGCAACGCTCGAGCGAATCCTGTCTAACCTGCTCGATAACGCGCATGCGTACGGCGCACCGCCCGTGGTGGTGGCGACGGCCCGCACGCCGGCGGGCTGGGAGCTCTCGGTCAGCGATCACGGTCGCGGCATCTCGCCGCACGATCTCGTCAATGCGAGCAGACCCTTCGTACGGCTCGATCCCGCGCGCGGGGGCAACGGCCACAGCGGGCTCGGCCTGGCCATCGTCGAGCGTCTCGTGCGCAGGCTGGGCGGCGCATGCGAAATCGGCAACGCAGCGGGGTGCGGCCTGCGTGTGGCGATGACATTTCCGTTCGACGCGACCACGCGTGCCGAGACGCAAGCGGAAGGCGCCCGGTAGGGCGATCGCGCCGCGCTTCGTCCCCGCCGATCCGCTTCGGTCGAGCCGTCAGCGGGGCGTCATTCCGCGAACAGCGCGTCGAGCGCGGCGGCTGCTTCGCTGTCGACCGTGTTGTAGGTGACGCTGTTCGCCTCGAAGATGTAGTGGGTGGTGTACTTGCCGAGGCGGGCGAGAATCTCTTCCTGGACATCCTCGGGCTGGCTATCGAGCTTCAGGTACCACGCGGTGGACGATAGCCTCGTCTGAAACGCGCCGTATTCGGCCATGAGCTCGTCGAAGGCGGTCGCATCCTGGTCGCGACAAACGATGACCAGATTTCCTTTCATTGGACATCTCCCGGTAGATCGGTGGGGTACTCGCCATGAGAGACCGATGATACCCGCTCTCGCCGAAGTACCGATCGTTCGCCGTTTGCTCGGCAAGGCCGGTAGCGGCGGGCTCGGCCCCGCGGGTTCCCGTCGCGGCTGCTTCACGGCATAATTTGACGTTCTCCGGCGCGGCGCCCGCCACTTTCGCGTCGATGCGCGTATCCTCGCTGCGCCAAGGCGCAAAAGACGGCGGTTGCGCGCGGTGTCTCGCGAGGGGCCCGCCGCGGGCCGTGCCTGCCGTTTTTATGACCGGCGCGGTTGTGCCTGAAACACAGGTTGTAGTAGTGTCGTGCCGTCAAAAAGAAAGGCGACGAAGGCCGGCAGTCGGATCGACGGCTAGACAAGCCGACGATTCGCGCTCAAACGCGTCACCGCAACCCTACGCTCGTCATGCTCGTATTTCGTGTCACGGATCGTTCCGCCTTGCGCGCGGGCTTGCGCATGCTCATCGGCTCAGGCCTGCTTGCGGCGCCGGCGCGCCCGGCGCTCGGGCGCCGTTCGTCGAACGGCGCGAAGGGGGCCTGATGGATTTCGGCTTCAATCTGAACCGCACCGCGAATGCGTCGGCGTGGCGCATCGCCCCCAATCGCTGGGATTTCGTCGCCTTTCCGCTCATCATCTGCGCGATCGCGATGGCCGCGATCGGCTTTCACCAGACGATGGCGCCAATTTCGACGCTCAAGACCCAGGTCATCTCGCTGAACCCCACCATGCTGCCCGAGTATGCGCTGCGCACGACGCTGCGAATGCTGGCCGCCATCGTCGCGTCGTTTGCGTTCACGCTCGCCTACGGCACGCTCGCGGCCAAGAGCCGCCGGGCGGGCATGGTGCTCGTGCCGATCCTCGACATTCTGCAGTCGGTGCCCGTCCTCGGCTATATCTCGTTTACCGTCACGTTCTTCCTCGCGCTCTTTCCCGCCCGCGTGCTCGGGGCGGAACTGGCCGCGATCTTCGCCATCTTCACGAGTCAAGCTTGGAACATGACGTTCAGCTTCTACCAGTCGCTGCGCACGGTGCCGCGCGATTTGGACGAAGTCTCGCGCGGTTTCCATCTGACGGCATGGCAGCGGTTCTGGAAGCTCGAGGTGCCGTTCTCGATGCCGGGCCTCATCTGGAACATGATGATGTCGATGTCGGGCGGCTGGTTCTTCGTCGTGGCGTCCGAGGCGATCACCGTCGGCAACAACACGATCACGCTGCCGGGCATCGGCGCATATCTGGCGCAGGCCATCGCGGCGAAGAATCTCGCGGCGATCGGTTGGGTGATCGTCACGATGTCGGTCGTGATCCTCGCCTACGATCAACTCATGTTCCGCCCGCTCGTCGCTTGGGCCGACAAGTTCCGCATGGAGACGACGAGTTCGGGCGATGCGCCCGAATCGTGGCTGCTCGATCTCGTGCGCCGCACGCGGCTCATTCATCTGCTGCTCGTGCCCGCCGGCTGGATGTTCGCCAAACTCGCGCGATTGCCGCTGCGCCTGCCGCGGGTCGATGCCGTGTCGTTCGTGCGCCTTGCTCGCGGGGGAAAGCGCTCCCGAGTGGGCGATGCGCTGTGGGGCGTGCTGGTGCTGATCGCCACGGTGTATGTCGCCTGGCGCGTCGTGGCCTACGTGCGCACAGGCGTGACGGGTGCGGAAGTCGTCCATGTGCTGATGCTCGGCTTCATCACGCTCGCGCGCGTCGTCGTGCTGATCGCGATTTCGTCGCTGGTCTGGGTGCCGGTGGGTGTGAAGATCGGCCTGCGGCCGCGCATCGCCGAGAAGGCTCAGCCCATTGCCCAATTTCTGGCCGCGTTTCCGGCCAATTTGCTGTTCCCCGTGTTCGTGATCGTCATCGTGCGGTTTCATCTGAATCCCGACGTATGGCTATCTCCGCTGATCGTGCTCGGCACGCAGTGGTATATCCTCTTCAACGTCATCGCCGGGACGATGGCCTATCCGAACGACTACCGCGAGGCCGCGACGAACTTCCGCATTCGTGGCTGGCAGTGGTGGCGCCAAGCGATGCTGCCGGGTATCTTTCCCTACTATGTGACTGGCGCGATCACGGCGTCCGGCGGCGCATGGAACGCGAGCATCGTGGCCGAATTCGTGCAGTGGGGCGATACCAAAGTGGCGGCGCACGGGCTCGGGGCCTATATCGCCGAATACACCGCCGCGGGCGATTTTCCGAAGATCATTCTCGGCATCGCCGTGATGTCGCTGTTCGTGACGCTATTTAACCGCCTGCTCTGGCGTCCGCTCTATGCGTATGCGGAAGCGAAGCTGCGGCTCGATTGATCGATAGCTAGCTCTTTGGCGCGCGCGAACGGGCGCGCCTACTCACAGCTCAATTCAAGAGTGAAGCGCAATGCAAAATCCCAAAGCTGACCTAAGCGCCGGCTCATTCGCCAGCGCCGCGACGGCCGCGCCGCGCCCGGGCGCGGAAGTGCTCGATGTGAAGGGCGTGCGCCGCGGCTTTTCGAAGGCTCAAGGCGAGTTGCTCGTGCTGGACGACGTCAACCTCACGTTGCGCGAGGGCGAAATCGTCGGGCTCCTCGGGCGTTCGGGCTCGGGCAAGTCCACCCTTTTACGTATCATCGCGGGCCTGATCGAGCCCACGGCGGGCGAAGTGCGCTACCTGGGCGAGCCGCTTTCCGGCCCGGCCGAAGGGGTGGCGATGGTGTTTCAGACCTTCGCGCTGTTTCCTTGGCTGACGGTGCTGCAAAACGTCGAAGCGGGCCTCGAAGCCCAAGGCGTGGGTGCGCGCGAGCGCCGGGAACGAGCACTCGCGGCCATCGATCTGATCGGTCTCGACGGTTTCGAGAATGCCTATCCGCGCGAGCTGTCCGGCGGAATGCGCCAGCGCGTGGGCTTCGCGCGTGCGCTCGTCGTCGACCCGACGCTACTGCTGATGGACGAACCGTTCTCCGCGCTCGACGTCCTGACGGCCGAGACGCTACGTACCGACTTGTTGGATCTCTGGACGCAACGGCGCATGCCGATCAAGTCGGTGCTGATCGTCACGCACAACATCGAAGAAGCCGTGTTCATGTGCGATCGCATTCTCGTGCTCTCGTCCAACCCGGGGCGCGTGCTGGCCGAAATCAAGGTGCCGTTCGCACACCCGCGCAACCGGCTCGATCCCGCCTTCCGCCGGCTGGTCGACGAAATCTACGCAAAGATGACCGCGCGCCGCACCGACGAGGCGACGAAGAAGGGGCTCGAGCTGGGCAGTTGGCTGCCGAGCGTTTCGACGAACTTGATGGCGGGTTTGATCGAGACCCTCGCGGCCCCGCCTTATCACGGTCGCGCCGATATGCCCGAGATCGCGCGCTCGCTGCACCTCGAGGTCGACGATCTGTTTCCGATCGCGGAAGTGCTGCAGCACCTGGGCTTTGCCGATGTGCGCGAGGGCGATATTTTCCTGACGCCCCCGGCTCGCGTATTCGCCGAATTCGGCACCCAAGAGCGCAAGATGATGTTCGCGGAGCATCTGCTGCGCCACGTACCGTTGGCCGCGCGTATCAAGAAAGTGCTCAACGAGCGGCCCGGCCATCGCGCGCCGCGCGTGCGCTTCGAGCAAGAGCTAGAGGATTTTCTGTCCGACAGCGCGGCGGAGGAGACGCTCGATGCCGTCATCAACTGGGGCCGTTACGGGGAAATCTTCTCGTACAACGACCAGACGGAAATCTTCAGCTTGGAAGACGTCGAGTCGTAAGCGGCGGCCAAGTTTGCGGGCTATCAGAAACGAAGACGCGCCGCACAGCCCTGCTTCGAGCGGGTGCGGCGCGTTTGCGTTCAGGCCTCGGGCGTGCTTGCGCCCTCATCTTCTCCCTCGTAAGTGCCCAGGCGGTTGTAGAGCGTTTTCAAACTCACGCCGAGCGCCTTCGCCGCGCGCCGCTTGTCGCCGCCGCAGTACTTGAGCGTACCGAGGATGATTTGCCGCTGCGCCTCGGCAAGGGGCGTCCCCACCCAAATGCTCATCGCATCGCCCTGCGTCACCGCCTTCTTCGAGCGTGCGGCAAGCCGAGGATGTTCGATTTCGACCGTTTTCTCGGCAAGAATGAAGGCGCGGTAGACGCTGTTTTTCAGCTCGCGCACGTTGCCCGGCCATGAGTAGGTGCGCAGCGTTTCCTTCGCGCGTTTGCTGAAGACTTTGTTCGTGCCTTCTTGTTTGTTCAGTTCCGCCAAGAAGTGCTGTGCGAGCAGCTCGCGATCGCCTTCGCGTTCGCGCAATGGCGGCGCGCGCAGCGGAAATACGGCGAGGCGATACATCAAGTCTTCGCGTAAGCCGTTTTCCTTCACCGCCACGAGCGGATCGCGGTTCGTGGCGGCGATGACGCGCACGTCGCTGCGCAGCAGCTCGGTGCCGCCGACGCGATAGAACGTGCCCGTTTCGAGCGCACGCAGCAGTTTGACTTGACGCACCGGCATCATCTCGGTGACTTCGTCGAGGAACAAGGTGCCCCCGTTCGCGTGCTCGAAGTAGCCCGCGCGGCCCTGGATGGCGCCCGTGAAGCTGCCGCGCTCGTGCCCGAACAGTTCCGCCTCGAGCAGGCTGTCGGGAATCGCGCCGCAGTTGACGGCGACGAACGGCCCGTCCTTGCGCGCGCTGCGGTCGTGGATCGTGCGGGCGACGAGTTCCTTGCCCGTACCGGATTCGCCGACGACGAGCACGGTTGCGTCGGTCGATGCGACGCGCTCGATTTGCTCGTACAACTCGAGCATCGAGGGGGAGGAGCCGTACAGCAGTCCGTACGATTCGAGCCCAGCCGCGTCGCGTTCGATATTCTTTGCGAAGCGTGCCGCAGCGCCATGCTCGGGCGGTGCGGCCGCGGTTGCGATGTCGGTAAACTCGGCCATGTGGTTGTAGTCCAAAGGGCGCTCACGCGCCGGGAATGAGAGTGCTCGTTTCCTTCGGCGCCAACACGCGGGGCTAGTTCCAAAGGAGTATTTAACCACGCAACGGGCGCGGGACGTAGTGGCTTGCAAGCGAACACGCCTGGCACGAAAGCTGCGGCTTGGAAATTCGACGATCAGCGGAACTCCGGGTTCGCGGATCGATCCCATAGGGAGTTGAGCGGAGCGCACGCGCCGCTCGAGCTCGTCGATGAACCGAGCAAATGCTAGGGGGATATGATGGCTCGTCCCAGAATCGGCGTTTTCGGCGCCTTGATCGCGGTCGGCGGCATGATCGCATGGCGCTGGGCGCAAAAGCATCGCGCATCGCAGGCACGGCTGGCAGGCGAGTTGAGCCGGTGGGAAGGCGAAGGCGGCGCGGTCGTGTCGCAGTCGGCTTCGGCTGCAAGCGCGTCGCCCGTATCGCCTGACGGGCGCGGACCCAAGGTCGTCCCCAACGGGGCGGGCCCCGGCGCTTCAGGCCAGGTGGGCGGTACCCGCGACGCGTGGATTTTTCCTCACGGGCATAGCTGACGCCGCTTCGCGCGCGCCGAGCAGTCCGAGAGCGCCGCCCGTCCGGCGGCGCTCGTTTTATCCCGAATTGTGGCGAATCGCTCGCTTCCCTCGTCGCCTCTGGGCAAAATGATGCGACGATCGAAGCGGCCAGGAGGCATGTGCGCCGCACGCCGGCTTACGCCCCCTTTTTTCAACCCTTACTTATCACCGACCCGCTAACTCAGATGCCACATGTGCTGATTGTCGACGACGACCCCGAAACCCGCGAAGCCCTCGTATCGATCATCGCCGCCGACGGCTTGACGACGGCGACCGCCGGCGATTTGCGCGAGGCTCGCATTCAACTCGTGCGACAGACGCCCGATGTCGTCTTCACCGATCTGCAATTGCCGGATGGCAGCGGCGTCGATTTGTTCGAAGATCTCGACCCGCGCTCGGGTGTCGAGATCATCGTCATTACCGGTCATGCCACGGTCGAATCCGCCGTCACGGCGCTCAAAATGGGCGCGACCGACTATCTCGTCAAGCCGATCAACATGCAGCGCGTCAAAGCGGTGCTCGACCGGCTGCCTCGTGCGGGCGATTTGAAAGCTCAAATAGGCACGCTGCGTGGCGAATTGCGCCGCATGGGGCGCTTCGGCTTGATGCTCGGCAATTCGCCTGCGATGCAGTCGGTCTACGACCAGATCAGTCGCGTGGCGCCCACCGCTGCATCGGTGCTCCTCGTCGGCGAGTCGGGTACCGGCAAGGAAGTCGCGGCGCAGACGATCCACGAGTTGAGCTTGCGTCGCAAACATGCCTTTCTCGCTGTCAACTGCGGCGCGATATCGCCGAACTTGATCGAATCGGAAATGTTCGGTCACGAGCGCGGCTCGTTCACGGGGGCGGACCGCCAGCACAAGGGCTACTTCGAGCGAGCGAGCGGCGGCACGATCTTCCTCGATGAGATCACCGAGATGCCGGCCGAACTTCAAGTCAAATTTCTGCGCGTGCTCGAAACCGGCATGTTCATGCGCGTGGGCACGACCAAAGAGATCGAGACGGACGTGCGCGTGATTGCCGCGACGAATCGCGATCCCGAGGAGGCGGTGCTCGAGGGCAAGCTGCGTCTGGACCTGTATCACCGGCTCAACGTGTTCCCGATCAGCCTGCCGCCGCTGCGCGAGCGCGGCAACGACGTATGGCTGCTGGCGCAAGCGTTTCTGGACGAGCACAACGAACGCCACGGCACGCACAAGCAATTCCCGCCAGGGGTGAAGGACATGATGCTCTCGTACCCGTGGCCCGGTAACGTGCGCGAATTGAAGAATTACGTGCAGCGCGCTTTCATCATGGCGGGCCCGGATGCCGACAGCACCGCAGCCGTGCCGTTGCAGATTTCGCTGTCCAAGCCTTCGACGGGCACGGCCGTGACGATCCCGTTCGGCACGTCGCTCGCAATGGCCGACCGGCAGTTGATTCTCGCGACGTTGGAGCAGTGCGGCGGCGTCAAGACACGCGCGGCGGAAATTCTCGGAATCAGCTTGAAGACGCTGTATAACCGGCTCGTCGAATATGGCGAGGACGCGAAATCGGCGAGCGAGAGCGACACCGCGGGAGAAACGGGCGAGGCCACCGCCGGCAAATGACCGGCATGCTTCGCAGAGGGCGGCCGCATCTGGAGCGGTACTGACGATCGAGCCCGCCGATGCCGATAGTGGTGTGGTGCCGGGACGCCTCGTTGGTGCAGCCACGCCCGGGTCCGCGCTCGGTGCGCCGGCGCCCCGGTTAGCGATGGGCAGGAGACTTGCTCTCGGATAACTTCTTGCCAGTGCTCAACGAGGCTAACTTCCATGTCTATGTCCTGCAGCGAGCGCGTTCGATTTCACACGCCGGAGCCCGATCCTGCCGTTCCTCCCCCGAAAGAGCCGCCAGCTCCGGGGCCGGTCCCAGAGCGCGATCCGCCCGAGCCGGGCCATCCCCCGATCGGAGATCCACCGTCGATTCCTCCTGAGGTTCCGCAAATGGGCTGATGGTATGAACTTTCACGGCATGATCGCGGCGAGTGTATCGGTTACAAATCTGACGCAATTGTTACCGCGCGAACCGTTGCCGGGCGGCCTACACTTAAGTGCTTCTTTTGCCATTCGCTCGCTCTTGGAGAACGGTCCATGAGACACCCCGCATTGCGGCGCTCACCGCGCCATGCGCTCAAGCGCGAAGCAAAGAACGGTGGCGGTTTTCCCGCTCGCTCGACGCCGTCGCAGGACCCCGCTGCCCAAAACCGCGCCGCGCCCGCTTCGCCGGCCGACGGCGAGCAGAACCAAGGCGGCGCACGCGCCGAAGGGCTCGACTACCAGCGCGACTTGGGCTCCGAGCAAGACGCGTAGGGCGTCGCCCGGGATGCGGTCAATGGGCATCCTGCAGCGCGGTCCATGTACGGCGCCCGATCTCGAACGCGGGCAGTGACCGCAACATCCCCGCGCGCGTAGCCTTCGCTGCGCGCGCTCGCTTCGTTGCAGCATCCGTCCCGCGCAAGGGACGGATCAACGCCATTTGCATTGCTCCGACGATTATCGCGGCACGCACCTTGCGTGCGAGATGTCGGGCGAGGGCGAGAATATTCGCCGCGCACAAAAATGCCAACCGAAGAGGTGGAGCCGCCAATGAGCAGACTTATCGTGGTGTCAAACCGCGTCGCGCCGACGCAGGAGGGCCGCCCCGCGGCAGGGGGGCTCGCGATCGGCGTGCTGGACGCCCTGAAGGAAACCGGAGGTGTCTGGTTCGGATGGAGTGGGGAAATCGTGGGCGAAGCGGAGTCCCCCTCGATCGACGTGCAGGGTAAGGTCACGTACGCAACCGTCGGCCTTACGAGGCGCGATTACGATCAGTACTACAGAGGATTTTCGAACGCGACCTTATGGCCGACGTTCCACTATCGCACTGACTTATCGCGCTACGACCGGCAGGAATACGCCGGCTATTTGCGGGTGAACGCGACGCTGGCAAAGCAGTTGAAGGCGATGCTTCGTCCCGACGACATCATCTGGGTTCATGACTACCACCTCCTGCCGTTCGCGCGAGCATTGCGCGACATCGGAGTGACCAATCCCATCGGTTTCTTCCTGCATATTCCTTTTCCCGTGCCCGAGATGCTGCGCACCGTGCCGCCGCATGAGGAACTCGTCAAGGCGATGTGCAGCTACGACGTGATCGGCTTTCAAACGCAGGCCGATAGGCAGTCGTTCGTCGATTACGTGGAGCGCGGCGGGTTCGGGACAGCCAGCGATGACGGCATGATCCACGCGTTCGGTCGCGTGTTGAAGGTGGGCGCCTACCCGATCGGCATCTATCCCGATGCCATCGCCAAAGCGGCACAACAATTCTCCGATCGCAAGCCCGTGGGCACGCTGCGCGATGCGATGCGCGGACGCCGCATCATCATGAGCGTCGATCGTCTCGACTATTCGAAGGGGCTCGTCGAGCGCTTCCAAGCGTTCGAGCGTTTGCTGCTCGGCTCGCCGCATTGGCATGGGCGGGTCTCGCTCGTGCAGATCGCTCCGCCGACCCGCTCGGACGTGCAGACTTACCAGCGGATTCGCCAGACGCTCGAAGGCGAAGCGGGCCGCATCAACGGGCGTTTTGCACAGCTCGATTGGACGCCGATCCAATACTTGAATCGTAAATACGAACGCAACCTGCTGATGGCGCTATTCCGCCTCTCGCAAGTGGGCTATGTCACGCCGTTGCGCGACGGCATGAATCTCGTCGCCAAGGAATACGTCGCGTCGCAAGACCCGGAGGATCCGGGCGTGCTCGTGCTTTCGCAGTTTGCTGGCGCCGCGGAGCAATTGCCTGGAGCGCTCGTCGTCAATCCGTTCGATCTCGCGCAAATGGCCGAGGCGCTCGAGCGCGCGCTGTCGATGCCGCTCGAAGATCGCAAGGCTCGCCACGCGGACATGATGGCGATGCTGCGCGCAAACGACTTGTCGACTTGGCGCGATGCGTTCTTGGTCGACCTGCGGCGCGTCACGAGCGCAGCATCGGCCACGAGAAAGGCCGTCAAACTCGCCGATATCGCCGCCTGAGCGGCACGGTTCGATCGCGTCGAGGCAAGCAAGCCTCGACGCGATGGCCTATACGATAGGGATGTAGATCATGAGGCCGGCATGGGTAGCCGGCCCTTCCTTTATGGAGTCAGCGGATCAAGAAGGGTGAGGCGCGGCGTGGCCGCGCCGAGGACGCTGCCCATCAAGCCTGTCGACGCAATTGCGCAGGCGGCACCTTCAACAAGTTGCGATACTTTGCTACGGTGCGGCGCGCGACGATCATGCCTTCCTGCGAGAGCATCTTCGCCAGCGCGACATCGGAGAGCGGGTTGCGTACGTCTTCTTGCTCGATCATCTCCTTGATCAACGCGCGTACCGCGGCGGCCGAACAGCGGCCGCCCGTCTCGGTTGCAAGTTCGCGCGGGAAGAAGTGGCGGAATTCGAAGATCCCGCGCGGCGTCGCCATGTACTTGTTGCTCGACGCGCGCGAGACGGTCGATTCGTGCAGGCCCAATTCTTCTGCGAGCTTGCTCAAGACGAGCGGTTTCAGGGCGATCTCGCCGTAATCGAAAAAGGCCTTTTGATAAGAGACGATGCACTGCGCCACGCGCTGGATCGTCGTGAAGCGTTGTTCGGCGTTGCGCAGCAACCAGCGCGCTTCTTGCAATTGCTGCGCGAGCGGCGAGCCCGCCCCGCCCGATTGCGCGAACAATTCCGCATAGACGCGATGGATCCGCGCGCGCGGCAGCACCGCGGGATTGATCGTGGCCACCCAGCGTCCCTTTACGCGGCGCACGATAACGTCGGGGATCACATAGTTGTCGTCGGCACGCGCGTAGAACTGCCCCGGCTTCGGATCGAGCCGGCGCACGAGCGCACAAGCCTTGCGCAGTTCTTCGGCGGAACAACCCAGTTGCTTTTGCAGCTCCGCATGTTCGCGCCGCGCGAGCCGTTCGAGATGATGTTGAACGATCTCGAGTGCCGCGGCGCGGCCCGGGGTCTCCGCAGGCATCGCATCCAGTTGCAGGCTCAAGCACTCCGAGAGCGAGCGCGCGCCCACGCCGGGCCGGTCCAGTGTCTGCACGAGGCGCAGCGCCACGCGCAATTCTTCTTCGCCGAGAGGGGGATCCGCTTCGAACGCGCTCGCCAATTCATCGAGCGATTCGCGCAGATAACCATCGTCGTCGAGCGCCTCGATCACGATCTGCGCGGCTGCGCGATCACGCTCGCTCAACGGATAAAGATGCAAAAGGCTATGCAGGTGCTCGTGCATCGTCGGCTGAGCATGCGCCCACGCTCCGGGATCGACATCGTCGGAGTCGCTGTTGTTGCACGAGGCTGCGCGCGTGGTCCAATCTTGGCCGAAATCGCCGACGGGATCATCGCCGGGCGCGGCGCTCGTCACTTCCGAATCGCCGACCCCGTCGTACGAGTCCACGATGTCGGACGCCGGGGCGGCATCGGCAGCGATGCCTGGCTCCACAGGCGCGGCTCCGTCGTTCTCGTGCGTGCCGTTCGCCGGGGGTTCCCCCTCTTCGACGACAGGATCGTCGTATTCGAGGAATGGGTTGTTGTCGAGCGCCTGACGCAATTCGTGCTGAAACTCCAGCGACGACAACTGCAGCAGCCGCACCGATTGTTGCAGACGCGGCGTGAGCGCGACATGTTGTTTGCTGCGCAATTCTAAAGTCGGCGGCATAGCGAATTGTCCAGTGGAATGGTGCTGGGGTTTAAGCAATGCCCGTACCAAGCGTTGTATAGCGGGCCTGGCGTGCGATTGGATAGCGCACGAAGCGTGCCCATGACGCATTGCGGCGGAACGTTTTACAGAGGCTGTGCAAAAGCGCGGCGCTCTTTGCTGCATCTGCGTCGGACCCCAACCGCTGCGCCCCAGGGAGAAGGGCATGCAACTTGCGGACGCTCGGAGGACGGGTCGAAACGCGATCGGTATCCCCTCCCGCATCGCGCCATCGCTCGGCAATTCCTTCCATCTTTGAGCAGGAGAAATCGTGAAGACACTTCCACTACTCAAAATCGCCGCGATTGTTGGTTCCCTCGCACTTGCAGGCGGCGCAACGGCCCAGCAGACGACGGAATCGTCGACTTCGAGCGCGTCCGCGCCGTCGGGCAGTTCCGAGTCGCTTGGACAGCACATCAGCGACGGCACGATCACCACGAAAGTGAAAGCGGCGCTGATGACGGCCAAGGACGTCAAGTCCACCCATATTCACGTCAAGACGCGACGCGGGACGGTATGGCTCACCGGCAGCGTGCCGACGAGCGACGAGAAAACGCGCGCGCAGCAGGTCGTCGAAGGCATCGAGGGCGTTCATCAAGTGAAGAACCGCCTGAAGGTGAGCGAAGCGGGCGCGTCGCAGTAACCGCGCAGGGGAGATCCGGCGCGTAGATGATCGCAGCGGGTGCGCCCGCTTTGCGCGCCGATGGCCGGCGGCCGTGTCGCAACGGGCGGGGCGGCCGCCCGAGCGCCCTTGCTAGCCGTGCAGGGCGTTTCCCGGCGCGTCTATTTCACGGCGCTGGGCGTGCGCAGCCGCATCAAGCTCACGATCGAGGCGAGGCCCGCAACGGCTGCGGCAACGACTAACGCGAGCAGGGGCCCGCGCTCGGGCGATAGACCGAAGATCAGGGCGACGAGCGCTGCGCCTACGGTCTGGCCCGTCAATCTGGCGGTGCCCAGCATGCCGCTTGCGCCGCCGCTGCGCTCGCGCGGCGCGGCCGCCAGCATTTGCCGGTTGTTGGGCGACTGAAACATGCCGAAGCCCGCGCCGCACAGCGCCATGCGCCAAGCGATTTCGAACGCGCTCGGGTGCGCCCCGACGGTTGCGAGCAGCACGAGGCCGAGCGTCAGCGCGAGCAGCCCGATGCCGCCGAGCAGGCCTGCCGAATACCGATCTGAGAGCACGCCCGCAAGGGGCGCGGCGAAGATGATTGCAAACGGCCACGGTGTGATGAGTAGGCCCGTCTCGACTTGATCGAATCCGAATACGCTTTGGAACAAGAACGGCAGCGACACATAAGCGAGCATCTGCGAACAGAACGAGCAGACCGACGTCGCGATGGACAGCGCAAACACGGGAATCTTGAGTAGGTCGATGGGCAGCAGCGGCGCCGTTCGCGTCAACTGGCGCCGGACGAACACGTAGCCGACCAACACCAAGCACAGCGTTTGGGCGATGAGCCAAACACTTGCTTCTCCATGACCGAGGCCGTCGATCGTAAAGATCAGCAGCCCGAACACGACCGCATTCATCGCGGCGCTCAATAGATCGTATGGCGCATCGTGTCCTGGGTTCGTCGGCAGCGCGCGGGCGGCCCCGAAGACGGCGGCGATGCCGATCGGCACGTTGATCGCGAAGAGCCACGGCCACGACGCGACCGACAAGATGGCGGAGGCGACCGTCGGCCCGACGGCGGACGCGATGGCGACGACCATTGCGTTGATCGCAACGCCGCGGCCGAGCATGTTGGCCGGATAGATGGCGCGCACCAACGCCGTGTTGACGCTCATGATGCCGGCGGCGCCGAAGCCTTGAACGACGCGTACGAGGGCGAGCGCCGGCAGCGAGTTGGCGAGCGCGCACCCGAGCGAGGCGAGCGTGAATAAAGCGAGGCCTGCCATATAAATGCGCCGGTAGCCGATGCGCTCGCCAAGCGACGCGAGCGGGAGCAGCGAGATCGTGATCGACAACTGGTAGGCGTTGACGATCCAGATGGATGCGGAAGCGCTGGCGCGCAGATCTCGCGCGATGGTTGGCAGTGCGACGTTGGCGATTGCGCCATCGAGCACTGCGAGCGTGATGCCGAGCGCAATGACGACGATCGCCCAGTAGCGTTGGGGGACGGGTAGGCCTTGTTCTACTTCCATCGGGGAGGGGCTCGCTTCGCTGCGGTGGGGCTAGGGCCTGAACAGGCCCTAGCCCTCGCATTCTAAGCATGAACCGGCCGGTGCGCTTGCCGGTGAGCCGATGCTCGGGCGAACGCGTTGGTTGCATCCGCAACGATCATGCCGAGCCGAACGATGCAGGGTGCCGCGGCGGGGGGGCTGCGTTGCCTGAGCGGCCGCGGCCTCACTTCAACTCGTACAGGCCCGTGTAGGTCGTCGAATCGATTTCGTTCAAATGCGTCATGAAGCGCGCGACGGCATTGGTCGTCTCAGGCGTGACCGGCAGGCGATCGACCTTCAGCGCGTGCAAGCGGAAGATGTAGCGATGCGGTTTGTCGCCGCGCGGCGGCGCTGCACCGCCGAAGCCTTGCGTGCCGTAGTCGTTGCGCACTTGGACCGCACCGGGAGGCAGGAGCGAGCCGTCGGCCTTGCCCGCGCCGAGCGGCAGCGAACGCGTATCGGCCGGGAGGTTGACGACGACCCAGTGCCAGAAGCCGCTGCCGGTCGGCGCATCGGGATCGTAGACGGTCAGCGCCAAGCTTCTCGTATCTTCGGGCGGCGCTTCCCATTGCAAGGCCGGCGACTGGTTGCCGCCGTCGCCGTCGACCCCGAACGATTTGTCGTTGCATTCCTGCGCTTTCGGCATGAAGCCGTTGATGGGAAAGTCGTCGGACCAGATTCTGAATTCAGCCATCGGATGCCTCCTTTTCTTGACGGGTTCAACGGTGCAGCACGATGTGCCGCGTGGCGGCGCGCGAGCCGAGTTTATCACCGCGGTTCGAATCGCTCGATGACGCCAAGAGGCGTCTGCCCTGCACGAGGCGGGTAGCGCCGATACCGGTACAGGCGCTCGACTGTTTGCGATAGCTGCGCCTCGCTAGGATGGCGCCTCCTACTTCTCAATCGCTCGGCACGAAAGGGGGCACGCATGATGCGTTTTCACATTGCGCTGGCGGTCGCGGATCTGCAAGCGTCGATCGACGATTACAGCGCGCGGCTGGGGCAACCGCCAACGGCCGTCGTCGCCGGCAAGTACGCGATGTGGCGTACGGATTTGCTCAACTTTTCGATCAACGAATCGCCGCAACGGGCGGGTTCGTTGCGGCACGTCGGCTTCGAGGACGACGACGCCACGGGCTATAGCAGCACGCGCGACGTCAACGGCATCGAATGGGAGTTGTTCTCCGCGAAAGAGCAAGACGAAAGGATCGCCGCCGCGTACGGCCAAGCGGCCTACGCGCCCGCCGGCGCGCGCGTCAGCCGAGGCTGACGCGGCGGGGTGCGACCGGCGATGCGGCGCGCTGCCGGGCGGGACGGGGCGTCTCAGCCCTCGCCGCGCAGCTTGCGCAAGCGCCAGATGAGGCTCGAGGTGTCGAAGCGATTGCCGCCGAGGGCCTGCACGTCGCTGTAGTATTGATCGACGAGCGCCGTGACCGGCAGCGGCGCGCCGTTGCGCTTGGCCTCGTCTAGGCAGAAACCGAGGTCTTTGCGCATCCAATCGACGGCGAAGCCGAAATCGTACTCGTTTTGGATCATCGTCTTGCCGCGGTTGTCCATTTGCCAGCTCGCCGCTGCGCCTTTGCCGATGACTTCCAATACGCGGGGCATATCTAGCCCGGCGCGTTCGCCGAAATAGATTGCCTCGGCCAACCCCTGCACGAGGCCGGCGATGCAAATCTGATTGACCATCTTCGTCAGTTGACCGGCGCCCGCCGGACCCAAGTGCGTGACGGCCACGGCGTAATGCTCGAGAACGGCGGCTGCGCGCTCGAACGCCGGTGCGTCGTCGCTGCCGCACATGATCGTGAGCTTGCCGTTTTGCGCTCCGGCCTGGCCGCCCGAGACGGGGGCGTCGATGAACGCGACGCCTCGAGCGCTCGCCGCCTCGGACAGCTCGCGGGCCACCCCGGCCGATGCCGTGGTGTGATCGGCGAACACGGCGCCGCGCGCCATCCCCGCCAACGCACCGTCCGGCCCCAGTGTGACGCTGCGCAGGTCGTCATCGTTGCCGACGCAGGCGAGCACGAGTTGTGCGCCGTCGGCTGCCTCGCGGGGCGTTGGCGCCGCGCGGCCGCCGTATTGCGCGACCCACGCCTGCGCTTTTGCAGGCGTGCGGTTGTAGACGGTGACGTCGAATCCGGCTTTGGCCAGATGACCCGCCATCGGATAGCCCATTACGCCGAGGCCGATGAATGCGACGCGGCGAATCTCGTTGGCGGGAGAGGATGTCGGCTCGCTCACGGCGGCTCCTTTCAGTGACTGAGTGGGGTGGGGGCCCTAATTATCGCAGCCCGGTTGTGTTTTCGTGCGGCGGCGCCTATTCGCGAACGGGCGCAGCGCGTCTAGAATGGAAGCATCCCTGCGATCGCGGAGGCCACCATGTTCGACGGGTCTATCGGATTCATGCTTGCGCTGGCGCTTTTCGCCTGTGGGGCGCTTGCCGTGGCGACGCGCTACCACACCGATCATCCCCTTGCCGATTTGCTGCGCTGGATGGATTCGCATCCTTGGTTCGACCGGCTTCATCACCGGCATTAACGGCCGTTGGCGCCGGGCGGTCCCGCGAGTGTCTTTCCCGCCGGCGCTGGCGGAGCCGTCAGCCTTCCAGGTCGAGGTTACCCAGCAAAATGAAGGGTTCGGCCTGCGAGCGCGTGGCTACATCGAAATGACGCGCGAGTTGCCACGCGCGCAGCTTGCGCGGCAGCGCTTCCAAGTAATGGGCGAATCGTTGCGGCCCAGTGGGCTCGAGCAGCGAAGCAATCTCGTACTCGTCCCAAGTCATGTGAACGTTCAGCGAATGGCGTGCATCGCGCGCGCGTTCGGAGATGGGTGCGGTGATCCTGAGCGTGGTCGGGTGATCGGGGCCGCCGTAGGGCTGGATTTCCACGTTGGCCAGGGGGCCGACGACGTTTCGAACCGCCTGCGCAATGCGTGGCGCGAATTCGGCGTCGAATCGGTGGGCTGTGATCGGGTTCATGAGGCGCTTCCGTAACCCGTCGATGCTAGCACGGTGGGCGGGTATTCGGTTCGTCCGGTTTTTCGGGCAGATGTGATCGTTCGCCCCATTTGTCGAATACAAGAGCGGATGCGACGTCGCGCTTGAACGCAGCGAGTTGCATGACTTCTTCAATCCCTCTTGCAATTCGTATCAAATTTGGTACACTTAAATCACATTCAAATTTGCCGCCGCATTGGCGAGTCGGTCGAGTGTGTCCTGTTTGTTCGTTTCTATCGCGCCGCGAGCGGCGCCGAGCCCGTGCGCGAATGGCTGCGCGGGTTGGACGCACAAGACCGGAAGGCGATCGGCGACGACATCAAAACGGTCGAGTTGGGTTGGCCCCTCGGGATGCCCCTGGTTCGAAAAATGGAAGCCGATCTATGGGAGATCCGAATCGGTCTGCCGCAGCGGATCGCCCGGGTATTTTTTACGGTCGTTGCAGCGGAGATGGTTTTGCTGCACGGTTTTATCAAAAAGGCGCAGCACACGCCATTGGCGGACTTGAAACTCGTGCGCGCAAGGTTGCGGCAGGTACGCGGCGCGATGGGCGCGGGGTCTTGACAGGAAGGAGAGAGAACATGGCAAACAAGCACATCGGCAGCAGCTTCGACAATTTTCTCGCGGACGAAGGCCGACTGGAGGAAGCGACGGCGGCGGCCATGAAGCGAATCATCGCGTGGCAAATCGAACAGGAAATGAAAGCACAAAAGCTGACCAAGACGGCGATGGCCGAACGCATGCATACGAGCCGCGCCGCGTTGAACAGGTTGCTCGACGAAGAGGACACGAGCTTGACGCTAACCACGTTGGCGAGTGCGCTGACCGCTCTGGGTAAGCGCATGGAGTTCAAGCTGGCGGCTTGATCGAAGCGGCGGCTGCTCGCGTGGTCCCCCCGACAGGAATCGAACCTGTATCTAGCGCTTAGGAGGCACTCGTTCTATCCATTGAACTACGGGGAGGATGTGCTAATCGGGCGGGAGCCCGAATGCGCCAGCGCGCGCAGAGTATAGCAAAGGCTGGGCGGTTACCTGCGCGCCCGTGCGCTCGATTGCCCGAACGCCCGCCCGATCAAAACTCTACCACCGCGAATTCCGCCTTGCCTACGTCGCACAAGGGGCAGCGCCACTCGGCGGGAATATCCGCGAAACGAGTCCCCGCCGCAATGCCTTCATCGGGTAGCCCTTCTTCCTCGTTGTAAACCCAGCCGCAAATCAGGCAAACCCAGCTTTTGTATTCGATCACTTCGCTCACTGCGTCCTACCTCAGTCCCTAGTTCGTTCCGAAAAAGTGGCGGCCCCACCGGCGCCCGTTTTGTTGCAGCGCCGATCCAGCTCAGCCCGGGCGCGCACCGGGGCCGGCGGGGCGCGCGGCCGTTGGGCCCCCACACGGCAGTGCCGCTCGCCCGGCAAAATGCCGCACAGCCCGAGATTGTACCGAAAGGACAGCGCCAAACGGCGTCTGCCTCACGGCCGGTACAATGAACGTTTTGCATTTTGCAGGCGCGCCCCTTCATGTCGCTTTATTCCATCGTCGATGCGCAACTCGCGTTCGGCCACGTTGCTCTGCTCGATCACGCCGACTTTTCGCTCGAGGCCGGCGAGCGCGTCGGCCTGATCGGCCGCAACGGCGCAGGCAAGTCTTCTTTGCTCAAGATCGTCGCGGGGCTCATGCAGCCCGACGACGGCTTGGTCACGCGGCAGCAGAGTTTGTCCACCGTCTACGTGCCCCAAGAGCCGCAGTTCGATGCGGATGCATCCGTCTTCGACGCCGTCGCGGGCGGCCTCGCGCCGGCGCGCGCCGCGCTCGACGAATACGATGCCGTCGCGCATGCGCTTGCGGCGACCGCCGAAGGCCCGGAGCACGACGCGCTGCTTGCGCGCATGAACGCGCTGCAATCG
The DNA here is from genome assembly GCF_056498045.1 of Trinickia sp. Z7. Lineage (NCBI taxonomy): Bacteria > Pseudomonadati > Pseudomonadota > Betaproteobacteria > Burkholderiales > Burkholderiaceae > Trinickia > Trinickia sp. Z7. Next base: position 24,502 of record NZ_JAUEQW010000019.1, read on the forward strand.
TCGCTCGATACGAGCGACGCCTGGAATTGGCGCACCCGCGTCGCTACGACGCTCGCGCAATTGAACCTCGACGGGGATGCGCACATCGGCGCGCTCTCGGGCGGGATGCAAAAACGCGTCGCGCTCGCCCAGGCGCTCGTCGTCGATCCCGATGTGTTGCTGCTCGACGAGCCGACCAACCACCTCGATTTCGAGGGCATCCGCTGGCTCGAAACCTTGCTCATCGGCTCGCGCGCCGGTTTGTTCTTCATTACTCACGATCGCGCATTCCTCGATCGCGTCGCCACTCGCATCGTCGAGCTCGATCGCGGCCGCCTGCTCTCGTACCCAGGCAACTTCTCCGCGTATCAAACGCGCAAAGCGCAACAACTCGAAGTGGAACGCGTCGAGAGCGAGAAGTTCGACAAACTACTGGCGCAAGAGGAAGTGTGGATCCGCAAAGGCGTCGAGGCACGCCGTACGCGCAGCGTCGGACGCGTCGCGCGGCTCGTCGAAATGCGGCGTCAACGCGAAGAGCGCCGCAATGTGCAAGGCAACGTGAAGCTCGACGTGGGGCAAGGCGAGCGTTCGGGCAAAATCGTCGCCGAGCTCGTCGACGTGACGAAGCGCTTCGGCGAACGCATCGTGGTCGACCGGTTTTCCACGACGGTCATGCGCGGCGACAAAATCGGCTTCATCGGCCCTAACGGCGCGGGCAAGACGACCCTGCTCAAGCTGATCCTGGGCGAGATCGCGCCCGACGAAGGCAAGGTGCGTGTCGGCACGAATCTGCAAGTCGCCTATTTCGATCAGATGCGCGCGCAGCTCGACCCCGAAAAAAGCCTCGCCGATACGATCAGTCCCGGTAGCGATTGGATCGAAGTCAACGGTACGCGCAAGCATGTCATGAGCTATCTGGGCGATTTTTTATTTGCCCCCGAGCGTGCGCGCTCGCCCGTGAAGTCGCTTTCGGGCGGGGAGCGCAATCGGCTCTTGCTCGCCCGTTTGTTTGCGCGGCCGGCGAATGTCCTCGTGCTCGACGAGCCCACCAACGACCTGGATATCCCGACCCTCGAGTTGCTCGAAGAATTGTTGTCCGATTACGACGGCACCGTTCTGCTCGTGAGCCACGACCGCGCGTTTCTCGATAACGTCGTGACGTCGGTGATCGCCTCCGAAGGCGCCGGACAGTGGCGTGAATACGTCGGAGGCTTCACCGATTGGCAAACGCAGAGTGATCGCGCGCAGCGGCTGATGCAAGAAGCGGCGGCCAAGACTGCACCGAAGGCCGAGGCGCGCGAGTCGGCGCCCAAGGAGAGCGCCGCCGGGCGCAATGCGCAGCGCACCGTCAAGCTCTCCTTCAAGGAGCAGCGTGAACTCGAGGCGCTGCCGGAGGCCATCGCGGCGCTGGAAGCCGAGCAGAAAGCCATCGGCGCCCAGCTCGAAGACGGTTCGATCTTCGCGCGCGACGCGCAAGAAGGCGCTCGGCTGACCGAGCGCTACGCCGCTATCGACGACGAGTTGCTTGCTGCATTGGAACGCTGGGAGGCGCTCGAAGCGAAGCGCAAATAACGCGGGGCGGGCGCCCGTCCACGGCTGGCCGGTGGGGGGCGCGGCCCGATCGATCGGGCCGGCGGTACGCGAGTCGTTGCGCCGCGGGCCGATCGATCACCCCGCAGGGCCGCTTGGCCGATCGCCGCCAAACGGACCACGCCGCGACGGATAGGCCACCTTGCCGAATTGCCGCCGCAAACGAAACCAGTAAAATACGCCGCGACTAGGACGGACGATCATCGGTGCACCGCCCACCGCGCTCGCTTTGCGGGCACGCTGGCCGCGCTCGTTGTTTCGATTCGCTTTTTTTGACCTTTCAACGCTTTGTCCACGCGGATATCCACACGCGCTGTGGACAACGACCTACACGAGACCATGTCCACGAAAAAGCCAAGCGCCGCATATAGCGAGGCGTCGATCAAGGTGCTCAAAGGGCTCGAGCCGGTCAAGCAGCGGCCGGGCATGTACACCCGCACCGAAAACCCGCTGCACATCATTCAAGAAGTCATCGACAACGCGTCGGACGAGGCGCTCGGCGGATACGGCCGGCAGATCACCGTCACCCTGCACGCCGACCAATCCGTGTCGGTCGAGGACGATGGCCGCGGCATCCCCTTCGGCATGCATCCCGACGAGGGCGTGCCGGTAGTCGAAATCGTGTTTACCCGTCTGCACGCGGGCGGCAAGTTCGACAAGGCGGCCGGCGGCGCGTATACCTTCTCCGGGGGCTTGCACGGGGTGGGCGTGTCGGTCACCAACGCATTGTCGTCTCGGCTCGATGTGACCGTTTGGCGCGAGGGCAAGGTGGCGCAGATCGGTTTTGCGCACGGCGACGTCGAACGGCCCCTCTCCGTGCGTCCCGCCGAGCGTGGCCAAAAGCGCACCGGAACGCGCGTGACGGCGCTGCCCGATCCGAAATATTTCGATTCGGCGAATCTGCCGCTCGGCGAGTTGCAAAGGCTCTTGCGCTCGAAGGCCGTGCTGTTGCCCGGCGTCGAAGTCGCGCTCGTCAATGAGAAGACGGGCGAGCGCCAAACCTGGAAGTACGACGACGGCCTGCGCGGTTATCTGCTCGAAGGCATGGCCGGCAGCGAGCTGTTGATCCCGCTGTTCGAAGGCGAGCGTTATGCCGATAGCGCGCGCACGAGCGAGGACGCCTTCGCCGAGGGCGAGGGCGCGGCATGGGTCGTCGCCTGGAGCGAGGAGGGGCCGCTGCAGCGAGAATCGTACGTGAACCTCATCCCGACGCCGGCAGGCGGCACGCACGAAGCGGGCTTGCGCGACGGGCTGTTTCAAGCGGTGAAGAGTTTCGTCGAACTGCACAACTTGCAGCCCAAAGGCGTGAAGTTGCTGGCGGAAGACGTCTTCGCGCGGGTGTCGTTCGTGCTGTCGGCGAAGGTGCTCGATCCGCAGTTTCAAGGGCAGATCAAAGAGCGCTTGAACAGCCGCGACGCCGTCAAGCTCGTCTCCTCGTTTGCGCGCCCCGCACTCGAGTTGTGGCTCAATCAGCATGTCGAGCACGGCAAGAAGCTCGCCGAGCTCGTCATCAAGCAGGCTCAGGCGCGCACACGAGCTGGGCAGAAGGTCGAGAAGCGCAAGAGCTCGGGCGTTGCCGTGCTGCCCGGCAAGCTCACCGATTGCGAATCGACGGACATCTCCCGTAACGAACTCTTCCTCGTCGAAGGCGATTCGGCGGGCGGCTCGGCGAAGATGGGCCGCGACAAGGAATTCCAAGCCATCCTGCCGCTGCGCGGCAAGGTGCTGAACACTTGGGAAACCGAGCGCGACAGGCTCTTTGCGAATAACGAAGTGCACGACATCTCGGTGGCGATCGGCGTCGATCCGCACAACCCCGACGATACCGTCGATCTGTCGAATTTGCGGTACGGCAAGATCTGCATCTTGTCCGATGCCGACGTGGACGGCGCGCATATCCAGGTGTTGCTCTTGACGTTGTTCTTCAAACATTTCCCGCAGTTGATCGAACGCGGGCATGTCTATGTCGCGCGGCCGCCACTGTTTCGCGTGGACGCGCCCGCGCGCGGCAAGAAGCCCGCGCAGAAGCTTTACGCGCTCGACGAGGGCGAGCTCGAAGCGACGCTCGACAAGCTGCGCAAAGACGGCGTGCGCGAAACGCAATGGGCGATCAGCCGTTTCAAGGGGCTCGGCGAAATGAGCGCCGAGCAACTGTGGGATACGACGATGAACCCCGATACGCGGCGGCTCATGCCGATCGCACTTGGCGAGCTCGAGTACGAAGGCACGGTGTCGCGCATGACGATGCTGATGGGCAAGGGCGAAGCGGCGGCTCGGCGCAGCTGGCTCGAGGAAAAGGGCAACGAAGTCGAAGCCGACATTTGAACGCGCGTGCCGGGTCGGCCGCGGGCATCGCGAGCGGCGTTTTTCGGCGCCGCTGGCGCGCTCTAGCAGCGCGGCGGCCTCGAAGCAGACGCGGCTACTTTGGTTCTGAACACGGACATTACACTCGATGGATCAACAAGACGATCTGTTCGCACCGCCTGCCGCACCCGACGGCGAGTCGCTGACCCTTGGCCATTACGCCGAGCGTGCCTATCTCGACTATGCAGTGAGCGTCGTCAAAGGCCGCGCGTTGCCGGACGTCTGCGACGGCCAAAAGCCGGTGCAGCGCCGCATCCTGTTCGCGATGAGCGAAATGGGCCTTGGCGCGGACGCCAAGCCGGTGAAGTCGGCGCGGGTCGTCGGCGATGTGCTCGGCAAGTACCATCCCCACGGCGATCAGTCGGCCTATGACGCGCTCGTGCGCTTGGCGCAGGATTTTTCGATGCGTTACCCGCTCATCGACGGCCAAGGCAACTTCGGCTCGCGCGACGGCGACGGCGCCGCGGCCATGCGATACACCGAAGCGCGCCTCACGCCGATCGCCAGGCTCTTGCTCGACGAGATCGGCGAGGGCACGGTCGATTTCTCACCGAACTACGACGGCTCGTTCCAAGAGCCGAAGCTGTTGCCGGCGCGGTTGCCGTTTTTGCTGCTCAACGGCGCTTCGGGCATCGCCGTCGGGTTGGCGACCGAAATCCCCTCGCACAACCTGCGCGAAGTCGCGGCCGCCGCAGTGGCGATGATCCGCCACCCGAAGATGACGCACGCCGAACTGATGGCGATGCTGCCCGGCCCCGATTTCCCGGGCGGCGGGCAGATCATTTCGAGTGCGGCCGAAATTGCCTCGGCATACGAGACCGGGCGCGGCAGCCTGAAGGTACGGGCGCGCTGGAAGATCGAAGAACTCGCGCGCGGGCAGTGGCAACTCGTTGCATACGAATTGCCGCCGAATACGTCCGGCCAAAAAGTGCTCGAGGAAATCGAGGAACTCACGAACCCGAAGATCAAGCTGGGCAAGAAGTCGCTGACGCCCGAGCAGCTTCAGACGAAGCAGACGATGCTGGCGTTGCTGGACGCCGTGCGCGACGAGTCGGGCAAAGATGCGCCGGTGCGGCTCGTGTTCGAGCCGAAATCGAGCCGCATCGATCAGACCGAGTTCGTCAATTCGCTGCTGGCCCATACGAGCCTCGAGTCGAACGCGGCGCTCAACCTCGTCATGATCGGTGCGGACGGGCGCCCACGCCAGAAAGGGGTGGTCGAGATTCTGCAGGAGTGGATCGGCTTTCGCTTCGCGACCGTGACGCGGCGCACGCGCCATCGGCTCACGAAGGTCGACGATCGCATCCACATCCTCGAAGGGCGGATGATCGTCTTCCTCAATATCGATGAGGTGATCCGCATCATCCGCGAATCGGACGAGCCCAAGGCGGCGTTGATGAGCGCGTTCGGTTTGAGCGAGCGGCAGGCCGACGACATCCTCGAAATCCGGTTGCGGCAACTCGCCCGGCTCGAAAAAATCAAGATCGAGAAGGAGCTCGAAGGGCTGCGTGACGAAAAGTCCAAGCTTGAAGAACTCCTTGCGAACGAGTCGTCGATGAAGCGGCAGATCATCAAAGAGATCGAAGCCGACGCGAAACAATACGGCGATGAGCGCCGCACGCTGATCCAGCAGGAAAAGCGTGCGACGTTCGAGGCGCGCGTCGTCGACGAGCCCGTCACGGTGGTCGTGTCCAAGCGCGGTTGGGTTCGGGCGCTCAAGGGGCACGGGCTCGATGCCGCGGGCTTCACGTTCAAAGATGGCGATAGCCTCTACGCGGCGTTCCAATGCCGCACGCCGGACGTGCTGATCGCCTGGGGAAGCAAAGGCCGCGTGTATTCGGTGCCGGTAGCGACGCTGCCGGGTGGCCGCGGCGACGGCGTGCCCGTTACGTCGCTCATCGAACTCGAGGCGGGAACGCATCTCATGCATTACTACGCGGCGCACGCCGAGCAGCCTTTGCTGCTCGCGTCCAGCAATGGCTACGGATTCATCGCGCGTGTCGGGGATATGGTGAGCCGCGTCAAGGCCGGCAAGTCGTTCATGACCATCGACGAAGGCGCGCAGCCGCTCGCACCGATGCCGGTTCTGCCGCAGGCCACGCAGGTGGCGTGCTTGTCGGGCGCGGGCCGGCTTGCGGTGTTCGGGCTCGATGAAATGAAAACCCTCACGGCGGGCGGGCGCGGCATCATTCTGATGGGCTTGGACGAGGGCGAGACACTCGTGCAGGCGCTGGCGATCGGCCCGGAAGGCGTCGTGCTGCTGGGCGCAGGCCGCGGCGGCAAGCCGCAAGAAGAAACGCTCAGCCGCGCCCAGCTTGCGCCGCATGTGGGCAAGCGCGCTCGTCGCGGGCGAGCGCCCGACACCCGCTTGAAGATCAGCGCTTTGCGGCCCGCGCTCGGTTGAGGGGCGGCTCGGATCGGCATTTGCGCATGCATGTCGCGCGCGCCGCTCCGAGTAGCCCCGGCTGGCAGATTTGTCGGGCGCACGCGGCAATGATCCACCGGTTGTCAGTACTAGCAGGAAGCTTCGCTACATCCACCGCTTTTGGAGAGTCTTATGTCCCCGCTGTCGATCGCGATCGACGTCGCCTTATTCGCGCACTTGGCGTCCGTCGCCGTGTGGGTAGGCGGCATGGTGTTCGCGCATTTTTGTCTACGCCCGGCGCTTGCCGACGTTTCGCCGCAACTACGGCTGCCGCTCATCGAAGCCGTATTTTCGCGGTTCTTCAACTGGATTGCCGCAGCCGTGATCGCGATCTTGATCTCGGGCGGCTTTTTGATGTCGCGCTTCGGCGGTGCGCAGGCCCCGTGGCAAATCGCGCTCATGGCCGCCATCGGCGTCGTGATGATGATGATCTTCGGCCATGCGCGCTACTCCGTGTTTCCGCGAATTCGCCGTGCCGTCCAGGCGCAGCGGTGGCCCGACGGCGCGCGCGCCGTCGATACGATGCGCCGGCTCGTGCTCGTCAATCTGGTGCTGGGCTTCGTGACGATCGCGGTGGCGGTGCTCTCGCGCGGCTTTTGACCTTTGGGCGATGCTGCCGATGGTCGTTGCGCACGCAACGATTACCGTCGGTTGCATGAAAGCGCTTTGCAGGATTGATTGCGCGATACTGCACGCTTTACGAGCAAGCAGACGATGGTCCCCCACGATACATCGGCCGGTGCGCCGGGCGACGTGCGCCAGTCGCAACGCCTCGCCCCGGCCGAGCTATTCCGGGCGTTCGCCGAAATGAGCATCTACGGCTTCGGCGGCGTCATGCCATGGGCGCGGCGCATGCTCGTCGATCGCCGGCGGTGGGTAGACGATCGCGAATTCGCCGAGCTACTCTCGATCGGGCAAATTCTTCCCGGCCCCAACATCTGCAACATCGCCGTCATCGTCGGCTATCGCTATTGCGGCTGGCGCGGGTCGCTGGCCGCGGCGACGGGCCTCATGCTGCCGCCGTTTTTCATCGTGCTGGCGCTTGGCGCGCTTTACCACCGCTTCGGTGCGCTCGCCAGCGTGCAAGGCGCCTTGCGCGGCATGATGGCCGTGGCCGCGGGGCTCGTGCTGATGACGGGCGTCAAGCTCGCGCAAGGTCAACCGCGCACGCGCCGCGGCCTCGTCTTCGGTCTACTGTCGTTGACGGCGGTGGGCATTCTGCACCTGCCGCTCGGTTGGGTGATGCTCGTGCTGATTCCCGCGGCACTCATCGTCGAGTGGAGGGCTCGGCCATGATCTTGCTGGAACTCGCTTGGCGCTTCGCGCTGGTCTCTGCCATGGCGTTTGGCGGCGCGACGGCTGTCATCCCGGAAATGCATCGCTTCCTCGTCGAGCAGCATCACTGGATCGACGATACGACCTTCGCGGCGTTGTTCGCCATCTCCCAGGCGTCGCCGGGGCCGAACGTGCTGTTCGTCGCGCTGTTCGGGTGGCAGGTTGCCGGCATGGCGGGAGCGGTCGTATCGACGTTGGCGATGTGCGGCCCCTCGTCGGTGCTGGCGCTCGCGTTCGAGCATTACACGGGCGCGCACCGCGACGCGCGCTGGATGACGATCATCCGCCGCGCGCTAGCGCCCGTGACGATCGGTTTGCTGATGGCGACGGGCGCCACGCTGGCGCAGGGCGCGGATCATTCGATGGCCGCCGTGGCGTTGACCATCGCGACGGTTGCCGTGGCGTTGCGAACCAGCTTCAACCCGCTGTGGTTGATCGCGGCCGGCGCGGTCATCGGCGTGCTCGGCTACGCATAGGCGAGTGTCCCGGCTTGCCGCCGCCCACGGGCTCATCGGTAGCCGAGCGCATGGGCGGCGGTGAAAACGATGGCAACTACGGCATAGACCGCGTAGACGGGCAGCTTGAATCGAGTCAGGCAAACGAGCGCAAATATGGCGGTGACGAGATAGGGGGCTTGGTGCGGCGTGCGCTCGGCGATGCGCACGACGGCCGTCAGCAGAAACGCCGTCGTGGTGGCGCGCAGCACACGCATGCCGTGCTCGAAGCGCTCATGCGCTTCGAGGCGGCGCAAATGGCGGCGTGCAAACACGATCAGCATGCCCGACGGAATGAACAGCGCACAGGTGGCTGCGACCGCGCCGATCCATCCTTGCACCAGATAACCGAGGAACGGCACGACGTTCAGGAGCGGTCCCGGCGAAACGGGTGAGAGCGTAAAGGCCAGGGTGAACTCGCGCGCGGTGATCCCGAGCCCTGGTGCTTCGAACAGCGCTTTGAGCACGGGCAGCGCGGAAAAGCCGCCGCCGAACAGGGTCACGCCCGCGCCTGCAAGGCGCGGCCAAATCAAGCGTGCTGCATACGAGGACGGCAGCGGCGCGGCGAACAGTGCGACCAGCGCCAGGAACGCCAGCACGATTGCCTTGTCGGCCCGCGAGAGCGAGATCGCCAGTTTTTCGCCGCGAGCAGGGCTTGCGATCCATCCGGCAGCGAACGAGCCGGCCAGCAGCAGCACGAACGCGGCCGTGCCTTGGATCGTCAGCAAGACGACATAGGCGATGGCGGCCGCCGCCCATTCCAGCGGCGCATGCACGAGCACGCGGGTTTGTCGGTACCAGGTGATGCCGATCAATACCGCGAGGACGATCGCGAAATGATCGAGCAGCCCAGGGGCCGCAAGCGAGCGAACGAATGGGGCTTCGTAGAAGGTGGCGAACGCCGTCATCGTGCAGAAGAAGGGCAGCACGGCGGCGATACCCGCGATCCATGCGCCGATGTGCCCGCGCAATGCATATCCGACTTGCACGGCGACGTTGCAGCCTACCGCTCCCGGGACCATCCATGCGAGCGCGACGAAGTCCGAGTACACAGCCTGGGTGAAGCGCCGCTCGCGCTCGACGTAGTGCAGTTCGAGCTGCGCCATCAGCGCGAGTCCGCCCCAGGACAAAGCCGATAGCGCGAAGACGACCCGAAACAGCGTCCACAGCGATTCGGGTTCGGCGCGGCGCGCCGAGACGGCGGATGACGATTGATCGGCAGCCATGGCGGTGTGCGCCGCGCGCGGGGCCTGTCTGCCTTGCGTGCTTGCCTCGCTCATCTGATCGGTCCTTCTCGTTGTTTTTGCCCGATCGCAGCCTGTGCGGATTCGTTACGCCGATTCTTTGCTTGCGTTGGGCTGGCCTCGACCGTAGCTCCCGAGCGGCTCGTGCATGTCGCATACCCCGAAGCGATCGAGCAGCGCGGCAATGCCGTCCGCGGGGACGGGACGCGAGAAGAGGAAGCCCTGCGCTTGGATATTGCCGAGCGCCGACAGCCATGCGATCTGTTCTTCGGTTTCGGTGCCCTCCACGACCACGGTCAAGCCGAGCGAGCGCGCGAGGTTGACGATCGCCGACACCATCACGCAAACGCTGCGATCGGCCGGGATCGCCTGTACGAACGAGCGGTCGACCTTCAAGGTGTCGACCGAAAAGCGGTTCAGATACGACAGAGAGGAGTAGCCCGTGCCGAAATCGTCGAGCGCGATGCTCACGCCGAGCCGCTTCAATGCGACGATCTTCTCCGAGACGAGTTCGGGGTATTCCATCATCGCCGTTTCGGTGATTTCCAGTTCGAGCCGATGAGCGGGAATGCCCGTTTCCTCGATCGCCCGCGAGATCGTTTCGTAGAGATCGCCGCGCCAGAACTGGACAGCCGAAATGTTCACCGCGAGCGAGAGCGTTTCATAGCCCTCGCGCTGCCATTCGGCCAGTTGCCGGCACGCGGTTTGGATCACGAAATCGCCGATCGGCACGATGAGCCCCGTCGATTCGGCTACCGGGATGAACTCGCTTGCGGAAATGACGCCTTGTTGCGGATGATTCCACCGCGCGAGCGCTTCGAAACCCGTGATGCAGCGGCGCGCCAGATCGATTTTCGGTTGATAGACGAGGAACAACTGATTCTCTGCCAGTGCGACGCGCAGCTGCTGCTCCCATTGCATCAAATGGTCGGCGCGGTGAGACAGGTGCGGCGAATAGAACTGATAGCAATTTTTGCCCGCATCCTTGGCGCTGTACATCGCCAAGTCGGCCTTCTTGAGCAGATCGATTTCGCTTTCGCTGCCGACCGAGTACAAGGCGATGCCGATGCTGGCGTGCAGGACGAACGAGGTGCCGCGCACGTCGAACGGATGCTCGAACGTCTCGCGCACGCTTTCGGCCAGTTGCACGGCTTGCCGCTCGACATCGCCCCCTTTGAGCACGACCACGAACTCGTCCCCGCCGATGCGCGAGAGCACGCCCGCGCCGCCAACCGCATCGGATAGGCGCGAGGCCGTCATCTGCAGGACGATATCGCCGGCGTTATGGCCGAGGGTGTCGTTGACGGTCTTGAAGTTGTCGAGATCGATGAAGAGAAGGGCCAAGCGCCCGACGTTGCTCGGATCGGCAACGTCCTGCCTCAAGCTCTGCAGCGTGGCGTAACGATTGCGCAGGCCGGTGAGCAAATCGTATTCGACCAGATGCGTCATCTCCCGCTCGCGCCCGAGCAGCTTGCCGATCAAGCCCGTGGCGACGGCGAAGAAGGCGAGCATGGCGAGCGAAATGAAGCCCGCCATCAGCAGATAGACGTTGCGCGTGTGATTGTAGTCGGCGAACTCTTCCGCTTCGGATAGGCCGACGAGCACGCCCATCGGATAGCCGTCGATATGCCGATACGAAACGATGCGTTTGACGTGGTCGATCGGATCGACCATCGTGCCGGAGACGTGCTCCGAAATCGGGTAACTGCCGCTCGCCGAAAAGGCACCGGGCACGTTGCGCCCGGTGCCGGTGCGCCGCGCGAGCACAGCGCCGTTGTCGGCGATCACCGCAATGACGCCTTCTTTGCCGATCGCCGCGTTATTGTAGAAATCGCTCGTGAAATAGCCCGGATCTTCCGACACCACGACCACGCCCGCGAACGAGCCGTCGAAGTGGTTCAGCCGGCGGGTCATTTGCAGCGTCCACTGATGAGAAACGCGGCCGAGCACCGGTTTGCTGATGTAGAGCTGATCGTCGTTTTCGTGTTCGTGGACTTTGAAGTGTTCGCGGTCGGACAGATCGATTGGCGTCGGATTGGCCTCGGCGGTGCTCGCGACGAGTATCCCGTGCTCGTCGATGATCGACACTTGCACGAGCGTGTCGCTTTGCACGACGCCTTTCTCGACGGTGCTCCCCAGGTCGAAATGCTCCGGGCTCTTTTCGAATTCGTACTTGACGAAGCGTGTGATTTGATCGACTTGATGTATTGCTTTGACGGTGTGCTGTTCCAGCGCGGAGGACAGGATAGCGGCCGATGCCGTAGCTTCCCGATAGGTGGTGTCCCGCTCGACCGATAGACGTGCGGAAATCACGGTCCATAGGAGCGCGAGCACCAGCCCGCCCAATAACGGGATTGCGATCAGAGCACGACGGCGCGAGCCCGCGACGTTGCGTCGCGTGCGGGTGTCCCTCGTTGAATGAAGCCGGGCGAAATTCATCGTTGCAGTGGGTTATAGGTGGCTTCGCAAACCGCAGACGTTCCTCATCGAGGATATTACTGAATGGATAAAAATTAAGATAGCGTCCGTTTATCGGGTAAACGTTCGTAGTGCCGGGCACGATTTCGGCAAGACTCTTCCCGCTCGCGCCTGATGAGCACCGCGTCGCCGCGTCGGACGGCGCTGTGGGCGCGCAAGCCGAGGGCGGCTTGCGCCCGCTTTATGCCGCAAATGCCGATTCCGCATAACAGCGACGTCGAATGAAAATTCCAACAGATGGAAAAGCGCCGGGCGAACGGGAGGGAGAAGAAAGATGCGCGCTCGAGCCGCATAGGACCCAAGCGCGTTTTGCGATGGCTCGCGCGCTTAGGGTAGCCGTACCGTGCCGTCGACGATCGTAGTCGCGCGGCCGCCAATCCAAATCTTGCCGTCGTCGCCGTAATCGACGATAACACGTCCGTCGCGCCGGATCGCAGTGCCTTGTCTCACGGTGTATTGCGGGGCGGGACGGCGCTCGCGCGCGGCGAACAAGCAGGCGATGGCCGCGTTGGCGCTGCCCGTGACCGGATCCTCGTAAATATCGTGCTCGCTATCGATCACGAGGCAGCGCACTTCGAGTGTCGCCGGGCCGTCCGGTGCATGTGCTGCATAAAAGGCGAGCCCGGTTGCGCCCGTTTTTTGCATCATTTCCCATGCAAGAGCCGAATGCGGGGCGATAGCCAGGCAAGCCTGCGGCGAAGCCACCCCGATCACGAGCCACCGTGCGCCGTTATCGATCGTGCAAGGGGGCAGGACGGTGTAATCGATATCGTCGCAGCGAAGCTGCCGCTTCGAGCGTCCGTAGCGCTTCGGTCTCGAGTGGCTCGATGCGCGCGGGCGGCGCAACGAAGGCCATCGAGCCGTCGTCGCGGATGGCGATCTCCACCAGGCCGACGCCGCATTGTTGGACGAGTTGTCCTGTGCGGCGCGGCCGATATCCGCTGTCGAGCAAGGCATGCGCCGTGCCGAGCGTCGGGTGTCCCGCGAACGGCAACTCGTAGGCGGGGGTGAAGATCCTCACGAGATAGTCTGCTTGCGGGTCGCTCGGCCGGCAGACGAACGTCGTTTCCGATAAGTTCGTCCACCGGGCGATCGCTTGCATCTCATCGTCGCTCAGGCTGTCCGCATCGAACACGACAGCCAGCGGGTTGCCCTTGAACGGCGCTTCGGAGAACACGTCGATCTGCTTGAAGCAGACCTGTTGCGCGCTCATCGATGCGCTCCTTAGGCAACTTCCGCGATCAATTCGATTTCGACGCACGAGCCGGTCGGAATCTGCGCGACGCCGAAAGCCGAACGCGCGTGCTTGCCCGCATCGCCGAACACTTCGCCGAACAGTTCGGACGCGCCGTTCGTCACGAGATGCTGCTCGGTGAATTCGAGTGTCGAGTTCACGAGGCTCATGACTTTGACGATGCGCTTGACGCGGTTCAGATCACCCAGATGCGCGTGCAACGTCGCCATGAGATCGACGGCGACCGAGCGCGCTGCCATCTTGCCTTCTTCGGTCGTCATATTCGCACCGAGCTTGCCGACCCACGACTTGCCGTCCTTCTTTGCGATGTGGCCGGACAGGAAAACGGTGTTGCCCGTCTGAGCGCACATGACATAAGCGGCCGCCGGTGCGGCGGCGGTGGGCAACTCGATGCCCAGTTCCTTTAGCTTGTCGTAGACGTTGGGATTTGCCATGTCGATTCCTTGAACGTTGAGAAGGGAAAGGGGATACAGCTTGAGAATATTGACGGCGCGGGGCGCAGCGGCGGCCTCCCCCAGGCCGGGGCGGGGGAGGGTGGGGCCGCACGCGCTACAGGCGCTCGCGAATCAGCTTGGCCAGCCGCGCAATGCCTTCGTCGATTCGAGCCGGGGGCACGGTGACGAACGACAGACGCAGCGTGCTGTGATCGGGGTCGTTCGCGTAGAACGGGCCGCCGGGCACGAACGCGACGTTCTCGGCCACCGCGGCTTCGAGCAGTTTCATCGTATTCACGCTGTGGGGCAGGTTGACCCAGACGAACATGCCGCCCTCGGGGCGGTTCCATTTCACGCCCTCGGGCATATAGCGCTCGAGCGCCGAGAGCATCGCCGCGCACTGGTCGCGGTAGAGTGCGCGGATGGTAGGCACGTGCTCGTCGAGAAAGCCGTCCTTGACGACTTCGTGAACGATGCGCTGCGTGAAGCTCGGCGTGTGCAGATCGGTGGCTTGCTTGGCCTGCACGAGTTTGAAGTGCAGTTCTTCGGGCGCGATGATGTAGCCCAGGCGCAGGCCGGGTGCGAGCACTTTCGAGAACGAGCCGCAATGGACGACGTGGTCGGGCGCCATCGACAGCAGCGTCGGCAACGGCGCACCGGCGTAATCGAGCGCGCCGTAGGGATCGTCCTCGATCACCGGGAACGGGCTCGTGCGTGCGAACTCGGCCAGGGCCCGGCGCCGCTCGAGCGGCAGGCGGCGTCCCGTCGGGTTTTGGAAATTGGGCTGCGCGTAGAGCAGACGTGCCCCTTGGGTCAGCGCCGGCGTGAGCCCCTCGGGGATGAGACCGTTTTCATCCGTGGGCACTTGCACGTAGTGCGCTTCGTACATCGAGAACGATTGCAGTGCGCCGAGATAGGTGGGCGTTTCGACCAGCACGGGGCTTGCCGGATCGATCAGCACCTTGCCGAGCAGATCGAGCGCTTGCTGCGAGCCCGTCGTGACCAACACCTGGGAAGCGCGGATCGCGACGCCGTCTTTCGAGTAGCGCGCCGCAATCCATTCACGCAGCGGCATATAGCCTTCGGTCGCGCTGTACTGAAGCACGCTCGCCGGCGTATCGCGCAGCAGGCGGTCCGACGCCTCGCGCATGCGCTCGGCCGGGAACGTGGCAGGCGAAGGCAGGCCGCCTGCAAACGAGATGACTTCGGGCCGTTCGGTGACTTTCAGGATCTCGCGGATGGCGGAGCTCGTGAGTTTGCGTGCGCGCTCGGAAATGCGCCAGTTCGTATGCGGCAGATCGCTTTGATCCATGAAACGTCTCCTTAGTCCTCGATGGTGGTTGAGTTCGGTTCCGTCGTCGATGCCGAAACACGGGTAAATGTTTCGAGACGAGAAGCGCGATTATCGCGCGAGTCGTCCCGTTGCGCGCGCCGGCGTGACAGCCGTGCGCACGGCCGCCTTACGCCCCAGCACGACGGTGGCGATGACGGCGGCGGCGAACAACCATGTCGACGGTGCGACCGTTTCCCCGAAAAACAACGCGGCGAACGCGATCGTGAAGAATATCTGCAATAGCTGCACTTGTCCCACTCGGGCGGTGCCTCCGATCGCGAGGCCCGCGTACCAAGCGAAGAACCCGATGAACTGCGAGAACAGGGCCACGTAGCCGAATGCGAGCCAGGTGCGCAGCGCCACGGGCTCGGGGTGGGTCAAGTGCTGCTGCCAGCCGAGCCAAGCTACCGGAACCGCCAAAAACGGCGCCGCCAGCACGAGCGCCCAACAAATCACCTGCCAGCCGCCCAGATCGCGCGCGAGGCGAGCGCCTTCGGCGTAGCCGAGCGCGCCGACCGCCACCGCCCCGAGCATCAGCAGGTCGCCCGCTTGCAGCGAACCGCCGCCGGCGTGCAGCGCATAGGCGACGACGAGCGCACTGCCCACGGCCGCGCTGGCCCAAAACGCCGGCGAAGGCCGCTCGCGCGAGAGCCAGGCCGCGTAAATCGCAACGAACAGCGGTTGCAGGCCGTTCACGAGCGCGCCATGGGAGGCGGGCACCGTTTTCATCGCCCAGGCCGACAACACCGGGAACGCGACGATCACGCCAAGCGCCGTGACGGCCAAGCCTTTGATCTGCGCGCGGTTGGGCAGGCGCTCGCGGCGCCAGGCGAGCAGCACGGCGGCGGGAACGGCGGCCGCGAGCGCCCGGCCGAGGCCGTTGAGCAGCGGATGGAATTGCTCGACGACGATGTGCGTCATCGGCAGCGTCAAGCTGAAGATGACGACGCCGATGAGCCCGAGCAACATGCCTTTCGTTTCACGCGACTTCGTCACGAAGCGCCTCCTGCATCGAAATAGGTTGGGGATTGGCCGTTGCGCCCGCCGTCAAGCGAGCGTGCACACGCCTGCGGGTGTCTCGATGTCGGCCCGGAGCGCCGGCGCGCCGTCTAGTGCGCTGTCGAGATCGATCAGGTGGGCCGCGCCGAGCCATTGCAACTGGTCGCGTACGCGATCGGCCTGCGGATGGCGCGCTTCGAGCCGCCTGAGCGCGAAACCGGTTTCAGGCAGCCTCGCGCTCGGGTGAGCCGCCGTATCCCATTGGATCAAGGTCGGCACGATGCCGTCGCCCGCGCCTTGCCAGCTTGGAAACGAGCCGTCCTCGGGCACCGTCAAGCGCCAGGTGAGATCGCCCCGGGCCATGGGCGTCACGCTCGCGATCCGGTCCGGGTATTGGCTTTGCCAGCGGCCAAGGTCTTTGGGGCGCGGCACGCGGGCGACCCAATGCGCGAGGTAGGGACCACGCGCGAGCCGTTCCTGCATGGCCGGATCGTCGAGCGCGAACCAACGCCGGCGCGCCGGCGTCGCGGCGCCGGCCTGGGCGATGCGCTCGTGCTCGGCCTGCGGATCGATTGCGATGACTTCGAGGTAGGCGCCGCCCCACAGGCGCAAGAGCCGGTTGTGCGTGCCCATGGCGGCGTGCGTCCCGCCGGCGGCGGGTTCGACGCCGAGCGTATCGGCGATGAAGCGCGCGCCTTCTTCGAGTGTGCGGGCGGCGACGACGAGGTGGTCGAGTTCGAGCACGGCGGCGTTTTTCATGTGAAGCGGCAAAGATAGTGATGTGCCGGCGCGCAGTGCGCCGAGAGTCTGGGGGCCGTCGTGAGGAACTGAGCCAGGATCCACTCTAATCGCCCGCGCCTGCACAGTAACGGTACAATCGGCGCGATACTATTCGGTACAGTTGGGATCGCCGCCATGTCCACTGCCCTCGACCTCATTCCCGCGCCCCATGGCGCTTCGCAGTTGACGCTCGTCGAGCAGCTCGTGCAATGGGCGCGTCGTCGAATCGAGGAGCGCGTCTTTCGGCCCGGCATGCGCATGCCGTCCATTCGCAAGCTCGCGCAGGACAAGGGCGTTTCGCGCTTCACCGTCGTGGAAGCTTATGAGCGCCTCGTCGCGCAAGGCTATCTGGACTCCCGGCGCGGTTCGGGGTTCTACGTGCGCGAGCGCGGCGGCGCGGCGCCCGGCGACCACCGGCTCGGCACTGCGCGCGCGATAGGCGAGGCGCCGGCGCAGCGCCCGATCGACGTCGTTTGGCTGTTGCGCAACACGCTGCATACCGGTGCGCCGGAAAAAGGCCCGGGTCTGGGTTATCTGCCCAGCCGCTGGCTCGACGGCGAGCTCGTCGCCGGCGCGTTGCGCACGCTGGGCCGGCAAAGCAGCGGCCAATGGTTGAGCAGCGGCACGGCGCAAGGCTTTCTGCCGCTGCGCCAGCAACTGCAGACGCGGCTCGAAGAGTTCGAGATCGGTGCGGCGCCGGAGCAGATCGTGCTCGTCTCGGGCATCACTCAGGCGATCGATCTCATCGCACGTCTTTACGTGCAGGCGGGCGACGCCGTGATCGTCGGCGATCCGGCCTGGTTCCAAATGTTCGGCCGCTTTGCCGCGCAAGGCGCTCAATTGGTCGGTTTGCCCTATACGCCAAGCGGCCCCGATCTCGATGCATTGGAAGGTCTCGTCAAGACGTGGCGGCCGAAGATGCTCGTCATCAATTCTGTGTTGCAGAACCCCACCGGGACGTCGCTCTCGCCGGCGCAGGCGTTTCGCATCCTGCGTCTGGCCGAGGAATACGATTTCGTCGTGGTCGAAGACGACGTTTATTGCGATCTGTGTCCCCCGAGCTACCCGGCCACCCGGCTCGCCAGCCTCGACCAGCTCGGGCGCGTGATTTACCTCGGCAGTTTCTCGAAGACGCTGACGGCCAATTTGCGGGTGGGCTTCGTCGCCTGCGCGCCCGAGATCGCGCAGGCGATCGCGGACCAGAAGGTGCTGATCGGCATGACGACGCCCGAGCTGAACGAGCGCGTGCTGTACAAGATCTTGACCGAGGGGCATTACCGGCGCCATGTCGAGCGCCTGCGCGCGCGGCTGGACGGGGTGCGCGACAAGTGCGGCCGCATGCTCGAGCAGGCCGGATTCTCGCTGTTCGGAATGCCGGCGGCGGGCATGTTCCTGTGGGCCGACGCGGGCGTCGACGCAGACGGGTTTGCCGCTGCCGGCCAGGAGGCCGGGTTCTTGCTGGCTCCAGGCAGTCTGTTTTCCCCGCAGCAGTCGCCGACCACCTGGATGCGCTTTAACGTCGCGAACTGCGGCGATCCCGCGCTGCCGGGCTTTCTAGCGGGATACTTGAAGGCGCAGCAGCGCGCGGTGCGGCCCTTGAAAACGTCGGCGGACGCCCCAATTTGAAGGCGACTTCGCGGGCCGCGCGCCCTGCGCGGGCCGCGGGTGGCGAGCGACCTGGCGCTTTTTCCGTCATTACCGAATTTACGAACGCAACGAGGAACCGAAGAGCATGGCACAAGAAACCATGAGCTTTCAGGCAGAAGTCAAACAGCTTCTGCAATTGATGATTCATTCGCTCTACAGCAACAAGGAAATCTTCCTGCGCGAGCTGATCTCGAATGCATCGGATGCGGCCGACAAGCTTCGTTTCGAAGCGATCGCCAAGAGTGAACTGTACGAGAACGATCCGAACTTGCGTATCCGTGTGTCCTTCGACAAAACGGCGCGCACGATCACGATCGACGATAACGGCATCGGCATGAGCCGCGATGAAGCCGTATCGCATCTGGGCACGATCGCGCGTTCGGGCACGAAAGAGTTTTTTTCGCAGCTTTCGGGTGACCAGCAAAAAGATGCGGCGCTGATCGGCCAATTCGGCGTCGGCTTTTACTCCGGCTTCATCGTAGCCGACAAGATTACCGTCGAGACGCGCCGCGCCGGGTTGCCCGCTTCCGAGGGCGTGCGCTGGGTCAGCGCGGGCGAGGGCGACTTCTCGGTCGAGACGATCGAGCGCGCGCAGCGCGGCACGACCATCACGCTGCATCTGCGTCCCGATGAAGACGAACTGCTATCGGCGTACCGGTTGCAGTCGATCATTCGGAAGTATTCCGATCACGTGGGCCTGCCGATTCTCATGAAGAAAGAGGAGTGGGACGCGGAGAAGGGCGAGATGGTCGTCAAGGACGAAGACGAAACCGTCAACCAGGCGAGTGCGCTCTGGACGCGGCCGAAGAACGAAGTCGAAGACGAGCAGTACAAGCAGTTCTATCATCATCTGGCGCACGACGAGCAAGATCCGCTCGCGTGGACGCATAACCGCGTCGAAGGGCGCAGCGAGTACACGCAATTGCTGTACGTGCCTTCGCGCGCGCCGTTCGATTTATGGAACCGCGAGCACCGCGGCGGCTTGAAGCTGTACGTGAAGCGCGTCTTCATCATGGACGACGCCGAACAGTTGTTGCCTTCGTATCTGCGTTTCGTGAAGGGCGTCGTCGATTCGGCGGACTTGCCGCTGAACGTGTCGCGTGAAATCTTGCAGGAAAGCCGCGACGTCAAAGCGATCCGAGAGGGCGTGACCAAGCGCGTGCTGTCGATGCTGGAGGAACTCGCGGGCGCCGAAACGGAAGAAGGCAAAGCCAAGTACGCGACCTTTTGGAAAGAGTTCGGCCAGGTCTTCAAGGAAGGGCTGGGCGAGGACTTCGCCAACCGCGAGCGCATCGGCAAGCTCGTGCGCTTTGCGTCGACGCACACCGATAGCGCGGAGCAAACGGTCTCGCTGGCTGATTACGTCTCGCGCATGAAGCCCGAGCAGACGAAAATCTACTACGTCACGGCTGATACGTGGCAAGCGGCCAAGAACAGCCCGCACCTGGAGGTGTTCCGTCAGAAGGGCATCGAAGTGCTGCTGCTCACCGACCGCGTCGACGAATGGGCGCTGGCTCACTTCACCGAGTTCGACGGCAAGCCGCTTGCGAGCGTGGCACGCGGCGATCTCGATCTCGAAGCGTTCAACGACGAAGAGAAGAAGGCGCACGAGGCCATCGGCGAGACGATGAAGCCGCTCGTCGATAAGATGAAGGAAGTGCTCAAGGACAAGGCCAAGGACGTGCGGCTCACGTTCCGGCTCACCGATTCGCCGTCGTGCCTGGTTGCCGACGAGGGTGAAATGACGGGCTACCTGCAGCGCATGCTGAAAGCGGCGGGACAAAAAACGCCCGATTTTCATCCGATCCTCGAAATCAACCCCGAGCACGCGTTGGTGAAAGCGCTTTCGCCGGAGCAGAGCCAGTTCGACGATTGGTGCCATCTGCTGTTCGATCAGGCGATGCTGGCCGAAGGCGGGGCGCTCGAAGATCCCGCCAGCTTCGTCAAGCGCACGAACGCGCTCTTGCTCGCGCGGTGATGCGAGCGGCGCGTCTTCGGTACGATGCTGCGAGCCGCGCCTGGCGCGCGGCGCAACGTCCCGTATTGACGTTCGATCAAAAGGACTGGCTCACGCGCGGCGGCTCGCTCACCGCGCATCTGCGCACGCTGGGGGTGGTGCGAGTGCGTGTCACGCGCGAGGCGGTCGATTGCGCGTGGCCCGACGAGTGCGCTGCATTGCGTGTTTCGCCGCGCACTCGGGTTTGGGTGCGAGAAGTGGTGCTGGAGGTGGACGGCGTGCCGTTCGTCGCGGCGCACAGTATTGCGCCGCTCGCCGCTAGCCGCAGCGTGTGGCAGGCGATGCGACGGCTGCGCACGCGGCCGCTCGCCGAGTTGCTCTATGCCGACAGCACGGTCGCGCGCTCGGTGTTGGTCAGTGCGCGTCTCCCGTCGCGGCACCCGCTAGCGGTGCTGGCGCGACGCCAGATTGCGGGACGCGCGCCGCACGCGTTGTTCGCGCGGCGTTCCGTATTCGTACGGCATGGTGCGCCGCTCATGGTGACCGAGTGCATGTTGCCGGCGCTGTGGGCACGCTTGGCAGAGCCCGCGGGCGCCGGTTCGGGCGATGCCCCTTCGTTCGTACTTCGGCACGACCGTGGCGGGCGCCCTGCGCGGCCGTCGAATGTGGGACGCGGGCCGAACCGCCTGACCGAGCGCGCGGCACTGACTCGGCGCGTCGCGCGGCCGCCGTCATCGTCGTCGTGACGTTTAAACGTTCGTTTCCACCGGTCGTCGACGAGCATACCCGCGTGCTCTTGTTGGGCAGCCTGCCCGGCGAAGCATCGCTCGCGCAAAGCCAGTACTACGCGCATCCGCAGAACCGGTTTTGGCATTTGATCGGGGATGTGATCGGTGTGGCGCTGCCGGGCATGGCGTACGAGGCGCGGCTGCGAGCTTTGCTCGATCATCGCGTGGGGCTGTGGGACGTGATTGCGAAGGCCAGACGTGAAGGCAGTCTCGATAGCCGGATTCGCGATCATGCGACGAACGATCTCGCCGCGCTGGTGGCGGGGTTACCCAATCTCGCAGCCGTGGCGTTCAATGGCGGCACGGCTGCAAAAATCGGGATGCAGCTACTCGCTGAAAGTCGCGCGTCGCTCGATCTCGTTAGGCTGCCCTCGAGCAGCCCGGCTTATGCGGCCGTGCCTTATGCCGAGAAGTTGAGGGCGTGGGAGGCGTTGCGGAAGTGGTTGGCGACCGAGTAGGTGCGCCGAATGTCAGCTCCAAGGGGCAGGCGGCCTCGCTCGCAGTTCAGTCACAAAACGAGGAACCTTCGTCAAAGCCACGCTTCCATTTTCTGATTCGGACGGCGGTCTCAGGCACATCACTGGCTGTTCGGGCAGCGTTGCTCTGCGCAACTTTGATTGAGCACGCGTCGTGTCCGGTTACCCATTCCGCCGTATAGGAAGCGCCGTTTTGCGGTACAAACGTTACAGTCGGATTGCATCCCCGAACGATGAAACCAATCGGCAACGGAATTACTGCCTTGTCAACGCTCATCGTGATGGATAGCGGGGCACCGCTGAAGGCGGGCGTCGAAGGGAGAACGGCAGCTTCGCCCCGTAGCCGAAGCGCACCACTAGGTCGGGACGTCGACCGGCGTCACCCGCAAGTGCTGCAATCTCTTTGCGAAAGCGAGCGACTTCCACCGGCTGATTGATGAACGCAACGTCGATCCCGAGCGCCGTCGAGGCCAGCAGGAAGCGCTGGCACGCCTGGCCCACCTTGATCCAGTGCGACGCATCTTCCCGTTCCCCGACGAACACCGCAATGCCTGCCGACGAGTCGACGTGGCGCGCATATTTCTCGCCTTCGGCTCGCGCGGTGAAAAATCGGTCGAACGCGAAGCGGCCGAGCGCGTCCGGCAGGACAGGGTTCCCACTTGCCGCGGAGAACAGCCCATCGCCCGAGATCACGGCACTGCGTGGGTTGAATCGAATCCACTGCGCCAATTCCTGGGCGAAAGCGGGGTCGGCCATTTGCATCGTGTTGGCGGCCACGACGAGATCCCTGACTTTGGCGAGTTGCCGGCGATCGGTGAGCAGGGCCACATGAACGCCCGGCGTGGCTGCCGTGTGTTCTAGCAATGCGAGATGCGAGGCAGGAACGGGACGGCCATCGTATTCGGCGCGGGTCGACTGCCGCCTCGGAATCGCGGCATGAAGCCGCGCCAAGTTCATCGTTGCGCTCGGGAACGCATGGCGTGCATCCGTGCCGCTCACGCGAGCGTTGCCTCGCCATCCCGTCGCCGAGGCTGCGATGGCGAGGTTTTCCGCCGCGCAGCCCAAGCTCACGTACAAATGGTGGTCGTCCGGATCGACAGCAGGCGTGCGCCGCGAGAAATCCGGAACGATATCGATCAGGCCGTCGTCGATACGAAACCGCCAAGGCTGGGTATTGTGGCCGTTGGCGGCGAGCGTTGCATAGCGGACCAGATCGCGCACCTGCGGCGGCGCCGTCAGCGCCGCGCGCAAGCGTCGGGCCTGGTCCTCGTAGGCGGTCATCGATCCCACCGACGATATCCAAAGCTTCGTGCCGCCCGCAGCTAGCAGCAAGGCGCCTGCCGTGCCGGCAACAAAGGTGCGTCTATCCATGCGGTTTCCCGTCGCTGTCGAAAGCTGCCATGTCGCTCTGGCGATCGAACAAAGTGTGCACCGAGAGCACTTGAGGGCGCATTGATCCAGGCCAAAGGGTGGCTCGTATATCTGCTTTCCGTCAGCGGCTGTGATCCTGGCCTCGTCGCGAGGATGTCTGCCGACAGGCACTTCGATCGGTTTTCGCATTTGATCGAGATGTGATCGACACGCAGTCGCAACCGTGGGAGCGCCACACTCGCCACGCTATACTTTCGCGCTTTCATAGCCTGCCCTCAGGGCGCCTAGGACCACACATGAGTACACTGCCGCCCTGCCCGCAATGCCATTCCGAGTTCACCTACGAAGATGGCGCGATTCTCATTTGCCCGGAATGCGCGCATGAATGGTCGGCCCAAGCCGCGATGCCGGTCGAAACGGGCGAACGGGTTTATCGCGATTCGGCCGGAAATGTCCTGCAAGACGGGGATACCGTCACCATCATCAAGGATTTGAAACCGAAAGGCGCGGCTGGCGTGATCAAGATGGGAACGAAGGTAAAAAATATCCGCCTCGTGGACAGCGACCACGACATCGATTGCAAAATCGATGGTTTCGGCGCCATGAGCCTGAAATCGGAGTTCGTGAAGAAGGCGTGAGTGGGCGAGGGAGACGATGCATCTTTGGCGGAGCGCAGGAAGTTGGCGCAAAGCACCTTCCTAAGAACATCTGCCAACGTGCTTCCGCTCAATGTTGCGGGTACGTCTGTCCGGGTGAAACTGGCCGCTCACGCGAACTGCCGCATGCGAACTACGTAAGAATTCCCGATTGGCTAAGATTGCTAGCGGAGAAGACGCTCGCCGACGGTATGCGGTTCCCAGGTGTAGTCTGCTGCAATCGTTTCGTTCGACAAGGGAGTAGCGCGATGAATGGCACCACCGATGCGATCCGACGTGTGCTTGGCGCAAGTCTATGCGTGTTGCTGCTGCACGGCGCGGCAGTCTACGCCGCGGACGCGTTCGAAATCGCTTCGCCGGGCATGCCCGATGGCGGCACGCTTGCGCTCACGCATGCGGGTAGCCAAAACCATTGCGGCGGCGACGATGTCTCCCCGCCCTTGCAGTGGCGCAATGCACCCCCGGCAACGCGCAGCTTCGCCATTACGATGTTCGACCCCGATGGCGCGAAGGGCTTGGGCGTGGCGCACTGGGTGCTATACGGCATTCCCGCTTCCGCCACATCGCTTGCCGCGGGCGGTGCGTTGCCCGCCGGTGTGCGCGTCGGCCCCAACGTGAGCGGGCAGGCGGCTTATCGCGGACCATGTCCGCCCGCTGGCGATATCGCGCATCACTATGTCGTCCAGATTTATGCGCTCGACCTCGCGCCGGACGCGCTCCCAGCCGGTCTGACGCGCGATGCGTTGCACGCGGCGATCAAGGACCATATCCTCGCCAATAGCAGCACGGTACTGCGGTTCGGGCGCTAGGCCCCGGGGCACGGGCTGCTAGCGCTAATGCCGCGCGAAGGTCGGGCGCGACGGATCGCCTGTGCTCACCGGTCAGGGCGGCCCATATTTCCCGATGGCGACCGAAGGACGATTTCGGCCCGATAGGGTCACCGACGATTTCGCTCAAGTGTTGTCGGCGTTGAAATGTCTGGCGGAAACGCCGCGGCCAGCCGCTCAGTCATAACGCAACGGCGCCGTCCGCGTCTTGTCCGTTAGCCATAGCGCCGCGCGTGCCGCCGATCGGGCGGGTAGAATTGCGGGCAATGCGCATAATGCTTCGCCCGAAATCATCAAACCTGCCATGACCGTCACGCCCCATTCGCCGCCCGATTCCGCAACCGATCTTCCCACCGACGAACAAGCCGCCGACACGCCAGAAGCCGTGCATGAGGACCGGCTGTGGTGCGACGGCGGCTGGACCGCTCGCGTGATCAAGAACGAGGACGACGACGGGTGGGCCGTCGAGATGATCAAGGACGGCGAGCCCGAGCCCGCACTGGTCGGTCCCTGGACCATGGGCCGCAACAAGAAGGATCCGAAGCCGCTCGACACCGCGGCGTTCAACACGCTCGTGAAAACGGCGTCCGAAGTGTTGCGCCGGCATGAGCAGCAGTTGCGGGCGCAATTGCATCGGCGCGTGAGCGTCGCGGCCGCAACCGGCGATGGCGAATTGGACATCACGCTCGACATCGTGCCGGAAGAGGATGAGCCCTACGCGTTGCTGACCGCTTTCGACGCCTTCGGCGAGCAGCTCGCGCAAGTGCAAGTGGCGGTCAACTTCAAGCTCAGTCGGGCGAGCGCCGCGAGCTGGGTAGAAAACGGGTTCCGTCGTCCGGGCTGAACGCGAATCTTGGGTCCGTCGCGCGTCGCCTGACCGAATCAGGCGTTTGGATCAACGCGCAGGACTCGGTGTCGAAGGGACTGGGCTTTGAATCGAGGCCTCGACTGCGGCCGTATGCCGTGTGGAAGGCCGAGAAAAGCCGCGTCTTCCAACCAGGGGCTTCGCTTGTCTGACACCATCGCTTTCCATTGCACGATGTGCGGCAAATGCTGCCACGATTTGCGCCTGCCCGTTACGCTAGCCGAGGCTCAAAAGTGGCTGGAGCGGGGCGGGCAGGTGGACGTGCTGTGCGACGCAACGCCGTGGCCGGTAGAGCCCGATCCGGCCAACGCGTTTGCCGCCTACAAGCGAAAGCGGACGTTCGCCGCCGGCAGCGGCACGTTGCCGATCCGAGTAGCGGTGACGCTTGCTGCGTCCTTCACGGGGGCTTGCCCCAATCTGCGCGGCGACATGCGGTGCGGAATTTATGACGACCGCCCTCTCGTATGCCGCATCTATCCCGCGGAGGTCAATCCTTTTATCCCCTTGCGGCCCGAACATAAGCTCTGTCCACCCGACGCATGGCAGCCGTTGGCACCTGCGGCTGTCGGCGGTGTCCTGCTCGATGCATCCACGCGGGAATCGATCCAAGGCAGCCAGCGCAGTGCCGAATACGAGGTGAACGGCAAGCGCGCGCTTTGCACACGCCTAGGTATCGACAGAGCCTCCGTCGCCAACGAAGGCTTCCTCATTGCCTCGCCACATCGGGAGCGCTTGCTTGCGGCGTTGCGCGAGGCGCAGATCTCCGGCGATGCAGTTGCTCCCATACCTTCGTGGACGTTGGTTTCCAGTCGTTCGGTAACAGTGGAGACACTGGCTCGCGTTGGAGCGCTCAGCGAATTGGATAGCGACACACATGACGGGTATCACTACGTCGGCACGCCCAGCGTTGCCTCAGGTATTTGAGCAACCTCGCGCACGAACGCAGGCACGTGGATTGCTCACCACTATGCACGGTGCATGCGACGCGTTCCGCGCTCGGGACGCGCGCGAACGCCGGGATGGCCGATCGTCAACGCCGCAGGGCGGGCCTTAACGCCAGTGCCTGACGGCCCGTCTTGCCAAGGGAGAGTTCTCATGACACGACTTATCGCACTCGTTTTACTGGGGAGCACCGTCTTGCTGACGGCCTGCAATACCGTTGCCGGCGCCGGCGAAGACATCTCGAAGGGCGGTCACGCCATCACCAACTCGGCCGAGAAGCACTCCGACTAGGCAGGCAGTGCCTCGGTGGCGTAGCCCCAAGCGAGTCGGTTCCACCCGATGCGCAGCAGGCTGTCGAACGACACCTGCTGCGTTCTTTTGCAGGGGGCGCGTTCCGCCACGAACGCGGCCCGATCTACTCGCGCAAGGAAGCAGTCACGCACGCGTCTTCGGGCAATCCGTTGCCGCGTGTTTCGAAGTGCCGCGACTGCCCATTCTGCATATCTTAGAAGCGCCCCGTGCCGATGCGGTCTACCGAAATGACGCACAGGCCGCGGCAGACGGTTGCGCGCGCAACCAACCCGCAGAATAGCGTCTGCGTCAACTTGCCGCATCCGCGGAGATCGCGGCCTGCCTAGCTTTGCGTCCCGCAAGTAAGCGGCGCCTTTGACCCTAAACCTCAAGTTCCCCGTAGGCACGCCGTTAAATGGCTGAACGCGCGGGCGGCGCGACCAAACGCCACGCCGCTTGCCGCACCCGCTTCCAATTTTCCTGAGGATTGTCATTGATGCGCAACAACGTGCCGGTTACACAGCACGAATACGAGCTGCCTGACGATGCGACGCTGATGTCCACCACCGACACGCAAAGCCGCATCACCTATGCGAATGCCGCGTTCGTCGAAACGAGCGGGTTCGCATTGGATGAGTTGGAAGGCGAGCCGCACAACATCGTGCGCCATCCCGACATGCCGCAAGAAGCGTTCGCGGATATGTGGGCGACGCTCAAAGGCGGCGAACCGTGGACGGCCATCGTGAAAAATCGGCGCAAGAACGGCGATCACTATTGGGTACGGGCCAATGCAACGCCCATCGCGCGCGGCGGCCGTACGGTCGGCTACATGTCGGTGCGCACGAAACCGTCGCGCGACGAAGTCGCTGCGGCGCAAACGTTGTACGCCGCTATGCGCGACGGCCGCGCAGGCAATCGAGCGCTGCATAAGGGCGTTCTCGTCCGCACGGGATGGTTGCGCTGGACTAGCGCGCTCAAGACGATGTCCGCACGGTGGCGTATCCGCACCGCGTCCATCGCGCTGCTGCCCGTGCTCGTCGGCGCCGCGGCGGCGGGCGGGCAAAGCGGGACAGGGCTCGCCGTATTCGCCGCGCTGGCTGCGCTCTCACTGGGCTGCATGTCGGTCTACCTCGAAGCGCAATTCGCGCGGCCGCTCGAGCGTCTGCGGCGGCATGCGCTCGACGTGGCTTCGGGGCAAGGGCGCCAAGCGCCGGAGCTCGGCTGCGTAGACGAAATCGGCATGACGCTGCGCACGATCAATCAATTAGGCTTGATGTTCCGCTGGCTCGTCGACGACGTGAGCGAGCAAGTGCGCCAGGTGCAACAGTCGATCAATGAGTTCGCGCAAGGCAATGTCGATCTGAGTTCGCGCACGGAGCAAGCGGCATCGAGCGTGCAGCAAACGGCCTCGTCGATGACACAAATGACCTCCACCGTGAAGAGCAATGCGGAGACGGCGGCGGCGGCGAACCAGCTGTCGAGCACGGCGAGCAAGTCGGCTACGGCGGGAGGGCAGGCGGTGTCGGAAGTCGTTCACACGATGAACGACATCACGAACAGCTCGCGCAAGATCGCCGACATCATCGGCGTGATCGACGGCATCGCGTTCCAGACGAACATTCTGGCGCTCAATGCGGCCGTCGAGGCGGCGCGCGCCGGCGAGCAGGGCCGCGGGTTCGCGGTCGTTGCGGGCGAAGTGCGCAGCTTGGCGCAACGCAGCGCACTGGCGGCGAAAGAGATCAAGACGCTCATCGATGCAAGCGTGGAGAAAGTCGAATCGGGCTCCAAGCTCGTCGATGACGCGGGCCGCACGATGGACGACATCGTCTCGCAGGTCAAGCGCGTGTCCGATCTCATCGCCGAAATCAGTTCGGCCACGAGCGAACAGAGCGCCGGCGTCGCTCAGGTAGACCGCGCGGTCAGCGAGCTAGACAACATCACGCAACAAAATGCGGCGCTCGTCGAACAAAGCACGGCGGCCCTCGCGAGCTTGAGACAGCAGGCGACGCGCCTGGTCGACGCCGTGGGCGTGTTTCACTGACGGCGGCCGCGCCGCATCACTTCGATTCGCCGGCCCGAGCGGCGCGGTCTTCCGGCGCATCGTCCTTGCCCACGGCCCGGCGAATCGCATGTTTGGTGGCGTAGTATCCCGTGCGCGCACCGCTCGCAATGGCGTGGCCCGCAGCCTTCGCCGTGCTCGCAACGCCGTGCGCCGCTTCACGCGCTCCTTCCCCGACTTTCTTGCCGGCGGTCTTGATGTCTTGCTTTGCTTCGTGTGCCGATTCCTTGACACTGGCATGAACGGCAGGGGTCAGCACCGAGCAGATCAACGCTGCGGCCAGCAAGCGACGGGCATGCTTCATCGACTTCTCCTTTTATCGGTCGTTGGTTTGGGTGGCGGCTGCCGCGTGCGTATCGGCGTCGAGGATGACCGCGGCGCGCCCTTCGAGCAGCACGGATTCGCCGCAGCGCACGGTGAAGCGGTAAAGGACCGTATTGTCGTCGCCGCCGATGCGTTGGGCGCTGATGGCAAGCGGTGCGTCGAACGTATCGAGCCGTTGCACGTAGGTTTGCACGCTGCGCACGCTCGCGAGGAAGCCCGCTCGCGGGCGGTCGGACGCCGCGCCTAGCACGGCGCCATGCACGGCCATCGCTTGGGCCGCGTACTCCACGCCGCAAACGGCGCCCAGCCGGTCGTTCATGCGCAGCGGATTGTGCGCGTCGCGGTGCGTCGTCGCGCTGCATTCGATGGTTTCGTCGTCCCAGCGCACGACCTCGTCGAGCAGACACATTGCATCGCTGTGAGGGATATGCGCCGCAATCCACGCGTGGTCGAGCGGTGGTTCGAGCGGACGTTCGAGCGAAGGCATCGTGTTCATAGCGGGGCAGGCTGCGTGCAGGCGCTCATGGGTGTGATGTCGATCCGCACACGCAGATCGTCCAGATAATCGAGCACGACACTCGCGGCCTGTCGCGCGGCCACTGCCTCGAGCAACGGCAACGCGCGCGCCGCCGGATTATCGAGGCGCAGCGTCTCGAGCGGGGGCGATGCAAGCGTCGTGGCCGGCGCGTCGGTCAGTTGCGCGTCGATGCGGGCGAGCGTGCGCGCGCCGGCGCTTGGCGCAAGCACGAGGGCGACGCCGAACGCATCGCGGGTGGGGCGCACGGCGCACAGTGGGTCCGGGTACTCGGTATCGGCTGCGATCAGCAGCGCGTCGTGCGCATCGACGGCGACCTGGCAAAGGCTCTCGAGCAATCCGGCGGCGAAGCTGCCGTCGTGCGCGCACAGCACGTTCGATGCGGGCATCGCGCGCACGGCAATGCTCCAATAGCCCGCGGGCGCGTTATGCACCGAGTTATGGAAACGAGTGGGCGAGATGTAGCGATCGTCTCCCGCCAGCATCTCGCAGATCGCGTGGCAGTTCTGACCATCGCCGCCCGACGAAGCAAAAACGCTGCACAGCTGCGCCGGATCGCGTTCGGCCGCTTGCGCGGCTTCGCTGCCCACCGCCAGCGTCAGCTTGACCGGTACGCTCGTGCGGCGGCGCTCGGCCGCCGGCAAAGAGGCCGGCGGCGGAACGACGGCGGGCGCGCCCACGTACTCGGCCGCGCCGGTCAAGACTTGCGCGGCGTGCGGCCAATTGGTGAGCCCCGGGCCGATGAGCCCGATGCCGTCGAGATAGGCGTGCAGATTCGTCATCGTGCGCCGCTCCTTTCATGGACGAGGTCCGCGCGGCCCAACACCAAGCTGCAGTTGGTGCCGCCGAAGCCGAACGAGTTGCTGAGAACGGAGCGCAGCGGCGCGTCGCGGCTTTCCAGAACGTACTGGAGATTCAACGCCGGATCGGGCGTTTGGGTGCCGACGCCCGCAGGCATGAACTGGTGACGCAGCGCGAGCGCGCAGATCACCGCCTCGAGCGCGCCTGCGGCGCCGAGCGTATGGCCCGTCGCGCCCTTGGTCGAGCTGCACGGCGTGCCCTCGAACACGGCGTTGACGGCGAGGCTCTCCGCCGCATCGTTGCCCGGCGTGGCCGTCCCGTGCAAATTGATGTAGTCGATGTCGGATGCGCGCAGGCCGGCGCCGGCAAGCGCGGCTTCGATCGCCAGGCGCGCGCCGAGTCCTTCGGGGTGAGGGCTCGACATGTGGTGCGCATCGTTGGACTCGCCGATGCCGAGCAGCATGATGGCCTCGCGCTGGGCATCGGGCGCGGCGCCGCTTGCTTGCTGCGGTCGCTCGAGCAAAGCGAAGGCGGCCGCTTCGCCGATGGAGATGCCGCGGCGCCCGATGTCGAACGGCCGGCACGGCTCGCGCGAGAGCAACTCCAGCGAGTTGAAGCCGTACAGCGTCGTCAGGCAGAGCGAATCGACGCCACCCACGACGGCCGCATCGATCAGTCCCGCCTCGATCATGCGCCGCGCGGAGCCGAATACCTTCGCGCCCGACGAGCACGCCGACGAAATCGAAACGGCGGGCCCCCGCAGCGCGCAGTAGGCGCGCACGAACGCCGCGAGCGCGTAGCAGTTGTGCGTTTGCGCGTAGTGGAAGTCCGCGGGCAACGCCCCGCTCTGCGCATCGCGCCGGCGATAGGCTTGTTCGGTTTCGAGGATGCCCGAGGTGCTCGTGCCGACGAATACGCCGATGCGCGTCGCGCCGTAGCGTGCACTTGCCGCGGCGACGGCGTCGGCGAACCCGTCTTGCGTGAGGCTAAGCTGTGCGAGCCGGTGATTGCGACAGTCGAATTCGCGCAGATCGGCGCGCACGGGCTCGTCGTCGATACCATCGACAGCACCGGTCCACGTGAGGAGATCGGCGCGCTCGAAACGGCAGGGCGCGAGGCCGCTGCGCTGCTCGCGCAACGCCTGCAACGTTGGGCCGAGGCCACGCCCGATACAGCTCGTCGCAGTGAAGTGGGTGAGGTGCAGAGCTTTCACGGCAGTCGATCCATTGACCTATCCATTGACTTCGAACGATGCGGACTCGGCGCGCGTTGCGGCGGCCGGCGGCGGTGTACCCGCCTCGCTTCCAAGCGCCGCGCGCAACGTGATGCACTGCAGCGCGGCATCGCGCGCGGCGCGCAAGACGCGCTCGAGCGCATCGATGACGACGGGGCGGCCACGTTCGTCGCGTGCGACATGACCGTCGTGCAACAACAGGATGTCGCGTGCCGCGAGCCCGTGCAACAACCGCTTTGCGACGAGCTCAGCGTCGGGCGTGCGCGTGTCGAAGCCGCGCCGGGTCCAACTGGCGAGCTGCAGGCCTAGCGCGCATAAAACCGGCTCGAGAAACGGATTGCGCAGGCCGGCCGGCGCGCGAAAGAACAACGGCGCGGCGCCGCTCGCATCGTGCAGCGTGCGCTGCGCGGCCTCGATCTCGCGCCGCAATGCGCGCGGGCCTTGCAGCGAAAAATAATGGCGATGATGCTGACTGTGGTTTTCCACGGCATGGCCGCGCGCTGCGATTGCTTCGACGATGCGCGGATGACGTCGTGCCCTTTCGCCGATGCAAAAGAACGTGGCTCGGGCCGCATAGCGGTCGAGCAAGTCCAACACGCGGGGCGTCACCTCCTCATCGGGGCCGTCGTCGATCGTGATTGCGATCCGAGCGCCCGCTTGCGCGGGCAGTTGCGTCCAGTTCGGACCGAGCAGCGAGCTGCGCGGCCAGAGCCCGGCGGCGGTCAAGACGGCATGGGAAGCGGCGATTGCGCCGACGGCATAGGGCCACGCCGACGGCTGCGCGACGGCCAACCCGGCGGCAGCGGCGTGCAACGCGACCGTGCCCGAAACCACCGGCGTCGGACGCCAGGGGCGGGGGGCGCCGGCAAGCGGCGAGGCGGGCGGGCGCGGCGTCCGGTTCATGCGGTTTTTCCTTTGCGTTGGGAGGCCGTACACGAGGCGCAGCCGGTGGCTTGCCGCGCGCGCGGCGCCAGGATTGCCGAGAACAGCAGCGCGAGCATGGCGCCCGGCCCGACCGTCAGCCCGAACGATTCGAGCATGGGCACACGGGAGAAGGCAAGCAACCCGAAGCCGGCGACGGTTGCGAGATTGGCGACCAAGAGCGACACGAGCGTTTGCGGAGCGATACCGGGCGAGGGCGCTTGCGAGCCCGATGGCGACACCGCGTTGCGCCGGTTGAAAAAGAGCGCGTAGTTCGAGCCGATCGCGACGATGAGCAGCAAGCCGATCAAATGAAGGATCGTCAGGGGTTCGTGCGCGAGCGCGAAGCCGGCGGCGACGGCAAGCACGGCAGCCATCAGCGGCGCGAGCGTGCCGGCGACGCGGCCGGCGTCGCGCAACGCGGCGAACAGCAGCGCGATGATGGCCGCCAATCCCGCGAGCGACAAGCGAATATCCTCGCGCACGTAGTCGACGTAAAGCGTATCGGCCTCTCGTTTCAGATCGACGAAGAGGGCATCGGGCACGTGAGCGCCGGCAACGGCGGCTTCGACGCGCCTCGCATCCAGATCCGGCTCGTCGACGGCGCTCCCTTGCGCCGGCGCCGGATGCGCGTTCGGCCTCGTAGTCGTTGGCGCCGCGGTTGCCGCCGCCGCTGCCGATGTCGCGTTTGGCGCTCGCAACGACAGCATCGCTTGCCAGCGGCCCGAACGTTCGTTGAGCAAGGCGTCGACGGCGAGCCCCATCGACGTGCCTCGCAGATCGGCCCGGCGCAGCAGCGGCGCGTTGCGCGCTTGCTCGACGTCCGCGATGAAGGGGGCGAAGATGGCCGGTCTCACATCGACCGTTTGGTCCGTCACCGCCGAGCGCATTCTCGCTTCGAGCACGCTCGCGGGCGGCAAGCTCGCGAGCCGCGCGCGCTGCGTGGCTTCGCTTGGCAGAAAGCGCGAGGGGCTGTCGAAACCGGCTAGCGAGCCGGCATCGACGAGCGGCTGCAGCCGAGCGGCGATTTTCTCGGCGCCTTCGAGCACCGTCTGTTCGCTCGTTCCCGACACGACGACCAAATAGCGCACGTCCGGGGCGCCCACGTCGGCGCGCAGCGTTGCATCGAGCGCCTGACTGGCGGCAGGCACGGGACTTAGCGCGGAAAGTTCGTGGCTCCAGAGTTGACCGCGGTGCAATACGAGCGCGGTCACCGCGCCGAGCATGAGCGCCGCGAACGGCCAGCGCAGGCGCGGCGCAACGCAGGTGGCATCCGCGAGCCTTTCGCCTAGCCGGGAAAGATCGCGCACCGCGACCGCGCGGCGGTGCAGATGGGGAACGACATAGCGCGTGACCGCGGCGGCCGCGACGAGTCCCGCGATCGAGTAGGCGCCGAGTTGCACGAGGCCGGGGAAGCCCGAAAACAGCATCGACGCGAAGCCGCACACCGAGGTCAGCATGCCGAGCCTGATCGTTGGCCAGTAGGCGGCGATCCAGGCCTGGAGCGAAGCCCGCGCGTCCGGGCCGGCGCCGGGGCGCGCCGATTGCACGAACAAATAGATCGAATAATCCACGGCTTCGCCGATGAGCGTAGTGCCGAACCCGAGCGTCAGCCCGTGGACCGTGCCGAATACGAGGCTCACGACCGCAAGGCCCGCTGCGATGCCCGACAGGACGGGCACGAGCCCCAGCGCGAGCGTGCGTGGCGAGCGATAGACGAGCAAGAGCAAGCCAACGATGAGCGCGAGACTGAGGGCGGAAAGTCGTTCCACGTCATGCTTGATCGTGTCGCGCGTCTGCACCGAAAACACCCCGGGCCCGGTGAGCACGAGCCGGCACGACGAGGCGCGCGCCACGCTGGAGGCCGCCGAGCGGAAGGCTGCGTGCACCGCTGCGATCGCGCTTTCCTGGGCATCGGTGTCGGAACCGGCGCCGGCCGTTTGCGCCACGAGCACGGCGCGCGAGCCGTCGCGCGAAGCCCAGACGCCATCTTTCGAGACCGGCTGCGACTCGCCGGCGAACTGGTCGACGATGGCCGCCACTTCGCCGGTGGGATCGTGCGGCAGCAGCGCCTTCGTCATCAAACCGGCCGACGAACTGAGCAAGTCCAGGCTTTCTCCGAGCGCGCGGTGCAGCCCGTCGGCCGAGAACCGTTGCGGCGTCACGGCGGGACTGAGCAAGTAGCGGTGCTCGAACACGAACCGCTCGTCGCGCGCTTGGGTGACGCTCTCGCCGTTGTTCACGGAAACGAAGCGCGCATCTTGGCGCAGCGACGTCGCCATGCTGCGCGATATGCCCGCGCGGGTGCCCGCATCGCCGCCTTCGATGCCCACGAGGATCAGGCGCGAGACGATGCCGTCGCGCAATTGATCGACGAGCAGACGCTGCCGGGCAGTGGGGGCGTTCGGCAGAAAGGCCGAGAGGTCGGCGCTGAAGTGGGCGCGCGAAATGACGAGCGCGCAGCCGATCAGAAACGTCAGCCAAAGCAGCACCGCACGCCGCGCCGGCAGGGCGCGAACTGAGGCGGTCGGCGGCTCGTGCGTTTCGCGCTTCATCACTGTCTTGCCGCGTCGCGCAGTTGCATCACCGAATGGTCGCCGTCGGCTTGCTCGATCACGACCGTGTGCAGCACGTCGCGCGTGCCATCGAGCGTGATCGTGCGCACGGCCTTGAGCATGCGCGCATCGAGGGGCGTTAGCGTCAGCGTCCAGTTCTCGCCCTGGCCGTCGATCGACACGTGGTAGAGCCGCTCGAGCGCATAGCGATTACCCGCCAGTGTCGCGCGAATACTGTCGATGAACGCCGCGACTTCCGGATAGCGGGCGAGCGACATCGTGTAGGTGCGCTGGTTGCGCTGCACCGTCAGCGTGTCGCCGTCCACCACGAGCCGTTCGGGCTTGGGGCTCACGGTGTCCTTTTCCAGATGATCGGGCGCGACGAAGGCCAGTTCGCCCGACGATTCGATCGGCTTCTCCGCGATCGAAAGGTACTTCGTTTCCACGAACTTCGCATGCCCGGACTTGTTTTGCGCGAGCGTGGACATGAGCCGATCGAGCGTCCAAGCCGTGTTGTCGCCCACCGTGGCGGTCGCGGGCGC
Source organism: Trinickia sp. Z7 (assembly GCF_056498045.1). Lineage (NCBI taxonomy): Bacteria > Pseudomonadati > Pseudomonadota > Betaproteobacteria > Burkholderiales > Burkholderiaceae > Trinickia > Trinickia sp. Z7. The sequence goes on from NZ_JAUEQW010000019.1 coordinate 60,003, forward strand.
CGCAGCGCCCGTCAGCGGCAAGGCCGTGCATAGGCTCGCCAGCACGTGCGCCGTGAGCGCGCGGCGCCAGCGAGATTGGCCGATGAGGGAAAGAAGCGATGCCGTCATGCGTCGAAGATCCTTGCCGAAGACGCGCCCGCTTGCGGCGCCGGCTCGTCGGTCGGTTCCGCGCCCTCGCGCCAGAAATCGAAGAAATTGAACCAATTTTCCGGTGCGCTGCGGCAGTGCTGCTCGAGCAACGCGACATAACGCTGCACAGCCGCTCGTATCTGCGTGGCGCGTTCGCCGCGCGGTGTATCGGAGAAATCGGCGAGCGTTTCGAAATGCAGATCGTAGCGATTGCCGCCGCGGTAGATGCCCGTCATGAAGATGACGGGCCGCCGCAGCATTGCCGCCATGCGCATCGGGTCCACGGGAAAGCCCACACGCCCGCCGAGAAACGCGAGCGGCATTAGCGCGTGTTCGCCTTCCTGCCGCAGCGTGCGATCGGCCAGCATGCCGATCATCGCGCCTTGGTCCAAATACCCGAGCGCCTCGAGCATCGCCTCCGGGCGGCCGAGACTGATGACGTCGTGCTTTACGGCAGGGTTGACGGTGGCTAGGGCGGCGCTGACATTGCGGGCATTTTCCTCGTACATCATGACCGCCACGCGCAAGCCCGGCCGCGTGCGGCCGATGGCGCGCAGCACCTCGAAGCTGCCGAAATGCGCTCCGACGAGCAATGCGCCGCGCCCGGCCGCCAACGCGGCGTCGACGGATTCGCCGCCGTGGACGCGCAGATCGAACAGATCGAAGCGCTCGTTGAGCAGATAGACGCGATCGTGAATCGTGGTCGCGAACACGAGCAAATGGCGATAGACATCGCGCCAGCGTGCAGGACGTCCTAGCACGCGCGTGAGATAGGCCGCGGAAACGCGCCGCGTTCCGGGGGCGAACAGCAGGAAGTAGAGCACGATGGCGCGCAGCAAGACGCGGCCGACCGGCCTTCCGAGCCACAACGAAAGCGTCGTCATGAGCCGCAGCAGCGGGAGGTTGCCGCGCTCCTGGCGCTCGGCCCAGTTCGAGTGGCCGGCATGCTTGCGTGTGCTCATGGCGCCCGCCGCTCCGTCAGCACGCCGGCAGCCGCGATGCGCTCGCCTGCGCGAATCGTGAAGCGAATCGCGCCGCCCTCGTCGCAGCGAAACGTCAGCGCGAGCGCTTCGCCAGGCGCAACCGGCGCGGTGAACTTCGCCGATCCGATCGCGCGGATATCGAGCGTGCGTCCCAAGGCCGAACCGATGTGCTCGATCGCATGGTCGAGCAGCACGATGCCGGGGACGATCGGGCGGCCGGGAAAGTGGCCGGGCAGGGCGGGGTGACCGGCCGCAATCGCGAATAGGATCGGCCCGTGCGCCGCATCGGCCGGCTGGGGCTCGAGCTTGGACTCGGATGCGTCGCCAACACCCGCATTCGCACCAGCACCAGCACGAGCACCAGCGTTGCCCCGGCGCGCCAGTAAGGCGGCAACGAGCACGGCGAGCGTGTCGCGCGGTAGCTTGCCGGTCGCGTTGCGCGGCAATGCGTCGACGAACAGCAGCGGTCGCGGCATGAAGGCCGCATCGATGCGCTCGCGCAGCCGGCGTTGCAAGTCGGCGGGCGCCAGCGCCGGCGCGACGACGAGTGCGACGAGGCGTCGGACGGCGGCTCCATCTTCGTCCGAGGCTTGCTCCGCAGCGTTTGCGGGGGCATCGCCGGGCATGAAGAACACGCCGTCTTCAACGCCCGGGATCGCGGTCAGTTGATGGTTCAAGTAGGCGAGGGACGTGCGTTTTCCAGCGATGTTGACGAGGTCTGCTTTGCGTCCATGCAACAAAAAATGCCGGCCGTCGATGCGTTCGAGCGCATCGCTCATTCGAACCGGCGCTTCGACGTGGCCACCGGCAGCCCAAATCTCCTGTTCATCCGCGTCGTCCTGCGCCGGGCAGGTCGTCAACACGACTTCGGGGAACAGTTCCCACGCGGCGCCATGCGCAGTGCGGCGCGTGGCGATCTGGCCGGTTTCGGTGCTGCCGTAGATTTCCATCAGCGGTGCTTGCAAGCGGGTTTCGGCCTGCGTTGCCAGTTTTTCGGAAAGCGGGGCGGTCGCGGACAGGATCAACGATGCGCACGGCAGTTCAGCCTCGGAAGACAACAGCGCCCGCAGGTGAATCGGCGAAGTGACGAGAATGCGCGGCGCCGGCACGGCTTCGAGCGCGTGACGGATATCGCTGGGGTAGAACGGTTGGGCGTTGCTGAAGGCCGTCGCGCCGATCAACGCGAGCAAGACCGTCGATTCGAACCCGTACATATGTTGCGGCGGCACCGTGCCGACGAGCGTGCTCGCGGCCGTCTCGGCTATGCCCAGGCGCGCCGCGGCGGCGCGCACGTTCTTCACGAGAAAGCCCCATGTTTTTCGATGCGGCACGGGCGTGCCGGTCGAGCCCGATGTGAACACGTATGCCATCACGCGCTCACCGTCGATCAGTGGTGCGGCTTCGTCGCTCGACACGGTGCGCGCGCATGGGTCTGGAAGCGCATAGCGAAAGCGGGGCAGTGCGATGTCGCAGTCGTCGGCATCGTGTAGGCAGAAGGCATCGGGCGCGAAGCGTTGCAGCTCGCACACGGTTTGCGGCGTATAGGTGGACGGCAACAGGCTCACCTTGCCGGCGACCAGCGTGGCGCACAGGCCGACCGTAAAGCGATAGCGGTCCCGGCAGACGTTGAACACATGGCCGCCGCCGGGCAGCACGGCCGCCAGCGCGGCGACATCCGCGAGAAACTCGCGCACCGTCACCGGCGCGCCGTCGCGCCAGGCGATGATGCGATCGGGCGAAGCATGAGAGACCAGCGGAAAACTCGGCATAACGTTGGCGGCAACTTGGCGAAATCGAATCCGGGCGAGTGCGGCGCGCGAATCGGACCGGCGCGACCGTTATCGAAGATTATCGAATGTTATCGAAGCTGAACCGGCCGGGCTTGCGCCGAGCGCCGGTAGGCGCGGATGCTCGCGAGCATCCCGGAGCTTTCGATCCCGGGCAGGGCGAAGCGCCTGCAAACATGTTCCCCCACGAACATGAGTGCGGCGAGCGGCAGCGTCAGATAGTTGGCGAAGGTCGACCATACCGAGAGCGAAGCCGTGACGAACAGCACGGTGGACACGGCGACGACGGCCGCGAAGAACAGCGTCCAAGCAACCGTGATGCGTCGCGTATAAGCGGCGATCGCCGGCGCGAGCGGCCTGCCCCGCACCATGGCGGCGAACTGGCTGCAAAGCGGCTCGCGGCCGGGCGCGAGGGTGCGGCCGAACAGATAGCCCAGGGCGCCGTTGAACAGAACGTGCTCGAAGAACAAGCCCAAGGCGTAGTGGCGCACGAGCGCGGCGCGCGAGAGCCACAGGATCGCGCACGCGGCGGCGATGGGCGGCACGAGCAACGCGCGCCGCGGTGAGCGCGCGGCAACGCTTAGCGCGAAAATGGCCGCGGGCGCGAGGACGAGCGCGAGCCCGAGGCCTTCGAAGCCCGGCGTGGTCACGGCATGATGCGCCCCGACCTCGTAGGCGAGCACGAGCGCCGCCCCGGCGGCCTCGCATGCAATCGAGCCGAAACGATTCACTCGACCCCTCCCCGCGCAATACGCTGCTTTACGACACCCGACTCAAAGCGGGCGAAACCAAAACCAATAGAATTCGACACCATTCGAACCATCACGACGACCGCCCACTGTCCCCCATTGCTGCGTTCGACGGATCATACGGAGTTCGCGGCGCGAAGGGGATGCGTTTTGTAACTTTTTATATAGTCGGGCTTGCGGGCGCGGCGCGTCTGGGGCGACGGCGCTCGCGCGCTAGCCAAGCGCGGCGCGTCTTCGGGCGCTGCCAAGCCTAGCCTGACGGCTTGCCCGCGCGCTTCATTCAGTAACCTTTCTGGTATATACGTCAAGCAGGGGTTCGTCTAGAATCGCTCGGACTTGAACGGACCCTATTTGCACAGCTGGAGTCGCGAGCCCTGGTGGGGCGACGAGTTCGTCTTCTTGCCATCGCTAGCATCCGCTCGATTCAGGCCGCAATTTTCGCAGTTAGCCTGCGGTAAGTATGATGAATGAACTGGAAAGAGAACTCGCCGAACTGATGATCCGCGAATTGAACCTCGAGGACATTCAGATTGCCGATGTATCGCCTGATATGGTCCTTTACGGCGAAGGTTTTGGGCTCGATTCCATCGATATTCTCGAAATCGCGCTGCTGATCTCGAAGAAGTACGGGTTCGAGCTGCGTTCGGACAATCCGGACAACAAAAGGATCTTCGCTACGCTCGGGGCGTTGGCCGGCTACGTTGCCGAACATCGTGTTCGATGACCTATGGCGCAAGTCCCGGTGAAGGCATTGGTGACCGGCGGCAGCGGCGCGCTTGGTGGCGCGATCAGCCAAGCGCTTGCGGCGGCGGGCCATGAAGTGTACGTGCATGCGCATCGCAATTTGGCGGCTGCCGAAGCGGTGGTCGCCCATATCGCCGATGCGGGCGGCGCTGCGCATGCCGTTTCGTTCGACGTGACGGACGAAGCGCAAGCGCGCAGCGCGCTCGAACGGATCGTCGAAGACGGACCCGTGCAAGTGTTGGTCAACAACGCGGGCATTCACGACGACGCTCCCATGGCCGGCATGTCGCAGCAGCAGTGGCGCAGCGTCATCGAGGTCACGCTGAACGGATTTTTCAACGTCACCCAGCCGTTGCTGTTGCCGATGATCCGCACGCGCTGGGGGCGCATCGTCAATATCGCCTCGGTCACGGCGTTGACCGGCAATCGCGGGCAGACGAACTACGGCGCGGCCAAAGCAGGGCTGATCGGGGCAACGAAGTCGCTCGCGCTCGAGCTCGCTTCGCGCGGCATCACCGTCAATGCGGTGGCCCCGGGCATCATCGAATCGCCGATGACCGCCGCCGCGTTTCCGCCCGAGCGCATCAAGCAGATCGTGCCGGCGGGCCGCAGCGGGCGGGCCGAGGAGGTCGCCGCGATGGTGGCTTACCTGGTTTCGGACGCGGCTGCCTTCGTGACGGGACAGGTCATGTCCGTCAACGGCGGACAGGCTTAGCTGCGCCCACCGATCCGGTTTGCGTCGCAATCGCGACGGTCCAAGCGCGTCATCTAGCAGCCCGGCTGCAAGGAGAAGAGCTGTGACGAATGAACCAAGCCAGGCCCACGCGCCGAGCTGGGATGTCATCGTGATCGGCGGCGGACCGGCCGGTTCGACCGCGGCGACGTTGTTGGCCGATGCCGGCCACCGCGTGCAGTTGCTCGAGAAGGCGCACCACCCCCGCTTTCATATCGGCGAATCGCTGTTGCCGGCGAACTTGCGGTTGTTCGAACGGCTCGGCGTAGCGGACGCCGTGCGCGCGATCGGAATGTACAAGGGCGCGGCCGAATTCGTCTCGCCGCAACATGGCAATCGGCTCGAGCGGTTTCGCTTCGCCGATGCCTGGGACAAGTCGATCCCCCATGCCTATCAGGTGCGCCGCTCCGAACTCGACGAGATTTTGCTGCGCAATGCGGCGCGGCACGGCGTCGATGTCGTCGAAGGGTGTCAGGTGCGCGACGTCGAATTCCTCGATGGAGACGAGGGCGCCATCGTGACCGCGGCGCACGACGACGGCCGCGCCTACCGCAGCCGCGCCCGGTTCGTCGTCGATGCCTCGGGCCGCGATACGCTGCTGGCCAATCGGCTCGGCACCAAACGGCGCGACACGAAGCACAACAGCAGCGCGCTGTACGCGCATTTTCGCGGCGCGCAGCGCCATGACGGGGCGGACGAAGGCAACATCAGCATCTATTGGTTCGAGCGCGGCTGGTTCTGGTTCATCCCGCTTACCGACGGCGCGACGAGCGTCGGCGCCGTCGTTTGGCCGCATTACCTCAAGCAGCGGCAACGCGGCACTTCGATAGAGGCCTTCTTCCTCGAGACCATCGCGCTGTGTCCGCCGCTCGCCGAGCGGCTTGCGGGCGCCGAACTCGTGACGAGCGTCGAAGCCACCGGCAACTATTCGTACACGGGCGAGATCACCCATGGGCGCAACTTCGTTTTGCTCGGCGATGCATTCGCTTTCATCGATCCGGTGTTCTCGTCCGGCGTGATGCTCGCGATGCAAAGCGGGTTCATCGGTGCGCAGGCCGTGGACGTTTGCCTGCGCGAGCCCGCTCGCGCGCACGCCGCGCTCGCCAAGTTCGACCGTGACGTGCGGCACGGGCCCAAGACGTTCTCGTGGTTCATCTACCGTATGACCTCGCCGGCGATGCGCAGCCTTTTCATGAAGCCGCGCAACGTCTTTCGCGTGAGAGAAGCCGTGCTCTCGCTGCTGGCGGGCGACATCTTCGGCGATACGCCGATCTGGCCGTCGCTGCGCTTGTTCAAGGTCATTTACTACTTGTCGTCCGCACTCGACGCGCGCAATTCGTTGCGGGCGTGGAAGGCGCGCCGCCGCATGCTGCGGCAAGCCGACGAGCCGAGGACGGCTGCAGGGTGAGGCGCGAATGTCGGTTGCTGCGCTAACACTGATTCGGCTCGGACCTGGCGGCCTGGCGGCGCTCCTGGGCGATGAGCCCCCTGCCGCCCGGCGCGAAGCGTTCGCGCGGGCGTATCCGGGCGCGCTTGGCGCTGCATGCTTCGGCAACGCCGAGCGCTGGTCGCTTCTTGCCGATGCTGCGCCCGAATTGCCGCTTGCGACCGCATCGATGGCGAGGCTCGTTCCCACGTCCGAACGCTCGGCCGCTCTCGATGACGCCAGCTTCGAAATCTGGCGGTGCGATGCAACGGATTTGATCACCCGCTCGCACGGGCCGCTACGCTATCGATTCAGCGAATCGGCCGGTATCGTGTTCGGCAGCGTGTCGATGCAAGAAGCGCAGGCCGGCAACGCGTCCGCCAACGGCGCGACGCCGCTCGAGCGGGCCACCTATGCGGCGTACGAATCGATCTTCCGCGTGCTCGATGCGCTCGGCATGCGGCACCCGCTGCGGATCTGGAACGTCGTGGCGGGTATCAACGCCGAGCAGTTCGGCAGCGAGCGCTATCGTCAATTCAACACGGGCCGACAGCGTGCTTTTCAGGCTTTCGGGCGGCCCGTCGTCGATAGTGTGCCGGCCGCGAGCGCGCTCGGCGCGCCGGTTTCCATCGACGGCGACGCGCCGAGTGCGACGCCGCTCGTCGTCTCGTTCCTCGCCATGCGCACGCCGTCCGAGGCGATCGAGAACCCCCGCCAAGTCAGCGCCTATCGTTATCCGGCCCAATACGGTCCGAGCGCTCCCACATTCGCGCGCGCCGCTGTGTGGCGCGATGGGCGCCGGCCGAGCGACGCACCGATGCTCTTCGTCTCGGGCACGGCAAGCATCGTCGGCCACGAAACGGTTCATCGCGGCGACGTGCTGGCGCAACTGCGCGAAACGCTCGCCAATGTCGATGCGATCCTTTGCGAAGCGGCCCGCAAAGGATACGGGCGGTGGACGCTATCGGACCTGACGTACAAGATCTACGTGCGCGATCCGTACGACCTCGACATGCTGGGCGCGATCGACGATGCGCTACGGGCGCGCTGCGGTTCGCCGTTGCGCGCGCTCTATCTGCACGCCGATATCTGCCGCAGCGACTTGCTGCTCGAAATCGAAGCGAGCGCCGGGCATGAGGTGGAGGTGCGCCAATGAGCGATGTGAGCGTACGCGCGGCGCAGCGCTTCGGGGCGAGCTCGATCCGGCGCGGCTTCGAGGGGCTGCGTCAGCACGTCGTGTTCTATTTCGCGTTGCTCTTGCTCGCGATCGTCTGCTTGGCGTGGCTGCCCTGTGCGGCCGTGTTGCACGTGCTGTTGCCGCGCACTGTCGCGCGCGTGCTCGGACGCGCCGTGATCCGCCATGTCTGGCGGCTGTACTTTCAAGCGCTCACGGCGCTCGGCGCCGCGCGTTTCGACCTGAGCGAGCTGGCGGCGCTGCGTGGCGCACCGGCGATGATCCTTGCGCCCAATCATCCGACGCTGCTCGACGCCATGCTCGTTGCTTCCTGCGTGCCGAACGTGTGCTGCGTCATGAAGCGCGAGATCGTCGGCAACGTGTTTCTGGGCGCGGGCGCGCGCCTTGCGGATTACATCGCGAACGACACGCCGAAGGCCATGATCAGGACCGCGGTGGCCGACTTGCGGCGCGGCCATCCGTTGCTGTTGTTCCCGGAGGGCACGCGAACGGCATCGACGCCGGTCAATCCGCTGAAGTCGGGGGTCGGGCTCATCGCCGCGCGCGCGGGCGTTCCCGTGCAGACGTTGATCGTCGAAGCCGATTCGCCGTTCTTGGCGAAGGGCTGGTCCATACTGCGCAAACCCGCGCTGCCGCTCACCTATCGCGTGCGGCTGGGGCGCCGGTTCGCACCGCCGCAGCGGCACCCCGATGCGCTGCGAGCCTTCGTCTTACAGTTGCAGAACCACTACCGCGCGGAACTCTCGAATGGACCGTCTTGCCGCGGCTAGCCGTCCCCGCACCACGATGCCGATGCCCTTAGCCTCAACCACACATCTCGTGCTCATCCCCAGCTACAACCCGGGAGAGAAGCTCGACGACACGGTGCGCCGCGCGCGCGCCCAATGGACCCCCGTTTGGGTCGTCGTGGACGGCAGCACGGACGGCAGCACCGAGCGGCTCGAAGCCATGGCGAAAAACGATCCGGGGCTGCGCGTCATCGTTTTGCCGCGCAATCGCGGCAAGGGCGCAGCCGTGCTCGCGGGGTTGAACGAAGCGGCGGCGTGCGGCTTCACGCATGTCTTGACGATGGATGCCGATGGCCAGCACCCTGCCGAGCTGATCGGGGCGTTCATGGCCGCGTCGATGTCGCGGCCGCAGTGCATGGTGCTCGGCCGCCCGAAGTTCGACCGCAGCGCACCGCGCATCCGGGTGCTGGGGCGGCAGTTGTCGAACTTCTGGACGCATGTCGAGACGCTGTGGGCTGGCGTGGGCGATTCGCTGTACGGCTTTCGCGTTTATCCAATTGCGCCGCTGCGCGCGTTGATGTCGAAGCAGCCTTGGATGCGGCGTTTCGATTTCGATCCCGAGGCCGCTGTCCGTCTATGCTGGCGTGGCGTCGAGCCCATCAATCTCGATGCGCCGGTGCGCTACTTCAAGCGCGCGGAGGGCGGCGTTTCGCACTTCCATTACGGGCGTGACAACCTCGTGCTGAGTTGGATGCACTTGCGGCTGCTATTGGAGTTCATCCTGCGGCTGCCGCTGCTCGTGGCGCGCCGCTTGTCGCGGCTCGCCGCCCGATAGCCAAGCAAATCGGGCGTTTTCTTCGGCGGCATGGGCGACGGTGCTATCCTCTCGTCCGATTCAACCGAGCGCCCACACGCGCACCACTTTTCCATGACTGACCTCATCAAGCGCGCCTCGGCCGAAGCGCGCGCATTCGCACGCGCCGAGCGCGCCGATCGCAAGGCCGGCAAGCAAGCAGCCGCTTCCAAACGCGCTTCGCGCTCGGCACGGGCCGACGCCTTCGACGACGCGGGCGGCCGCGCCGCGCCGCGCATCGAAATGCCGCGCAAGCCGCGCTTTGCGCCCGTGACGTTTTCCGAAGAGCGCGGCGTGCGCTATCTGCACTTCGGCACCGAGTGGGTGCAGGGTGCGATGCGCATCAACAAGCCCGACCGGCTCGAGCTCGAATACGCGCAGCAAATGATGGCGTGGCTGCTCTTTCTCGAAACGCCCAAACGCATCGTTCAATTGGGGCTTGGCGCCGCGGCGCTGACGAAGTTCGCCTACCGTTTCCTGCCGCGCGCGCACGTGGAAGCCGTCGAACTCAATCCCGCCGTCGTCGTGGCGGCGCACACGATGTTCGCGTTGCCCCCCGACGATGCGCGTCTGACGGTGCATGAAGCCGATGCATGGGATTTCGTCACCGACCGGGCCAATCACGGGACGATAGGCGTGCTGCAGATCGATCTCTACGACGCGACCGCGCGCGGTCCCGTGCATGAGAGTCTCGCCTTCTATCGGGCCGTTCGCGCATGTCTCACGGGCGCGGGCATGGCCACGATCAACTTGTTCGGCGATCATCCGAGCTTCGTGCGCAATATGAAGCAATTGAGCGCCGCGTTCGACGGCCGCGTCATTGCGCTGCCCGAAGTCCACGAAGGCAATCGCATCGTGCTGGCATTTTCCGGACCTGCGCTGGCGATTCCCTATGCGGCGCTCGAGCGTCGCGCCAAGCTGATCGAGGAAAAGCTTGGTTTGCCCGCTCGCGGCTGGGTCAAGGCGCTGCGTCAGGTTGCTTCGACGGCCTCTTCGGAGACGTTCGCGATTTGAGCGGGCCTACGCATTCGCGGCTTGCCGCGCTTCGCTAGCGCCCGCCGGTGCTTGCGTGGACCGTTCCGGCCCCGGGTCTGTCCCGCTTGACCGCCCGTGCAAGGCCCTTATACTCTTGCCAAGCTTAATAAGCTGAAGGATGGGCCCGCCCTGGCGCTGCGCGCGCGGTGCGCGGCCGGTCGAGACAGGGTGTCCCGTGCACACGGGGCCTCCTTCGGGGTGAACAAGAGTAAAAGAGGAGACGTCATGGCTCACAACGCCGACGCCAATCGAGCCGCCAAACGCTGGCTCTGGCTGCTGGTCATACCCTGGATCGCCATGATCTGGGTGCCGTCGTACAACAAGGTCGAACCGCAAGTCGCGGGATTCCCATTCTTCTACTGGTACCAGCTGTTCTGGGTGCTTATCAGCGCCGTGATCACGGCCGTCGTGTACTTCAAGACCAAGACCAAGTCGCGTTCGTCGAACGCCTCGGCCGGAGACGCCCGATGAACGCAACCGCAACCTTCGTTTTCGTTCTATTCTTCGTCGGCGTCACGATCCTCGGCTTCGTGGCCGCGCATTGGCGCCGGGGCGATCTCGCCCACCTGGAAGAGTGGGGTCTGGGCGGCCGGCGCTTCGGCACCGTCGTCACCTGGTTCTTGCTCGGCGGCGATCTCTACACGGCCTATACGTTCGTGGCCGTGCCGGCTCTGGTATTCGGCGCCGGTGCGATGGGCTTTTTCGCGCTGCCCTACACCATCCTCATCTATCCGTTCGCGTTCGTGGTTTTCCCGAAGCTGTGGGCGGTGGCGAAGCGCCACGGCTACGTGACCTCGGCCGACTTCGTCAACGCCCGTTACGGCAGCCGTATGCTGGCGCTCGCCGTGGCCGTCACGGGCATCGTCGCGACGATGCCGTACATCGCGCTGCAACTCGTCGGTATCGAAGTGGTGATCGGCGGCCTCGGTTTCAACACCTCCGGGTTCGTCGGCGATCTGCCGCTCATCATCGCTTTTGCGATTCTCGCGGCTTACACGTATACGTCGGGCTTGCGCGCGCCGGCGATGATCGCCGTCGTCAAGGACTTGCTGATCTACATCACGATCATCGCGGCGATCATCGTCATCCCCGCGCAGCTCGGCGGCTTCGGGCACATCTTCAGCACGGTGCCTCCCGCCAAGCTGCTGCTCAAAGCGCCTGACGTTTCCAGCATGAACGGCTATAGTGCCTACGCGACCCTTGCCGTCGGGTCGGCGCTCGCCCTGTTCTTGTACCCGCACTCGGTGACGGCGATCTTGTCCTCGTCCTCGGGCAACTCCATTCGCCGAAACATGGCGATGCTGCCGGCGTACTCGCTCGTGCTTGGCCTCCTGGCGCTGCTCGGCTATATGGCGCTCGCTTCGGGCGTGAAGGATATGCCTGAATTCGCGCCGTACTTCAAGGCGTTCGGGCCGAACTTCGCCGTCCCGGCTTTGTTCCTGCATTACTTCCCGTCCTGGTTCGTCGGCGTTGCATTCGCGGCCATCGCGATCGGCGCGTTGGTTCCCGCGGCAATCATGTCGATCGCCGCGGCCAACCTGTACACGCGCAACATCCACCGCGAGTTCGTCAATCGCAACATGTCGCACGGACAGGAGACGAGCGTCGCCAAGCTGGTGTCGCTGATCGTCAAGGTGGGCGCCGTCGCGTTCATTCTCGGTCTGCCGCTCACGTACGCGATCCAACTGCAATTGCTCGGCGGGATCTGGATCATCCAGACGCTGCCGGCGATCGTGCTCGGCTTGTATACGCGCAAGCTCGATGCGCGCGGCCTGCTGGCGGGCTGGGCAGTCGGTATCGGCGTGGGCACGTGGATGGCCGCCTCGCTGCATCTGAAGGGCTCGATTTACGCAATCCATCTGGGCGGTTATGCGATTCCGGGCTATGCCGCCGTCTGGTCGCTGATCGTCAACTTGGCCGTGGCTATCGTCGTGAGCTTCGCGCTGCGTTTGATGGGCGCTAGCCTTGCGGAAGACCGCACGAGCGCGGAGGATTACCTGGACCCGGTCGAGAGCTGAGCCGCGCACGAGCGAAACAGCATCGACAGTTGAAGAGGGCGGCACGGTAAGCGTGCCGCCCTTTTTTGTCGCTCGTGGAGCCGAAGGTTCGTTCGAGAACCGCGCGGGATCATGCCTCGCGCCGGTTACCGACCGATCCATGCCCGCCACGCTGGGAGCAGGCCTTGCTGCCGGCGTATCGACGAAGCACCGCGTTTAGCCGACAATCGAGCCGTGGCCAATTTTCTTACCCCCTTCCGCCAGCTTGCGACGCCGTTCATTCGCGTCGTCGTTTCGCCTTATTACCGATACCGCCACGCACGCGTGCTGCATGCCTTTCGCGTCGGGCTGGCGATGCTGGCCTCGATCCTCGTGACGACCGGCATCAACGTGCCCAACGGCATCTGGGCTTCCGTGACCGTGCTCGTGGTCATCGGGGGCTTGCAGCATCACGGCAACATCCGCAAGAAGGCCGCCGATCGCGCACTCGGCACGATGCTCGGCGCTTTCGTGGGGTTGTTGCTGATCGCGCAGTTGCATGTGATCGGGTCGGTGACGCTCACACACGTGCTGATGTCGATCGCCGCCGGCGTCTGCGGCTATTACGCCATCAGCAGCGCCGGCTACATCGCGCTTTTGACGGCGATCACGATTTGTATCGTGGCCGGGCATGGCGACAGCACGATCGACACCGGCTTGTGGCGCACGCTCAACGTCATGGTCGGGATCGTCGTCGCGCTCGCGTTCTCGTTCGCCTTGCCGCTGTACGCAACTTACTCGTGGCGCTACTTGCTCGCGCGCAATCTGCGAGACTGCGCACGCATTCGCGCTCGCATCGCGCGCGGCCTGCCATTGGACGTCGAGGCCCACGTTGCCGCCTTCGCCGCGTTGAATGGCAGGCTCGTCAAATTGCGCTCGTTGATGCCGTCCGTCGCGAAGGAAGTCGACATTCCGGTCAAGCGGCTCGAGGCTATTCAGCGGCTGCATCGTTCGATGCTGAGCGCGTTGGAAATGATGTCGACGAGCGCGGCTGTGCATCCGCTGCCGCCGGGGCAACTCGTCGACGACGCGCGCGCGGTGCGCGCTTCGTTGCTGCGCATGGCGCGCGCGTTGCGATTCGGTTCCGAGTCGCGCGCCGGGGAACGCCTGTACACAACCGCTGACGGCGCACTGGCTCCGCGCGATGCAACCGAGGCGCGAGGCACGCCGGACGATGCCTTGCCCGGGCCGCGCTGGGTTGCGCAATGGTTCGCCGAACAGGTCGATGCCCTGCGCGCACTACTTGCCGATACCGAGAGGCAATGGCATATCGAAGGGGACGCCGCGGCGCGCGCGCAAATACGCCGGCTCCGATAGATCGCAGCGAACCTTGCCGGCGCGGCGCGTCCATCCCGTCTCGATCAAGGCTCTTTGTTTTCGACGTTGACCATCCACGGCACGCCGAATTTATCCGTAACCATGCCGAACCCCTTGGCCCAGAACGTCGACTGCCACGGAAGGCGAACCTCGCCGCCTTGCGCGAGCGCATTGAATATTTTCTCGCCCTTCGATACGTTGTCGAGCGAGAGCGAGATGCTGAAACCGGCGTACGTAGGCGTGGCGGTGTCGCCGGGCATGCCATCGGTCGCCATCAGCGTGTTCTGCCCCACTTTGAACGACGCGTGCATGATGCGCTCGCCCGCGTCGCCCTGCGCAGCATATTCCGGCGGCGCCTCCTTGTTGCGCATCTTGAACGTGACCTGGGCACCCAGCGCTTGTTCGTAGAACGCCAGCGCTTCGTCGCAGCGGCCGTAGAAGTACAGATAAGGTTGGACCACCATCATTGCCTCCTTGATCGTCAACTTCGATGGATGCCGATCTACCGCGGCCCCCAACGGCCGCGACGCGGCGAGGTGAGCCGCACCGCGCATGCGGTACGGCATTGGCGGCGCGCGCGTTAGCCGCCGCGCAAGCGCTCAACGCAGGCCGTCGATCAACTTTTCGAGCTTGATGGCATCGGCCGCGAACGCGCGAATGCCTTCTGCAAGTTTCTCGGTCGCCATCGCATCGTCGTTCAGCTGGAACCGGAACGACGGTTCGTCGATGGCGATGCGCTCGATCGTCTCGCCCTTGGCGGGGGTGTGCGAGAGCTTGCGCTCGACCTTCTCGTCGCTGTCATGCAGTTTTTGAAGCAACTCGGGGCTGATGGTGAGCAAATCGCAGCCGGCCAATTCGACGATCTGGCTCGTCGTGCGAAAACTCGCGCCCATCACTTCGGTGTGATAGTCGAAATGCTTGTAGTACGCGTAGATACGGCGCACCGACTGCACGCCCGGGTCGTTGGCGCCGCCCATGGTCGCTTCGTCCCACGCGCTGCCGGCCTGCTTCTTGTACCAATCGTAGATGCGGCCGACGAAGGGCGAGATCAGCTTCGCGCCGGCTTCGGCGCATGCCGCCGCCTGCACGGGCGAGAAGAGCAGCGTCATGTTGCAGTTCACGCCTTCCTTTTGCAGCACTTCGGCCGCGCGCACGCCTTCCCAGGTCGAGGCGAGCTTGATCAGCACGCGCTCGCGGTCGATGCCGGCGGCTTCGTAGAGCTTGATGATCTCGTGGCCTTTCTCGATCGAGCGCTTGGGGTCGAACGAGAGACGCGCATCGACCTCGGTCGATACCCGGCCCGGAATGATCTTGAGAATTTCGCAGCCGAAGGCGATCAGCAACTGATCGATGATCGCTGCGGCGGGCTTGCTGCCGTGTTCGCGCACGGTTTTTTCGAGCAACGGCTTATAGGTGTCCTTTTGGACGGCTTTGAGGATCAGCGACGGGTTCGTCGTTGCGTCGCGCGGCTTGTACTGGGCAAGTTGTTGGAAGTCGCCGGTATCCGCGACGACGGTCGTGTATTGCTTCAGTTGGTCCAGAGCATTGGTCATGGCAGATATGCGGCGCTCGAGCGCCTCCCAGGTGAAGTCTAGAAAGGGGTCGCACCGCTTGAACGGCGCAACCGGATGCAAATAGGACTATTTTAGGCCTCGGCGCGTTCACGCGAAATCGCGCCCATGAGAACGGCGCTGCGCCGCCGTCCTGCGCGGGTGGCCTGCCATTGCTATGTGCGGCGCGCGCCGAGAATGACCTGCGTGATCACGCCTGCGACGAGCCCCCAAAACGCCGACCCGATCGAGAGCAACGTGAGGCCCGAGGCCGTCACCATGAACGTGACGAGCGCCGCTTCCCGCTCCCGCACGTTGCTCATGGCGTTGGTGAGACCGCTCATGATCGAGCCGAACAGCGCGAGCGCGGCCACCGAGACGACGAGCGCCTTGGGCAGCGCGTCGAATAGAGCGGCGATCGTCGCACCGAAAATCCCGGCGACGAGATAGAAGAGGCCGCACCAGAGCGCAGCCGTGTAGCGCTTGGTTCGGTCTTCGTGAGCTTCGGGGCCGGTGCAAATCGCCGCCGTTATCGCCGCGAGCGTGATGCCGTGGGAGCCGAACGGCGCGAGCAGCAGCGAGGCGATGCCGGTGGTGGAGATCAGCGGTGCGGAGGGTGTCGTGTATCCGTCCGCGCGCAGGACCGCGAGGCCCGGCATATTCTGCGACGCCATCGCGACGACGAACAGCGGCACCCCCAAGCTGATCGCGGCCGAGAGCGAGAAGTGCGGCATCGTGAAGACCGGATGTGCGACGGCAACGTGAAAGCGGCTGAAATCGATGAGCCCGAGCGCGGCCGCTACCGCGGTGCCCACGACGAGCGTCGTTACGATGGCGTAGCGCGGGGCGAGCCTTTTGACGACCAGATAGACGAAGAACATCGCCAGCACGAGCGCAGTTTGATACTGCACCGCATGGAAGATTTCGATGCCGATTTCGAACAAGATGCCGGCGAGCAGCGCGCTTGCGATGCCGGCCGGTACGCGCTGCATGAGCGCGTCGAACCAGCCCGTGAGCCCGACGGCCGTGATCAGCAGCGCGCAGACGATGAACGCACCGATCGCATCGGCGTACGCCACGTGCGGCAACGCAGCGATCAAAAGCGCCGCGCCCGGCGTCGAGTAGGCGATGACCACCGGCGTGCGAAAGCGCAGCGATAGGAAGATGGTCGAGAACGCCATGCCGATGGACAGCGCCCAAATCCACGACGAGACTTGCGCATCGGACAAGTGCGCCGCACGCCCTGCTTGAAACACTAGCACGAGGGAACTGGTGTAGCCCGTCATCATTGCCACGAACCCTGCGACGATCGCGTGCAGCGAGGTATCGGCAAGCGGCTGTAGCAGCGAACGGCGTGCGGCGGTGGGGGCGGGCAGGTCAGGGGTGGAGCGCAGGGTCATGGATGATAGAGAAGCGGACGCTAAACGGCTAAAAGTCTAAAAGACGGTTCGTAAGTATCGCTGAATCGGATGGGGCGCCCGCCGAGCCGTGGGCGCATCGGTCACGACGGCCAAGGCTAACAGGATGGCGAGCGGGCCAACAGCCCCGCCGGCGCTTTTTGAAGCGGCTTCTGACGTATTTGCAAGCTTCCCTTCGGCGGCGATGCGAGGCCGCGCATCGAGCAAAGGCGTGGCGCGGCATGACGTTTCGGCGACGACGCTGAGGTTCAGCTAGTTTGAGCGAACGAATGGAGCAAACGTTTGCGGTATTTCGGCCTGCCAAACCGATGGGGTTTTACAACAGGTCTTGAAATCGTAAATTACTTGATGAATGAAAGTTAAAAGAAATGAAAATGAATTACTAAAGAAAGTATCAACCTTTCGCCCCGATACCGCCTGTTCGGCTTCAATCGCCGTGCCGGTGAGGATTCGCCGTCGGGTCACCCGCGCGCCCCGTACCTTTCACGCTCGGGTGCGTTGCCCGTCCACGATTAGGGTCCACATCCCGCTCGTAATCCTCGATAGCTTTTTCAAATGGATTCCTCGGTGGAATCTTTGATACGATCCGCTCCGCTGTTCCGAGGAGTGCCGCCATTGTCGTTTTATGGCGGAGTGCGCTAGATAATCAATGAGAATGCCGTGCGCGAGACCGCTATTAAAGCGGCAAAGACGCACCGGCGAAATAGACCAATGCAAATGCGGATACACCGTGCGGGGTTCACGGGCGAGGCCGTACGATCGCGACTAGCGTCAGCGTCGCGCGCCGGCCGGTACGTTGGCAAGGTTGTGGTGCGGGCCATGCTGCTCGCGGGCGCTGCGCATGCGAGCGCCGCGCCGGGCATCGTTGCCGATGGCGGCACGCATACCGTCGTGACGACGGCCGGAAACGGTCGGCAAACCGTTGCGATCGCGCCGTCCGTCTACGGCGTTTCTAGCAATACTTATTCGAGTTTCAACGTCGGCCGGGCAGGCGCTGCGCTCGACAACACGAGCGCGAACGCCCGCACGATCGTCAATCAAGTCACGAGCACGAACCCGAGCTTGATCGCGGGCGACATCACCGTGCTCGGTTCGCGAGCGAACGTAGTGTTGGCCAATCCGAACGGAATCACCGTCAATGGCGGGTCGTTCGTCAATACAGGGCACGTGGCGCTCACGACGGGGCAAGTCAGCTATGTCGACGTTCAACTGGCTCCCGGCCAGTTCCGAGCACGTCGGGCTCATTGAGCAATACCGGCGTGGTGGAGTCAGGCACTGACTTGGCGATGAATGCCGCGAAGTCGATCGACCTCGGGAAGAACACGACGTCGGCACTCGGGAACCTGTCGGCGACGGCTGGGCAGAACCTCGTTGCCAACGGGACTGTCGTCGCGCAGGGCACCGGGACGTTGAGCGCAGGTGGCGCGATTTCCGGTGCGGCTGCCTGGGCGTTCGGGCTAGATGCAAGCGTGAGCTCTCTCGGCGATACCGATCTCACGGGGTCGCTGCGGGGTGCGACAATTCGGACCAGCTCGGGCGGCAACAGCACGTTGCACGATGTGCAGGCCGGTTCGACGATCGCATTGGGCGCTGCGGGAAATCTCAACCTGACCGGCGCGCTCGCAGGCGGTGCGACGACATCGCTGACGGCCGGTAACGACGTAAGCGTGAGCGGGTCGCTGCAGTCAGCCGGCGATGCGACGCTGACCGCAATTGGCGGCGCGATCGGTTCGACCGGTTCGCTGAATAGCAATGGCAACTTGTCGGCGCTGGCAGGGAGCGATGTCAATTTTGGGGGAGCGACGACGGTCGCGCTCGACACCACATTGCAAAGCGGACGCGATGTCAACGTGACCGGGTCGTTGAACGGTCTCGGCAATGGGACGATCGTTGCGGGCCGGAACATCGGCGGCGCGGGAACCCTTGGGTTCGGCCAGGCTGCCACGCTTAATGCCGGCGCCGATATCGCGCAAGGTGGGCTGATCCAAGGCCAGACCATCGTGGCTAGCGCCGGAGGAAACGCGACGGTCAACAACGTCGAATCGGCTTCGAACGTTAGCCTGAGCGCGGGCAACTCGGCCATCGGCAATTTGACGGTGAACGGGGTGGTCGGTGCGGCCGGCTCCGTGACGGCGACGGCAACGGGTGGAATGACCGTCGGCAGCGCCGGCAAGGTCGCAGCCGGGACGACCGCCGCTTTGGGGGCCTGGGGCGACATTGGTGTGGCCGGGGCGATCGAGTCGAACGGCAACATGGCGATCACGTCGCAGTTCGGCAGCGTCAATGCGACCGGGGGGATCAATAGCGGCGGAACGCTTGGGGTCGCGGCGGGGCTCGACATCGTGCTCGGGACGAGTACGACCGCAATTGGAGACGCAACGCTGAACGCCGGGCGTGACGCGCTCCTCAACGGCACCCTCATTGGTCAAGCGAACGGATTTGTCAACGCGGGACGCGACATCGCTGGGCCCGGCACTCAAGCCTTCACGGGCGCGGCCGTGCTGGCCGCTCAACGAGATGTGTCGCTTTCCGGCTCGTTGCAGGGCAACGCCATCTCGGTGACAGGCGGAGATAACGCGTCGCTGAACAGCGCCGTCTCTTCCACAACGCTGACATTGACTGCGAACGGTCTGCTTGGCAACGGCGATGCCTCTATTACCGGGACGACGAGCGCCGCAGGAGCCGTTTTGGTCAATGGCGCGCGCGACGTAGTCGTGACAGGGGCGGTGGGTAGCAACGCATCGTTGGCGTTGACCGCGCAACGCAACGTTGCAATGAGCGGGAGCACCACGACGGTCGGCGACATCACCGTGACGGCAGTCACCGGAAGCGCGACGTTGTCCGGTACCACGACCTCCGCTGGCGCCTTAAACGCGACTAGCGGACTCGACACGGAACTCGGAGGAAATGTTGCCGTCGCGGGAGGCGTGACGGCGCAAGCGGGACGTGATGTTCGATTGACTGGCGTGTTGGCAGGGCAGAGCTCGGGTTCGTTGACGGGCGGTCGAGATATAACCGGCGCGGGATCGGCGGCTTTCGCGCAAGCGATCGTGCTGCAGTCCGGGCATGACATCGCGTTGACGGGGTTGCTGCAGGGTGCGAGCGTAACCGCCACGGCTTCGAACAATGCGGGCTTCGGTAGCGTTCAGGCAGTGACCGGAAATCTGGCCATCACCGCTGGCGGAGGCAGTGGCGCAGGAGACATCACCTTCGGAAGCGGGGCAACCGCGTTCGGCACGCTTGCATTGCAAGCGGCCCGCGATGTCAGCGCAGTGGGGTCTCTGGCATCGGGCGGAACGATGGACATAGGCGCGATGCGCAATGTCTCGATCGGCACGGCAAACGCCACCGGCGACTTTACGATGAACGCCGGAGGCGATATTGCTGTTGCGGGCGTCGCAATGACGAACGGCAACCTGAAAGCGACTGCAGGCAATGCGCTTTCGCTGGGCGCAGCCCTCGCGAGCGGAGCGCTGACCTTGAGCGCGCTCGGCGCAAATGGGGCGGGCGACGTAACTGTCTCCGCCCTGGTGGGATCGGGCGGAACCACGAGTGTCTCCGCCGCGCGGGACGTTTCGGTCGGCGGCGACATATCGACAGGCGACAAACTTGCGTTGACGGCGGGCCGCAACCTGTCGGTCACCGGCGCCGTCGATGCCGGCGGCGACGCGACCTTGACCGGCACGATAGGCAATATTGCCGTTTCGGGCACGACGTCCGCTGTCGGGAATTTGAACGCCAATGCCGGCGGTACGCTTGCGCTTGCAGGCGGCTTAGTGAACGGCAATACGGCGTTGACTTCAGGTGGCGCGACGACTTTGACCGGAGCGCTGTATGGGCTCGGTACCGCGAACATCAATGCAGCGGGTGCAATTGCCGGTGGAGCAAGCCTGACGTTCGGGAGCGATATCACGCTCAATGCGGGCGCGGGTATCACCTTGGGTGCGATCGACGGCGCCGGAAAGCTACTCGCAACCGCCGGCACGGATACGGTATTCGGTGCGACGACGGCGGTAGGAAGCATCAATGCGACATCGCACGGCGGCAGTGTGACATTTGCCGGCGCGTTGCAAAGCGGTGGCGACGTTCAGATCCAAGCCGCGACGAACTCCACGGTATCCGGCGGCATTTCGTCGATGGGCGCCGTGGGCATCACGGGCAGCAGCGGCAACGTATCGATCGCCGGCGTCTCGAGCAACGGCGACGCGACTTTGACCGCCGGTCAGACCTTGACACTGAGCGGAACGAGCGTCGTAGCAGGGCAACTCGCGCTTTCGGGCAGCAATGTGACGCTGAGCGGTTCGGCCAGCGGCTCGAAGGATGTCACGGTCTCCGCCAGCGGCGCTGTCGACGCGAGCCAGGCAACGCTCGTTGCAACGAAAAATATGCAAGTCACCGGCGCGAATGTGACGTTGGGCAATGCCATCGTCGGCGGCGCGTTGAACGTGCAAGCGTCGAATCAATTGTCGCTCGTAGGAAGTGCTATCGATGTCGTTGGCCAGGCGACGCTCGCCTCGCAAAATGCGTTCTCCAACGCGAGCCATGTGCTCGCTGGCGGTAGCCTCTCCGTGTCCGCAGTGAATTTGACGAATGCTGCAAATGCGTCGTTCGCATCGACGGGATCCACGACGATTCGCGCGACTAACTTCACGAACGCCGGGCTGGTCAATGGCGCCACAACGGCCGTTGACGTCGCGGGTGCATTGACGAATATCGGTGGCTCGCTGTTGGGCCTGTCGGCGCTGACAATCAATGCTGGAACGTTGAGCAATCAGAACGGCATTATTTTTGCCGGCGACCCGAGCACGCCGAACGGCCCGACGACAGGCGACCTGTCACTAACGATCAGCGGCGGCGGAAGCGCGTTCAACAACGCGGGCGGACAACTCCTCGCTCAGCGAAATCTTAGTTTGAGCGCGGTCAATGCGGCGCTCGATCCCTCCCAAGGGACCGTGAATCAGGGAGGGCAACTGTCGATCACGGCGCAGACGATCAATATCGCGGGTACGTGGAGCTATGGCGGACAAAGTGTATTCATCGATGGACTAAGCGGTATCACGAACAGCGGGACGATGACGGGCACGGCGCCGCTGACGATTTCGACGGGGGGGACGTTGACGAACCTTGGGCAAGTCACCGGGAATGACGTGACTTTCAATGGGACGCTGTATAACTCGGCCAATGCGGTGATGCACGCCGACGATGTGCTGACGCTGAATGGCAACATCACTAACCGCGGAACCGTTGAAGCTACGAGCACCGTCAATATAACCGGTGGGAACTACGACAACCAAGCCGGGACGACACAGACACAAGGAAACATCAGCTTCAACCTCGGCGGCACGTTGCAGAACACCGGTGGCTCCATCTTCGCCAGCAACAACATTTCCATTAATGCGGCTGCCGTGGTCAACGATCAGACGGCACCTACGGGGACGGCTACCACGACGACCGTGGTGAGCAATCCGGATCTATTGTGGTCCGCTGTTATTGGGCAGAACACATGGGTATCCGTATCGACTGGGAGCGATGGTAGCGAGCTAGATCAACAGGTGGGGAGGACGTTTACCCTCGGCGATCTCTTATCACCCACAGGCTCGCAGAATGGTTTTTCCTCGCCGAGTGCGTACAACAGTTGTCCATCATGCTCGATTCAAGCATCGACCCCAGTTGTGGGGACGGGAAGCATCACGTTTGCGGCTGTCTATAAGCAGGTCGGAACCGTTTCCCAATGGGATACGCCGGTGTACGGTAACGTCTGGTTGCCGTCAACCGGCCACATGGCGGGCGAGACCAACTCGATAACGCTCACATTACCAACTGTCTATGAAACGACGGTCACTCAGCAGCCTGGTACAGCAGGCGTAATTTCCGCCGGTGGTTCTATCGTACTGACTGCCAACTCGCTTTCGAATCGGGGCGGCCAGATTGGCGCGGGCGGCAACGTCACACTGAACGTTCAATCCTTGAGCAACGGGGCTGTTGCGCCAACCGTCACCACGCGAATCACTGATACCGTCGATCAAAGCCAGCTGACTGCGTTCTTGAGTGTGCTGGCTTCCAACGGTGTCGGCGCAGTTCCTGACTCGCTCGTGCAGGCAGGGGCTCGGCTCATTGGTGGACAAGTTTATTCCGGTCCGCAGTATGTTTCGAACCTTGTGGGCTTTGCACCGTTCTGGGCGGGTGTTGCGCCGACGTCCACCTCGACCGTCGCTTGGTCCACTCCGACGGGCCTGATTGCCGCAGGCAGTAACCTGACCGTCGACGGCGGGAATCTCGTCAACGCTGGACTGCTATACGCCGGCAATAACGTGCTGATCGGCGCTGCGAGTCTGACCAACCAAGGTGGTAACGAACAGAACTATTCGTCATCGGTGGGATGCGCTTCCGGCGTACCAAGCTCTGCCTGTGGCACCGGCGGCTCGCCGCGCGGCACCAACCCGAACACGACAACGTTCAGCTACAGTCAGGATGACGCGACGATTTACGCCGGCCACGACTTGGTGATTGCCGCAGGCCAAATCAACAATACCGATGGCAACTTGCTCGCCGGGCACGACATCGTGATTGGCGGCGTTGGATCGACTGCAAGCTCGACCACGCCGGCGCAAAACCTGAACAACACGTCGGGCAACATCGTGGCGGGCAACAACATCACGCTGAACGTGTCCGGCGCGATAACAAATAATTTGCCGCCGCCTGTTACGGTGCATCAAAACTACGGTTCTAAGGAGCAATATTCCGGCTGTATGACTGCTGGCGGCTACAAGGAGAGCTACTGCGAGGGATACGTCGATCAGCAGTCAGGCAGCTCGTCGGTGATCAGCGCGGGGAACAGCCTGCAAATCAACGCGGGTAGCTTGACCAATATCGGCAGTTTGATCGCCGCAGGTAACAGTGCGACGATCAATGTCACCGGTCCCGTGGTTAATGAGGCGCAGACGCTGAATGCCTATTGGCATTCGCACTGGGTGCAGGAAACCGGCATGTTCAGCAGCGACAAGCGCCATGAAATCTGGGCGTGCGGATCGGCTGCGGAGTGTACGGCCTTGTATGGGAGCGCCTATACGAACACGGGTGGCCCCATCGACCCGCCGCAGCCGGTGGGCAACATTGCCGCAACGATTCAGGCGCCGAATCTGTCGATTTCGTCGAACGGCCAGATCCAGAACGTCGGGAACGTGCTCGGAACGTATGTCTCGTTGACGGGGCAACGCCTCATCAACGGCATCACGACGGCGAATACCTATACGCCGACTGTGAAGAAGCCGTCGCAGGTTATTTCGTTGAGCCCGGTGGACCTTCCGGGGTTGAACTTGTCGATGCCGCGCGCGGTGGGGACAGGTTCCTTGCCGGTGGCGGTCGCGGGCAAGGCCACGTACGTCGACACGTCGATCGGCACCCCGGCAATGGCCTTGGTCAGTCCGCAAGATTTGCTGAGCAATCTGCCGGCAAACTTGCAGCCGAATTCGACGCTGTTCTATTACAACCCGCAGGAAGAAGACCTGCTGTTGCAACAGGCGGCGCTGCAGCAAACGGGGAAGACGAGCTTTGTCGATGGCTTGGCGTACGACAGCAAGAACAACGTGTCCGTTACGGATCAGGAGAAAGCGTACCTGTATCAGAACGCGATTGACTATGCCAAGTCGCATGATCTTCAGCTTGGCGAGGCTCTCACCCAGCAGCAGATCAATGATCTAGATAAGCCGATGCTTTGGTATGTCGAGCAGACGGTGCCCGATCCGAGTTGCAAAGCGGCGGGTGCGGCGACGTGCCCGACGATTACCGCGCTGATGCCGCAGGTCTATCTTCCGACCGACACGACGGCGATGTCGGCGGGTGGGAATATCGAAGGCCAAAACGTCACATTGAATTTCGACAAGGACGGCAACGGCAGCATACTCAACACCGGCAGCATCACGGCAACCGACACGTTGACCGTGAATACGAACACGCTCACTAACCAAGCGAATCAGGTCGATATCGGCCAGGTTTGGTCGAAGGTCAAGGGCGGCTACGTCGACACCACCGGCACCGTGGTACAGCCGGGCGGCTTCATGAGCGCGGCCAATATGGATTTCAACGTGCAGACGTTGAACCAGGTTGGCGGCGCACTTCAGAAGCTGAGCGCGGACGGCACCATCGATCAGGATGGTACGCAACAAATGTTGTCCGCGCTTCAGCAGCAGTTGGGCGGCGATTTTACCCAGACGACGCTGAGCGACCATCTTCACACCGATTTCGTGAAGGAGGGCGGCGGGCTGCCGATGTTCGTGGTGGCCGCTTTGGCGATCGCGGCATCGATCATTACCGCGGGAGCGGCAGCGGCTGCGTTTGGCGTGGTGATGACGCAGCTCTCGGTGGGCTCGGTGTTGATTGGGGCGTTGGGTGGGATGGTTGGCAGTGCGGTGAGCCAGGTCGCCTCGGGCCAGGGGCTGAACTTGGGGCAAGTGCTCCAGGCTGGGGCGATTGGCGCTATTACGGCAGGTGCTTTCGCGGCAATGGGCGCCAGCAGCCAAGCGCTGCAGCAATTCGGAAGCAAACTCGCTAACGGAACGGTTGGGCTGGCCGACGTCGGCAACGCAGTGAAGGTCGTGATCGAGCGTGGAGTGGTGACGGCGACTGCGGAAAGCGCGCTCGAGGGGGCTAATTTCGGGCAGGCGCTGGAAGGCAGTGCGATAAGCGATCTTGGTGCGATCGGGGCTTCGGCGATCGGGACGGAGTTCCACGACCAGAATGGAAACCCAGATACCAATAATCCGCTTTACGTGGGAAGTCATGCGGTATTGGGCTGTGCTATGTCGGCAGCACAGGGGAGTGGGTGTGTTGGTGGGGCCATTGGGGGAGCGGTGTCGGCAATGGCTGCCGCGCCGATTACAAGCGCGGTTGCTCAGGCGGGCGGCAGCGTGAATACAACGCTGGCGATTTCGGCGGGACTGGACACGCTAGGAGCAGGTGGAGCGGCTGCGTTGCTCGGACAAAATCCGCAGGCTGCTGTGACGGCCGCTGCGAACGAGTACATGAACAACTGCGCGGCGAACGACGACACATGTCTACAAATCGCCAAGCAGGGCCAGTCGGGTCAGCAAGGCGTATTGAACCCATTCAGTGGGCCTGCTTTCGCAGCTGCATGTGGCGACGGGAGTCAGCCGTGCAACACCCAGCTATTGCAAACGATGCTGCAAGCAGACGCGGCAAACGCTGACCAAGTGTCCTTGGGTGTAAGATTTCCCGATGCTATCCAGTTCCAAGGGGGCGGGATGATGGCGGCTGGGTCTATGGCGTTCGACACACAAAACGGTAATTCGTTTGCCGGGCCGATGATCAACGTTAATATTCCCAATCCGATTTCGAGGGGCTTTGCAATAAATTTGATTTGGTTGAATCAGACGAATCCTCAACCATTTCATATTGATTCGTATTTGAACGGATTAAGCTATAGCGGAGGCTTGATCGTCCGGCCGCCGGAAGGGCTTCCGGTTTCAATTGGCGGTGGGGAAGGGTGGTCACCAGGGAATGGGACAGCAACGATTCTCAGCATTGGGACACCGGGGGCGTCGTATTCTCCGGGCGGGGTTGCGTACCCATGGACACGGCCCGCGCATAATGCTGCACCGTTACCTGCTGGTCCGATGTAACTCAAGGGCAGATATAAGGAAGGACGTCGTATGGGAAAGTGGATCGTTTTTTTGGGTGTTGGCGTTGTTGCGGGATTTTTTTCCGGATGTAACGACTCGTCCAACACCCATAGCGATGCTTACTACTACCCAATAGTTGTAAGGGAGGCGAGTGCTATACAGGATTTTCCGGGTGCCCGCGTCTTGGAGAAATCTGTCGGCGAAAAGTATGCAAACGCATGGTCTCGGAAACGTTTGAGGGCCGAGGGCGGGGACAACGTTGTTGCGCAGTTCTACGATAGGGAGCTTTTGAAGAATGGATGGAAAAAATTTGACTCATATAGCTCAATGAATCTGTTGCGGATTAATGACTATTGCAAGGGCGCTATCAAATTTGAGCTTTCGATTCATAGGTCCGAGTCGCCCGGGGTGACGGACTACGACGTCGGCGCTTACTGGTTGGGGGGCGGGAAAACGCCGTGTGAAGAACAGTGGGCTACCCGCTAGAACTGGGTCCAATATCACCAGACAGGTGCTGTCGGCCTTGCCGGAGAATCGTATGCGCAAATCTAAACGCACCTAGAATTCCCAGCTGAACAGACGCAACCGATAACAAAAAACGAAGTGGTTTCTTTTTGCTGCACAAGCGGGCGTGACCGCCGCCGGCAAGCGGTGCTCTGATCCGGAGTGCAAGCGCAAGAACCATTTATTCTTCGGTTCCGAGGCCGGGGGCAAAGCCGCGGCGGTGTTCTACAGCATACTGGCGACCTGTCGAGCCAACGATATCAACCCATACGACTACCTGAGCGACGTGCTCGGGCGAATCAACGACCACCCGGTCAACCGGATCGAGGAATTGGCCCCGTACAACTGGAAGCCCTCTGGTGTGGCTGGGTCGACATCGGCCGCAGCGTCGACGGCGTCCTTGCCGGTTGCGACCTCGGCGACCCGGCATTGAGTCGAGGTTGCGCAAACGGAACGACACGATGAGTAAAGCAAGCGCGGGCAAGCCTGACCGCAAGATCTCCGAGACGATCCTGGACTTCGGCGAGCCGCTTCTCTCCGAAGCCATCACTGAAGAGACGCCGATCGCGGTGGTGCGCGAGATATATAAGCTGGTGGTGCTGATCTGGAACGCGCTTGTCGCGGCCAACGCCCCTCGCGGCGCCCCCACTTATCTGCAGATGCTGCAGCAGATGGCCGCCTCGCCGCAGATGCCATCGGAAGCGCGTGACTGGATCGGCAAGCTCTCGAATCGCTGGCGGGAGAAATTCTCCGACGCCAAGTACTGTGTCGGCGATTGGCACGTCAAGATCAAAGACGACGATACCCTGAGCTTCTACTGCGACGCCCGGGAAGTACCGCGGCGGTAGTCCGTCGTCGCGCACACGATCCCCCCAACGCGACGGCATCGCCACGTATCGGTGCCGCCGACAACCACTCTCCCCGGCAGTACTGAAGTTTCCGCGAAATCGGCGGCACTCGCTACTACGGGGATTCTCGGGCGGATACGACGAAACGACCACGCTCAAGCCGTTTCGCAAGAAGCCAGAGCCCGTCTGCACCTTCGCCGCCAGCCCTTGGAATCCGCAGCGCATGTCGGTGACGCCAGCCACCAGCCAGACGCGGGTACCCGTGGGAAGAGAGTAAGCGCTCAATAATCGACGCTGTGGCACTCAATTAGCCAAGCGTGCAGGCTATGTCCACTGTTTTTCAGTGGGCACCTTCGATGACAGAACAACACTCAGAAGCGACCGGTTTGAAGGTCGTCAGCGTCGGCCGCGACGGCAAACGGCGATTTGATCGACAGGCCAAACGCAAGTTAGTAGAGGCATGCCTTGAGCCGGGCGCTTCGGTTGCCGGACTCGCGCTCAAGCACGGCGTTAACGCAAACCGGCTACATAGTCGGCCCTGAACAATTCATTTTGCTCGGCAAATGAGTTCACGCTGCCGACGGCGTAGCGGTTTCGAAGCCAAGCAAAGCGACGAGAATCAGGGCGTAAAAAAGCCGCAGCTTGCGCAGGATCAT
>NZ_JAUEQW010000020.1:0-84325 GCF_056498045.1 Trinickia sp. Z7
AGCCGCTTGCCGCTGCGCCGTCGTTTGCGTCATCTCGCACCTCCCTCGTTACCCGGTAACCGTCGATATGAAACATGTTACCCGGTAACGGGGCCCCTTACGACGTGTGGCGGATCTAGCGCTTACACTACTGGCAGAAGGTCTTCGGTTCGGCATTCCAGGGATAAGGGAGGAACCATGTCCAGCTACACGTTCACCGAATCCGAAACTTTCACCGTCACGCATGCGCGGCATATGGCGGCAAAGATCTCCGCTGATCTCAAGCGCATGCAGCGCTTCTACGGCTATCCCAGCGACAGCGACATTGTCAACTACGAGAGCGAGGCGATCGAGCTGCTGAAGGCGGGATATTTCGGAACGCTCACGGTCGGCTTCCTGCGTGACGGCCAGTGGATCGAGCCGACGCTGCGTTATTCTGCGCGCGACCTCGCAGGCATGGCCGCGAATGACGATGACCCGGGGCGGGTGCTTCCGGGGCGCGACATTTCAGGCGCGACCTTCTACAACTACGTGACGTACTCGGCGGCTTGGGACGCGTTGTCGGAGAGCCAGAAGGACGCTTTCAAGCGCCAGATGCCGTTCTATCGTACAGGAAGGGTCCAGCCGACAGTGAACGGCTATTTGGTGGACGACAAGACCTACTCGGCCGGCGGCCGGGCACTCAACCGCGCAAGTGTGAGGACCTATTGATGCAAACCAGACCATCACTCGATGAGTTGTTTGAGCGTCGCCTGACGTTCCCAGATTTTGAACCGCAGGAGCGGCTTGCCCGACTGGTTGGCCTTGACGACCACAAAGAGCGCCTGAGCAAGATCCTCGGTCTGCTAGTGAATCCCGCAGGCCTCGAGGCTTGGGCCCAGAAGCATCACCCCAACGCGAAAGGGCTTCTGAAGCATGTGCTTCGTCGTCCGCCGCTCGTAGTACTGGCGGGCGATGTTGGTTCCGGCAAGACCGAGCTGGCCGAAACTATCGGGGACGCCGTCGCGCGACAGGAGAAGATCGAGATCACGCTATACCCGTTGAGCCTCTCGAGTCGCGGCCAAGGGAGGGTCGGGGAAATGACGCAGCTCCTGTCGGCGGCCTTCGACTACACGGTCGAGGCAGCAACCAAGCTGAAGGGGTCGACCGGCCGTTCGCGCGGGGCCATCATTCTCCTCGTCGACGAAGCTGACGCGCTTGCTCAGTCGCGTGAATCGGCGCAGATGCACCACGAGGATCGTGCCGGCGTAAACGCCTTTATCCGAGGCATCGACCGCCTGGCGAACGACCGGCTTCCGGCGGCCGTGATCATATGCACGAACCGGCTGAGTGCGCTTGACCCGGCTGTTAAGCGGCGGGCCGCCGAAATTCTGGCGTTCGAGCGGCCGAACGACGCGCAGCGTCATGCCGTGCTTGACGGAGCGCTGCATGGGCTTGGCCTGAGCGCGATGCACATCGAGGAACTGGTCGCCGCAACCGGAAAAGGGAAGGGGTACTACGGGTTCACATTCTCGGACCTGACGCAGCGCTTGCTTCCCGCCATCGTAATCGATGCATACCCGTCGCAAGGCGTCGAGGCCGCCCGCGCGCTCGAGATCGCAAGGCAGATGCAGCCGACGCCGCCCTTCGAGGAGAAGAAGTCATGAGCGGTTGGTCACTGCCTGTTTTGCTGGCAAGTTTGCACGACGATATTCAGCACCGTTTGCAGACCACGAGGAAGTCGTTTGGGCACCCCGACGCCAAAGGCGACGCGAGCGAGGTGGTTTGGCTCGAGCTGCTTAAGACCTATCTGCCGGAGCGCTACCGCGCCGACAAGGCATATGTGGTGGACAGCAAGGGCGCCTTCAGCGACCAGATCGATGTCGTGGTCTACGACCGGCAGTATTCGCCCTTTATCTTCCACTACCAGGGCGAGACGATCGTGCCGGCCGAAAGCGTTTACGCGATCTTCGAGGCGAAGCAAACGATCAATGCCAATTACGTGGCCTATGCGCGCAAGAAGGTCGCGTCGGTGCGCACGCTGCATCGCACGAGCCTGCCTATCCCTCACGCTGGCGGAACATATCCGCCCAAGCCCTTGATCCCGATCCTGGGTGGCATCTTGACCTTCGAGAGCGACTGGTCGCCCTGCTGTGGCGATCCGCTGTGGAAGGCGCTCGGAGACGGCAGCGTCGATGAAGATCGGCTGAACATCGGTTGCGTAGCAGCGCACGGCCACTTCGTTTGGGAGAACGACGCTCGCAAGTACGAGTTCACGAAAGAGGGCAAGCCGGCTACCGCGTTCCTGTTCAAGCTGATCTCAATGCTGCAGTTCAGCGGCACCGTTCCGATGATCGACGTGAATGCTTATGCGGAGTGGCTGACGAAGTAGCCGACGCAGCCGACCGTCCTACCTCGACGCGCTACGTCGGCTTGAGGTACGTGAGCGCTACCACCCGACGTGGACCCTTCGACGGTCGGTCCTCCTGTTCCCACGGGTGCTCGACTTGCGACGCAGCATTTTGCGGGCGCATCAACCAACAAATGCAGATATCCTTAAAATGCAGGCTCGGCTTCCCTCCATGGAATTGAGAATATTTCGGTCATCCGAATTGCTTGCAAGAGGCGGGGAATCGGCTCGACTGCCATATGACCGCTGAACTCTGGAAGAAATGGGAGCGCGGCGAACTTGTGAGCTAAATGGGAAAAGGAGAAGCCGTGTCGACGAAGAGAGATCCCGATCCGAGTGGCGAGATGATGCTTGTCGACTATTTCCATGAGTCGTCTAGCGGCCACTACGATAAAAGCAGGACCGTAAAGCTGCTGCCAGGCCACGGGAAATCGGTCGAGATGGACGTATTCACAGACGCAACCGACCAATATAAAGGTCCGAGAAGCGAGTCGAAAGCGCGCTGGACGATCGATCGCGAGAGGTTGATCGGACTAATTCAGCAGCACGGCGAACGGATCGGCTGAGGCAGAGGAAAACCGATGCCAGTGCGTGCGGAACTCGTGCGAACGGCACGACGAGAAGCGACAGAGGTTTCGCTGTTGGATTTGCTCAACCCAAACGACGCGGTAACCGCGGTGTTCAGCGATGTGGTCCCTGGGTGGCTACGTGATGAGTTGGCATGTGATGGCGTACAGATCTATCTTGATAAACGGGGTGCCTGGATACTGGCGCCGCTCGATGAGTAGGAAAACGGTTGGGGACGGGGTTATGGGGCAAGCTAAGCAACGACTGGCCGAGTGGGAAGCGTGGTATGCGACGTTGAGCGATTCGGAGCGAATCATCGCCGACGCCTCGCGTTTGTTGCACAAGCGCCTTACAAGGGGAGCAGGATACGTTCGCGCATGCTACTTCTTCGCGTTTCTGCTAAGGAAGTATCTTCGTGAAGAGAAGGGAGTCTCCGTATTGCCGATCGTCGGGTGGGCTTCCAACAACCATGCTTTATTCGGTCACGCATGGGCAGAGTTTTCCGGCAAGCGAATCGATCTCTCGTTGACACAAACGTCGGACGTGCGAGTAGCTCCGCCCGGAGATCTCGTGATTCTTGACCGAATCGCCCAGCCTGGGCAGATCTCCTATAACTACCATCCTGAAACTACAGACGAAATATTGGCGATCCTGCGACGGGATGGTGATGACGGGCGACGCCGGCTCGCAGTGTCTGAACAGATGCGCCAAATAGCAGTAGACGATGATGCGATTGATCGGTACTTTGACCAGGGCCCGCCTCAGTATCGGTATGAAGCGGTTCAAGCATTGATTCGATAGGAAAACAGCGACGTGGACGCTTTAGTCACGATTCTCAAATCGGTCACTGCGGACGAATTCAATAAAGTTGTTCTCGGAGTCGTCGCTCTCGTCGGTGTCATTGTCGGCCCGTGTATGCAGTGGCGGATTGCGAAGAAGCAAGCGCTCTTGCAGGATCAAATCGCGAAGCGGCAGGCAGCCGACAATATTTCGTCGAAGCGACAGATGTGGATCGATGAGCTTCGCAAAGAGGTGGCCGAATACCTTACGCTTTTTGCTAGGCTGGAAGAACTGCGTCGACCGGCAGCGGATCTTTCACAGGAAGATCAAAAGTTGCTTTTTGAAGAGTTCGCTGACGCCAACAAACGCGCGACAGAACTGGGCATTCGAATCAAGTTACGGCTCAACCCGAAAGAGGATGAGCACAACGAGTTCGTGCGCTTGCTGGGCGTTCTGGCCACTGTCTGCAAAGACCCACCGCGAAACGAAACCGAGGAGCAGAAGCGCGAAGCTCTAAAGCAATTTGGCGCGGCAAGGGACAACGTCATAGCGCACCTTCAGACGATCCTGAAGCACGAGTGGGAACGCGTGAAGAGAGGTGACTTATGACGAGCTTGCAGAAAAAGGGGGGGCGGCAATGACTGGTCAAGTGTGGGTAGACCACGAGAAACGGATACGGGGCACGCGAGGCTCGATGTTGGCGCTTTTGTTGGTTGCGGCGTTGCTTGGTGTTTTGCCCTTCCTGGAACCGCTCCGTCCAGTCGGCGAGACGTTGGGAACCTGGTGGCAAAGGGCCGGTGCGCCGATCGCTATTTTCGCGTTTCTCGCACAAAATAAAGCCCAGCACTTGGGGGCTCTAATCACGCCGGGTTCGTTTACCAGCCCGGAGATGGAGGCGTTACGGAAAGCGTACAGGCGTAGTCATCAACTTGGGATTTATGCGGCATCGACGCTAACGGTCGCCGGCACGGTGATATGGGGCTATGGGGACATTATCGTTCGATCGGTTAGCGGCTTCGTTGTGGCGCCATAGTTCGGAAAACGCGGATGAATAAATTTCAAGTCGGTGACAAAGTGCGGCAAAGAGGTAAGAAGCAAGTGATGACGGTAAAGGGGGAAGCGGGCGTAGGCACATCTTCGATGAGCGGAGGTTACTATGCCGCATCCCCCGGCATGGTGATTTGCGCTTGGACCAACAAGCGCGGAAGAACGATGCAAAAATCGTTTGTCGAACTCAGCCTCGAACTAGCACCGTAACTCGGAAAATGGAGAGCATAACGTTGGCGATCGATCACGCTTGCTCGCGCAAGGGTTGCAGAACCCGCCCCATCGATTTACATCGGGGCTAAACATTACGTCGTGGAGCATACTGGCTCTTCCAATGTTCCCAACGATGACGTCTCGGGATTAGGTGCGCGCTCGGCCGTCAGCGGCGCGAGCGATTTCGGTACGTGCGCGATCGCACGTTAAGCACGCAAACCCTCGGAGTCGGCCCCGCTTTTGAACACAGACATCCCAGATACAACATGCGATAGGCACGCATTCGTCGCCCGGGTCATAGGCCTGTCAGCTTTCACCAGCGCTCTCGCAAAGGCGTTCTGAAGCAGCGGCTGCGCGATCGGCAGCGCAACGAGTTCGCCGGCGCGAAGCTCATGAACCATCGCGAACTCCGTCAAAAACGCAATACCAGTACCGGCTCTGGCGAAACGTGTAAGCGCAAACAACGAATTCGCAACGAACGTCGGCTCGAGCCTGACGTTCTCCGCGTGCGCCGCGGTCCTCACCAACTGGCCGAGGCCAAACGCGTCAGGCATGATCGAAAATGGATACGCGATCGCCTCACGCATCTCGATGGGGCGCTTGATGTCCGCGAGCGGATGACCTGGCTGCACGGCAAGCATCACCGGCTGCCGCGTACTTGCACAGAACCGGATATCCGCCGTGATCGGCGGGTTATACGTCAGCCCGATATGCGCGATTTCTTCGACGACCTGCGTGACGACTTCATTCGCCGGACAAACGTGCAAGCTGACATCCACGCTCGGAAACGTTGCCAGGAAGTCGATCATCACTTCGTCCATTAGCGTTTCGATGAAGCCTTCGGTTACGGCAACGCGCACGCTTCCTTGAACGGCTCCATGTAGGCGATCGCGTAGATGCTCTCGCTGCAACTCGCAGGCTTGCACATATGCGGAAAGATGTCGTGCTGCTTCCGTAGGGGCGATGCCTCGCGCGGTCCGCTCGAAGAGCGCAGCGCCTAGATCCTCCTCAAGCAAGCGAACCTGCCGCGAAACGACAGAGGGGGATGTATTGAGCTCCGCGGCTGCGCTCCTCAGAGACTCGTGCTTGAGCACTTCCGAGAAATAGCGCATCCGTTTCCAGTTGATATTCCGCATAGAAAGCTGCGCTCCGCTTGAAGGGAGGTGTTGCTCGTTTGGTCAACGCGACCAGACCAAATTTAGTACCAGTCCGGCAAAAGTGCAGACAATAATGTGCCCATGCGCTTTGCGCTACAGCCTATCAACGTTGATTGGAGAGGAGGGCGCGATCATGCTGAATGCCGATCCAAGCGAGCTTGAGCGAGTGAGGCGGACCCTGTACCGCAGAATCGACATTCGAGTCTTGGCGTTGCTGACCGTTGCATACGGATTCGCATACCTAGATCGCATCAACATAGGTTTTGCCAAGCTGCAGATGCAGTCGGACTTAGGCTTCACGGATGCGGTGTACGGCCTCGGCGCCGGCATTTTCTTTCTCGGATATGTCGCTTTCGAAATCCCGTCGAACTTGCTGCTTCCTCGGCTTGGGGCACGTAAAACCTTCAGCCGGATCATGGTGCTTTGGGGGCTTGCGGCCGCATCGATGATTTTCGTCCACGATCGGCAAAGCTTTTATGCGCTTCGGTTACTGCTAGGAATATTCGAAGCTGGATTCGCTCCGGGCCTGATCTTCTACCTTTCCCGTTGGTACCCGCCGGCGCTTCGCGCGAGAACAATGGCGATAGTGCTGTGCGCGTCTCCGATCGCCGGGCTGATCGGCGGTCCGCTTTCCGGATGGGCTATGACGGCCCTCGGAGGGACAGCCGGCCTGCAAGGCTGGCAATGGCTTTTTCTCGTGGAGGGCGTGCCGACCATCGTTCTTGGCGTGATCACGTGGTTCTTCCTCTCGGATCGCCCGAGCGATGCGCATTGGCTAACCGAAGAACAGAGGACCATCCTAGCGGCGGACCTGAGTCGAGCGGGCAGTACGTCCCACCCTTCATTTCGTAAGGTACTCGTCGATTCGAAGATATACGGCATGGCCGCGGCGTACTTCTGCATGATCTGCGGCCTTTACGCAGTTGGATTTTGGTTGCCCAGCATCTTGAAGGCCGCCGGACGAACAGACGTCCTTGCGATTGGCCTCTTGTCGGCGATTCCGTACGCGGCGGCGATCGTGTCGATGTACTGGCTGGGGCGCCGCTCGGATCATCGTCGCGAGCGGCGCTTACATAGCGCGACGTCGTTGTTCTTCGGTGCATTGGCGTTCGCTGCCGTCGCTTTCGCGCAGGGGCGCTTTGCGATATCGCTTATCGCAATCACGTTTGCGACAGGCCTCGTCTATGCCGCTTACGCAGTATTTTGGGCGCTGGCGTCCGAATATCTCCGAGGCGACGTTGCGGCTGGAGGTATTGCCCTCGTCAATAGCATCGGTCTGTTCGGCGGTTTCCTGAGCCCGACGATCATTGGTTGGGTGAGCACCGCCACGGGCAATCTCCGAGGCGGCTTGCTGGTGATGGTGGCGATTCTCCTGACAGGCACCGCGATAGTCGCGATCGAGCGTCGACCGACGACACTACCGGCGAGTGCGTCATGAGGGTCATGGTTGCCGGTTTCCGGCACGAGACCAACACGTTCGCACTTTCGCGCGCGACATATGAGCGGTTTGTTCGCGGCGACGGTGGCCTGCCGATGAAGAGGGGCGTGCAGCTGTTCGAGCTTTGCGAAATGAACATCCCGGCCGGCGGCGCTATCTGCGCAGTGAAGGAATGCGGTCACAACGTGGTTCCCGTGGTTTGGGCGGAGGCGATCCCCTCCGCGTGCGTGACCAAAGACGCATACGAGCGGATTGTGACGGAGATCATTGACGCCGCACGTTGCGAACGCCCCGATGGGATCTACCTTGACCTGCACGGCGCCATGGTTGCCGAGCATTGCGAAGACGGCGAGGGAGAGCTGCTGCAGCGAATTCGAACGCAGGTGGGCGAAAGCGTGCCGGTTGTCGCATCGCTCGACCTCCACGCCAATGTCACAGAAAACATGTTGAGGGGGGCGGACGAGTTGCTTGCCTACCGGACATATCCGCACGTCGACATGGCCGAAACGGGATATCGAGCGGCGCGAGTTCTGTGCGAACTGATGAGCACGAATCGGCGCCCGCATTGTGAGGCCCGCCGGCTGCCGTTCCTCATTCCGATCAACGCGATGTGTACGCTGTTCGAGCCGGCACGTTCGGTGTTCGAACGCCTCAAGGGGATAGAAGCGGAGAGGAAGGTATCGCTTTCATTCGCCCCTGGTTTCCCTGCGGCTGACTTCCCCGGCTGCGGCCCCATGGTATGGGGCTACGGGGACGAAAAGAATCTGGTTGAGCGCTCGGTCGCGGATCTCTACGAACTCGCGATCTCGCGTGAGCACGAGTGGTCTGTGGCATTCCTGCAGGCCGACGAGGCGGTTAAGGAAGCCATGCGCATCGCTGCCTTTGCGAAGCGGCCGGTGGTGATCGCCGACACGCAAGACAATCCTGGAGCAGGCGGCGAGTCCAACACGACAGGGATGCTGCGAGCGCTCGTGAGTAACCGGGCGACTGGTGTGGCAATAGGTCTGATCCACGATCCGCAAGCGGCGCGCTTGGCTCACGATGCCGGAGTTGGGAGAACGATAACCTGCGAGTTGGGTGCGGCGTCAGGCGATCCATTCGGAGGCGTGTTCGTCATCGAGGCGCTATCCGAGGGACGCTGCGTACTCGATGGTCCAATGTTGAACGGCGTAACGATTGAGCTTGGCCCCGTCGCATGCCTGCGCATCGATGACATTCGAATCGTCGTCAGCTCGGCCGCGGCGCAAATGATCGATCGGAACCTGTATCGGATCGTCGGCATTGAACCCGAAGCGATGAAGATTTTGGTCAACAAGAGCTCCGTTCATTTCCGGGCCGATTTCCAGCCCATTGCTGAAGCTGTCCTTGTCGCAAAGTCGCCGGGGGCGGTAAAGGCGGATCCAGGCGACCTGCCTTGGACATCGCTCGCGGAAGGAATGCGTGTGAGACCTGGCGGCATGGCATTCACAAGGGCCATGCGTAGCGAATCAACAGACTCACGAGGAGGTGGTTGATGGCATGTTGACGGCGGAAGTTCGCGGTGGGAGCCCACGACGAGGCGTTTGCTTCGTGTCCGCTAAACACCGCGGCGATCGTCAGGTGGTCCGCGTTGACACCATTGCAGTGACATTGCTCGGCGGCGGCTCGCACTTGATTTCCAAGGTGATCCGTCTATGCTATGCAGGCATGGCAGCAGTCGGAGCACCGCGAGTGTTCCGGCAGTGCCAGACACGTAATGCGGTTCGGCTCCGTCCAACGTCTTCTTGGCGTTTTGGCGGCCGCAGGTCTAAACGACCCGGAGTGTTCTAGTGGGGCGTCAGCTCTCACCGATCTGCTAGGCGACATCGGATCAACCGATGGCAGCCAGTTCTCAAGGCAACGAGCGAGCGTAGTGATGGTGTTGCTCGCGAGCTTTTGTTCGATCGACCGCGGAAATGCGGCGGTGCCTACTGTTGCAAGTCACGAGCCTTAGTGGTCGCTGCTCGCGCTGTACAAGCATTTCATCGCTTGCGCGGCTGCGTCAGCTTCACCATGCGCTCGGCGATTGCATCGATCTCCTTCTGCGTCAGTACGTCGCCGAGCTTGGTGCTCGATAGGACACTGCGGATGTCTTGCAGCGGCTGCTGCGCTTCGGCCGGAGCTTCCGCAAAGGTTGATTCAAGCCGCATCACCAGTTCGGTGTTGAGAGAGCGATGCTGGAGCTCGGCCGCCTGCTTGAGTTTCAAGTAGAGCGCCTGCGGTAGACGGAACTGTGAGCGGTAGAGATCTTCCATGGATCGGTATTTGACACTGTCCCGTCACTGCCGTATAGTGACTAGCATGTCACTAAATAGTGACAAACGGAGGGTGAATGAAACCAACGGTGCGGTCCCAATATCGGCTACCCCGTGAGATCGACGACTGGCTTTGCGAACGGGCGAAGAAGTGCATCCGTTCCAAGAACGGGCAGCTGGTTGCCGAATTGCGATCGCTCATGTTGGCCGAGGTTAAAGATCGGCCGAGCGTGCAACCGCACAGCCATAACGAGAAAACGGTCGAAAGTTGATGGCCCCTTTTGGGGCGCAAGAGCGGTAGCTGGGAAGAGTGGCCGATATCGGTGCTGCGAACACCGATACCAGCCTAACCATGAAGTCGACCCTTAGGAGGCACTCACATGGCTAAACCCATTATACGAAAGCGTGATCTCTTCGGCATGCCGTCTGTGAGCGGTTAGACCCTCTGCGGACAGCATGCAGGTTTTTCTCCTGGTGACTTTGCGCATCGGGAGCGACCGGCAATGGAGACGCGCATGCCAACTGTCATTTCTTTCGTATCGACCAAGGGTGGGGTTGGAAAGACCACCCTAGCAGCGAATCTCGCCGGCATCCTTGCCGACTACGGGATGCGCGTGCTGGCGATCGACGCGGACATTCAGCCGAGTCTCTCGAAGTTCTATCCGCTTCTCGAGCAGGCGCCAAACGGTCTTCGCGCTGTCGTTATGCGGGGGGGAAACGTGCTGGAGGACTGCATCAGCCGAACGGTTCTGCCGAACCTCGACTTGGTCTATTCGGACACGCCAGATGGTTCGCTGCAGACCTGGCTGAAGGACCGGGAAGATCGGCTGATGATCCTGCGTCGCGCCATGGCTAGCCCGGTTGTACAGCCCTACAACGTCGTCGTCATCGACACGCAGGGCGCCGTGGGCGAATTGCAGAAGACTGCGGCGATGGCGGCCGATTACATGATTTCCCCCATCAAACCCGACACCTTGTCGGCTGGCGAGTTTTCGAGCGGAACGCTCGCAATGCTAGATGACCTCAATCGGCTCGCAGATTTTGGCGAGTCGTTCCAATCGGGAGATCTGTTTGCCCTGATCAACGCGCAAGAGCGAAACAACAACGCCCGCGCGCTGACGACCGTGATCCGCCAGAAATTTGCCGGCCACAAGAAAGTGCGTGTGCTGGAAACGGTCGTGCCTTCAGCGGCCGCATACGCTGCAGCGGCGACAGCACAAGTACCGGTCCATCGGCACGACCGAAGGCTGTCGATCGCGAACTGCGCGTGGCATGTCATGCATCGGCTCGTATGGGAACTATTCCCGACGCTTAACGACATCTACGTCGACGACGTATGCGCGGACAGCGTGACGGAGCCTGAAGACGCGCAGGTGAACGCGAACGACGACGTGTCTGCCGCGAGAGGTGCGCGATGACGGCTCCCTCGCGTACCAAGATGACTGCCGCGGATATTCAGGAGCTAACCAAGAAGCGGCTTGATCACGCTTCGGCGCGGCTCGAGGCCAAAGCGCCTGGATGGAACGCGAGCGAGGCCGGTGCTAATCAGTCGACGGGTTCATCGCCAGTGCTTACGTCGACTATTCGATTGAAAGTTACCGACGTCGCTACGTACGAGCGCAATCCTCGGCAGGCAACACACGAGCGAATTGTCGAGCTCAAAGAATCGATTCGCCTGAACGGAATCGAGCAGATCGTCACGGTGACCAAGCGCCCGAACACAGCTCGCTACGTGGTGGCGAAGGGGGGCAACACGCGGCTCTTGGCGGCACAAGCCTTGTACGATGAGACGAAGGATCCGGCGTTCTTGTACCGCGATTTTCTCGTCATCGATTATCCGGGTGAGGCGACGCTGCTCGCCGCGCACCTGCGGGAAAACGATCAGCGCGCCGACCTTTGCTTCTGGGACAAGGCGAAGGGCTACCTCGAGCTTAAGGCCGAGCTCGAACGCGAAGCCGGTGCGCCGCTTTCGCTCCGAGAGTTCTCAAGGATGCTCTCCGATGGAGGGACATCAATCGGGCACGTCCTGCTTTCGACGTTCAAATTCGCAGTTGATCGGCTGGATAGTCTGGGACCGGCTGCAGTCGTGTTGACCGGTCGTGATGTCGCCGCGCGCATTCAGCCCAGAATCGGCGCAATTACGCGTCTGGCTGTTAAGTTCGGGCGAGACGATGCGTGGGTGCAGGATCGTCTAATAGAGCCCGAGCTCGAACTTGCGAGAACAGCTTGGGAGCGGAAAGGGACGCTTGATGTTGACCGAATCGTTGAAGCGATTCACCAGCGCCTAGCGGAGGAGCTGCTGGTTACACGGGCGGGCCTTGAAACCATGCTTGGCGTTGCCGACAAAGTCCCGCAGGCCAGTGGTGTTGAGCTGCGCGCTACGGCGGTGCCGCAAAAGCAGAGCAAGTTGTTTTCGACGCAGCCATCGGGTAGCGGCACCGAGCCGGAACGCTTCACGCAAAGAGGTGCTGCTGCCATTGGCTCAAGTTCGCGGGTATCGCGGGAAGCGGAACGTGACCGGCCGATGCTCCCAGAGGCGCCAGGGCAAGGGGCCGCCGCTCCCGACACAGATGCAGGTCACGATGAGCAGCACGACATTGACCAACCACAGTCGGTATCTGGCGATGGCGGCCTCGAGCACGCGCACACGCCGATGCATCCCGCCACAGAGCGGCCGCTTGATGAGTCGCCTACACATGCTGGGCCTCGGTCCGGAACCATGGAGTCGGTGCAGGAGCGCCTGTGGGCAGCCCTCTCGCGATTTGTCGAGCACTGCGGGCTTACCAGATCTCTGCGTGCCGCGCCACCGCTTCCGTATGGGTTCATGGTCGAACCTCCGGACTTGCCCGAGGGCGCGCCGCTCGACCTGGCGGCGACGCGGGACGACAAGGCGCGCCACCGTTATCACGGCTGGTGGTGGCTTGCGAACCTATCGCAACAGAACACGCCCGCAGGCTTGGCCGTGGTTCCCGATGGGAGTTTCGCCCGGATCATCGAAACGGACGAATCGTGGGCTCGTGCCTGCGAGACCCATATCGGCGAGCCGTTGCTGCGTGACCGATTCGATCTCCTTGTGAGCGCGCTACTGAATCCCGATCACATTCCTGGGGGGCTCTTCTTTGAGGTACTTGCCGCGGCGCGGGCATTCCGCGATCGGCACCGATCGAGGTTTGTGGATCAATTCTGGCGGGAGCAAGGCGTCGGTGACGACGTCCTGCAGCTGCACTCCAAAGCGGTAGAGGAATGACATGAGCACGAATCTCAATTCATTGATTGGCGTGGGCTTGCAACGCGCGGTGCTGCACGAGTTGATGGAGTCCGCGCGGGATAAGCCGCCTGAACGGGTGACCGGGCGACCTGCAGCAAACCATGCGGTGCTCGACATCCCTGAAGCGGTCCGGGACGTGCTCGCGGACGCGCGTGCCGAGACAGTGATCCATCGGCTCCTGGCTATCAACGCGGTCCGCCTGCAACTGGACCTCAACTCGCTCGCGCAGGCGTGCGCCGGCATCAAGCGCCAGTGGTGGGAAGACTCGCTTTTGAATTACTTCGTCTGCGCGCGAGCCAGCTCGGCAATGGTCCAAATCTATTTTCGGCATGTCTCGCGCACGCGCGTCGAGAGACTGCGTCGCGAGCTGGGAGTCACGCCACCGGCAAAGCCGTCGGCGTTGAGTAATTCGGACCTTGCCAAAGTATTCGATATCTGGAGCGAGCTCAGTCGGCGGCACCTTGATGAGCGCGAGCGCTATGTCGA
Source organism: Trinickia sp. Z7 (assembly GCF_056498045.1). Lineage (NCBI taxonomy): Bacteria > Pseudomonadati > Pseudomonadota > Betaproteobacteria > Burkholderiales > Burkholderiaceae > Trinickia > Trinickia sp. Z7. The sequence goes on from NZ_JAUEQW010000020.1 coordinate 13,598, forward strand.
GCTTCATCGCGGCTGTGAAGGGCGTCATACGCTTGCGACGTTATTCGCAGCCATACGAATCGGAGACGAAGAGGCCACGCACTGGAGGTGCGCAGATGCAACGCAATCAACGTAGGGACGCGCAGCGTAATCCGCGGTCCGAGTGCGGCCGCGCGGAGCCACATAAGGATCTGCTCGAGCTAGCACGGGACTGCGGTATGACCGTGACGCTCGATGCGTGCATCGGTAGGGAGCGATACGAGAGTGTCACGGGCTCTTGTGACGCATTGCAGCGATTCGCTCTGGCCTATCGGCAGTTGGTCGCTCGGCGACCGGAACAGCAAATCGGGCGAGGGCTGCTCGAGCGGTGGGCGAAGGCATGTGAGCAGGGCCACGGAGACGAGGTCGCGAACGCGATTCGTACTTGGCTCGACGGCGACGAGTTTGACGGTGTGGATGCCCGTTATGACGACTGAGGTGACCGAAATGGCTTGGGATATGCGCTTGGATCCGTTCGGAAATCTGCTGCCGGGTAAGTCGTGGGATGACCCGCCCGGAATGGACCCCGGCGAACAGGAATATTTGCTCGCAGTCATTGATCGGCCGATCGCGATTCATCGCTGCCTCGCAGAGGTGGCCGGTGATCTATCCGCCGGGGCGATGTTGACTGAGCTGTCCGCGCTTGAGCAGGAGCGCGGATGCGACTGGCTCGACGTGGACGAAGCGGAGTGGACGCAGCGGCTAGGTCTTTCGCCGGCGCAGCAACATACAACCCGGCGAAAGTTGGTGCGGCTTGGCTTCCTCGAAGAAAAGCGATTTGGCACCGTCGCTCGGGTTCATTTTCGCCTCGTTTGGGCGGCGTTGGACGCAGCGCTCAGGCGCCAATCCAAGGAGCGCATTACGCATCAAGGCGTGAGCAATCACTAGTAGCTGTTGTCCGTCATCGGAGAGGTGACCAGCGATGAGCGGTGGATATCGCGACGCGTTCAATCGAGCGATTGCCTTACTTAAGGCGCATCGCCCGATTGCATTTGCCCTTCGGCTTAGCCAGATCACCGGCCACCCGAAGGACGCGCTGCTGCTCTCGCAACTTGTGTATTGGACCCGCCGCGGGCGCGACGTCGAAAAGACGCTCGGCTGGATTCACAAGACCCGCACGGCCTGGCAGGTCGAAACGGCGCTCACGCGTGAAGAGCAAGAAAACGCCCGTCGACGGCTACGCCGGATGCGGCTGATCGAGGAGCACCGAGGCGGCCAGCCCGCTAGGCTCTTTTATCGCCTCGATACGGTGACGTTGTCTGCCGAGCTCGACAGGGTAACCGCAGGGCGCATGCCAATTCAGCTGTCGCTCGAGTTCATGCGAAACCACGACTTCGCGATGCGCGAGGTGCTGGGTCCAACGATGGCTTTTCACCGGGTGTTGGTCGACGTCACCGGTGGCGTCAATGCCGCGCTGTTGCTTTCGCGAATGATTCAGCTCCAGCGCTATGCGTTGGAGTCGGACGAGCTCTGGTTCACCGTGACAGCGCGAGAGTGGAAACGCGACTTGGGGCTCAATCGTCGACAGCTCGAAAACGCGAAACATAGGCTCCGCGAGCTTGGTGTCATCAAGGAGATTCAAGTTCACCGTCGCTGCAAGCGCCTATATAGCCAGATAGAACCGCATTGCTTGCTAGTGTCCCTCGAGCCTGCGATCGGCCGCCATTTGGGCGGCGGAGCGCGGAGCGTCGTGAAAGGAGTGCGCGACGTCGCGGCTCCCTATAAGCCTGCGTGTAACGAGTCATCGATAGTCGAGACCGACACTGTTCGGCGTCTGAACACACGTGACGACGGCGGATCACGGCGAGAATTCAGCAAGAGCAGTGCGCAAAACCCGCCAACCGGAACACCCCTCGGCCAGCCGGCTGTTGGCGGAAAAGATACACGTCAGTCGGCGGGTTTCGTACATGGCGGTAGGCGACTTTCGTGCATTCCCAACGCGCGCACGTATACGACTACGAGTACGAAAACCCCTACGACTACTACCGAGGGGCTCGCACGGAGCCGAGGCGCTGGAACGCCTACGGCGAGGTGGACTGCGGACGAAAAACGGACGGACGAGGAGAGCAGGGCGGCGCTTGGGGGAATCGACACGCTCCGAGCGGGGCCAAGGCTGCATGAGCATTCGCCTGTTCAGATGCTGAACACGGCCGGGGTCGGGGACGGTTCGCTCAGATCGCGGTTCGAGCCGGAATCTGAGCACGTGTCGCTCGAGTGGCCCGAGTTCGTTACCGCAGCTGAACGCATGGCGATCATGCGCCAGCTTGACCACGTGCCCCTAGTCGATCGCCAGCTTTTAGTCGACGAGATGGCTGGTAGCCATCGTGACCGGGTAGTTCGTCATCCGGTGGCCTACATAGCCGCACTGCTGTTGCGCTACCGCACGGACACATTTGTCCCTAGCAAGGCATTTCGTGAGCGCGAACGCCGCGAGCGCGCGAGATTGACTGCAGAGCAGGCGCTCGAACAAGAAGCGCGTTTCATGGCGGGGCTCGCACACGTACACGACACTACGGGCGAGGCGCGCCTCGACACGTCGCACGCCAAGTGCAGTTCCTCTGGTACGGAACCATGCGAGGGAAGGGCGGCACTATCGAGCGTGCTCGAAGATCTCCGCCGACGCTGGTTGCCCACCCACAGCCCAACAATTCATGCGCGGTCTCAGGGTCCATCCCGACCACCTATCCACGTTAACCCCTCGACGGTCGACGCTTCACCAAGCCGACTCGTTCATGGACCCGGAGGCCAAGATGGCTGCTCTGTCCCGCCCGAAACTCGATAGCGCCGACGTTAAACGTTTGGCTGACTCTACGGACGCCGTTGCCGGCGTTTCTCGCAACGGCGTCACACCGGACGATGTTGTCGATCTAGACGCCGAACGCATGGTTCTTTCCGAACTTATCGAATCCGACAATCCCGATCCGGCGCACCCGCTCTTTTCGCGCTACCAGCGATATATGGAACGATGCGAGGCGCTTGAGCGAGAGCGGGGGCTACACCTGCTGCGTCAAGAGGCCGACGTGTCCGTGGCGCTGTCGGACGCGGCGAAGCTGTCTCGGATGGGTCAGCTTTCGAGCGACGGCGGCGATCGCATGCGGTTACACACTCGGGATGCGATGCGGCTCTTTCTCGGACGGGTGCCGAAGCCGGGCGAGAAGGGCTATGCGATGGCCGGCGGTAAGCGGGTCGCAGCGGCGCTGCGAGCGTTGTGGTCGCTCTCGGCGAACGACAATCCATACGCAGACTGGGCATTGGTAGAAGTGGGCGATCGGATCTCTGCACTACGCCAGACGATAGAGTCCGAGCAGCGCCACGCGCTCGCAGGGCTCGATGCAATGCGGCAGAAAGGACTCGATTACACCATCTTGCAGTCGCGCGATCCGGCTGAAGTGGCTCTCGGCTTTGCTTCGCCGTATGGCTACATGATTGCGGGGCTGCTTGTCGAGGTCGACTTCCTCGTTCGCGTCATCAAGTCAGCGGTGCTTAGAGATTTGATCGGTTCGGAGAACGGGCGCGAGCGCGTTCAGCGCGTGAAGCATAAGTGTTTGTCAGTCTTTCATTTTGCCGTTCGCTGGCAGAACGTCTTGAGCCGGCCTGAGTTCGCGAAGCTTTCCCGTTTGGATTTGCTGCCGAACGCGGCCGGCCAATCGACGCAGCGAGCGGAAGCGCTATCTGCGCTGTTGGGACCTGTGCCGCAAGAAATCTTGTCGTTGGAGAAACAACCGCGACATAGCAAGCGACGCCTGCCGCAAGTGTCAGACGCGGAACTGAAACTGTTGTCGGGCGTGCCACTCTCGGAAACAGCGGGGGCGCTCGTGGCGCTTGTGCAATGACTCGGGCGTATGACGCATCCGCTGCAGGCAAGTCCTTCAATGTATCCGGGAAGGCATCACATGCCGGGAATCGGTGGCTCGTTGCTCGTGCGTCAATCTTCGATCGCGATGATGCGGCGACTGAGACGACAGGGGCGCGGCAATGTCTCCGCACCTGCGGCAATTCGTTGGTCAGGACGGCGGACACCTTGGCGGGTGTCTCAAAGGCCTTAAGGGTAAGGGGCATGCGTGGCACCCAATGCAACGGCGGTCACAGGCTGGACGGCTTAAAGACTGTGCTCGAAGGTATGCGTGGGCTGATGGAGCGAAGCGGCATGGCACCGATAGGCGATACGGGGGCGGAACCGGGGGATGCGGTTTTGTGGGACATCCGGCAACTCACAGGTCGCGCCGCATTTCGGTTGCTACTGATGCGTTATCGCGCAATGGCTAACCAAGCCGGAACCGAAATGAGGCTGCTCGCAAACGATGTCGACGCGGCAGCGTTGCCCGCTACTTTGCAAGTGAGGAAGATGCGATTGGGAAGCGGGGCGTTGCGTCTACGGCTTTTCTGGCGTGTGCGGGGCGACGCGCGCGTGGCATCGTTTGAGCGCGTGCGCCAATTCATGGAAGGTACGCCACCGTCGGTCGTCCAGTACGTCGAGAAATGCCAAGCGAGAGCATTGGAGCTGAACGCGACCGAGGCGATCTTTCGCTATGCCGCGACGCAAATTGAGTCGTTCCTAAGCCGTGGTTCAGTTAGGCCGGTCGAGAATGCCGGGCTGGCGCGGCCTACGAAACGCGTGCGTGGCCCAGCTTAACTCACGATGCCAACTGCGAGGGACTGTTCAGACTCTGAACAGTCATTAGAAGAGAGAAAGCCGTCCGCTGTGGACGGCGACCCAGCGCGGACCGACTCCAGGGCCAACTGCGGTCGTGGTGCTGCTTACATTCCGATGAGCAGCCCGGTCGCGAGATTGAGGTGGGGTGACTGAATATGGGTATCTACGCAGAGCTCGTCGGCAACGTTTTGTCGTCGCCGACGATGAAGCAGGTCAATACGCCGAGCGGCGCCAAGCGCATTGTCGAACTACGCGTCATGTCGGCGATGTACCGAAAACTCGAAGATGGCACGCTCGAACAGAAAGACGACAAGACGTTTCCTGTCGATGTGACCGTATGGAACGAACCGCACACCGAGCGTGTGATGCAGCACATCAAGACCGGGGCGAGTGTCGTCGTGAAGGGAGATCTGTACGTGAATCCGTGGATCACTCGGGAAAACGAACCACAGTCAGGCATACATATCGATGCGGACTCGATTGCACTCAATCTCGTACGTGTTGAGCAGGTTGTCTTTCAGGCTCGGCAGCATCGTGGGGAGGATTCCGTCGAAACGGCTTCGGAGCCAAATGAAGCAGTTGGCCCGACGGACGTCGACGCCGATTCTCGTGGGGAGCCGGCGGCTATTACGGCTGGGTCTCACGCTTCTCGCCCCGACAGGGCACGGCGGCGTCCGCCTGCAGGATCACAGGGTGACGAGCTTTCGGAAGCGGTATCGAGTTAGGTCAAAGCCGAGGCAAGCCAGTAACGCGGGGAGCGCGTCAATGGGGCACTTGCTGGTAAGTGGTAGGAGCCCACGGTAATAGTCTGCAGGCGCGGCGTCGATGATCGCCCGCCTGCAAGGAGTTCGTCATGCAAGAAATGAAGTCGTTGTTGCCTTGTCCGACATCGAACGAGCTGCAAACGCTACATACGCTCGTGGCCGATACGGTGTCCACGGCTGTCGCGATCGGCAGCGCACGCGAACATTTTCTCGGCTGGGAGGTGCAGGTATGGACCAGCGAGAGCCGTCTCATGCGGCGCGCGCACCTGCGCATTTTGTATCGCAACGCTTTGTGGCAGCAATCCGATTGGATTTTGGATTGGCCGCGCTCGAGCGGCACCTTGCATTGAGGTGACGACATGAGACGGATCTTGTACTGGCTGACCGGATTTTTGCCGTGCCGAATCATTGGGGAGGACGGCAAGCCTTACCTTGAGCGCTACTACGTCCTCACGGCTTTAGGAGTTCGGGTCTATCTGCATCGGTTTCTCGCCAGCGATCCCGACCGCGGATATCACGATCACCCGTGGCCGTGGGCCATATCGATCGTGCTCGCGGGGTGGTATTGGGAGCGCAGACGAGGCCGGGCGCATGCTGTTCGATGGGTAAACGTTCTGACGGGCGATACGTTCCATCGTGTGGAATTACCGGCGCCGCCGGCTCGGCAGGCCGATGGGCGCGCCTGCGTCTGGACACTGTTCGTACATCGTGCGGTTGATGCCAAGGAGTGGGGCTTTATTCGCGACGTTGGGCCTGCCAGCATGCTCTATACGCCATGTAGCTTTCCTCGCGCCGACCGCGAAACGCGTGCGAGCGCATGGTTCAAGCAGGTGCCGCGCGGGCGGCAGGAGCCTCGGAGGGCGCCGCTATGAGATCAAGGAACCGAAGCGACGAGCCGAGTGTCAAGCGGCGCGCCAGCTGGTGCAACAACACGCTGCGTGCGCTGGACGCGCGCAGGTCAGGCTTTGCGCGACAGCCAGTCCTCGGCGAACTTCTTCGCGTGCGCGATCGCCGCGTCCTCTGTCTCGAAATCCCCCAGAGTCCGGTACGACGCCTCGGGGTAAAAGCCGACCTTCGTGAAAACGACTCGAGCGGCGAATTTGCCTTGCTCAGTCAGGCGGGGGGCGCAGTTCGCTTCGTAGCCGCGCAGCATGAATACAGCTTTCATTGCATCGTCAAGTGTGTCAGACGGCGAGATCGTAGCACGGCGCACCAGCATCGACTCACGGTTGGGCTACTTTCAGTGTGTGGATCTGGGAGGATGCCATGCAACAGCTGATTACCCGCGAGCTTACGGAGGAGCGTGGATGCATTTTGAGCGCCGACGGGGTCTACCGGTATCGCCTTTGGCGCGTCTGGGACACATCGCTTCCGACGCTGGCTTTTGTCATGCTCAATCCCTCGACGGCTGATCATCTGACGGACGACCCGACGGTCAGGCGCTGCATATCGCGTGCATGCTGCGGGAAGTTCGGGCGGCTCGAGGTAGTCAATCTCTTTGCTCTCCGGACCATGAAGCCTAATGAACTACTCACACATTCGAATCCGATCGGCGTGCGCGAAGAGGCCGATCGTGCGATCCGCGAGTCAACGAGCTGCGCGGACGCTGTCATCTGCGCGTGGGGCGCTCATCCATCCGCGCACAAGCGGGCTGAGGCAGTGGCGGCGCTCATGCGCGGCGCCGCGGAGCAAGGCAAGCTCTTTCATCTCGGACTGAACAAGGACGGTAGCCCGAAGCATCCGCTTTACGTTGCCGCAGGGGTGCAACCCGAGCCTTTTGAATGGAGTGTGCGATGAAGGCTATCGGAATCAAGCAGGTCGCGGAGAAGGTTAACCTGGGCCAATCGACCATCTATCGCATGATCAGCAAAGGCCGGTTTCCTAGGCCGTTTTCGCTCGGAAGTAATCGGACGGCGTGGATCGAGAGCGACATCGATGACTGGCTTGCGGATAAGGCCGGGAAGCCAAGACCATCACCAGGTGATTCGCTCTCGCCCGATGACGAGGTCGTGCGGGAAGATGTTGTCTAAAATTGGAGACGGGCGCGTCTGTTCCCGCGGCGCCTCGATGGCAATCGGGTGTCGACACACGAGCTCTAAACGCATCGTATGCGGCTGCAACTTCTTTGTTTGCAGTCGGGATGTTCCAATCCATGGCGTCACCACGGCGTTCGTTCGGATTGGCCGTTCCAAATTGTTCCGTGCAAGAATGTATCCCGCTCGTGCGCATTGGTTAGCGGGAACCGTGCATATTGAGTATGCGCCATCAAATGCAGCTCATCGGCCCATTTGCGCTTTAGCTCGTCGGTTTCAAGTCGATCGCCGCGCAGCGCATCAGGAGCGAAAAAATCCGAGAGCTCAAGCGGTGCAGCATAGGGTGAGCATAGTCGGGAGCGGACGTTGCTAGATGCGATCTCAACGATTAGCCCCGTGATGTCTTGCGTTAAGAGATTTTTCAGGATGGTCAACTTGCGTTTTGCCGAGAAGTCGCTGGCCTTCACCAGTACGTTATATAACGGCTGGAAGTGACGAATCAGTCCCGCCTCTACCAGTGAGACGATTGCGTGGCGATTCAATTTGATCCTGCCTAGCCGTTCCATGTGCTGATGCTCTTCTTCGGCTGTCGCAGTCGGGATGGCGTTCATGTCGCCTCCCGTACTTCCAATAATTCGAAGATGCTCGAAGCGATACAGTAACAGTAAGATCTCGCGGTCGGGATGGAATGTCGCTCCTTCCGCCAAGATGCGCTGTAACGTCGAATGGTTCAATAGCCGATCCACTGCGGTGCGGTTTCCTGTCTTGCCGATACCCTGACCGACATACAGTACTTCCAAATCGCGATTCTCTTGGGGCAAATCAGTGTGTGCTGACGCGACGATGACATGTGCAGCCAGTGGTAGGTGCCCACTTTCGGTGACAATCCACACGTGCGTTCCACATTCTGCGACGGCGACATCATCGATGGTCCTGTTTCCGATGCGGTCCGGTGTGATCTCGAATGCAAAAGGGAAGCGCGCCACGCCGTTTGAGCTCCGAACGATAAAATTTCCTGATAAGACGTTGCCGTTGAGCGAGAACCGCGACGGATCGATCAGGATACGTCGGCGGCCGGCGATCACGTAGATGTTGCAGTTGGCAATGGCCTCGCGCACCGCGGGATTGTCCCGAACTAGATACAGGTCTGCGGGAGTGACTACGGTCGGAAGGCTGGAGTAGATGTGTACCGCGCCCTCGGACACATATTGACGTCGGGTGGACTTCATTTCGCGGCTCTCAGTCAACAAGTGTTTTCCTAGAAGATCCATCTACGACCGGCCCCGACCTTTCGCCCGTGAAGCTCAGCCGCGGGGGGCGGTGTGCTGGGCGTCAGGAGGGCATGACACCGAGGATTTCCTTACTTTAGGTGCGGGAGGCTGTGATTCGAATACGGCTCGACTCGACGAGGGCTTCTCATCATACAATAGCGACACGCCGATCCGTTCCCTGGCCTCTTCGGGGTAGCGGGTCGGCTATCTATGAGAGTAGAGAGCAAAAAGAATAAGGATTGCGTGTGTCACAACAACCAGAGCAGCCATCGAAAGTGGAAAGCTGGGCCTATCCCTTTCCACTCCAGCGCACAAACGGCCCGTCTACGCCCGAAGCCTATCTCGCGGCCCTCGCGGCGGCTCAAGACGGCTTCTATCCGATTGGCACAAACGGACTATGGCATGGAGGCATTCATTTCGGTGCCGAAACTGCCGATAGGTTCAATCAGGATGGCGGGGTGAAGTGTATTGCCGACGGGGAAGTCGTCGCATTTCGACTCGATTCCGAACTCCAGCGATTGAGCTATCCGGGGGGGATCAAGGCCGGCTATTCGAAGGGATTCACGCTGGTGCGCCACCGGTTGGTCTTGCCGCCAGTTCCTACGCAACCGGCCGGCCCCAATGGTCCTTCACCTGCCGCGCCGGCCCCGGCCCCTCAGAACGCGACACCGCCTGCGCAAGACATACTGACGTTCTTCAGTCTGTATATGCACACGTTGCCGCAGCAAGGCTACGACGCAGATCCTGCCGCTCAACAAGGTCACGCCAAAACACTGCCGGCCTACTATGGCACAGACGACGTGTACAGCATCGGGACAAGTGCGTCAGATCCGCGGCTCGACGCTGACGGGCACCCGGACCACTCGACTCTCGGACTACGCGTGCGGTCCTCGCCTTCGGCGCACGGTAATCCCGTGGGATGGCTAGCGCGTGGGGCGAAAGTTAGGATCGGTCAGCGACATGGTGCATGGGGGCAATTAGCCGGCGTCGTCACGGGCGATATCTCGTCGTATAAGGAAGGCGATACGCTGTCTGCCAATGCTGCGTCGGGCTGGATTTTTTTGGCGCAGGCACACCACGAATCGCAACCCCTTGCAGTGGATAAGGTCTACGTTTTGCCCAAGCCGCGACGGATCCGCACCGGCGAGACCGTCGCCTATCTCGGCGAATACCAACGCTTTGCAGAAGCGCGCGCGCACCATACGCTCCCGCCTCAACTCGGAGAACGCCCTTTGCTGCACGTAGAGGTGTTCACCGGAGACGACCTTGCGCAATATATTTCGCGAAGCCGAGCCCGGGCTCAACAACTCGATCCAAAGTCCCGTACGCTGCTGCTGATTTCGGCGGGCGCCAAGCTGGTTCAGCCTGCGCCACAGGACACGTCCGTCAGCGGTTCGGTTAAGGCGGCCAGTGATTCGCCAAGTAGCGGTCCCTGGTGCAAAGTCAATGCTGTCGACGCGGCGGGCCACACACTCCCAGGGCAAGCATGCTGGATTTCGCGCGCGGATCTGCATGGTACTGGTGTACGGCAGGCATGGAGAAACTTCCCGCTGAACGTGTCGGCTGCTGGCGGCGAGGCCGCTGCTTGGGCGCGCGTCATTCACACTGATGCGACCGAAAAGTGTGCCGAAAGCGGGAACAAGACGTGGTATCGCGTTAGCGTGGCCGATGCAAACGATGCGCAAATCGATGGCTGGGTATGCGACCACGGGCATCCGCTTGTCGAGTTGAAGAGTCCCTGGGATTGGCCTGGCTTCGATCTCGCCACCTTGAGTGCGCCGGTCTCGGACATGTTCCAGCGCGCACTCTTCATCGCCCAGGATGGCACGCCAGACGAGATCGCGAGTTTCGAGGAAGCCTTCAATGGCGTCCAGTCGGACGCTACCGTCAAGAAGTTGGAGGACGCCATTGACAAGGCGGGGCAACACGATGGAAAGATCACTGCGCAAGAACTCAAAGCGGCACTCGGCAAACCGTGGCTCGCAGATCGCATCGACCATTTGATCGTGAAATACGAGAGCGAATGGGGTGGCGATATGAGCAAGTGGGACGCCCTCGATTCGCATATGCAGGCAGGCTTACCTGTTTGGCAAGCCGAAAAGACGCGCATCGAGGCGTTGCGGTTTTGGAGCGATGTCGCGAGCGTGACTGATTTCCCGGCACCGCCCGTCGTGTATCACCTGCATCCGATAGGGCTCGTCGGCAACTTCCAGTCAGCCGGATTGAAATGCGTGACTTGCGGCGCAGACCTCACCATGACGCGTCAAGTCTTGACCACTTTGTTCCCCAACATTACGACCTCGAATGCCGAAAAATACTCCACCGATTTGACGAAGGCGTTCAAGAAGCACAATGTCAATACTTGCGCTCGGGTTTCTCATTTCCTCGGGCAGGCCAGCGTGGAGTGTACCGACTTTACGTCTTTCGAAGAAAGCCTGATCTACCGTGACGGGCATCGTCTCTGGGGCGTTTACCACAGCGCGCTAGTCGCTGGGTTGCGTCGATTGAATCCGACATGGACCGAAGCGCAAATGCGTACCTACACGGAGACGCATCTGGCCAACAATGACGTGGAACTCGGGAAGGTGCTATTCGGCAACTCACAGTACCCGGATGTTGACTACCGTGGGCGTGGCCCCTTAGCGGTAACCTGGGATACCACCTACAGCGCCTACCAGACCGAATCTGGGACTACCGTCATGCCGAATCCCCGGCTGTTCGCCACCGACAGTGCGATCGGGTGCGATTCGTCCGCATGGTTCTGGGAGAAAAACGGCATTAGTTCTCCTGCTGACAGGAACTCCTTACACGATGTCACGCATATCATCAACAAGGCATTGCTCAGAATGCACGATCGTGGAAACATGGCCAAGCGCGCTTTCACGCTACTGAATGGGGGTAACAATCCATGCGCAGAAAACTGGCGAAACGCATTAACGGTCGCAAACGGATGGACACCATGAGAAACAGGATTCTTCTAGTCCTTGCAATTTTTCTGTCCGCGTTTTCCGGGGATATTTTCGCCGAAAGCGACGCGTCGTTGCCGGCAAGGCAAATTCGTCCAGGTTGCTCCGTGGTAATGCACAAGGCCTATCCCTCCGGCATCGATCCGAACGTGAATGCGACTGTGTTTGACGAACAACTTTTCTGGAAATGTACCGGTGCCGAGGCTATCCCGGTAGGAACGATCGAGGCGGAAGGTAGCGGCCCAGAAATCGTCACGGTCTTTTACCGACGAAATGAAATAGTCGTCTTGGCGCGTTGGACATCAGGTTCGGCCGCAGCCGATTTTCAAGGGGATTTTTACCAAGTTAAAGCATTTCATCTCGAAAATGCGAACAATCAGACGACGTTCCGGGCGGTGCCGGCTATCACCAAGGCGTTTGGTGATGGCTACGATGGCGTGCTCAACGGAAAGCGCGTGACGTTTCCCTACAAGAATGCTGCGTCGATCCGCGCCCGGTTGGCGGCACTCGGTCTGTGACTCGATCTATAGCTTTGCGCGATTACGCGCTGGCCGCCGCGGGATGCTTACGAAGGCTGGCCGGCCAAGTGACTCGCAGCGTGAATTCGGTAGAGGACACTAGAGATGCTGCGGTAGTGACACAACGGATCAACGGGTGCAACATGGACATCCAGAAAGATTGGGCGCGTGCAATAGAGTTACGCCGCTGCCGCTTTTGGGGCTTCCGCAAGAGTCCAACCGAATGCTCTTTTTCGTATCTTGCATGCTACCTTCTACTTTCATCAGCCTCGGTCGCGTACGCGAGCGCGGCGGACTCCGTTGCCTGTCCGACTGTATCGCCATCCACCGGCCTGTTTTCTGCTGGAAGAATATATCAAGGCTCAGTCGTCTCCATTGAAAGAAATGACCCGGATCAGGCGATAAGTTTGTCTATTTACAGACCAGATTCGAGTGGCTGCGAAAAGACAACATTCGCAAAATACTCAATAGAAGGTGGGGCGCCGAATGTCGATTCTCTCTTTTTCTTGAGTCTCAAGGGAAAACCCAATATTTTTACCATTGTTCATTGGGATATAAATTCTCGCGGAATCGGAACGTATGGAAAATACTATCAGATATATGCATATACCATGGATAAGAAAGGTCGATTGATCGAAAATAGGAGCGTGGTCGACGACGTCGCAATGACGGGAATGGACGGGTATCAAGAAGGAAAGGAGAGCGCGTTTCCGTACAAGACCGCAGGTGCCGTGAAATCTTATTTCAAGTGCGGTCAGCTGAAGTGCAAGTAGTGGTTCATCTCGGAGCGGTGCATGTTGGCGCGTGACCCGTTCAAATCAGCACGGTCGTCAAGGGACGGATGTATGCCGTAGCGAAAGGAGTGCGGAGGGGCGGGGAAGGCCTGTCTAGACCGATCGCAACAACGCCGGCGAGCAGTGGGTAGGCGCGCGGACTAGGCAGAGGTAACGGAGGCGTCGGTTTGGGGGTAGAGTTGTGGGTAGGCCACAGCCACAAAGATGGAATCCATACCCAGCGCGGCTTTCCGGCCGACATTTGTCTCACCCTCTCTCCGCCAGTCAAGCTTCTCAGGCGGTCTCGCCGGTTCTCAGGAAATCTCGCTCAGCCTTATCTGGCGGGGAAGTTGGGGGTGTAGATCCTCTTGCGTCCTCTCAGCGCTACTCGCACAATCGCACCATCAGTTGGGGGTAGAAAATGGGCGCATCTGGGAAGCTCTATCGGCTGAGCGCATTGCAGGTGGCGCGTGAAGTCGATCCAGGTTATTACCGCCGATGGCGGCGGTCTTCACTTACAGATCACCCTGAGCGGTTCTCGCTCGTGGGTTTTCCGATATCAACTTGCCAAGCGCTCTCGTGAGATGGGCCTTTGGGCGTTGTCGTCAATATCGCTCGCTGAGGCGCGCGCCGAAGCTGCGCGGCGGCTGTCATCTGCGCGTGGGGCGCTCGTCCCTCCGCGCTCAAGCGGGCTCAGGCGGTGGCGGAGCCCATGCGCGGCACCGCGGCGCAAGGCAAGCTCTTTCATCTCGGACTGAACAAGGACGGTAGCCCGAAGCATCCGCTTTACGTTGCCGCAGGCGTGCAACCCGGGCGCTTTGAATGGAGTGCGCGATGAAGGCCATCGGAATCAAGCAGGTCGCGGAGCAGGTTAACCTGGGCCAATCGACCATCTATCGCATGATTAGCAAAGGACCGTTTCCGAAGTCGTTTTCGCGCGGAGCTAATCGTACGACATGGATTGAGCGCGACATCGACGATTGGTTGGCGGACAGAGCGGGAAAACCCAGACCATCAAGCGACGATACCCGTGTTGCTGATAAACGTGTTGCTCAGGAAGGTGCCGCCTAGGGTCGTCCGTCGATTAGCCCGCAGCATGCCCATGCCGGTAGCAGCCGTCGGCCTTTGGCCGGTCGCCGCGCCGGCCGACGGACGGCACCAAAGGGGATCCTTCGTCTCTCGGCTATGACGATCCGTTGCTCGCCGCAGCATCAATAACCAGCGGCAATCAGCTTATCAACAGAATTCAATAGTTCGGCGTCGGTCGCATACGCATAATCAACGCTTCGTAAGATGTTTTAGCGATGCGCAGCCCATCAAGACGTTCCTCTCCGCACCTGATAACCAAAAGCTTTGAGGGTCTTCGCTCACGCCGCCGCGCGCACGCCGGCGGCGCGTGCGCGGCCGCCTGCGTGCGCGCTTCGCCATGCGGCGGGCGACACTGAATAGAACAACATTCTCGTAGGAGACTTCATGTCGGGACTCGAATTGCGAAGTGTCGTCAAGCGCTTCGGTACAACCACGGTCGTCGAGCATTTGGATCTGCAGATCGAAGAAGGCGAATTCATCGTTTTACTCGGCGAATCGGGGTGCGGGAAATCTACGACATTGCGTATGATCGCAGGCCTCGAGTCCGTGACCGAAGGTCAGATTCACATCGGAGGCCGCGATGTGACACGGCTCGCGCCGGCCAAACGCGATATCGCCATGGTGTTTCAAAGCTATGCGCTGTATCCGCACATGAACGTGGCGCAAAACCTGTCGTTTGCGTTGCGTCTGGCCGGATTGCCGGAGGTCGATATCGAACAACGGGTCAACGCCGCGGCCAAAACGCTCAATATCGAAAAGCTGCTGTCGCGCAAGCCGAAAGAACTGTCCGGCGGCCAGCGGCAGCGCGTGGCGATCGGCCGGGCGATCGTGCGCGAACCCGAGGTGTTTCTCTTCGATGAACCGCTCTCGAATCTCGACGCCAAATTGCGCGGCCATATGCGCGCCGAACTCGCATTGCTGCACGAGCGCCTCGGTAAGACGACCGTCTACGTGACGCATGACCAGATCGAAGCCATGACGCTCGCCTCGCGCATCGTCATCTTCGACAAGGGACGCATTCAGCAGATCGGCACGCCGGCCGAGGTGTTTGCCGAACCGGCGAACCTGTTCGTGGCGAGCTTCATCGGCACGCCGACGATGAATCTGATTCCGGCGCGCATCGAGATGTCGATGAACGCCATCGCGTTGACCGGAACGGGGTTCCGGTTTCCGGTAGCGAACAACCGACTGCAAGCCGCGCTGCCCGACGGGCAGGAGATCACGCTCGGCCTCAGGCCGCAAGCGCTGACGCTAGGCGAGGGGCCCTATTCGATGCGTTTGATCGTCGACGTCGTCGAATACCTGGGTACCGAAAGCGTACTCGTCGGCCGTTTGGCGACCGACCCGCGTGTGCGCCTCACGGTCGTCGCGCCCGGCGATTGCCACGCGCTCGTGCATCAGACGGTAGCCGTCGGCTTCGATCCGGAGACGCTGCACCTATTCGATACCGGCACCACGCTACGGTTGGGGACCTGCCGGTAAGCGTTCGAAAAACACCTAAGGAGACAACGATGCAACGCAGAGAATTCGTGAAGCTCGCAGGGCTCTCCCTGCTCGCGGCAGGTTTTTCCTCGACGAGCGGTTACGCGCAGAGCCGCTTTGCAAAGTACAAGGGGACGTCGCTCGTCATCAGCGTCCCGTCGCATCCTCATTACGATGCGATGATCAGCTTGTTGCCGCAATTCACGGCGCTGACGGGCATCAAGGTCGAACTCGACAAGATGCAGATGCTGCGCATGCGGGACAAGCAGCTGCTGGAGATGTCCAAGCCCCAGGGCGACTATGATCTCGTCAGCTATATCGCCACGTGGAAGACGGACTACGTCAACAAGAACCTGGTGCGCGATCTCGGTCCGTACTTCAAGGATTCGCAATTGGCCGACCCCGGCTACGACATGGCGGACATGGTGCCGGCCTACGTCGAAAACATCGGGCTCGTGGGCGGCGTCAAAGGGTATTTGGCGGGGCCTGGCGCCAAGCTGTACGGCGTGCCGTACGGCGCGGAAACGTCGATATTCGCATACCGTCGCGACTTGTTCGCCAAGTATGACCTGAAGGTCCCCCAAACCTACGACGATCTGCACAAGCTGCTGTACCAGTGCAAGGACAAGGCGAAGATCGGCGCGCTGACCTCGCGTGGCCAGGCGGGGCATCAATGCTTGCAAGCGTGGCTTCTGCATCTGAATCCGATGGGCGGGAACGTCTTCGATTACAAGTCGGGCGTGTTCTCGCCGGTCTTCAACGACGATACCGGCGTCAAAGCGCTTGCGTTCCTCAAGGACGTCGTGGAAACCGGCCCGGTCGGTATCCCGAGCTATGGCCAGGGCGAAATGATGACCGCCTTCCTAGAAGGACAGGCGGCCATGTATCTCGACGCCACCGCGATCTTCGGGCCGGTGCGCGATAAGACGCGTTCTAGGGTGAGCGACAAGGTGGGCTATGCGGTGCACCCCAAGGGCACGCGCTATTCGAGCGAAGCCGGCGGGCTGGGCCTGGCGATTCCGCGTAATTCGAAGAACGCCGAGGCCGCGTTTCTGCTGTTGCAATGGCTGACGTCGAAAGAGCAGGACAAGGCCGTTTGCCGGGCCGGCGGCAGCCCGAGCCGCGTGTCGACGATCGTCGATCCTGCGATGGTGAAGCAGTTTCCGGAATTCACGGTGCTGCGCGAGCAAATCAAATACATCAACCCCGATTGGCGCCCAATGATTCCGATCTGGGACGAAATTGTCGACCAGGCCCTAGGCGTGGGCATATCGAACGCGCTCATCGGCGCGGCTTCGCCCAGCGTCGCGCTGAGCGGCGAGGTGCCCAAGGTGTTGGAGCTCATGCGGCACGCCGGTTACAAGGCCTGATACAAGCGACACCGGCTCATGACGTGGGCGGTCCGATCGTTCCTCGGACCGCCTCCACTCTTTGGAAATCTTTCATGAGAACACCCTCCTGGGTCCCCGTCCTGTACGTGGGCCCGGCAGTGGCCTTCATGGCCGCTGCCTGCCTCTATCCGCTCATCTCGGGCATTCAGCTCGGGTTCTTCGATTGGTCGATTGGCATGCCCTGGGCCGACGCGCACTGGGTAGGCCTGCGCCACTTCGAAACGGCGTTCTCCGATCCCGCAGTGTGGAGTTCATTGCGGATCACGCTGCTGTTCGCCTTCGTGTGCGTCGTCGCCGAGATGTGTCTCGGCATTGCACTGGCGTTGCTGCTGGAAGCGCCCGTTCGCGGCATCGCGTTTTTTCGCAGCACGTTCATTCTCCCCATGATGATCGCGCCGATCGCCGTGGGTTTGACGTGGCGGTACCTGTTCGACGCTCAGTTCGGCCTCGTCAATGCGCTTCTCCAAAAGCTCGGCATGGCGCCGCACGCGTGGCTGGCCGATCCGACGCTGGCGTTCTTCGCGATCGTCATCTCCGACATCTGGCAATGGACGCCGTTCGTCTTGGTGATGATGCTTGCCGCGTTGGCCAGCGTGGACGGATCGGTTCTCGAAGCGTCGCGCATCGACGGCGCAACGTGGTGGCAGATGACGTGGCGCGTGAAACTGCCGATGGTGGCCCACGTGATCGCGATCACGCTGCTGATGCGCTTGATCGACGCATTCCGCGTGTTGGAGGTCATCTACATCTTGACCTTCGGCGGGCCGGGCGACTCCACCGAAATCCTTTCGCTCCATATCTACAAGGCGGCTTTCGTGAGTCAGAACCTAGGCTCGGCGGCGGCGATTTCCGTGTTGCTGCTCGTCGTCGTGGCGCTCCTTTCATGCGTGGCGCTACGCTTTTCCAATCCGCTGAAGCAGGAGAAGGTGTAATGCGCCGGCCACCGCTGCTCGTCTTTCTACACTATGCCGCGCTGGTGACGCTCGCCGGCATCTGCGTGGCGCCGATTGCGCTCGTCTTCGTCACGTCGGTGCGCAACCAGACGCAAATTTTCGGCGAACCGCTGAAGTTGTTGTTCACGCCGACGCTGGAAAACTATCGAGCGGTGCTCGGCGAAGACAACTTCGGCCGGTACTTGCTGAACAGTCTGATCGTCGGCGGCGTCTCCACCGCCGTGACGCTGTTGCTCGGGTGCATGGCCGCTTACGGTCTCGCCCGCTTCCGATTTCCGGGCAGGACGGCGATCGCGTATACGACGTTGATCCTGCGCACGGTCCCGCTCGCCGTGCTGGCGCTGCCGGTCTTCATGATTTGGAGCCGGTGGAACATGGTCAACAGCCTTTCGGGGTTGATCGTGTTGTACGTCGCGGTCAACCTTCCTTTCACGATTTGGCTCTTGTACGGCTTCGTCGTACAAATTCCGATCGAGCTCGAAGAGGCTGCCGCGATCGACGGCTGTGGGCCGGTCGGGGTGTTCGCGAAGGTGTTTCTTCCGCTGATCCGGCCTGGCCTTGCCGCCGCGGCGATCTTCACGTTCCGGATCGCCTGGAACGAATTCATTCTCGCGCTCGTATTGACGGATCGCGGGACGCGGACATTGCCGGTGGCGACCTCACTCTACATCACCGACATCGGCGTCGATTGGGGAAAGATCATGGCGCTGGGCAGCCTGATCGCCATTCCGCCGCTGATTCTCACGCTCATCGCGGCACGTCAAATCATCACCGGATTGACCGCGGGCGCAGTTAAGGGATAACCGTCGTAATCGCCTTGACTTAACCTGCCGGTCCTTAACGAATCTCGAAGCATCAATTCAACAACAGCAAATCGGTTATTTAGGAGACCTAATCAATGAAAAAGATCGTTTCGATACTAGGTTTGTCGGCTTTGGCTTCGGTGGCGCACGCGCAATCGAGCGTTCAGCTTTATGGATTGATCGATGTCGGCATGGAGTCCTTGAATCACGCCGGCCCGACCAACTCCAGCGTGACGAGAATGATCGGCGGCAACATGGCGGGAAGCCGATGGGGGCTGCGCGGCAGTGAAGACCTCGGTGGGGGCACATCCGCGATCTTCACCCTTGAAGCCGGTTTTCGTCCGGGCACCGGGGCGTCGGAGATCGGCGGGCAAAGCGGCCGGTATTTCGGCCGCGTTGCGACGGTGGGTCTTCAAGGGCGCTTCGGCGTCCTGACGATCGGTCGCCAGGCCATCGTGCTGAACGACGTCATGTTCAACTACGACCCGATGGCCTTCGCGTTGTACGGGCTGGCTACGCTGGACGGCAAATTCTTTGGTCGCGTCGACAACTCGATCAAGTACGTCACCGCGACGATCAACGGCATCAGCGCGTCGGGTTACTACACGTTCGGCTCGGATACCGTGAACGGACAGGGCCAGGTACCGGGCAATGCGAAGGTGGGCCGCGCTTTCGGCTTGTCGCTTCAATACGCTGCTGGGCCCGTCGGAGTTGCGGCCGTTTATGACCAGGCTTACCCGACGACGATCGCTTTGACCAATGCGGGCAACGTGGACAAGCGGTTCGCGCTCGCGGGAAGCTACGCATACGGTGGACTGAAGGGCTATCTGGGGTACCGCCGGCTGGACAGCACGGTGGCGGGTACGGCCGGCGTGATTTCGAACTTGTATTGGGGTGGACTTTCATATCAGGTCACGCCGTTCATGAAGCTGACCGGTGCGGCATACGACAACGAAATCGTCGGCACGAGTGCGCATCCGACGACGCTCGTTCTCAATGCCGATTACTTTCTGTCGAAGCGGACGGATGTTTACGCAAGTGTAAGCTTCGCGAAGAATCGCACGGACGGCGCCGTGTCGTCGGACGCCGCGGTGACGGGCGGCGCGGACGCCTTGGCGCCGGCGCCCGGAGCCGATCAGACGGGCGCGGTCATCGGCATCCGGCATCGCTTCTAATCGTGATTTTGGGCCCCAGTGGGGCCTTTCGCGGCGCGAAAAAATCCTTGGTGTCACACTAGGGCCTGTTCACGCTCATTCCAGACTTGCGCTGGCCGCCAGAAGGGCCGAGCGCAAGGCTAGGCCGCCTTCCATTGGAGAACGTCCACTATGACCGAACTCAAAGCCCCGCCGACATCGCTGCTCGACAAATACGAGGGCAGCGCAATCCTGCAACTCTACACCGCCGAGGTTCGCGTTTCCGGAGGCGCCGTGCAGCATGGACGGGCTTCCGGGGAAGCGAAATCGTCCGACGGCGCACTCGACGTTCAACTGCGTTTGCCCGCGGAGCTGGGCGGCCCGGGCGGCGCCACCAACCCGGAGCAGCTCTTCGCGGCAGCCTACGCGGCGTGTTTTCATGGGGCGCTCAGCCTGGTCGCGGCGAAACGTAAAATCAAGTTGAACGACGTGAACGTCAGTGCAAAGGCCACGCTCGGGCGCGATCCGGCGGACGGATTCTTCGTGATCACTGCGGATCTCGCCGTTCGGCTGCCCGGCTTGGACAACGAGACGGCCGCTAGTCTCGTCCGCGAGGCCGAAGCGGTGTGTCCTTACGCAAAGATGTCGAAGGTGGGGTTCAAGAGCGCGATCGACGTGGTGCCGTGAGCTAGCGCAAGGGATCGGTATCGGCGTCAGCGGTCGCGTCGATGTCGATCCGATAGATCCGAACCGCGTTGTCATGCCATATCGCACGGCGCGCGGTTTCGCTCAGATCGACGTCCGTCATCGCGGCGGACATCGTCCGGACCAGCGCCGGATACGTGACCCGCAATCCCGCCACGGGGAAATTGCTGGCGAACATGCAGCGTTGCGCGCCGAAGATTGCGATGGTGTCGCCGATGATTCGGCGATTTTCCGTTTCGTTCCAACCAGCGTCGCGCAGCCCGAATTCCGAGAGCTTCACGGTCACGCGCGGGTTGGCCGCCAGCGCCTGCATGCCGCGTTGCCAACACGCGAGGCCGGCCGGCGATCGATCCCACGGCAACCCCGCGTGTTCGAGCACGACGTCGACGGCCGGTGCGCGCGACAGCAGCGACGCCGCTTCTTCGAGATGCCAAAACGGCAAGCGCAAATCCCAGCACAATCCGAACGACGCCAGCCGCTCGAGTGCGCAAGCCCAGCGCGGATCGCTCAGCGAGCCCGCGCCGTCGGCTGTCTCGTTTGGCGAACACGACGTATGCGGCTTGAAGCGAACCCCGCGTACGAGCGGATACGCCGCTTGTTCCGCGATGTGCTCGCACGCGTCGTCCGCGAGCAAATCGACCCACGCGACCACGGCCGAAGGCAGTCGATCAGCCGCTGCCGCTTGGTGCAGCCACCGTGTTTCGGCAAGCGCGTCGGTACGTGTGCACTCGGCTTCCACGTGGACGCTCGCGACGACCGGCGAGCAAGGTGCCATTGCACGCCGGAAAGCCGGAACGTCGAAGTCGCGGCGCAAAACGTCGTAGTCGCCCAAGATGAAGTGCGCCGGATCATAGGCGTCTTGCAGCCACGGATAACGAATGGCGCCGTCTAGACGCCAAAGGTGGTGGTGCGCGTCGACGATCGCATCGGGGGTGTCATACGGTGCCTCGTCGGCGCGCGGGTCAAGCATTGCCGGTGAGAACATATGAAGCGTCCGGCTCGCGCAGCGTCGCGAGTTCGCCGACGAAGCGCCACGTCGTCAAGTCGAGTTCGCGTACGCGGTCGTCTTGGAACGAGACATAGGCGATCGATCGGGAGGGATGGAACGAGAGCGCGGTCGGGTTGGCGGGCAACGCGATGCGCTCGATTTCCTCGAGCTGGGCGGCGTCGAACACCGAAAGAGACTGTTCTCCGGAGTTGGTCAACAACAGCAGATCACGGCGATCGGCGCCGGTCGTTCGGTAGATGCGGTTGGGATCGCGGCGCGTTTTTACCCTGCGACCGCACGTCATCGTTTCGGTGTCGATCGCGACCAGCGTGTCATCGCCCCGGTTGGCGACGTAGAGCGTGAACTCGTCGCTCGACAACGCGTTGCCCTCCGGCCGCGGGCCCGGCATCACCGCACGCGGCGCAACGGTCGCATCGCGGGGATGAAACTGCGTCACCGTATTGGATAGCAAGTGAATGCCGTATGCGCGGCCGGCGTCGCGCGTCAGCGTCACGAGATGCGTTTTCACGCCGCCGGACGGCACGGCCAGGTTCGGCACGTCTTGCGTGCGCGGCTGATCGAAGACGAGGAGGATGTCGCTCGCTTCGCTCATCGCGTAGAGGCGGCCCGTGTCGTCGCTCGCCATGCCGTGCGGCCGGTAATACGGCCAGAGATCGAGCATGCGCGTGAGCTTGCGTTCCCGCAGATCGATCTCGGCGATTCGGTGATCGCCGTCTTTACCAAGTGTCCATGCGGTTTCGATGCCGAAGATGCCGACGTAGGCGAAGTGGCGGGTCGCATCGACCGTGAATTCGTGTGGGAAGTTGGG
Organism: Trinickia sp. Z7; assembly: GCF_056498045.1. Taxonomy (NCBI): domain Bacteria; kingdom Pseudomonadati; phylum Pseudomonadota; class Betaproteobacteria; order Burkholderiales; family Burkholderiaceae; genus Trinickia; species Trinickia sp. Z7. Next base: position 35,968 of record NZ_JAUEQW010000020.1, read on the forward strand.
CAGAACGATGTGCTTGAGCGCGAGCTTCGTCTCGATATCGTAGAGACTGAAGGTATGGGCGCACTTTTGTACGAGCAGTAAGATGTCGCTCATCGGCATTCTCCGTCTTTCGAATGTTTTGGCCCGGCTGCGCGGTGACGTAGTTGGCAACCGTGGCCGGTGTCGTTGCGGAAGAGGTTGAAGCGGTCAGTCCTCACAGCGCCTCGGCAGGAACGACGCGAGGCCCGCCGCGACGGCAAGGACGATCGCGAGGCAGTACACCCCGGCCGTCGATCCCACGTATTGCGTGAGGACGCCTACGGCATAGGGCCCGACGAAGCCGCCGAGGTTGCCCAGCGCATTGATGAGCCCGCGCGCGCTGCCGGCGGTCTGTGCGCTGCACAGCTTCGGCAAGATCGCCCAAAACACGCCGGCTGCAGCCTGCAGAAAGAAGCCGCAACCGGTCAGGAACGCGAACGACATGAGCATCGTCGAACGCGTCAACACCGACAGCGCGAGGCATGCCGCGAAGCACGCGAGCGGCAGCAGCACGAATACGCGGCGCTTTCCCGTGGAATCGGACAGGTAGGAAGTCGCGAGCATGCCGACGATCATCGCGACGTAAGGCAGCATCGCGAGCATGCCCACTTTATCCATGCCCGCGTGCGTGAGGTCTTTAAGCAGCGAAGGCAGCCACATCGTGTAGCCGTAGATGCCTGCCTGGTAGCAGAAGTTGATCGCGATCAGCAGCCAGATCGTCGGGTTGCGCAGCAGGGCACCGAACGACGCCGCGGCGGGCGTATCCGCCGCGCGCTTGTGCGCCTGCTCGGCGCGCAGCGCATCGAGAATGAAGGCCTTTTCAACCGGCGACACCCATCGCGCGGTTTCCGGGCCGTCGTCGGCAAATGCGAGCCAGACGCCCAGAAACAGCACGGAAAGCAGCGCCGTGCCGAAGAAGAGATGACGCCAATCGTAGGCGGCGAGGATGAAGCCCGACAGCGGTGCGGTGATCATGCCCGCCAGCGGAACGAACATGATCACCATCGCGTTGGCACGTCCACGCTCGCGATCGGGAAACCAGCGGCTCACCATCGTCAAGACGACGGGCAGCATGCCGCCTTCCGCAACGCCCAGCAAAAACCGCAGCGTGAGCAACTGCCATGTATGAGTGACCAGGCCGGTCAGAACCGACAGCACAGCCCAGCTTGCGAGGGACCAGGCGATGAAAGTCTTGCCGCTGCCGAGAGCCGCGCGTCGGCCGCCCGGAATCTGCAGAAAAAGATAGCCGAAAAAGAATATGCCGCCGGCCAGACCCGCCATCGTGGCGTCCATTCCGAGGTCGGCGTTCATGCCGCCCGGCATTGCGAACGCGATGTTCACCCGGTCCATGTACGAGATCACGCACGCGAGCAGCAGGGGCGGAATCACGCGTATCCAGCGGCGGCCAGGCACGGCGCCTACGTCCGCGCATAATGGGGTGGCAGTATTCGGCAGTCTCATTGGCGTCTCCAGTCTCTTGATCGGCGGCGGCCTCTGACGAGCCGCCTGTCCGGGTTTGGCGATCCAGCGGTGTCGGGGTTCGGAACGTCAGCGGCCCCAGCGCAACACGAGCGGGTCGAGTCGGCGTGCGGCGTCGAGAAGGCCCGCGCGAACCGGCGCGGCCAGCTCGGGCCACGGCGCACGCGGCTTGTCGCATGCGATGACGCCGCCTTCCAGCATCAACGCCTTTGCAGCCAAGAAGCCCGCTTGGCGGTTTTCGTAATTGATGAGCGGCAGCCACTGCGCGTACTGCTCGACGGCTTCGTCGCGCCGGCACGCGAAATACGTGTCGGTGATACGGCGGATTCCGTCGGGATAGCCCGCACCCGTCATGGCGCCTGTCGCGCCCGCGTCGAGATCGGCGAGCAGCGTGATGCCTTCCTCGCCGTCCCACGGCCCTTCGATCGCATCGCCGCCTAGTGCAATCAACTCGCGCAGCTTCGAGGCTGCGCCGGCCGTCTCGATCTTGAAGTACGACACGGCTTCGATTTCGCGCGCGAGCTTGACGAGAAACGGCGCCGACAGGGTCGTGCCGCTTGCCGGGGCATCTTGAATCATCAGTGGAATATCAAGGCCCTCGGCGGCTTCGCGGAAGAACGCTTGAATTTGCGGCTCCGACACGCGAAACGTCGCACCGTGATAGGGAGGCATGACCATGACCATCGCCGCGCCCATGGCTTGCGCGCGGCGATTGCGCTGTGCGCACACGCGCGCGCTGAAGTGCGATGTCGTCACGACTACTGGTACGCGACCGGCGACATGCTCGAGCGTCGTCCGTGTGAGCAGCTCCCGTTCCTCGTCGGCCAGTGCGAACTGCTCGGAATAGTTCGCATGGATGCAGATGCCGTTAGAGCCCGCATCGATCATGAAATCGAGGCAGCGGCGCTGACCGTCGAGATCGAGTTCGCCCTGTTCGTTGAAGATCGTCGGCGCGACGGGAAAAACACCGTGGTAACGTGCGCCCATGGTTACTCCACGATCTCGAATTGGTCGAGGAATTCCGTCTTCAGCGAGAGGCCGAGACCCGGAACGTCGTCGCGCAGTTGCAGGAAGCCGTTTTCGGCTACGGGCTCGCCACTGAAGATGTAATAGAACAACTCGTTGCCGACCTCGACGTCGAACATGGGGAAGTACTCGCTCATCGGCGAGGCGAGCGTGCTCATCGTCAGGTGGTAGTTGTGCATTTGCCCCGCATGCGGAATCACCGGCACGCTGTACGCCTCGCACAAAGCGTTGATCTTGTGCGCCATCGTGATGCCGCCGACTCGGTTCGTGTCGTACTGCACGACCGACACAGCCTTTCGGTCGAGCAGTTGCTTGAAGCCATATAGCGTGAACTCATGCTCGCCGCCCGAGATGGGGATGCTCGTGAGCTGGTTCAGCTCCGCATAGCCGTCGATGTCGTCGGCGATGACCGGCTCCTCGAGCCAGCGCGGCTGGAATTTTTCCAGCTTGGGCAGAATCCGCTTCGCGTACTCGACGTTCCAGCCCATGTAGCACTCGAGCATCAGATCGTTGTCGTAGCCGATCACCTCACGCACGGCTTCGACCGATTTCAAGTTTTCGACCACGCCCTGCTGGCCGTGCGCCGGCCCGTAGCCGAAGCGCATCTTGAACGCGCGGAAGCCTTGGTCGAGATACTTCCGCGCCTCGGCCTGCATCTCGTTCAGATCGGTGCGGTAGAGCTTCGAGTAATAGCAGGGAATCTTTTCCTTCGTGCGTCCGCCGAGCAGCTTGAATACGGGCTTGCCGACGCTCTTGCCGAGAATGTCCCAGATCGCGATGTCGACGGCTGAGATCGCGGCCATGCCGATACCCTTGCGCCCCCATGCGTGGGTGGCGCGGTACATGCGCTGGTTCAGATACTCGTAGTCCCAGGGATCCTGGCCGACGACGAGTGGGGCGAGGTATTCGTCGATGATGACCTTCGCGACTTGCGGCGCGAGCGCGACGTTGCCCAGGCCGACGATGCCCGAGTCGGTTTCGACCTCGACCACGGTCCATGAGTGGAAGCGGAACGTGCTCATCGTCTCTTGCGGAGCGTAGAGCAAGTCCATCGCATTCGAGCAGAAGTTGCCTTGCGGCGGCACGGTCTTGCCTTTCCATTGAAACAGGCGTGCGCGCACGGACTTGATTTTCATTCGGATGTCTCCGTTGTTTCGTGATCGATGGGATGAAGGAACGGCGCCGTCATGCGCGAATCGCAGCGAGGGCGCGCCGGTGTGCGGCGCCCATGCGGCACGCGATCCGGAACGCTTGCCAAGTTGCCCCAACATCGGCATGGCCGAGCCCCGCGATGTCGTAAGCGGTGCCGTGCGCGGGCGTGGTGATCGGCACAGGCAGCCCGCCTTGCACGGTTACGCCGCGCGAAAAGCCCATGAGTTTGATCGCGATTTGTCCTTGGTCGTGATACATGGTGACGATTGCTTGATACTCGCCGGCCTGCGCCTTCAGAAAGATGGTGTCGGCGGGGAAGGGACCGTGGAACGGCGCGGCGGTCGGCCACTCGCGCGCTTGCAGTGCGGCCACGGCCGGCGCGATGACCTCGATCTCCTCGCGGCCGCACATGCCGCCGTCGCCGCCGTGGGGGTTGAACGCGGCGATCGCGACTTTCGGGGCTTCGACGCCGTTATCGAGCAGCGAGCGGTAGATCAATTCGGCGGCCTGCACGATCCGCTCGACGTTCAAGTAGCCGGCGGCTTCTTTCAGCGGAACGTGCGACGAAATGCGCGCCGTCCAGAGGTCCCCCAGCGTGTTGAACTCGCAGAAGTAGTGCTTCACGCCAAGATATTCGGCGAAATGATGCAGCTCGTCTTCGTGAGCAAGGCCCGCCAGCTTCATGGCGTGCTTGTTGAGAGGGGCGAAGCAGATCGCGTCGACGTCGCCTTCGATCGTCGCATCCATGCAGCGGTCGAGCACTTGCAGCACCGATCTGCCGCCGGCCGCGCGCGCTTCACCGTACACGACGTCGGTCTGTTCGACCGTGTCGACGGCGAAGAAGGCCGGGCGGGCCGTCCAGCGGCGGTGGCGCGCATCGGCGAGCGAACCGATCGGCTCGACTTCGATGGATACGTTCGCGAGCCGCTGACCTTCTTCCCAAAGCCAGGGGTCCCCGATCAACACGATATTCGCGTGCGTCGTCGCATCCGGCCGCGCGAGCAACTTCGCAATCAGCTCGGGGCCGACGCCGGCCGGGTCGCCCAGCGTAAGCGCGACGACGGGAAGGGACGATGCGCTGGTCATGCAGCCTCCGCGAAATTCGACCGATGCAGCGCGGCCTGACGTTCGATGGTCATCTGTGATCTCCTTGAAGCGGCCGTTCATCGGCCGACGTGATTCAGGGTTGATCCTAGGTAGACGCACTGCTTCCGTAAATTGAAAACTCTTGATGAATCGATAACCGTAGGTAATCAGCTTGGGCTCAATAGACAGAAGGGATTCCACGCCGCAGTTGCTCAACCGGCTACGGATGCGGCAGATCGCATTACTGCTCGCCGTGGAGGATTGTTCGACGCTGCGCGGCGCCGCGGCACAGCTCGGCCTCACGCAGCCGGCCGCGACCAAGATGCTTCACGAACTCGAAAGCGCGCTCGGGCAACCGCTGTTCGAGCGCACGGGACGCAGTCTGCGTTTGAATCCGGCGGGCGAGCGCGTGATGGGCTACTTCCGCGGCATTCGCGGCAGCATGGAAGCGCTGAACCGCGAGCTCTCGGAGTTGCAGCTGGGCAGCGCCGGGCGGCTGGCGATCGGGAGCATCATGGCCGCCACGCCGGGACGGCTGACTGAGGCGCTCGTACAATTGAAGGAGCGCTTCCCGCTGCTATCGATCGAGATCGCCGTGGATACGAGCGATCAACTGATGCCGCAGTTACACGAGGGCGTGCTCGAAGTGGTCATCGGCCGCGACTCGCACGAACTGAGCGAATGCCTGTTTCGCACCGTTGACGACGAATCGCTCGCCATCGTCGCGGGCCGTGATCATCCGCTTGCGCAACGGCGCGAGGTCGATTTCGGCATGTTGGCCGAGTACCCGTGGATCTTGCAGCCCACCGGCAGTCCGGCGCGCGACGTGGTCGAACGCGAATTCGGCGAACACCACCGGCCGATGCCCCGCGGGCTGATCGAGACCGGCTCAATCCTGACCACGATGAGTCTGGTCGCGCGGTCGCAAATGATCGGCGCCATCCCGGCCACTGTCGCGCGGTGCAATGCCGAGCACGAACTCGTCGCCATGATCGATTACGCGTTCCGTCACAAGCTGCCGTCGTACGGCAGCATCGTGCGGCGCGACCGCCCGCTGAGCACGCCCGCCCGGCACTTCCTCGAGCTGTTTCACGGCGAGGGCGATGCGCAGTGAAGCCGGAGCGAATTTGTCCTGTCGCAGCCGGGCTAGGCTCGTCGCTCGCGCCGATGCAGGACATCGCCATACCGGGCAATTGATAAACGGAGGTTATCGTTCGCTGAAATCTTTTGATTAGCGCGGCAACTGTCGGGCGTCCACACTTGCAAAAAATTTCGATTCACCGACAAGAAGCAAGGAGACGTCATGAGAAGTGCTGCCCTGTTCGCCATTCCCGTTTCGCTTTTCGCACCGCTGGCAATGGCGCAAAGCAGCGTCACGCTGTACGGCATCATCGACAACGGCGTGACATACGCCACCAATCAAGGTGGTGCCCATAGTTGGCAGGCGGTCAGCGGCGTCGTGGCCGGCAGCCGCTGGGGCTTCACTGGAGCCGAGGATCTCGGCGGCGGGATGAAAGCGATCTTCACCCTCGAAAACGGCTTCGACGGATTTTCCGGGCAAGCCGGTCCCGGCGGGCGCGAATTCGGACGGCAGGCCTTCGCCGGCCTTTCGACGCCGTACGGCACGTTAACGATGGGCCGTCAGTACGACCTCGTCGTGGACTATATTCAGCCGATTTCTTCCAACGGCCGCTGGGGCGGCTGGTATTTCTCGCACCCGGAAGACATCGACAACACCGGCAGCGGCTTCCGTGTGAACAACAGCGTGAAGTATTCGAGCGCGAACTACGGCGGCTTCACGTTCGGCGGCCTTTCCAGCTTCGGCGGCGTGCCCGGAAAGTTTTCGCAAAACAGCGTGTGGAGCATTGGCGCGGGCTACGCGCGCGACCCGCTTCAACTCGCGGCCGCCTATTTGAATGTGAAGAATCCGGCCGTCGCAGTCGATGGCTACACGAATACGGCGACATTCACGAACGTCATCTACGGCAACTACCTCGCTCAGGCATCTAGCCAACGCGTGGCGGCTCTGGCCGGCTCGTATGCGTTCGGCAATCTGAAAGCGTTGCTCAATCTTTCGCATACGGTCTTCGCCTCGGGCGACGCAGGCCGGAACGTGTCGTTCAACAATGTCGAACTCGGTGCGAGCTACCAGTTTTCGCCCGCATTCTTTCTGTCGGGCTCCTATGATTTTCTGACCGGCAAGGACGATGCGAACGGAGCTAAGCCGAAGTACCACCAGTTCAATCTGATCGCCGACTACTTCCTCTCAAAGCGCACCGACACCTACGTGATGACTGTCTATCAGCATGCCGCGGGCGACGCGACGCAAGCGCAGATCACGGGATTTACCGCATCGAGCGGGCGCAATCAGCTTGGCGTTCGTGCTGGCCTGCGCCATACGTTCTAAGCGCGTCGAGATCGATCGACGCAAGACACGGAGGTATGGATGTCATCCCTATTGTCCTTCGACAATGTGACGAAGCGCTTCGGCGGCACGCTCGCCGTCGACCACGTCAGTCTCGATATCGATGAAGGTTCCGTGGTCGCGCTGCTCGGCGAGAACGGCGCCGGCAAGTCGACGCTCATCAAGCTGCTTGCCGGTGTTTACCCCATCGATTCGGGATCGATCACGTTTCGCGGCGTGTCGCTGTCCGGCGAGCGGTCGCGCGACGCGATAGCGTTCATTCACCAGGACCTGGGCCTCATCGATTGGATGAGCGCCGCCGAGAACGTCGCGTTCGGCTGCGGGTTCGCCCGGCGGGCCGGGCTCATCGATTGGCGCGCCGTGCGCCGGCGAGCCGTCGAGGCGCTGGCGTCGGTCGACGCCGACATCGACCCCGACGCCCCGGTCAGCAAACTGACGCGCACCGAGAAGTCGCTCTTGGCGATCGCGCGCGCGCTCGCCACCGATGCGCGGCTGATCGTGCTGGACGAGCCGACGGCCAGCTTGCCGCAGGACGACGTCGAGCGCTTGTTCACGGTGCTGTCCTCGCTGCGTGCGCGCGGTGTGGGGATGATCTATGTCTCGCATCGGCTCGACGAGATTTTCCGAATCGCGGATCGCGTGGCCGTGATGCGCGACGGCCGGCTCGTCGGGCAAAAAAGTATCGAAGAAACGAACCCCGAGGATCTCGTTGCCATGATCGTCGGGCGCAAGCCGCAGCCCATCCGCGTGCCGCAGGCGTGCGGCCGCAAGGACATCGTGCTCGAACTGCGCGAAGCAGTGTTTGGCGACGTGGGCCCCGTGTCGTTCGAGCTGGCCGCGGGCGAAATGGTGGCGCTCGCGGGGCTGCGCGGCGCCGGACAGGATACGGTGGGGCGCGCGTTGTTCGGGCAGACCGACCTCGATGCGGGGGAAATCCGGCTCGGCGGTGCGGCGCTCGACGTACGCAGCGCTCGAGAGGCGATCAAGCAGGGCATCGGTTTCGTTGCGGGAGACCGGACCGGCGAATCGCTTGCGATGCCGCTCTCCGTGCGCGAGAACATGTTCCTCAACCCGCTCGCGTCGGGGCGCGGTTTCTTCGACTTGATGAGCGCGCGCCGGGAACATCGGGACGCGTACGCCTTGACGACGCAATTCGGCGTGCGCCCGAACGACCCGGCCAAGGCCATCGAAAACCTGAGCGGCGGCAATCAGCAGAAGGTCGTCATGGCGCGCTGGCTTCAGATCGCCACGAAGCTGCTCATCCTCGAGGAGCCGACCGCGGGCGTCGACGTGGGGGCGCGGGCGGATATCTACGCACTGGTCAACGGGGCGCTCGAACGCGGTCTTGCCGTGCTGCTCGTCTCGACCGATTTCGAGGAGGTCGCGAACATCGCTCACCGCGCCTTGATTTTCAATCGCGGACGCGTGATCGACAGCGTCCCACGCGCGGCGTTGACGATCGAAACGCTGCTACAGCGCGCATCCGCCAACGAATGCGCACTCGCCTGATCGATACGTATTTTGAAAGGACACATCATGAGTTCCGTTCCCCAAATCAACGAAAGGCCGTCGCCCCGCGTGCTCTCGCAGGGCCTTTCGACGATCCTGCCCGTGTATGGGTTGCCGATTTTGATGGTGGCGCTGATCGTGCTGTTTTCGATCGTCCTGCCCGAGACGTTTCCGACGCGAATGAACCTGAATTCGATTCTGTCGGACAAGGCGATCATCGCGATGCTGGCATTGGCCGCGATGATTCCGATGCTGACCAACAAGATCGATTTGACGGTCGGGTACGGCATCGTGCTCTGGCACATCTTGGTCATCACGTTGCAAACGCGGTTCGGCCTGCCTTGGCCGGCGGCGGTTGCGATCGTGCTGCTGCTCGGGCTCGGGTTCGGCCTGCTCAACGGGCTGCTCGTGGAAATGGCGAAGATCGATTCGTTCATTGCGACGCTCGGCAGCGGCACGATCGTCTATGCGATCGCGCTTTGGCATACCGGTGGGCGGCAGGTGGTCGGCACGCTGCCGGACGCCTTTTATCGGATCAACGGCGCCATGCTGCTGGGGCTGCCGATCTCGACGTGGTACGTGGTCGCGATCGCGCTGCTGCTCTGGGTCGCCACCGAATACCTGCCCGTCGGGCGTTTCTTGTACGCGATCGGCGCCAATCCTCGCGCGGCGCAGCTCAACGGCATTCCGGTCCGGCGCTATGTCGTCGGCGCGTTCATGTCGTCGGGGCTGCTGACCGCGTTCGCCGGCGTCGTGCTCGCCTCGAAGCTCGGCATCGGGCAGGCCAGCGTGGGCTTGGAATACCTGCTGCCTGCGCTCGTTGGTGCGTTCCTCGGTTCGACGACGATCCGGCCCGGCCGCGTGAACGTATGGGGCACGCTCGTCGGCGTGGGCGTCCTCGCCGTGGGAATTTCGGGCATTCAGCAATTGGGCGGCGCGTTCTTCGTCGAGCCGCTGTTCAACGGCGCGACGTTGCTGATCGCCATCGGTATCGCCGGTTACGGAAGCCGCCGGCGCTCGCGTGGCCCTAGGCGCCCCGCTTCGAGCACGACCTCGAATACGAGTGCGAATGCCGCCGCCGCGAAGCGGTAGCCGTGATCATCACTGCGTGCCTCATCGGCACGAACAATGCATAACCATGGAGACAGGACCATGAAGCACATGCAGTCGATTTGCCGTCCGTTCAATCTGATCGCGGCGACCCTTGCCGCGGCGACATTGACGACTTTCGCGACCCACGCCGCGGCAGCGGACGAGTATCTTGCCAAGGCGCAAAAGGTCGTTGCGGCCGCGGTTCAACCCTCTCCGCCCTGGGACGGACCGACTACGGGGCCGACTGCCCAGGCCGACAAGACGATCGTCTACGTGGCCTCCGATTTGCGCAACGGCGGCGTGCTCGGGGTCAGCGACGGCGTTGCCCAGGCTGTCCATGTGATCGGTTGGAAGGTGCGTATTCTCGACGGGCAGGGCACTGTTTCCGGCCGCACGGCGGCGATGAACCAGGCGATGGCGCTGAACCCTGCAGGCATCATCCTCGGCGGTTTCGATCCCGCCGAACAGGCGGTCGTCATTCAGAAGGCTCACAGCTTGAAAATCCCCGTCGTGGGCTGGCATGCCGGCTCGAAGGCGGGCCCCGATCCGGCGACCGGGCTCTTCACCAACGTGAGCACAGATCCGATCGCCGTGGCGAGGGTGGCGGCCGACTACGCCGTCGTGAAGTCCAACGGCACGGCCGGCGTCGTGGTGTTTACCGATTCCCTCTACAAAGTGGCTGTGGCGAAGTCGAGCGCCATGGCGAATGTCATCAAGCAATGCAAGGGCTGCGCGTTGCTGGCGGTCGAAGATACGCCGCTGTCGGAGACATCGACGAGAATTCCGCAACTGTCCACCGCGCTGCTGCAGCGCTACGGCAGCAAATGGAATTACTCGCTCGGCATCAACGATCTGTACTTCGATTTCATGGGTCCTTCGCTCGCGAGCGCGGGTGAAAAGCCGGCCGGCCCCCCTTTCAACGTATCGGCAGGGGACGGTAGTCAATCGGCGTACGAGCGCATTCGCGGCAACCGCTATCAGGTGGGCACGATTCCCGAGCCACTCATGCTGCACGGCTGGCAGCTCGTCGACGAACTGAATCGTGCGTTCGCGGGCGCTCCGGCGAGCGGCTACAGCACGCCTGTGCATCTCGTGACGCCCGAAAACATCGCGTCCGATGTTGGGGCGAACAATATCTACGACCCGGCCAATCATTACCGCGAGGCGTACCGGCATATTTGGGGCAAATGAATGAACCGAACGTTAAACGACGTCATGGGTGAATAGGGAACATGCTGAGCGACATGGATACCGTCGAAACACAAATCACCGTCTACCACCCGCGGGCAAGTGCGTTGTTCCCCGCCGGCGCGGCGCTCGAGCGGCTGTGTGCGGGTGCGCAATGGGGCGAGGGTCCCGTGTGGATCGACGAAGAGGCGGCGCTGCTATGGAGCGACATTCCGAACAACCGGATGCTGCGCTGGTCCGAACACGACGGCATGACGGTTTGGCGTGACGGCGTGGAGTTCACGAACGGCCACACCCGAGAGCGAGACGGATCGATTCTTCATTGCTCGCATGGACAGCGCGCGATCGTTCGAACGCGGTTGCGCGATGGGCTGGACTCGACGCAGGACGAGGTCGTCGTGGACCGTATCGAAGGCAAGCGTCTCAATTCGCCCAACGACATCATCGTCAAAAGCGACGACACGATATGGTTTACCGATCCGCCCTATGGGATCGTGTCGGATCGGGAAGGCCATGCCGCCGAATCAGAACTGGGCGACAACTACGTATTTCGCTACGATCCGCGCACGCGTACGCTGACTGTCGTATCGGATTTCGTGGAAGAGCCCAACGGCCTCGCGTTTTCGCCGGACGAATCGGTGCTTTACGTGTCCGATACGTCGGCCGCGCTGCGCTCCGACGGCGGCGGTCATCACCACATCGTCGCGTTTGACGTTGTCGCTGGGAGGGAGCTGACGAACCCGCGCGTCTTCGCGGTGATCGAACCGGGTTTGGCGGATGGCTTCCGCGTGGACCGCGAAGGCTGGATTTTCACGAGCAGCGCCGATAGCGTGCAGGTGTATCACCCTGACGGAACGCGCCTCGCACGAATCGGCGTGCCGGAGACGGTGGCCAACCTCACGTTCGGCGGGCGAGACGGCGATGAGCTTTATATCTGTGCGTCGACTTCCCTCTATCGCATCCGACTCAACACGCGAGGTGCAACATGAGCGCGCGCGGCACGCTGCTGCTGGTGGAAAAATGCAGCCATTGCATCAGCTGGTACGACGTCGAATCGGGCAAGCGCGTTCATAGCGTCGCCTTGCCGTCGTACCCGCACGAGTTTGTGACGGACCGTGCGGATCGATACGCCTGGGTTGGACACTACGGCGTGGAGACGTCGGGCCATGCGGGCGCGGGCGGACACTCGCTATTGCAGATCGACATCGCGGCAGGCGTATTGGTGAGAACGATCGACCTCGCGCCGTTCAATCGGATCCATGGCTTGCAGATGGACGAGCAGGATCGTCTCTATGCGCTGAGCGAGGAAAAGGCCACGCTGCTCGTGCTCGATCGGCCGTCGAGCGACGACGCGCCGCGCCGCGCGGTGCCCTCGGGCGGCATCAAGAGCCATTTGTTCGCTTTGACGCGGGACGGTCGCACCGCCTTCTGCATGAATCTGCTTTCCCACACCGTGACGAAAGTCAAACCGTGGGATCCGCTGGCGGCGCCGGTCGCTTGCCATCCCGGTGACAAGCCGGAGGGATATTGTTTGAGCGGCGATGAGCGCACGCTGTTCGTGAGCAACCGCTGGAGCGGGACGCTGGCCGCGATCGACACGGAAAGCATGACGGTGCGCAAGCGCGCGCCCTCGCGCGACGATCCCACGCGCATTTATCGCTGGAGCGACGACCTGCTGTTCGTCACCAATTATGGCGAACGCAGTGTGTCGCTCGTCGATCCGCATACGCTCGAGGAAATCGATCACATTGCGATGCAGGCCCGCGCAATCGCGCTGTCTTTCGATCGTGAGCGTGGTGTTGCGTTCGTATCGCAAGACGACGATCGCGTCGGGGTCTTCGATGTTCGAACGCGCCGATTTGAAAGCTACATCGCCACGCAGCGCGAGCCGGACGTTTCGAAGGTGATCGGGGCGCGCGGATGACAGGGGCTCTCGAAAGGTGGCTGCTTACGCCGCTGTCGGGCAGTGCGCACCATGAACTGCCGTTGTGGACGGCATGGCATGGCAGACTCATGGTGGCCGCATGGGCCATCTCGCTGCCGATCGGCGTCTTGGTGGCTCGCTACTTCAAGGTGATGTCTGCGCAGGCGTGGCCCGACGAACTCGACAATAAGACATGGTGGCATTGGCATCGCTTTCTTCAGACGGCCGGCGTGCTGTTGATGACCGTGGGCTGTTGGCTCGCCATGGGCCGCGTGCATGGCGTCCGCGCACTGGCGGAGGTTCACCGTTGGCTCGGGTGGTCGCTGGTGGCCGCCGGCTGGCTCCAAGTGATCGGCGGCATATGGAGAGGAGGCAGCAAAGGCGGTGCAACGGCCGCGGTGCATGCGGATAACAGGGATGCGGTGCGCGGCGATCACTACGATATGACGCGACGACGGCGGCTGTTCGAGTGGGTCCACAAAGTCGTCGGCACGGTTGCGATCTTGCTAGCAATCGTCGCTATCGGTATGGGCCTTGTGCTCGCCGACGCACCACGATGGATGGCTATCGTCCTCGCTTTATGGTGGATTGCCCTCGCTTTGCTGACGCGACACTGGCAACGGGCAGGACGATGCATCGACACCTATCAAGCTATCTGGGGGCCGGATCTCTCGCACCCCGGAAATCGTATTTCCGCAGTCGGGTGGGGAATACGCCGCTATTCGCGCGAGAGCTGGTTGCGGCGCACCGATCGAAAGCACAAACCGCGCACCGTGCGACGTTAAGTACGAGTCGAAGCACTCCTGCCCGATTGTCTTCGATCGAATCCTTAACGCAAAGGGGCCAGCCACTATTGGTGATGGTCAGACGGACACGACTGCACCCATGAGCGAGTTATATACATACCCGCGCTTGCGCTACGGCCCACGCGTTGGATATGCGTGCGGGTGACCCCGCGCAGTTGATGGGGAGCAATCGCTGAAAAATGGTGTTCAGGTTTGTGTACTGAGGGGAAGGCATCGATCTGTTCGGTACGACGGCAGTGCTGGCCGGCGCCGGTGCGAGCGCTGCGGGCCGCCCTCGGTTGCCGAACCGCTTAATGGCGGGGCTGCTGTATCTGAAGCACGCGTACAACGAAAGCGACGAGTCGGTGTGTGAGCGCTGGGCGCAAGACGTGTACTTCCAGTTCTTCTGTGGCGAGGAGTATTTTCAGGCGCGCATGCCGTGCGATCCGACCAACCTTGTGCGCTTTCGACAAGCATTGGGCGAGGCCGGCGTCGAGGAGTTGCTGGCGACGACGATTGCCGCGGCGATGCAGATGAAGGGGATCACACCGGCCGAATTCGAGTGCGAGATCGTCGACAGCACGGTTCACGAGAAGGCCATCGCCTATCCGACCGACAGCCGGTTGCTCGAGGTGGCGCGGATCAAACTGGTGGGTTTACCGCAGCGCGCGGGCTTGGCGCTGAAGCAATCCTATGAACGCGAAGGTAAGCGGCTACGCCGCCGCGCTGGTGGTTACGCGCACGCCAAGCAGTTCAAACGTCTGCGTCGCACGCTCAAACGCCAGCGCACGGTGCTGAGCCGAGTGCTGCGCGACATCGAACGCAAGATGTCTGATCTGTCGCATGAGCAGCAAACGTCGTTGCGAGTGTGGCTGGAACGGGCGTGGCGCATCTGCCACTAACGCCCCAACCGAAACGGCGCCTCGACACAAGGGCACCCTTGCGGTGTCGTCCGACGAACCGCGGCAAGCGGCCTGAATTGCGGCAGCGCGCGTAGCGCGCTATCACGCACAGCAATCACTCGTCGGTCATTGGACCGACGTCCATCTGATGATCGGTTGGAATGCAGATTGCTCTGTCCGCGTATATGGGCCCGTATGCTGCCTCATCGTGAAACATATCCAGCAGTTGGCCGCGGGACCATCGCGAGTCTAAATGGCCAGGATGTCGCTCGCGCGCGAGAAAGCGCTCCACCGCTACCTCAGGCGTGCAAACGCAGTGAACCTCGACCACTGGCTCATGAAGCTCGCTCAGCCACCTAACGGACGTACCCGAATCTGCATTCGACTTGGGATGCCGCCACCAAGACACAAGGACTGCTGCTCTTGATCGTCTTGCACTTTCCATTAACTCGATATCAGCCAACCGGCTAAGCGATCTGCGTTGAGCCGGCTCACTGACTGCATTGGTCAAGAAAAGCCTTTCGAGAAGATCATCCTTGTCGATGCAAGGTAGGTCCAACACGCTCGCGATTTTGCGAGCCAAAGTTGATTTTCCACTGGCAGGTAGGCCGCTGACGATGACAAAGGGTTTTCGTGACATATTTCAGCGAGGTCGAAAATAAGCGAAGATACACCCGTTGGTGTCGCATTACGACCAGACGATCGCACTCACTGATATCCGCGCGGTCGTTCTATTGTCCTGCGGTAGTGAGCGCGTCGACCGCACTGTTTGGCCCTGCTGAACAGACAGCGACAGAGCGTTCGAAACGCAATACATCTACTAACTAACGATGCGATCACTCAGAATTAATTGATCTGCGTTCGGCGGTAATTCGACGGCGAGCAGCCGAACAGCCGGGTGAAATCGCGCGCGAGATGGGCTTGATCAAAATAGCCGAGCTCGGCAGCGAGGTCGGCGAGCTTAACATTGTGTCCGGTCGTGAGCCGTTGGGCCACCTCCTGCAGACGATAGCGGCGGATCACCCATTTCGGCGAGATGCCTACATACTCGTGAAACAATCGCTGAAGTGTCCTGACGCTCAGGCGGGCCTCGTCGGCGAGTGCTTCAACCCGCAGAGGACCCCCGTCGCGGCGCGCACATGCGACGATGACACACACCTCGTCTATCGTCGGATCGGGCGGGGGCAGCCGATGCTCGAGAAGCGAGTTGGCCGCATGGATCATCGCTTCGTTTCCGCACGCACCTAGTACCTGGCGTTCCAAAGACGTGCCATCAACTCCCGTAATAACGGAGACGGGAAGTGTCCTATCAGTCAGCTTTGCTACGGGACCGTCCAGGAACGGGCGTAAACCGCCCGTACGAAAACGTAGCCCCAGCACACAGCCCGAACCAGCCAAAGTGCGACAATAGGCGCCACGCACGACTCCGAACAGGCCAGACTGGCCGGGGCAGATCACCAGGTGTGCATTCGGAGATAGGAGGGCACGCTGCTGCTCCGGTAGTCGTCCGGTCAGATCCCATTCGACAATCCAGTGACGGTCAATGAATGGGGCAACGGCTGCTGAGGGCGTGTAGTAGTTGACGCGAACGCGCGTTGCCGATTTGCGCGGGTCAATGATCCCCCTGGGCAGACGATCTATGGAGTGTGTCCGGTCGCGTTTTTCCAAGCCAGTCATGCTCTCGTTTCCTATCATTATTTCGCGCGCCTGGGCCTCACCAGGTTGTTAAGACCTATATCGATGGACAACGCGTACGTTTAGTCATGGAGGGACAATGCGAAGATTGCTGCGGCATTCAGCCGCTTTCACTGTGTTGTTGCTTGCAGCCTTCATCTATTTGAATAATGCTAACCTGTTCGAGAAGCGGTCGCCAAGCCGACCAATATTGCTCGCCCACCGCGGTATTGCGAAGCGTTTTTACGCAAATGGAATCAAGAACGATACGTGTACCGCCTCCCGTATATTACCGCCAACGCATACCTACCTGGAAAACACGATTGCCTCCATGCGGGCTGCCTTCGCTGCGGGCGCCGACATAGTCGAGTTCGACGTCCATCCGACTACCGATGGCCAATTCGCGGTCTTTCACGACTGGACGCTCGATTGCCGCACCGATGGACATGGCGTTACGCGCGAGCATTCGATGGCGGAACTGAGGCAGCTAGACATCGGCTATGGCTACACGGCTGACGGAGGGAAGACTTTTCCGTTTCGTGGAAAAGGCATCGGCCTGATGCCCTCGCTGGAGGACGTGCTGCAGACCTTTCCTGACCGCGCCTTTCTGATCAACGTCAAGAGCAACGACTCTTCGGAAGGGGCAAAGCTAGCCGTTGCCCTTGGTCATCTCACGCCAAAAGCACGCGCCCAACTCATGGTCTATGGAGGCGATAAGCCCATCGGCACCTTGAGGCGCCTGGTACCGGACCTCAGGACGATGTCGCGCGCGTCGCTAGAGGCCTGTCTCGTCCGCTATCTCGCGTATGGCTGGATTGGCAGTGTTCCGCATGGTTGCTCTAACATGGTTGTTTTTGTGCCGATCAACTTCGCTCCGTGGCTATGGGGATGGCCGGATCGTTTCCTGAATCGTATGGGATCGGTCAATAGCGGCGTCTTTGTTATCGGTCCCTATTACGGCGGTGATTTCTCAACGGGCATCGACACGCCAGCGGAACTTTCCCGCCTCCCAAGTGGTTACTCCGGTGGCGTATTGACAAATGAGATCGGGATAGTCGCTCACGCGCTCAACCGTCGAGGTCGGTAACACCCCGGCTTTCCTTCCCTTGAGGGAGCGGCCTGCGTGCCAGGGTCTCGTCCTAAGGATCGTTTATGCTATGCTAACGATAGCATTCGATTCGTGAAAAGGAGCCTCTATGCCCCCGCCGTATCAGGTCGCTGTATTGGTCGGCAGCCTGCGTCAGAACTCGTTCAGTCGCATGCTGGCTCATGCGCTCTCGGAACTCGCGCCCCCCGCGGTCTCGCTTGAGATCGTGGAGATCGGCGCGCTGCCTTTCTACAACGATGACTTGGAAGCACATGCGCCTGATGCTTGGCGCGAGGTTCGTCAGTGCATCGTTACCGCCGATGCGGTTCTATTCGTCACGCCTGAATACAACCGCTCGGTCCCCGCCGTCCTGAAGAACGCAGTGGACGTTCTCTCGAGGCCGTTCGGTGCCAGCGTTCTCAGCGGAAAGCCGGCCGCGATCGTGAGCGCATCGCCCGGCGCGATGGGTGGATTCGGAGCGAGTCATCACCTCAGGCAATCGTTGGTGTCGATGGGCGTCAACGTCATGTCGAGTCCAGAAGTCTATGTCGGCAACGTGGCTGCGCTGTTTGACCATGCCGGCGCCTTGACTCATGCGGGCACGATCGAATTTTTGACGCGGTTCGCAATCGCGTTCTCCACTTGGATTGAAAGACTTTCGGCGCACTAGAGGATGCCGCTGCGTTGCGGCGCCGGCGAGAGCTATGGCGTCACTCGCCGAACGCTGCCAGCAAATGGTTATGGATACACTTCACTGTATGCGCGTTTTTGCGAAGGTCGTTGCGGAGGGCGGCTTCGCGGCGGCTGCGCGCAAGCTCAATCTGACGACATCCGTGACATCGCGTGCCGTATCGGCGCTTGAAAATCACCTGGGGTCCCGCCTGCTATACAGAACTACGAGGAACATTGCTCTGACCGAAGCGGGCGAGCGTTATCTGCATCGATGCCGCCAGATTTTAGCCAGCATCGACGAGGCGGAAGCGGAGGCCGGTTCAGCGCGACAACATCCGACTGGCTGCTTGCGCGTGCATGCGCTGTCGAGCTTCGGCCATCACCTCGTCGTGCCGGCTGTGCTGCGATACCAAGAGCAGTTCACTGCCCTCAGAGTCGAGCTGACGTTATCGGGGGCGGTGCCGGACATCTTGGAGGACGGGTATGACGTGTCGATCGTTGTTGCCCCCACGTTGCCCGACTCGGGACTGATCAGCGTCAGGCTCGGCAGCATTCCGGGCATCGTCTGCGCGTCTCCGCAATACCTGGCGAAGCACGGCGAGCCGAAGAAACCCGAGGATTTGCGCGATCACCGTTGTCTTCAACTTGCGACCCCGGTGTTTCCGTTCAACAAATGGATGTTCGATGGTGCAGAGGTGCCGTTCGCCGTTGACATCGGTGCACCTCGCTATGCCGTGAATGTCATCGAAGCGCTCGAGCCTGCGATCAGAACCGGTCTTGGAATCGGCATTCTGCCCGCTGGTATTGCCTTGCCGGGACTGACTTCGCGATCGCTCGCCCGGGTTCTGTGTGGCTACGATGTACAGCCCGTTGTGGTTCACGCGCTGTACCAATCGCGGCAATTCGTCGACGCGAAGATTCGCACCTGGATCTCGTTTCTTCGCGAGGACTTGACCGCGACCTTCGAGGCGGATCGCCAAGCGCTAGCCGGCATCGAAGGGGCTGCACCGCGAGGATGACGCCTGGTTGATCCGCGCGTCGAGCGCATAGGGTCGGCGCGCAGTTCAGTCGCCGACATAAAGCGCGTTGGCGGCGTTGTCGAGGTAGGGCGACGCTGCGCGATGCGAAGCCGAGGCCCGCGAACCCGCTTCGGTCGCTCCCACGACCTCGCCGCCGTAGGTCGTCTTTACGGCGGTGCGCTCGTCGTCATCCGTGCGCGCTTCGGCAGCCTGCAGATTGGCGGGATAGTCGATGTCGCTGCCGGCGGGAGAGTAGCCGGATTTTTCGAGCCGGACGATTTCGCTCTTGAGCTGAGCCCGCGTGACTGGCGCGTTTTTTTGCGCAAACGAGACGACAGGCGCCATCACGACGGCTGCGACGACGATGCCCTGGATCAGCGATTTCTTCATAACCAGCCTCTGCGTTTGACTGCGACATTCATTGTCGCGTTATCGTTGTCGGCCCATTTGCCGAGCCGATGTCTGCAGTGTACTGAGGCGAGTGATCAGGGTGAATACCTATGTCAGGGAACGCACTGTTGCAGGCCGCAGCGGTAATCGCGTTCCATTCGATGCAACAGCGCCTATCGATGTCGGTGTCGATGTTGCATGAACGAGGCGCATCGCTCCGGAACATAAAAAAAGCCAGCCGTGCGGCTGGCCAACAGGGGCATGGACACCCGGAGCAAAGTCGCTGCGCCCGTGCGTAGCGCACGCCGGATTCAATCAGGGCATGACGACATAGTTGCTGAAGCCGCCATCACGATCCTTGAGGCCGGAGATTGCTTCGTTGACGCGCGCCAGCGGGAATCGGCGATGCTCGAGGTAGGACAAATCGAGCGCACCCGTGCCGACCATGTCGGCCATCTCTTGCCCTTGCGCGGTCGTGAACCAGTTCGAGCCGATCAAGTGAACCTGCTCGTCCATCAGCCACTTGACGTCGATGGGCAGATCCTCCGCAACGCCGCCTACGTTCACGACTTTGCCGCCGCGACGCACGCCTTTCATCGAATCGAGCATGGTGGCCGCCGGGGCCTTCGCGCCGAGCGCGCTGATGACGAAATCGGCGCCGTCACCGCCCGTAAGCGACTTGGCCCAATCGCCGGCCGATCCTTCTCCGAGCTTCATGACTTCGATCCGATCGGGCGCAAGCGATTTGACGCGTTCGAGCAACCTCTCGTCGCGTCCTGTTCCGAGCACGCGCGTCAGACCCATCGCAAGGCCGAGGATCGTCGAAGCGACGCCGAGCGTTCCCGTAATGCCGTCGATCAATGCAACCTGGCCGGATGCTGCGCCGGCATTCTTCAACGCGCCATAAGCGGTGCCGAGATAGCCGAAGCGTCCGGCCTGCTCGAAGCTCAGGTTGTCGGGGATATTGACTAGCGCGTATTCCGGGGCGGTCATGTACTCGCTGAACCCGCCGTACGGATACAAATCGAAAATGCGCTGGCCGTCGCGGCTCGTGCTGAAGTAGCCGTTGAGCGTGTAGTAGCGGCACTCGCTGCGCTTGCCTGCGCGGCATGCTTTGCACGAGCCGCAAGAACGCAACGGGCTCACATAAACGCGATCGCCGGGTTTCACGTTGATGACGGCTTCGCCGACTTGTTCGACCACGCCGGCCGGATCCAAGCCAAAAATCGCGGGAAATTTCGGCAGCGGCTGGTGTGGAAACCAGGTGGGCCAATTGTTGATGACGTTGGCCATGTTCGGCACGATGCCGCATGCTTTGACGCGCACGAGCACGTCCGTCGGCCGGGGCTTCGGGATGGGGATCGTGTCGAGCGTCATCGGAGTGCCGAGCGCATGCAGCCGTGCTGCAACCATCGTTTGTTCCATGTCTACCTCTATCTCTTATCAAATCTTGGTGCCTGCGCTCATGCCACTCATCGAATCGGCAGGCAGTAAACGGCGCGCACACTATCGCCGAGTCGATCAGCGATAGCCCTCCTCGAGTTCGATGCCGAGCGCGCCCATGATGCGCACCCCCGAGTTGTACCAAGCGACGTTGAGCGCCAACTCGACGAGCTGACGTTCGTCGAGGAATGCGGCGACGCGTCGCCACGTGGCGTTGCTGACGTCGACCTTCAATGTGGATTCTTTTGCCACCGCCATCACGGCTCGCTCTTCATCGTCGAAGAGCGGCGACGTTTCGAAGTCGGCGATGGACTTTAACTGCTCCGGGCTGATGCCGGCCTTCAGGCCGTGCGACTGATGATGCGCGATTTCATACTCGGATCCCGTGCAGTGCCCAACCGTAAGGATCGCCAGTTCGCGAAGCTTGGGGCTGATCGACGATGCCCGGATCGCGTTTGCGTACGAGAGAAACTGATCGAGGATATCGGGTGCATGCGCGAGGGCGCGGAAGATGTTTGCGGTCGGAACCTTTCGCTCGCGTTCGAGCCGGTCGAAGAGGGCGTCGTGGGTGCCTGCGACATCCGAACGCTGAAGATATTTGACGCGTGCCATGTGATCGTTACCGTTTCTAAGATTCAGTCGAGAGCCAATTGTTTCTGGATGTAGGTTTCGAGTGTTTCGGGTTTGGGCTTGCTCGGCGTCTCGATAAGCGCAGCGTCCTCGAAACGCGATGCCTCGAAGTACCACCGGTGAAGAGCCGGCAGCCCCCAGCGAACGCTTGTGTTGAGCGAAGCCGCATCCCAGCGGACCGGCTCGATCTCTGCGTCAATCGTTTGATAGTGACCATCGCACAATTCCACGCGATGTCCGTCCGGGTCGCGCAGATATACGAACAGCATGCCCCCGGGGCCATGACGGCCTGGGCCGCGCTCTACTTCATGCGCGTAGCCGTAAATGCCGGCCAGGTCGCAGGCGGTGAAGATGTTGTGCGATTCGGGCACGATGTAGGCAAAGTGATGCATGCACGGGCCGTCGTTCTGGACGATCGCCAAGTCCAGACACGTTCCCTTGCGATACATGAAGGCGCCGAGCAGCGTGTCGCCATGTTCGAGGTATTCGGAATTGCGAAAGCCGAGCTTGCTGTAGAACTCGCACGATTGATAGGTATCGGGCGAGAAGATCTGATAGTGATCGAGCCGCTGCGCGTGCGCGCCCTTGAACTTGTCGCGATCGAGGTAGAGACGCGGGCGGGTTTCCATCTGCGCGCACAGCTCGATCTTCGTGCCGAACGGGTCGGATACATGCAGCGTTCTGCCCTGATGCGCAACTTCGACCCACTCGGCCGGTAGCCCTTGCTCCTTGAAGAATGCATAGGCGAGGTCGAGATCCTCTTCGAGGAAGACGCGAAAGCCGATGCGCTTGCAGGTGGAGGCGGCCTTCTTCGACTGAATCAGCACGAGACTATGGTGACAAGCCTCGGACAGCCCGCGCAGATAGCAGGTGTCGGCGGATTGCTCCGTGACCACGAGACCGACAATATCGACATAGAACTCGCGGCTTTTCGCCAAGTCGGCAACGTTCAATACGATGTGACTTGCGCGCGTAATGTTGAACGGCGGTTTGAGATTGACTGGGGGGAGCATGATTGACCTCGCTGGAATTGTCGTTCAAGCAAATTGTGCAATTTATTGCCAACGTTAGCACTTGGAAAATGCTAACGCCCGGAAGCGGCCGCAAGACGGCCGTGGAAGGGCAGTGCCGTCCAGCCGCTGAACAGTGCTTTTCGGCCGAGCGATTCTTCGATGCGCAACACTTCGTTCCACTTCGCCATGCGTTCGGAGCGGGAAAACGAGCCCACTTTGAGCTGCCCCGCGTTCCAGCCGACCGCCAGATGCGCGATAGTTACGTCTTCCGTTTCGCCGGAGCGCGCCGAGACGATCGTGCCGAAGCCCGCCTGCTTGCCGGCCGTCAGCGCCGCATGTGCTTCGCTGATGGTGCCTGCCTGGTTCGGTTTGATCAAGACCGCGTTGAGTGCGCCGCTTGACGCGGCTGCCCGGATGCGCTCGGCGTTCGTGACTAGGAAGTCGTCGCCGATGATTTGGCAGCGCGATCCGTACATCTTGGTGAACTGGTGAAAGCCCGCGGCATCGTCTTCCCCAAGCGGATCTTCGATAGACAGAATCGGATAGGCGTCGAGCCAGCGTCCGAGCATGTCGATCATTTGCGCGGTGTCGAGCGTGCGGCCGTCGAGCGCCAATGTGTAGCGCCCGTCGCGGCCGAATTCGGATGCAGCGATGTCGAGCGAAATGCCCACGTCCTTACCGGGCCGCAGTCCGGCGTTGGAAATGGCACGCGTGAGCGTGTCGAGGGCTTCTTCATTGGTGTCGAAAGCGGGCCAGTAGCCGCCCTCGTCTGCCACGCCCTGTAACTTGCCGGCTTGTTTCATCAGGGCGCCAGCCGCCCGATAGATTTCTGCCGTCCATTCCAAAGCCTCGCCGAAGTTGCCCGCCGCCGGGCACATCACCATGAAATCTTGCACGTCCACGCGTCGCGCCGCGTGGGCGCCCCCGCCGAAGATCTGGATCTCGGGCAGCGGCGTACGGACCGGGCCATCTCCGGCCAGATAGCGCCAGAGCGGCTGGCCGCTAGCCGCGGCGGCGGCGTGTAGCACAGCCATCGACGTCGCGACGATCGCATTGCCGCCGAGGCGGCTACGATTCGGCGTGCCGTCGAGTTGGACGAGGCGCGAGTCGACTTCGGATTGGGCGTAGGCGTCCATCGAACGAAGCTCGCTCGCGATTTCTCCGTTGACGCCTGCCAGCGCATTGTTGACGTCGAGGCCACCGAACGCGTCGCCCCCGTCGCGCAGGTCGACGGCTTCGCCTGTGCCCATCGAGGCGCCGGCGGGCGCGATGGCACGACCGCTCACGCCGCATTTCAAGGTGACTTCCACTTCCACCGTCGGGCGCCCGCGTGAATCCCACACGCGGCGGCCGCGGACCTGCGCGATTGTCGTATCGGTCATATGTCTTCTCTATCTTCTCTATATAGTCTTGCGTAAAGTGCTACGTGTATTTGGTTCGACAAGGCAGTTGGGTTCGCAACTATGTCGAACGATCTCACCCGGTTCACCAAGGTCAGCGGTCCCGAGCGGCTCCGATCAAGATGAACGCAAGGGTGGCCGATCGATCGCTCTTGTTGCGCCAAGCGTGACGTGTCCCGTTCTGAACGATCACGTCATGTTGATGCAGGAGTTCGGCGCGGCCGTCGTCGAGCTCGAGCCAAATCTCGCCATCGAGGACGATGCCGTAGTCGATGGTCGGCGTCGCGTGCATACCGTCGGCCTCGAACAACTCGGCGAGCCCCGGGCTGATAGCCAGGTTCTCCGCAGTGGCAGCGGCGGGGTCGAAGTCCGGCGCGAAGAACACGCTGTCAGGCGGAAACGTCACCACGAGGAACCGCGTGCCCGACTGGGGCGGAACGATGCTTTTGACCGATACGGTCGGGTCCTGGGCGTCGAACGGCAGCGTAGGGAGCGGATCGGTCGCCCAGATGAGCCGCGACATCATGCCCCGGATATGGACGAAGGCGTCGGAGCGCGGTGTGGCGCCATCGAGGGCAACCATCGACGCGCCATGCTCGTCGTGACCGGTGACGATGCGGCGGATCGCCAAGGGCACGCCGTTCGTTGCGGAAGAATCCGATGTGCTCATAGCGGCCGTGCCTCCTGAAGTGCTAACGTTGGCATAAATTCTGGCAGAGGCGTGCGCCGATTGTCAATAGGGTGTCGAGCGGCTTTCCCCGATAAATCGTCGATTGACTGCGCTCGCTCGCTGCGCTAACGTTAGCACATCAAAGTAAGAGAGGAGGTTCTCTTGTCATCCCATCATATTGTTCGATACGCATTGGGCGGATCGATCCACTACGGCATGGTGCAGTGCGACGGCACGATCGCTCGCTTGGCGGCCTCGCCGTTTGAGGGGCTGCGACTGAGCGGCGAACTCGATCTCGTAAGCGACCTACGAATACTCGCGCCGGTGGATCAGCCTCGTATCTTCGGCCTGGGCTACAACTACAAGGCGCATTCGAATGAGGTGGGCAAGCCGGTGCCCGATCTGCCGGTTCTCTTCATGAAGCCGGGCACCGCGGTCATCGGTCCCGACGAGTCGATCGTCTATCCGTCGGATGGGGAGATCATCCATTTCGAGGGGGAGTTGTGCGTCGTGATGGGCAAAGTTGCGCGTCATGTGCCTGAAGTGCAGGCATTGGACTACGTGCTCGGCTACTCATGCGGCAACGATGTCAGCGACAGAGTGCTGCAACGACGCGAGAGTGCGTTCGGATGTCTATTCGCGGGCAAAGGGTATGACACGTTTGCTCCGCTCGGGCCAGCGATCGTAACCGGGCTTGATCCGTCGAATCTGCAGATCATCACGCGTTTGAATGGAGAAGTGCGGCAGAACGGCAACACGCGCGATCTATTGTTTCCAGTGCCTTACCTGATCGCTTACCTGAGCCGATTCGTGACGCTGCTTCCCGGCGATGTCATCATGACCGGGACGCCCGCCGGGGTCGGCCCAATCCAGGTGGGGGACACGATCGAAGTCGAGATTCCTGCGATCGGCGTGCTGCGCAATTCCGTCGTGGCGGAGGCGTTGCCTCGAGATCGCCGCGATTGAAGTGGTGTGTCGCAGCTTGCTTCGACCCGGTTCCAGGGTACCTGAGTCGTTTCTCGGCGCTGGAGCAGGGCGCCCTCAAGCGTCTTGAGGGCGTCGCAGAACCCATCTACGCGAGACTCGAAAGCTTGAACGCCTCGACCAATCTCGCCAGCTTGCCGGCTTCTTCCCGCATGCGCCGAGATTCGATGCCGGCCTGATCCACGAGGCCTGCATTGCGCTCCGTCGTATGCTCGAGCTGAGCCAGTGCCTCATTGACTTGCGTGATTCCGTCGCTTTGCGATCGGCTCGCGGTCGCGATATCGCCCAGCACCATCGTCACGCGCTCGACGGCTGCGACAATGTCGGTCATGATTTCTCCCGCATTGCTGACGAGCTGGCTGCCGCCTTCGACTCGCGTGGTGCAGTCTCCGATCAACGATTTGATTTCCTTCGCGGCATCGGCGCAACGCCGTGCGAGGTTGCGCACTTCCCCTGCAACTACCGCGAAGCCGCGCCCTTGCACGCCGGCACGTGCCGCTTCCACGGCGGCGTTCAGCGCGAGAATATTGGTCTGGAAAGCGACGCCGTCAATTACGCCGATGATGTCGACGATTCTGCGCGAACTGTCTTCGATCGACACCATGGTTTCGATGACTTTACCGACGGCCTGCCTGCCTTTCGCCGCGACGCTCGAAGTGGTCGTCGACAACACATTCGCCTCGCGTGCGCTTTCCGAATTGTTCGCAACCATCGCAGTGAGCTTTGCCATCGAGGCGGCGATCTGAGTCAGGGAAGCGGCTTGGGCTTCCGTTCGCGCGGAAAGATCGGTGTTGCCCGATGCGATTTCGGCGACGCCGTTGCTGACGAGCACAGTCGTTTCCTTGATTTGCGAAACCAGCAGCGTGAGATTGATTTGGAGAATGCGCAACGCGTGCTGAATCTGCGCGGCTTCGCCGTCGCCATATGCTTCGATGGCTCGAGACAGGTTGCCTTCGCCCAAATCGTCGATATGATCTTTGACCCGCGCGAACGGCCTGATCAGGCCGTGACGAAAAAGCAGTGACGAGAGCAGGCAGCAGGCGATGCCTGCTGCCGAGGACGATACGATCCATTGGCCGGAGGCGCTGCCTGGATGCGCGAGCACAGCCAGGTTGCTCCCAAACAGGGCGGCCGTAAGTGCAGTGAGGGTATTCATCTTCGCTGCGACGGAAAGGTGCTGCACGCTTCGCAAGCGCCTGAACGTCGATCGCTTGACGATCCTGCCTCCATCCAAGACGACGTCAGCGCTTCCGTTTTTCATCGCCGTATAGGCTTCGTCGGCGAAACGGATCCTTTCGGCAGTTGCCTTCGCACGGATCGTGATGTACCCGGCAACACGGCGATTCCGGTAGATCGGCGCAGCGGTCATTTCTACCCAGAAATGATCCCCGCTCTTGCGCAGGCCCTTTGCAATGCCCGTCCATGTCTTGTTCGACTTGACCGTGCGTAGGAAGTCCTCGAAGACCTGATGCGGCGTGTCGGGATGCGCCAGCATGCTTTGCGGCGCACCGAGCAGTTCCTCTTCGGCATACCCGCTTACGCGGATGAAATCCCGATTGGCGTAGGTGATCTTGCCATCGAGATCGCCTTTCGAAATCATGGCAGTCGAATCGTCGAGCACATACTCGACGCCGCTGGTCGTCTTGTCAGCGTGCATGGCCGCCGGTCTCCGAGATTATTGTTCTTCGATTGCGCGCTCGCGCGGGGCATCTTCAGCGCTGCAGCCTATGCCGACCGATGCCCTCTACCCACGCCGCCGCGACCTGACAAAGAGCCGCCACGGGCTCGTACAGAAGTGGAACGGCGATCCGTCGGACCTGATCTCGCAGCCGGTCGTCGTTCAGATACTCTGCCGGGGATTTTCCGTCGACGCGAGCCAACAGCAACGCCGGAAGTAATGCCGCGGCACGTGCTTCGAGGCCGGCGCGCAGTTCCCAGTCGGCTTCGTCGAAGTAGGCTTCGGTCAGCGCTTTGAAGGAAACGATCAACGCATCGACCTGATCGGGGCGAACGAGGCATTTGAGCAACAAGTGGTTCAGGCAGAAGGCAAGATCGAATGCCGGATCGCCGAACCAGGCGCATTCGGCATCGAGCAGCACCGGACCCATCGGGCCGATGAGGATGTTCTTCGGGCTTACGTCGCCATGCACGAGGGCCGTGCGGACAGAGGCCGTGCGACGAGCGAGCGCCTCCAATCGCGAGGCCAGTGCCGGGTGGCGTGCGGACGTGGCGATGAGATAAGGGTCCAGCCGCAGCGCATGAAAGTTCTCGCGCGTGTCGAATGCCTTGGCAAGCTCGCTGCTCTCGGCGCTTGCCGCATGCAAGCTGCCGATGAGATGGCCGACGGCCTTTGCCGTCTCGATCTCGACTTGACCGGCCATCAGCTGCTGCTTCCAGACAGGATGTTCGGCAGGCGAAAGAAAAGACATCGCGAATACGCCGAGCGCCGGGTCATGGGCAAGCGGCGTGGGGACGTTGTCCGGGCAGTGCTGTGCGGCGAACTGCATCCAGGCCCATTCATAGGCGTTGCGCGAGACAGGGGCTTGCCATTGAGCGGCAACTTTCAGCGTAGACAGCGCGCGCTTCACGCACAGCGAGCGATCAGCCAGATCGACACGCCAAATATCGGACGACACGCCTCCCGTCAAAGGGTGCCAAGATGCGGATTCATTCGGCGCCGCGAGCCGATGCTCGATAAGGAAGGCGTCGAGCCGTGGGTCCGGGCTGTTTCGTTCATTCATCATGTGCGGCGCAGTAATTGGAAACGGATACGCAGTGCGGCAATCATGGCTTGCGCAGATTGCACGGGTTGAGTGGAGCTTCGCCGCGCAAGACGCGCACGACTTCTTCGGCAGCGCGCCTGCGCAATTCCAGCAGCGATGCATCCGAGGAGAAGGCAACATGCGGCGTCAGCATGGCGCCCGGCTGTTCGAGCAATGCAGGCGGCACCGCCGGCTCGGATTCGATGACATCGAGCGCGGCCGCGGAGAGTCGGCCGCTTTGCAGCGCTTGCACGACAGCATCCGTATCGACGATCGCGCCGCGGCTCACGTTGATCAGCAAGCTGCCGGGCTTCATGAGCGAAACCCGCTCGCGATCGATGAGGTGATGCGTGCCGTTGGTCAGCGGTGCATGAACGACCACGATGTCGCTTTGCGCGAGCAATGCATCGAGGCCTACCGCCTCTACGCCGCCTGCGTCGGCGGGCATGAAAGGATCATGCGCCAGCACGCGGCAGCCAAAGGCGGCGAACTTGCGTGCCGTCGCCCGCCCGATGCGGCCATAGCCGATCAATCCGCACGTGAGCGAGGCCAAGCGGCGCAGCCGCGCACCGGAGGGCATCCATCGTCCGGCATGAACCTCGCGATCGAACTGCACGAGGCCGCGCGTCCACGCTAGCGCGAAACCGATCGCGTGATCCGAGACTTCCTCGACGCAGTAGTCAGGCACGTTCGTGACGAGAACGCTGCGCGCCGTGGCCGTCTCGACCGCGATGTTGTCGAGCCCCACGCCGAGCCTCGCGACGATTTTCAGATCGGGGGCGGCCTCGATCGCCCGAGCCGATAACGGCGCCCAGCAGGTCATGATGCCGGTCGGGCGATGCTCTTGCACAAGCGCTTCGATCGATGAAGCCGCGGCCGGCGACGCCGGACCGCTCACCAATGTCATCCCGGCGGATTCGATGATCGCGCGCTCGACGCTGTCGTCGGGCCATGCGTAGTCGGTCAGAAAAACGGTGTCGCTCATGAGGGGCTCTGTCCGTAGAAACGAATGAATATGTTCAAACGTTAGCATTAAAATTCCCAGGTGCCAAGCGAGGTGTTGCGCCATCTGCAGACAATCTCGCGCTACCAAGTCTGGGCTCGGCTCGAATGAAGGTTATCGAAAACCCCGATTTGACAACAGACGCCGACCAAATATGCTCCGCTTCAGTGCTAACGTTAGCGCGCGCTGCCACACGGTGACCCCGCGATGTCGCGCGCTCGATCGCACCAACACAATGAAGACGACCTCGACGACCTATACACAAGAATCAGGAGACATGTATGAAGCGGCAACTCGCACTCGCGATCGGAAGCTGTCTATGCGCAGCGGCTCACGCGCAAAGCTCGGTGACGTTATATGGCCTGATCGATAACGGCATTTCGTATGTCAATAACCAGCGGGGGCACAGTGCCGTTTTCGCTTCCACCGGCAACATCGTCGGCGATCGCTGGGGGCTGACGGGCGCTGAGGAGATCGGTGGTGGGTTGAAGGTGATTTTCAAATTGGAAAACGGCTTCACAGGAATCAACGGCACGCTGCAGCAAGGTGGGCGGCTGTTCGGCCGGCAGGCATGGGTGGGCATGTCCAACGCATACGGCGCGGTGACATTGGGACGGCAGTACGACTCCGTGGTCGATTACCTGGCGCCGCGAAGCTTGGCCCAGAGCTTCGTCGGCGGGCTGGAGTTCATGCACCCGATGGACAACGACAACTTCGGCGATTTCTTCCGGCTCGACAATGCAGTCAAATTTGCGAGTACGGATTTTAGTGGACTGAAGTTTGGTGGCCTGTACGCGTTCTCGAACAAAGCGGGAGATTACTCCGACAATCGCGCGTTCAGCGCGGGGGCGAGTTACAGCAGGGGGCCGCTCACGATCAGCACGGCGTATATGCGCATCGACAACCCAGGCGATGGCGCGGCAGGCGCACTCGACGGTTCATCGACCTCGGGTGACGCCACGTTCCATGCCGCGATTCAGCAGGTCTGGGGCGTTGGGGCGGGCTATACGATCGGGCCGGCGACGCTAGGGCTCGTCTGGAGTCATTCGCACTACGGCAGCAGCAGCGCGGTTTACCGCGGCAGTACGCTGGCTCCGCAGTCGACCGGATCGCTGACCGATCTGACCTTCGACAACTATGAGGCGAACATCCGCTATCTGATCAATCCGGCGTGGGTCGTTGCCGCGTCATATACGTTCACCGATGGCCGCTATTCGAACGCTACCGTGAATGCGAAACCGCGCTGGAATCAGTTCAATCTGATGACGGCGTATTCGCTTTCCAAACGCACGGACCTGTATTTGATGGCCGAGTATCAGACGGTGCGCGGGGCCGGCGCAACAATATTCAACGGCGCGTTCATCGGCGGCAGCGGCGGCCCTTCGTCGACGAATCATCAGTTCTTGACCAGCGTCGGGCTGCGCCACAAGTTCTGAGCGAGCTAGACAGCCGAGCCGGCGCTGTTGGCGCCGGCTTGGGCGACGATCCAGTCGCGGAACTGGCCGAGCGCTGCGTGTTCGGCTTTTTCCTCAGGAAAAATCAGATAGTACGAGCGGCTGCTCGGGAGTTCGTGCGCCGACGCCTGAATCAGTACGCCGCGATCGAGTTCATCCTCCACGAGAAAGCGAGGCATGAGGGCGATCCCCATCCCGTGCCTGGCTGCCTCGGCGAGCATCGAGAACAGCTCGAGCCTCGGTCCAGCCATGTCGCCTTCGACTTCCATGCCGCGCGACGCGAACCACTCGCGCCACGCATACGGCCGCGTGCTTTGCTGCAATAGCGGGTAGCGTCTCCAGTCTGTCCGGCCCACGGTCTTGCGCGGCGCAATGAGCGCCGGGCTGCAGACCGCAATAAGGCTTTCTCCCATCAGCCGCAGACCTTCCGTGCCGGGCCAGATCCCAGGGCCCGCGTGAATCGCCGCGTCGAATTCAGTCCCCTCGAATAAAAACGGGCGTGCCTGCGACGTCAGATTCACTGTGATGTCCGGGTAGTGCGCATGGAACATCGGCAGGCGCGGCAGCAACCATTTCGTGGCGAAAGTCGGCACGACCGCGAGTTCCAGTGTCGCCCCTTGTCCCCCCTTCGCCATCAGTTCGAGCGTGTCGCGCTCGAAATCGTCCAGACGTGCCGCGACCTTGCGACTATAAGCGACCCCCGCCTCGGTCAACGCGACGCCGCGACGGCTGCGGCGAAAGAGCTTGACGCCCAAGAATGCTTCCAGCGTCCCGATTTGGCGGCATATGGCGCTTTGGGTCACGGCAAGTTCATCGGCCGCCTTCGTAAAGCTTTGATGCCGTGCGGCCGATTCGAACGCGCACATCGCGCCGGTCGAAGGGATCTTTCTGCGCATGGTTCTCGACTCCTGCCGTGGTTACAACAACGAGTGCAATTCTCGCACAAGTGTGTGAGAACAAATCGTTTGTTTGATGAGTACGCGACCATTAGAGTGAGTGCCACATACCTTATTCTGCGAGTTTGAAATGCGTGGACAGCACAAATCAGCGAGCTTCAATTGGGACGATCCTTTGCTGCTCGATCGGCAGCTAACGGACGAAGAGCGAATGGTGCGTGATTCTGCGCGCGATTACTGTCAGGAGCGGCTGCTGCCGCGCGTGCTCGACGCATTTCGCAAGGAAAGTACCGACCCCGCCATCTTCCGTGAGATGGGTGAACTAGGATTGCTTGGCGTGACGATTCCGGAGGAATACGGCGGCTCGGGGTTGAACTATGTCTCTTATGGCCTCGTCGCACGGGAAGTCGAACGAGTCGATTCCGGGTATCGCTCGATGATGAGCGTGCAGTCCTCGCTCGTGATGGTGCCGATCTGCGAATTCGGCGCCGAAGCCATCAAGAGCAAGTATCTGCCCAGGCTCGCACGAGGCGAATGGATCGGGTGCTTCGGGTTGACCGAGCCGAATCACGGCTCCGATCCAGGCAGCATGACAACTCGGGCAAAGAAAGTCGACGGCGGCTATCTGTTGACCGGCAGCAAGATGTGGATCACCAACAGCCCAATCGCCGATGTCTTCGTCGTATGGGCGAAGGACGATGAAGGCGCGATCCGAGGTTTCGTCCTGGAAAAAGGCTGGAAGGGACTGTCGGCGCCGGCGATCCATGGCAAGGTCGGCTTGCGCGCGTCGATTACGGGCGAAATCGTGATGGACGAAGTCTTTTGCCCCGAAGAGAACGCGTTTGCGGACGTCCGCGGCCTCAAAGGTCCGTTCACCTGCTTGAACAGTGCGCGATTCGGCATTGCCTGGGGCGCGCTCGGCGCGGCCGAGGACTGTTGGCACCGTGCGCGGCAGTACGTGCTTGATCGCAAGCAGTTCGGCAAGCCGCTTGCCGCGAACCAGTTGATCCAAAAGAAACTCGCCGACATGCAAACCGAGATCACGCTCGGCTTGCAGGGATGCCTGCGGCTCGGCCGCATGAAAGACGAAGGTACCGCCGCCGTCGAGATCACGTCGATCATGAAACGCAACTCGTGCGGCAAGGCGCTCGACATCGCGCGGCACGCGCGCGACATGCTCGGCGGAAACGGCATCAGCGACGAGTTCGGCATTGCGCGGCACCTCGTGAATCTCGAAGTCGTGAATACGTACGAGGGTACGCACGACGTCCACGCGCTCATCCTCGGACGCGCCATCACCGGCATCGCCGCGTTCTGAACGGATATGGAAGCATTGACGCAACGAGGTGCGCTCTCGGGCCTGCGGGTGCTCGATCTGTCGCGCGTGTTGGCCGGCCCGTGGGCCAGCCAATTGCTGGCTGACCTTGGCGCGGATGTCGTCAAAGTCGAGCGCCCCGGCGTGGGCGACGATACGCGCGCATGGGGCCCGCCATGGCTGAGCGATGCCGACGGCAACCCGACCGGTGAGTCCGCCTATTATCTGAGCGCCAATCGCAACAAGCGATCGGTGACGATCGACATGGCGCAGCCTGACGGGCAGGCGCTGATCCGGCAGCTTGCGAGCAAGGCCGACATCGTCCTTGAAAATTTCAAGGTCGGTGGACTTGCGCGCTATGGGCTCGACTACGCGAGCCTCGCGGCGATCAATCCGCGCCTCATCTATTGCTCGATCACCGGGTTCGGGCAGACCGGACCCTACGCGGCGCGAGCCGGCTACGATTTCCTGATGCAAGGGATGGGCGGTTTGATGAGCCTGACAGGCCGGCCGGATGGATCGCCCGGCGAAGGTCCGATCAAAGTCGGCGTCGCGCTGACCGACGTGATGACGGGCCTGTATTCGAGCGTTGCCGTGCTTGCGGCGCTGGCGCATCGCGAACGGTCGGGACAAGGCCAGCACATCGATCTCGCGCTGCTCGACGTGCAGATCGCGTGCTTGGCCAATCAAGCAGCCAACTATTTGATCGGCGGCAACGTCCCTCGGCGAATGGGCAATGCGCACCCGAGCATCGTCCCGTACCAGGATTTTCCGACGGCGGACGGCTACATGATTATCGCGGTCGGAAACGACTCGCAGTTCTCGAGCCTCTGTGCCGGGCTCGGCCGGCCGGGATGGGCCAGCGATGCGCGGTTTGTCAGCAATCCGCAGCGCGTGCTCCATAGGGACGAACTTGTCGCGCTGCTGCATACCGTGACTGTGACACGCACGACGGCTCAGTGGGTGGCGATGCTGGAGGAGCGCGGTGTGCCGTGCGGCCCCATCAATCGGATGGATCAGGTGTTTGCCGACCCCCATGTTCAGTCGCGCGCGATGCGCATGGAGATGGAGCATCCCGTTGCGGGGAAGGTGCCGCTAGTCGCCAATCCGATTCGAATGTCGGAAACACCCGTGCGATACCGGAATGCGCCGCCGACTTTGGGCGAACACACGGAAACGGTGCTCGACGAATGGCTCGGGTTGAATGCGGAGCAGATCGCCGCTTTGCGGGAAAGCAACGTCGTTTGATGGACGCAGCCTGATGGGAGGGCGAACGTGAAGATTCTGGTGCCGGTGAAACGCGTGGTCGATTACAACGTCAAGGTCCGAGTGAAGTCGGATGGTACGGGCGTCGATATCGCGAACGTGAAGATGTCGATGAACCCGTTCGACGAAATCGCCGTGGAAGAGGCGGTGCGTCTGAAGGAAGCGGGCGTGGCCGTGGAAGTGGTGGTGGTCTCGGCCGGTGTGACGCAATGTCAGGAAACGCTGCGCACCGCGCTGGCGATCGGCGCGGACCGCGCGATCCTGATCGAATCGAACGAGGATCTGCAGCCGCTGGCGGTGGCGAAGCTTTTGAAAGCACTGGTGGACAAAGAGCAACCGCGGCTCGTGATCCTCGGCAAGCAAGCGATCGACGACGATTCGAACCAAACGGGTCAAATGTTGGCCGCACTGGCAGGTCTGCCGCAAGCGACGTTTGCCTCGAGGGTGGCAATTGTCGACGAGGGGGGACAAAAGCGCGCGACGGTCGCACGTGAAGTAGACGGCGGCGCTGAAACTCTGACGTTGACCCTGCCGGCGGTGGTGACGACGGATCTGCGCTTGAACGAACCGCGCTATGTGACGCTGCCCAACATTATGAAGGCGAAGAAGAAGCCGCTTGAAACGATCAAGCCCGAGGATCTCGGCGTGGATGTAGCCCCTCGTTTGAAGACTTTGAAGGTGGCTGAGCCGCCCAAGCGCAGTGCTGGTGTGATGGTGCCGGATGCGCAGACGCTGGTGGAGAAGCTGAAGACCGAAGCGAAGGTGTTGTAAGGGGAGAGACATGACGATTCTGGTTATTGCCGAACACGATGCCCTGAAAACCCCCTCCTTAGGGGGCAACGCGTCGATCAAGGGGGCGACATTGAATACCGTTGCTGCCGCGCACGAGATTGCCAAATTCGTCGGCGGCGACATCCATGTGCTGGTTGCCTGGCACAACGCGCAAGGCGCGGCCGACGCGGCGGCGAAGATCGCCGGCGTATCGAAGGTGTTGCTGGCCGATGCGGCGCAATTGGCCGAAGGCCTCGCGGAAAACGTCGAAGCGACCGTGCTGAACGTGGCGAAGGACTACTCGCACATCGTGGCGCCGGCCACGGCGTACGGCAAGAACGTCGCGCCGCGCATTGCGGCCAAGCTCGACGTCGCTCAGATCAGCGAAATCACGGCCGTGGTATCGGGCGATACGTTCGAGCGCCCGATCTATGCGGGCAATGCCATTGCCACGGTGCAATCGAGCGATGCGATCAAGGTGATCACGGTGCGTGCGACGGGCTTCGACGCGGTGGCGGCGGAAGGCGGCAACGCATCGATTGAAAAGATCGAAGCCGCGCCCGATGCCGGCGTCTCGCACTTCGTGAATCGCGAAGTGACGAAGCTGGACCGTCCCGAGCTGACAAGCGCGAGCATCATCGTGTCGGGTGGTCGTGGTCTTGGCAGCGGCGAGAACTACATGCAGGTGCTGGAGCCCCTGGCCGACAAGCTCGGCGCGGCGCTGGGCGCCTCGCGCGCGGCGGTGGACGCAGGCTACGTGCCGAACGACTACCAAGTGGGCCAAACCGGCAAGATCGTGGCGCCGCAGCTGTATGTGGCGGTCGGCATCTCGGGGGCGATTCAGCACTTGGCCGGGATGAAGGATTCGAAGGTGATCGTGGCGATCAATAAGGACTCCGAAGCACCGATCTTCACCGTGGCCGATTATGGACTCGCAGCCGACTTGTTCACAGCCGTCCCGGAGGTGCTCGCCGCCCTTGCCTAAGCGTGGGTCCCGCATTTCGATCGAAGCCATGCACGAACCGGAGCAACGATGAACGCCATGCAGCGAACCCGCCTTAATGCCGCCGCGGCGGCCAATGCGCAGGATGCGGCGCTCTGGCGCTGGTTTTCCGCGCTGCTCGAGGAGCGTCGCATTCGGTGGCGCTATACGTTCGATAGCTGGGTAATTAACGTCGATCGAGCTCGCGTCGCGAGCGAGTCCACCTTCGACGGTGCAATCCGGGCGGCCAAGGACGAGGCCGACCTGCGTGGCGTCGGGCAGCCGGGAGAACGGTCAGGGCGCGAACAGCGGCGGACTAAATTATCCGAACTCTTTTCAGAGCAGGTAAGGCATCCATGAAATTCGAAACGATAGGAATCGTCGGCGCAGGCCAGATGGGGATCGGCATTGCTCAGGCCTGTGCCACGGCTGGCCTGGACGTCATGCTCAACGACGTCGATGCGAGCGCGTTGACGCGCAGCGTGGGCCGACTATCGGCCAGCTTCGACCGGTTGGTGTCCAAGGGGAAGATCACCTCCGGTGAGGCCGCCGGCGCCATGGCACGCGTGCATGCAGCGCCCACGCTCAGCGCGTTCGCTGCATGCGATGTCCTGATCGAAGCAGCGACGGAAAACGTTCGAATCAAACAGCAGATATTGCAGGACCTGGACGCCGTCGCCAACACCGACGCGATTGTCGCCACGAACACATCGTCGGTATCGATCACCAAGCTCGCGGCAACGCTTGCGGATCCTTCCCGCTTCGTCGGCATGCACTTCTTCAACCCGGTCCCCGCGATGGCGCTTGTCGAAGTCATTCGCGGCCTGCGGACCAGCGACGCCACGTTCGACGCGACGGTCGTGCTGGCCGAACGGCTGGGCAAATCCGCGATTCAGGTCAAGAATGCCCCAGGCTTCGTCGTCAATCGCATCCTGGTGCCGATGATCAACGAAGCCGTCTTCGTCCTGCAGGAGGGCTGCGCAAGCGCAGAGGAAATCGATGCGGGGATGCGGCTGGGCGCGAATCATCCGATGGGGCCGCTGGCGCTGGCGGATTTGATCGGGCTCGATACGGTGCTTTCGATCATGGAGGTGATTCACCGCGACCTGAACGATACGAAATATCGGCCCGCGCCGTTGCTCAGAGAGATGGTCGACGCGGGCTATCTCGGTCGCAAAACTAAGCAGGGCTTTTACTCCTACTGAGCGGTGCGCGCTCGCGCTGAGCGGTGCCGAGCGCGCAGGTGCTGCCGCGCACGATCAGCGTCGACGTGGCGATCGACGAGTAGGGCGCGCGCGCAGACTCGTTTTGGCGGATTTGATGCACGAACCACAGGCCGCAAGCGGTCGCCAGATCATGAACGGGCAGGCCGATCGTCGTGAGTCCCGGTCCCCACCAACTGAATCCGACTTCATCGCCAAAACCCACGACGGAAAGTTGATCGGGAACGCTGATGCGACGAGACATCAGTTCTTCGAGAATACCTTGCGTAATGCGCACCGAGCCGGCCACCACGGCCGTCGGCGCATTCGCCAACGACAGCAAAGCACGCATGGCCTCGCGGCCGAACTCGACGGAGCCAGGCGAGCCGAGCCGTACGTGTTCCGGGCCGGCCCTTCCATTGCGGGAAAGGGCATCGAGCGCCTTCTGATAGCCCAGCAACCGCGCCGCGCCCGTGGGCAGATCGTCGGGGCCGCCGATATACGCAATCCGGCGATGGCCTAGTTGAACGAGATGGTCCGTCGCTTCGTATAACGCCTTGGTATCGTCAATTCCGAAGAATTGATCGCCGATCGCCGCTTGCCGGCGGATCAACTGCACGTGGGGCAACATCTTGAGTAGCCGTATCGCTTCCCTGTGGGGCTTCGCAGTCGGAACGATGATGATGCCGGCTACGTTCGCACTCGCCAGTTCTCGGATGTGCTGCAACTCGACCATGCGGTCGTCCCCAGTTTCCGACAGCGTGAGCTGAAACCCTGCGCTTTGCACGCAATTGGACAGCGCGTGCGCGATCGTCGAATAAAAGCTATTGCGAATGTCGGGCAGCACCAAGCCGACGAGATTGCTCGAGACGCCGCGCATCATGCGCGCGGCCAGATTGGCCACGTAGCCCATTTCGTTCGCGACTTCCGACACCTTCTTTTTCGTGGCGGCGCTGATTCTCGGATCGTCGGCGAGGGCTCGGCCGACCGTCGACGGCGAGACCTGGAGGCGGGCGGCAATGTCTTTGATGGTGACCATGGCGTTCCAATGAGGCGAATCGGGACAAACGATAGCATAAACCGGCACGCTGCTGCTATCGATAGCAAAACCGGATGGCCGGGGCCGCACTGCATTCGGTCAGGGGCCTCGGATCAATGCTTACGTAGGCATTTTTATGAACTAATGAATGCATTTGACATCAGCAAAAGCTGCGTCTAATATGCGCTAACGTTAGCACTGAGAATGCACTGACGGAGCACCGTAGCGCTGCCGCCTCGGTCGGTTGCGGGAAGGAGAGGGTGAAGTGTTTGCAGAGGACAGAACTTTGCGATGCGTGGTCGAGAAGTGGTTCGGCAGGACTTCGACCGAGCCTGTGCAAGTGAGCCGCGTACCGCACATCATGCCCAAGCGGAATCGTTGCATTCGGGTATCGCTCCCGGGGCGCGCCCAAGCGATCGCCATCTTTTTCTTTCGACACGACGACGGAAGCTGGAGCGTCGTCCCGCCGACGAGCCAGCCGCGCGACTTGCCTGAATAAATGAACGACAACTCAAACCCCCGGAGACATTTCATGACTGCCCCTCAACATGACGTCGGCTATGAACGCAGAACGCTCGTATTGCTGGGCCTAGGGTTCGGATTGGTCGGCTTCGACCGTTGGCTGATGGCGCCCATGTTCCCGTACATGATGAGCGACTTGCGGCTCAGCTATTCGCAACTCGGCAGCCTGATCGGCGTGCTCGGCGTCGCGTGGGGGCTCTGGTCGATCGTGATGGGGCCGGTTTCGGACCGCATCGGTCGAAAGAAGATCCTCGTTGCCACGATGATCGTTTTCTCGCTGCTTTCGAGCTTGTCGGGATTTGCCACCGGATTTGCAAGCCTCGTGCTGCTTCGCGCGGCGATGGGTGTGGCCGAAGGCGCGTTCACGCCCGCGAGCCTTGCCGCGAACAGCGAGGCGTCGCGGCCCGCGCGCCGCGGGCTCAATCAAGGGCTGCAACTGAGCATGATTCCGCTCGTCGGGCTTGGTTTCGCACCGATCGTGGCCACTCAGTTGGTGCGGATCGTGCCGTCATGGCACTGGGTCTTCATGATTTCGGCGGTGCCTGGCCTGATCGTGTCCGCTCTTATTTGGCGACTGCTGCGCAAGGACGGCCGTAACGGCGCATCGGCCATGGATCTCCACTCAGGCGTGACCAAGGCGACCTGGATGCAATTGCTGCGCACACGCAACGTGCTCGTCGCGACGGCAGCGATTTTGTGCGCGATGGGCGGCATCTTCGTGATCGGCGCGATGGTACCCACTTATCTGGTTGCAGTGCTTCACCTCGATACGCGCAGCATGGGCTTCGTTGCCTCGGCGATCGGCTTCGGTGGGTTCGCCGGCTCGTTTCTCTTGCCCGGCATCTCGGATTACGTGGGCCGACGCCCGACCGCACTCGTCGGTTTCGTCGTCGCGACGCTTTTCCTGTACTGCTTTGCCCGCACCGGT
This sequence comes from Trinickia sp. Z7, assembly GCF_056498045.1. Lineage (NCBI taxonomy): Bacteria > Pseudomonadati > Pseudomonadota > Betaproteobacteria > Burkholderiales > Burkholderiaceae > Trinickia > Trinickia sp. Z7. The sequence goes on from NZ_JAUEQW010000020.1 coordinate 75,676, forward strand.
CCTGATCCAAAATTGTTGTTCGCGTTGCTTTTCGGCGTATCGATGTTCTCGATCGGATTGCTGTCTCTGCTCAGCGGCCCCGTCGCCACGGAGGCTGCCCCGATTGGCCTCGTCGCGTCGGCCATTGGTTTCGTGTCGGGTGTCGGCGAGACGTTCGGCGGTGGCGTGGCCCCTGTGATCGCCGGCTTCATCGCCGAGCATTTTGGCCTGGCGCGGACGCTCGACTTCGCCTTCTGCAGCCTCGTCGCGGGTGCCTGCGTGGTCGTGCTCCTCGTCGAAACCGCGCCGCGCCGGCGCATGCTCGCCGGTCGCGAAAGCGATGCTGTCTGTGCTGCGTCCACCACCGATCTTTGAACGCTCATGCTTCCAGTGATTGTCAACGTTTCGATTGCCGCGAGTGACCCCTTTCCGGCGTTGCTTTTCAACGATCGAGTCATGGCTTTGGCGCACTGGCGCTCCGAGGGATTGCGCGGCACGTCGTCGATCGTCGAGTTGCTGGACGACTGGACCGTCAATGTTGAGCGATTGCAGCAGCTATGCCGGTCGACGGCGACCCAGGTGCTCCTCGCGGAGCAAGGGGTCGAACTCTCGGCTTTTCGAGTCCATGCGCCGGTCTCGCCGCGGCAGGTCTATTGCACGATAGGAAATTACCGCTCCCAGGTGTTGCAAGCGGCGCTCGACGCCGATGGCGGGGTAAACGAGCCCGTTCGTCGCGAGGCCTTCTTGGCTTCGATTGAAAAGCGTCGCAGAGAGGGGGCACCGTACGTCTGCCTGAAGGGACCGGCTTCGGTATCGGGGCCGTTCGATGGACTCCACGTCGAAAGGGGCGATGCCACGCTCGATTGGGAAGTCGAGATTGGCGTGGTGATAGGCCGCACTGCATGCAACTTAGAGGCGGCCTGTGCGTTGGATTATGTCGCTGGCTATTGTGTCGTCAACGACATCACGTTGCGGGACCGGATCATCCGTCAGGACCTGCCGACGCTTGGAACGGACTGGCTGCAGTCCAAATCGCGCGGCGGTTGGCTGCCGAGCGGGCCTTGGCTCGTGCCTGCGTGGTCGGTGGAGGATCCGTCCGCACTGCGTCCGTGGCTGCGGCTCAATGGTGAATTGATGCAGGACGGCGCCGCGAGCGACATGATCTTTGGAATTGCCGAACAGATCGCATATTTGTCCAGGCATACCGCTTTGCATGCGGGCGATTTGATCTGTACGGGTACGCCTGCAGGTATCGGCAGTCATTACGGCCGATACCTGCAGGCGGGCGACGTTATGGAAGCTGGCGTTGCAGGACTCGGCACGCAGCTGGTCGTGTGCGTGGATTCGACTAACGGAAGGAGAGGGTGCGATGAATCAGGCGATGGCGAGTAACGCCGGCCAGGACGATATCGGTAAAGAAGCAGCCAGCGGTATTCATTCGAACGATGTTGAGCGCAATGCCTATACGGCAGGCGCCATCGCGCTGCATTGGGTCATTGCAACGTTGATCTTCGGCGGCTTTGCGCTGGGTTGGATGATGACCCGGATTCCCGGCATCACTCCCGACAAGCTGCGCTTTTACTCATGGCACAAATGGATCGGTGTGACAGTGCTCGCGCTTGCCGTGCTGCGCGTTCTTTGGCGGCTGACGCATCGTGCGCCACCGCTGCCGGACAGCATGCGTGTCTGGCAGCGTCGCGCGGCACATCTCGGGCACATCTCGCTTTACGTGCTGATGATTGCGATCCCGGTTTCCGGCTATCTCTACAGTTCCGCGTCCAACATACCTGTCGTCTACCTGGGCATGGTGCCGTTGCCGCCGATAATCGCTCCTGACCCGGTGCTCAAGGTTTGGCTCAAAAGCATTCACATCACGCTCGACTACGGACTGCTGGTGCTCGTCATAGGGCACGTGGCGGTCGCGGTCAAACATCATTGGTTAGACGGCAATGGTTTGCTCTATCGCATGCTGCCTTTCCTCAAGTAACGAAGGATTTCCGATGAAGACATCGCTTTACTACTGCATGGCGGCTGCATTCGTGGCTGCGTCGTTCGTCGAGTCGGGTCGTGCGCTCGCCGAGGTCGACCTGGCAAAAAGCTCGATCACCGCGATCTCGAAGCAAATGAATGTGCCAGTCGAAGGTGCTTTCAAGAAGTTCAGCGCGCATATCAGCTTCGATCCGGCCAAGCCGGCCGACGGCACCGCGCAACTGACGGTCGACGTTGGCAGCTATGACCTCGGCGACGCGAGTTACGACAGTCAAGTCATCGGAAAAGTGTGGTTCGACGCCAAGACGTATCCGACGGCAACGTTCGTCTCGAGTTCGATTGCCGCTGTCGGCGGCAATCGCTACAACGTGACCGGCAAGCTCACGATCAAGGGGAAATCTGAGAGCGTCGTGGTGCCCGTGACACTCACGCAGCGCGACAACATGCAAAGCCTGGACGGCACGTTACCGATCAAGCGCTTGCATTTCGGCATCGGCACGGGCGAGTGGCGGGATACCTCGATCGTTGCCGACGACGTGGCGATCAAATTTCATATCGTTGCAACAAAGTTTTGACAGAGATTCACCTGAAACCAGGAGGAGACAATGAGCAAACGAAACCTTTGCATCGCGGCCGGCCTGATTGCTGCGTCGCTTTCGGCGACCGCATTCGCCACCACTTACCAGCTCGATCCGACGCACACCTATCCCAGCTTCGCCGTCGATCACTTTGGCGGCGTGTCCATCTGGCGCGGAAAGTTCACGAAGTCGAGCGGTTCCGTGACGCTCGATTTCGCGAAGAAGACCGGCGGGGTGGAAGTATCGATCGATCCGGCTTCGATCGATACCGGTAGCGCACAGCTTGACGAAAACCTGCGGGGAAAGGACGGGTTCGATATCAAGCAATTTCCGAATGCGACTTACAAGGGCACTCGAATCGAATTCGATGGCGACAAGCCTGCCGAGGTGATTGGCGCGCTGACGCTGCACGGCGTCACGCTTCCGCTCAATCTAAAGATCGAATCGTTTAAGTGCGTCATGAACCCCTTCTTCAAGCGCGAGGTGTGTGGCGTCGAGGCGAGCGGGCGGTTCAATCGTGCCGACTTCGGAATTGATATCGGGAAAAAATTGGGGTTTAACATGCTCACAACATTGCACATTCAGGCCGAAGGCATCAAACAGGAATAGTGTGGTAACGCGCCTGATTGCAGCCTGCTTTTTGCTCGCCAGCCAGCATTGCGCTGCTGGTCGAGTCGACCGACGGCATGCCTGCAGTCAGCGCAATCCCAACCGCTCGATCGTCGACTCTGGCCCAAGCAATTCGACGTTCTTTCGCCCTTCACGTAGCGATGCGCGGAAGGCCGTTTCTTTTTCGGCACGTTGCCTACCTAGGTGCGAGACGCGCGGGTTAGAGCGGGCTCGTGTTGGGGGTAGAGTTGTGGGTAGGCGACAGCGGCCATGATGGAATCCATATCCGGCGCGGCTTCCCAGCCGACATTTGTCTCACCCTCTCTCCGCCAGAATAGCCTCCCAAGCAGTACCTCAAAATCCCGCAAAGCCAATACTGTAAAGGCTTTGCGGCGCATCCGAAGTCCCATCAGGTCTCGCCAAAACCCACGAAATCGCCCAAAATGGCGGGTACTTTTTCGGGTACTTTTTGCGGCGGTATTTCGTCAATGCCAGAGAGTCTTCTTCGCGATCTTCAGTGCCGTTTGGCCAAAGCCCGGACGACCGTCTATCGGCTCAACGATGGCGGGGGCCTTTACTTTCAGGTCAAACCAAATGGGCTTAAGTACTGGCAGTTCCGGTACACCAAGCCGGACGGGCGAGAAGGGCTGATTCAAATCGGTCCATATCCCAAGGTCACCTTGGAACAGGCGAGGGCGGCTCGCAACGAACATCAAGCGGCAGTCGCGGCCGGCGACGATCCCGCTGTCTTGCGTAAGCAGCAGAAGGTGCGGCGCAAAGTCGAATCTGCCCGTTCGTTGACGTTCAAGCAGTGCGCCGAGCAGTACATCGAGTCTCGTGCCGCCGAGTGGCGCAACGAGAAACACGCCAAGCAATGGACAAGCACGCTGGCGACCTATGCGTATCCGATTGTTGGGGCGCTACGACCGAAGGATATCGATACTGACCTCTTGCTGCGCATACTGCAGCCGATCTGGCTGACGAAGAACGAGACGGCGACGCGTGTTCGTGGGCGTATCGAGAGCATTCTAGATTGGTCGAAGGTCCGCGGGCTGCGAGAAGGGGAGAACCCCGCTCGTTGGATCGGGCACTTGGACCACCTCCTACCGGCGCCTAGTAAGGTCCATAAGCCCAAGCATCACGCGGCATTGCCCTACGCGGACATTGGCTCATTTGTCGCGGCGTTGCGGGCAAACAATTCCATCGCGGCGCGCGCTTTGGAATTCACCATCCTTACTGCAGGTCGAACCAATGAGGTGCTGGGGGCGACTTGGCCGGAGTTTGACCTATCGGTGCCCGTATGGACCGTGCCCGGCGAGCGCATGAAGGCGAAAAGGGACCATCGCGTACCGTTGTCAATGGCGGCTGTGCGGCTGCTGCAAGCGCTGCCAACGGTAGAAGGGAAAGGTGCCGTGTTTGAGGGCGCCAGAGAAGGGCGTCCACTGTCGAATATGGCCCTCCTACAGTTGCTCAAGCGCATGAACCGCGACGATCTGACAACGCATGGTTTTCGTTCGACGTTTCGCGATTGGGCATCTGAATGCACCTCTTTTCCCAACGAGGTTGCCGAAATGGCATTGGCCCATGCGATCCGTGACAAGACCGAAAGCGCTTATCGCCGCGGTGATCTGTTCGAAAAGCGGCGAGACATGATGCACGCATGGGCAGAATACATCGATCGGCAAAGCGGCGCGAACGTTGTCGCCCTCAAGGGGGCGTCGGCGTCCACCGGATAAGCGAGTGCAGCTTCTGATCGATTCGATAACGCCCGGGAGTCAAACGGTTACCTTCGACCGGAGCTGTGTGAAGGCGCTCGCCGAATTCTCCATTCGAAAAGATCGCCCCATCCGATCGAGCTGCGTTGGCCTATTGGCGATTCGGGGGGGCAAAGTGCCCCCCGCAAACCGCGGAGTTTTGCGTTTTCGCAAAAGCCTCGACCCACAACGGACACCCAGACATACCGCCATCGGAATGGTCGATCTGAAGGCGGTGCACACGCGAAGACACCTAATGTCTATCGGCACTGCGCAGGCTTATAAACGGGCGCCCGTTCGCAATGCCGTGTATTCGCTCCTTGCGGCACTAACCCGATAGATACTCGAGCACAGCTGCGATGGCCGCGTTGCGCATTCGACGTGCTCTGACGTCTCCCACATAATTCGCTTCTTTAAGCTTCTTTTCCGTCGCATTTAAAACATCGCGAACCGTTGTCAGTCCAAGTTCAGTCAATTTTTCTAATTGCCATGCTGTCAAATCCAACACCGCAGCCGGTCTATCCAGTTGCACGTTAAGTGCTGATGTCATCCCGTTGCTTGTGATTAATGATGCTTGATCCATAAGCTTTTTATAAGACGGGTGATTCGATCCATATTCGGTCATCCGCTTCGGAGTCAATTCCTTTGCAATCTCGAATGCCGAATTCGTTGGCGACACATCAAGTGCAAAGAGACAACCAAGATTTATCACGTAACGCTTTCCGATTTCCGCACGGCTTGCTTTGATGCCTCCCGCATGCTCAACCACAATGCCAGTGTATGCTAGGACGCGAAGGGCTTCTTTGATTAGCTCAGGTGCGTCTCTGTGAATCCAAAAAAACGCGGACGTAGCTTTGTCGGAAGATAGATATTGATCATTTTTTGCTTTTATATCTGGGAGAACCTGAGATTCGATGAATTCCCTACCCCAATCAATCAAGGCTTTGTGTCCAAGATATTTTTCAGATAGAGTCGAGTGTTCCGCCCAGATCTCAGTTCGGTAAAACTCCCTAATTGTCTCGTTTACCTGTTGAGAGTTCATCTTTGGACACTGAGCAATTGTTTTTAACAAAAGCCGTGGGTTTCCAGTCGCCGCATAAGCCAAGGTCGCGAAATTTTTTCCATATTGGGCAATTTGAGTAAGAAGACCGCTATCCGCTTGTTTTTGGACGATCTCCCGCATATTCTCAATGTAGTCGCCCGAGAGAATGTCGCGATCGATGGTGAGCATTGTTGCATCGTGAACTGGCTGAAACGTTTCGCCAAACGTTGTCACGCCTGGATATACGGCAGCATTGCAGGTAATGCAGTGCGAGCGTAAATCTCTAAACATTGTAAAGAACTGGCGCTGTTGCTCCGGCAGGAAAATATGCGCCGCCTCGTCGAAAAGAAGGGCAAACCGGGAAATTCCGAGCTCATCGCCAAGGTCTTCCAGAGCTTCTTTAAAATCATCGATGCTCGGAAGACCATCGGCGCTCACTGTAATTTGCGGTGTTCTCCAAGATGCTTCATAAGCGTCGGCTATTTCCTCGACCTTCGTGCGCTCAAGCGTTGTAGTGACAGTGCCCCCCGCGAGCAGCCCAATACTTTTCGGAACACCACCGAGCAAGCCGGCTTTCGTCAGTCCCCTCATAACTGATGAGCAAATTCTGGCTAGCATCCAATGCTTAAACTGGTCCGGATCTGATGACTGAAGCAAGGAACTTCTCACGAAGCTTATATAGATGGGGAACACACGATCTGTCTCGAACGCGTCCATCAGTTCCTTTTGCGCCACTCGAAGCAGGAATGATTTTCCGACGCCTCGACTTCCCACCAATACCACGGGATTTCTATTTTTCAGTGCGTCAACGATCTGCCTATCCTTCGAGGTCTCGACGAAATAATCAAGCACCTCATCCGGTCGGATATCCTCGGTTCGAAAGAAAAAATCTGCCATGATTAAAAGGCCCTCGATGGTTGCGAGAATATCACCTGAACCGGCGTCAAATTTCCGAGAAGGTCTGTGATGATTGGCTCCATTCGATCTGTTGCCTCTTTGGTAACGTGATTCAGGTAGCGAGCCGAAAAAACAAACATGATGACCAACCGCATTGTCGCAGCCTTCTCATGCCAATTAAAAAAAACTTCTTCCTGAAATGCGATATCGGATGGAATAATTGCGTGAGTGCCAGCATTTCCATGAACAAATTCAGAGCATTCGCGATATACAACCTCAGCGATAGCTGAATATTGCTTGGCGCTATCAGAAAATCCCGGATTAAACGCTCGGATGAAATTTGTCGAAAATACACCGGACTGCGCATCTTTCAAGGAATTCCAGTTTATATCTTTGGAATCCTTTGCCCACATTCTATAATCTATTTCGTGTGCTGAAAATTGCACTGTCGCCAGCATGAGTTCAAAGAAAAGGCGCAACCCGCCGAATGCGTGTCTATACTGACCCAAAACCAATGCATAAAGAGCGAATTGATATTCTTTTACTGCAGAGTCGAGAACGACTACCTCTGGTCGCTCTGCGATAGCCATCTTCAAGGTGTCGTAATCGAGAAGATAATTATGCGACGCAATCAACGCCTCGCTAGCCGCCTTTGTGCCTACCACCGTTTCCAAGACGGTACCCGAGTTATTCAAAAGAGCGCGATAATGCTCAACTACATCCATCAGTCCCCCCATCGTAAGTCGTATCTGACAGCGGAGCAGCCAAAATGATCGTTGATCCGCTCATAGACTGCTAAAGCCTCGCCGCTGAGTCTGCCTGCCCGAATTGTCGGCGATTCAACGACAGATGTCGACTGGCCGCTTGTGGTCGCTCTTGTCCACTCCGGTAGCCGCAGCCTTCCTAATGATCGAGCACGGTCCCGACATGTCCGCCGTCTTTCGTACCGCTTTCAGGGGCAGGGGACAAACCGCTAGTCCTTCTTTGGTTCGCCTCATCGGCCCAGGAGACAGGTACAGAGAACGCGCCGGCCGCTAGGCTGGTGAACAATTCCAGCTAGGCTTTTGGTGATCTGTCCTCGACAGGACGCTCCGTCGCTCGTTCGAGGTAATGGACGAAGGGCAGCATGTCCTCTTGCGTCAGTGTGTAATCAACGCGATAGCCGAGGCGATTGCGCAAGCCATTCAAGTGTTTGATGGTCGAGACCGGGTTGAACCTTGACTCTATGTCCTATGTCGTCAGCAGCCCAATTCGTTGCCGGAAGGTCAGCTTGGCCGCTGCCCAATCGAGCTGCCCGTAGTGCGCTTTCAAGAACTTGTCCATGTAGTGCTCAAGCAGCAGGTGACAAGATAAGAGATAACCCATCAGGTTGAAATCGACTTTTGCCACGCGTATCCATTTTTGTTTGCCGCCCTCGATCGGGCCGAACATCGGCGGCAACGCAGACGGCTTGATTAGTTTCGGCTTCTGCTCGTCGGTGAGGGCGTTGGCCATGTGTCTCTCCGGTCTCGAATTGGATCGGGTAGCACGGTGTATTGACTCACATTTTGTCATAGCACGAAGGCATCCCACCCCAGAGAGGGGATGATCGCGGCCGACCAAAAGTGTCCGAGAAGTGAGGTTTCTGAAGGTGATAGGGGCGCTTGTTTGGTCGGCGACGTCGGAAGTGTCAAAAGTAAGCGCGAATTTGACCGCACCTAGAATCGGAAGCTGAACAAGCGCAGGCTTGCGTCCGCAACTACAACTTGCGGACGCAACCGATGACACAGAACGAAGTTGATTTCCTGCCACTGCGGGTGACC
>NZ_JAUEQW010000021.1:0-75508 GCF_056498045.1 Trinickia sp. Z7
TCGGGCGCGTGGCGTTGACGCTGCAAAAGCCGATCGTTTGCGATGCCTACGACGTGCATCCGGGCACGGGCGCGTTCGTGCTGATCGACGAAACGACGCATCACACCGTCGCCGCCGGCATGATTCGTGCATATTCCGCGTGACTGACGAAGGCGGCGCCGACGCGCCGCCCACACACACGCGAGAGGATGGAAGCGCAATGGGCAAGGTGTACTTGATCGGTGCAGGACCGGGAGCGGCGGATCTCATCACGGTGCGCGGCGCCCGATTGTTGGGCACGGCGGACGTCGTGCTGCACGATGCGCTCGTCGAACCGGCGATGCTCGAATATGCCCCGCATGCTCGCAAGATCGCCGTCGGCAAGCGCTGCGGCCAGCGTTCGACGGCCCAGCATTTCATCAATAAGCAGATTGTCGATGCGGCGCTCGTGCATGACGTCGTCGTGCGGCTCAAGGGCGGCGACCCGATGCTGTTCGGCCGTGCCGACGAGGAAATGCGCGCGCTCGAGGAAGCTGGCATCGAGTATGAGGTCGTGCCGGGCATTACCGCCGCCCTCGCCGCCGCCGCTGCAGTCAAGCGGTCGCTCACGTTGCGCGGCGTCTCGCGCAGCGTCGCGCTGGCCACGAAGAGCCGCGCGCCCGATACCGAAGCGATTCGCGAGACACTCAACGCCGATTCGGTCGTCTTCTACATGGGCCGCGACAGCGCCCCCGACATCGCGCAGCAGTTGATCGATGCGGGCCGCTCGGGCGCGACGCCCGTGGCCATCGTGGAAGCCTGCAGCACGCCGCGCGAACGAACGTTGACGCTCACCCTCGAGGCGCTCGCGATGGGCGAAGCGCAGCCTTGGTTGGACCCCACCCAGCCCAGCTTGTTGATGATCGGACGGGCGTTCGCGGAACGCGCATCGGCCAAAGCGGGGGCCGAACGCGAGCGGCAGGCGGATGCCGGCGACGGCCCCGGCCAACGGCGCGACGCGTTGGCCCGCGCGGCCTGACTAACGCCTATCCCTCTACGCCTCACGCAGGCAATACGCGGCCAGGGCGTCGAGCACCGCGTCGTCTTCGCCCACGGGCCCCGCCAGGTGTATCTGGACGCTCGGATGAGCGACGCGGCAGGCTTCGACGATCAGCGGCAAGTCCCGCCGCACGTGGCCGCCTTGCCCGAAGAACACGGGGATGACCGTAATCGCGCTGCAGCCCCGTGTCACTTGATCGCCCACGGCTGTCGGCAAATCCGGCGTCATCAATTCGAGGAAAGCCAGCGACACGATGGTGTCGCGGCCCGCGAGGGCGCGCAGTTTATCGGCGAGCCGCGCGAACGGTTCGGCCCAGCGCGCGTCGCGCGCGCCGTGTCCGAACAACACGATACCGCGAGAGACAGCTTCTGCGTTCATCGCATCCTCCGCGACCGGACCGGCGTCAGTGCCGGTCGACCCACTTGAGCCCAGCGAGCCCGAGCGCCAGATAGATGAGGCCCGGCAACGCGGCCGTGGCGGGCGCGGGCCACGTGTTGAGCATGCCGATGTGCGAAAACAGCGTGTTGATCAACTGAAAGCTCATCCCGAGCATGATGCCGCCGAACACTTTCACGCCGACTACGCCCGCGCGCGTATGCAAATAAGCGAACGGCAGCGACAGCACGAGCATCACGAGCACCGCGAAGGGATAGAGGACCTTCTTCCACAGCGCAATGTCGTAGCGCTGCGTGTCCTGATGGTTCTCGACCAGATGTTGAATGTAGCGGAACAGGTTGAACATCGACATGCGATCGGGCGAGACGAGCAGCACCGATAGAATTTGCGGCGTGAGCTCCGAGCGCAGCGAGTATTCGGGCAGGTCGACCTGCGCCGCGCGATAGACGGGGTTCAACGCGTCGGCGCGCGCATTGCCGGCCGGCGGCAACATCGTCAGTTGCGTATCGGTCACGCCCGTGAGCAGCCAGTGACCGTTGCCCTCGTAGCGGCCCGATTTCGCGGTGCGCACGTTCGTCAAGCGGAAGCCGGGGTCGAATTCGTAGATGCGCACATCGCTCACCGTCGCGTCGGGCATCAACTCGCCCACGTTCACGAAGCGCGTGACTTGCTTGCCGTCTTCGCGGGCCGTCAACGTATCCTTGACCCAGACGCCGGAGGCGAAACTGCTCGAGACGGCCGAGCCGAGCGCTTCCAGGCGCACGCGCTCGGACAGTTGATCCGAGTAGGGGCCGACGACTTCGCCGATGAAGTAGGTGAGCGCGACGAGCGGAATGCCGATCTTCATGAGCGAGCGCAGCGCTTGCCCCGTCGACAGTCCCGAGACGCGAAAGATCGTGTACTCCGAATTGGCGGCCATCTGAGCGAAGACGTAGATGGTGCTGATGAGCGCGGCGACCGGGATGATCTCGTAAAAGCGCGACGGCGTTTGCAACGCGACGCGCAGCACCGCGTAGCCGAACTTGTAATTGCCGTGGCCGACCGTGTTCAGCTCGTTGATCAGGTCGAAAAAGAAAAACAACCCGGAGAACGCGAACAAGATGAAGATGAACGCGAGATAAACCTGGCGGGCGAAATATCGTTCGTAGATGCGCATGGCGGTCAGGCTCCTCGCGCGGACGCGAACCAGGTGCGCGGGATCAGCGGCCGGTTGCGCACGCGCAGCCAGAACACGATCACGACCAGCGCGGCCGCGACGATATGCAACCCGACGAGCCCGATCACGAACGACATCTTGCCTTGCTCGATCCACGATTGCACGACATTGAGCAAGTTCGAATAAGTCAGAAAAATCAACACGGCCATCACGAGATTGATGGTGCGGCCGCGCCGCGGGTTCTGATAGGCGAGCGGGATGCCGAGCAGCATCAAATTGATCGCCATGAGCGGCAGCCCCGTGCGCCAGGCGAATTCGGCGAGTTTGTCGCGCGTGGGGTGCCGTAGCAGGGACAGCGTCGACATGCCCGTCGTCGAAGTCGGATTGACGACGGGTGGGTGCGTAACCTTCACGCCGTAGCGCTCGAACTCCATGATGCGGAAATCGGGTTTGCCGGGCTCGCCGTCATAGCGGCGGCCGTTCTCCAAGACGACGAAACGCGAACCGTCTTTCATTGTTTCGGTATGGCCGTTTTGGGATACGACGACGCTGACCTTGCCGTGCTCGGTGCTCGTGACGAACACGTTCTGCACGTGCGCTTGGTCGGGTGTCATCTTTTCGATGAAGAAGACGCGGTGCGTGGTGGGCGACTCGCGAAACTGCCCCGGCGCGAGCATCGAGACTTCGTCGCGCTGCTGGAAGCGCGCGCGAATGAGCTTGCTTTGCGTATTCGACCAAGGCCAGCCGACGTAGGCGAAGAAGGCGACGAGCACGATCAGCGGGGCAGCGAACTTGGCGATCGGCTTGATGAAGGCGGTGAGGCTCACGCCCGAGGCGAGCCAAACGACCATCTCGGAGTCGCGGTACCAGCGCGTGAGCACGAACAAAATCGAGACGAACATCGTCACGACGAGCATCACGGCGATATAGCCGATGACGGTCAGCCCGATGAGGACGACCACGTCCTTCGGATCGACTTCGCCCGATGCGGCGTAGCCGACGATGCGGATCATCATCGTCGTGAGAAAGATGGTCAGCAGCACCATGAAAACGGCGCCGGCCGTGTAGGCGAGCTCGCGCTGAAGGGAGCGTTCGAAGATCATCGTCGGTGCGAGAGGGCGGGCCGGGGCGCGCATCGAGCGCGGCGCATTCCGACGCCGGAGAAAAAATAGCGGATAATTGCGGCTTTGTTGCGACGAAGTTAAGCCGATTTTATCCGAGGACAAGCGCGATGGACTTTAGCATAAAAGCCTGTGACTGGACGAAGGGCACGACGGGCGGTTTTCTGACGGGGAAATCCGATTGCATCGTGATCGGGGTGTTCGAGGGGCAATCGCTCTCGGGCGCGGCGCTCGATATCGACTCGGCCACCAAGGGGCTGCTTCAGCGCATCGTCAAGGCGGGCGATATGCAGGGCAAGAGCGGCACGACGCTGTTCCTGCACGAAGTGGAAGGCATCGGCGCCTCGCGCGTGCTCCTCGTGGGCCTCGGCAAGCAAGACGCATTCGGGCAAAAGGCGTATGCCGAGGCGGCGCGCGCCGCCTGGCGCGCGATCCTCGGCACGCGCATCGCTCAGGTCACGTTCACGCTTGCGCAACTGCCGATCAAGGAACGTTCGGCCGAGTGGGGCGTGCGTGCCGCGGCCCTCGCGCTGCGCGGCGAAACGTATCAATTCACGCAGCTCAAGAGCAAGCCCGAGGCGGCGAAGCACGCGCTCAAGCGCATCGTCATGACGGTCGATCCGGCTGACGAAAAGCTTGCGAAGCTCGCGGTCAAGCAAAGCCTTGCCGTGGCGAGCGGAATGGAACTGGCGCGCGACCTCGGCAACTTGCCCGCCAACGTCTGCACGCCCAGCTATCTTGCCGAGACGGCCAAGAAGCTCGGCAAGGAATTCAAATTCAAGGTCGACGTGCTCGGTGAAAAGCAGCTGGAAGCGTTGAAGATGGGCTCGCTCTTGTCGGTCACGCGCGGCACGGACGAGCCTGCGCAGTTCATCGTCATGCAATACCAAGGCGGCGGGGCGAAGGCTGCGCCGATCGTGCTCGTCGGCAAGGGCGTCACGTTCGACAGCGGCGGCATCTCGCTCAAGCCGGGCGAAGGCATGGACGAGATGAAGTACGACATGTGCGGCGCGGCGTCGGTGTTCGGCACGCTGCGGGCCGTGGCCGAGCTCGGCCTGAAGCTGAACGTGGTCGGCATCGTCCCCGCGGTGGAGAACATGCCGAGCGGCAAGGCCACGAAGCCGGGCGACATCGTGACGAGCATGTCGGGGCTCACGATCGAAGTGCTCAATACCGATGCCGAAGGGCGCTTGATTCTCTGCGACGCACTCACGTACGCGGCGCGCTTCAAGCCCGCGGCCGTCGTCGATATCGCCACGCTCACGGGCGCGTGCATCATCGCGCTCGGCCATCACAACGCCGCGTTGTTTTCGAAGGACGACGCGCTCGCCGGCGAACTGCTCGATGCCTCGCGCGAGGCGTCCGACCCCGCGTGGCGCATGCCGCTCGACGACGAGTACCAGGAGCAACTGAAGTCGAATTTCGCCGACTTGGCCAATATCGGCGGGCGTCCGGCCGGTAGTGTGACGGCTGCGTGCTTCCTGTCGCGATTCACCGAAAGCTACCCGTGGGCGCACCTCGATATTGCCGGCGTGGCATGGAAGAGCGGCGCGGCCAAGGGCGCGACGGGGCGGCCGGTGCCGCTCCTCACGCAGTTTTTGATCGACCGCGCGGGACAGTAATGGCGCAGGGCAGCGCCGCTTGCGAGGGGGTGCGGTGACGCGCGTCGATTTTCATACGAACGTCGGCGATGCGTTGCTCTATGCATGCCGGCTCGCGCGCAAAGCATACCAGGCCGGCCAGCCGCTCGTCGTCACGGCCGACCCGCAGCGGCTGCGCTTGTTCGACGAGCGGCTCTGGACGTTCTCGCCGCTCGACTTCCTGCCCCATTGCATGGCCGACAGCGCACTCGCTGCGCGCACGCCGATCGTGCTGGCGGCCGATCTCGAGCATGCGCCGCATCACCTCGTGCTGCTCAATCTCGCGCCGTCCGTGCCGGCGCAGTTCGCCCGCTTCGAGCGCTTGCTCGAGGTGGTCGGCAATAGCGAGGACGAACTTGCCGCCGGCCGCGAGCGTTATCGCTTCTATCGCGATCGCGGCTATCCGCTCAACAATTACAAGCAAGGCGCGTAATGTTCTGTCGATAGGGCATGCCGCCGATGAATGAGGGAGACACGCATGACCGATTCCCACGACCCTAACGACCCCGAGTCGATCCCGATGCTGACGGACGTCATCGTGCCGGGCCGACCCCCGATCGCCCGGCCTGGCGCAACGCAGGCGGGCGCAGTCCCGGCGCAGGCGCCTGTGCCCGGCGACCCCTCGCCGCCTGTCGCCGCACCGGCGCAGCCGAACGTCGCAGGGCCGGCGCAGGGGCCGTCGCAGTACGCTTCCCCGGTTGCTTCGGCGCCGGAGGCAGCCGCCGATACGCGCGGCGCGGCATTCGATGCGCGCGACGTCGAATTCATCGCCGAACGCTTGCGGGGCCGTTTTTCGAGTTACCTGCGCGAGGACGCTCGTCGTGTGGTCGAGGCGCGTTGCCGCGACGCCGTGCAAGAGCACACGAACTGGCTCGTGCGGCAAGTGACGCGCGAGGTCGTCTCTGCGCTCGAGGCCGAGGTGGCGGGCTGGGTGCGCGATGCCGTGCGCGAGGAACTGGCACGGCATACGTCGAACCGATAAGCGCGTCGCCGCAGCCGTCTCGTGCGCTAGCGCCGCACTTTGCGGCGGCCGGCGCGGCCGCCGCGGGCTCGTCGGCGCAACCCTTGGCCGCGGCTCGGCGGCTCAGCCCGTCACAGCCCCCTTATCAGCGGGCTGCGCCAGCGCGGCGAATTTGGCGAGCACGCCGCGCGTATAGCGCGGTGCAGGAGCGGTCCACCCCGCGCGTCGCCGTGCCAATTCGGCGTCGTCGACATTCAGTTGCAACAGCAACCTGTGCGCATCGATCGTGATCGAATCGCCTTCCTCGACGAGCGCGATCGCGCCGCCCACGAACGCCTCGGGCGCGACGTGCCCGACCACCATGCCCCATGTTCCGCCGGAAAACCGCCCATCGGTGATGAGCCCCACCGATTCGCCCAGCCCTTTGCCGATCAGCGCCGAGGTGGGCGCGAGCATTTCCGGCATACCGGGGCCGCCTTGCGGGCCGAGATAACGCAAGACCAGAACGTCGCCCGCGCGAATCCGATCGTCGAGAATCGCGGCGAGCGCGCTTTGCTCGTCGTCGAACACGCGCGCCGGCCCGGTGATGACCGGGTTCTTCAGGCCCGTGATTTTCGCCACCGCGCCATCGGTCGCCAAGTTGCCTTTCAAGATGGCTAGATGTCCTTCCTTATAGAGCGCCCGCTCGATGGGGAAGATCACCTGCTGATCGTCACGGGGCACGCTGGGCACGTCTTTGAGCGCTTCGGCCATCGTCTTGCCGGTGATCGTCATGCACTCGCCGTGCAGCAGTCCCGCATCGAGCAAAATCTTGAGCACTTGCGGAATGCCGCCCGCGCGATGCAGATCGGTCGCGACGTATTCGCCCGAGGGCTTCAAGTTGCAGATGACCGGAACGCGCTTGCGGATACGCTCGAAGTCGTCGATCGACCACTCGACTTGCGCCGCATGCGCGATGGCGAGGTAGTGGAGCACCGCGTTGGTCGAGCCGCCGGTGGCCATGATCAGCGCCACCGCGTTTTCGATCGACTTGCGGGTGATGATGTCGCGCGGCTTCAAGTCTTGCTTCACGGCCTGAACCAGCACGCGCGCCGATTCGGCGCTCGAGGCGACTTTCTCGTCATCGGGGTTCGCCATCGTCGATGAATACAGCAACGACATGCCGAGCGCTTCGAACGACGAGCTCATCGTGTTGGCGGTGTACATGCCGCCGCACGAGCCTGTCGAGGGACAAGCGTTTTGTTCGATGCCTTCGAAGTCTTCCTTGGACATGCGGCCGGCCGTGAATTCGCCGACGGCTTCGAACGACGACACGATCGTCAAGTCCTTGCCCTTCCAGTGGCCCGGGCGAATCGTGCCGCCGTAGACGTAGATCCCGGGCACGTTCATGCGGGCGAGGGCGATCATGCCGCCCGGCATGTTCTTGTCGCAGCCGCCGATCACGACGACGCCATCCATCCATTGGCCCTGCACGCAGGTCTCGATGCAGTCGGCGATGACTTCACGCGAGACAAGGGAATATTTCATCCCTTCGGTGCCCATCGACATGCCGTCGGAAATCGTCGGCGTGCCGAATGTCTGCGCGTTCGAACCGGCTTCGCGCACGGCGGCCACCGCCGCGTCGGCCAGCTTCTGCAGGCCGGCATTGCAAGGCGTGATGGTCGAATGGCCGTTCGCAATGCCGATCATCGGCTTGTCGAAATCTTCTTTTTTATAGCCGAGCGCGTAAAACATCGAGCGGTTCGGGGCGCGTGCGACGCCTTGCGTGATGTGCTGGGAACGGCGGTTGTGGGCCATTGAAGAGCTCCGGTTCGTTCATTGGAAACGGGCGCGGCGGCCGCCTGGGGGTGAAAAGAGCGAAAACCATGCGAGCGCCCGGCCGACGCGCATCAAGCTCGGGCCAGCATGCCCCGACTCGTTGGACCTGTCCAATATATGATTCAGGGTGAATTAGGTCGAAACACATATCAATGACCGCTGCCGGACTGCCCCCATGACCCCAGACTTGCGCCAACTTCGCTACTTCGTCGCCGTTGCCGAGGAACGGCATTTCGGGCGCGCGGCGCGCAAGCTTTCGATGACGCAGCCGCCGCTGTCGCAGGCGATCCGCGCGCTCGAAGACACGCTGGGTGTCGAGTTGTTCGCGCGCACCAAGCGCACGGTCGAACTCACGCCGGTCGGCGCGGATTTGCTGCCCGAGGTGCGCAAGCTGCTGGCGCAGGCCGATGCGTTGCGGCCGCATGCGCAAAGTCTTGCGCGCGGCGAGGCAGGCGCGCTTTCGCTCGCATTCGTGTCCACGGCCGATTACGGCTTGCTGCCGCATTTGCTGCGCGAATTCGCGGTGCGCCATCCGCGCGTGCGGTTGAATTTGGCCGAAGCGACGAGCGACGTGCAAATCGAGGAGCTCGCCGCGGGCCGAATCGACGCGGGCCTCATCATTCCGCCGCTGCCGCCGCGCCATGCCGCCACGCTGTCGTACCTGCCCGTCATGCGCGAGCCTCTGGTGGCGGCGCTCCCCGCGGCCAGCGTTTCGCACCGGGGCCGCGGCGAACCGCCCGATTGGATCGACGCCCCCATTTCGCTGGCCGAAGTGGCCCAATTGCCGCTCGTGATCTTTCCGCGCCGTTTGGCGCCGGGCTTTTATGACATCATTACGGCCTGCTATGGCGCGGCAGGCCTCACGCCCCGCATCGGACAGGAGGCGATTCAGATGCAAACGATCGTCAGCCTCGTCTCGGCGGGCATGGGCGCCGCGCTGGTGCCGCAATCGTTACGTAATCTGCGCCGCACGGGTGTCGTGTATCGGCCGCTTATCGAGCGCACGCCGCTCGTCGAGACCGGGCTGGTGTGGAGAACGGCCGATGTGAGCCCGGTGCTGGCCGGTTTCCTGGACATCGTGCGCACGCACGCGAAAACTCACTATTCAAGGGCTTGAGCCTTACGATGCTGATTCATCCGAATTTCGATCCCGTTGCAATCCATTTCGGCCCGCTTGCCGTGCGCTGGTACGGGCTCATGTACCTCGTCGGCTTCATCTTGGCGGTCGTCATCGCCCGGCTGCGGCTGCGTTTGCCCCATGTCGCGGCGCAAGGCTGGACCGCGCGGGACATCGACGACATCTTGTTCTACGGTGTGCTCGGCACGATCTTGGGCGGCCGGCTCGGCTATGTGTTGTTCTATAAAGCCGATTACTACTTCGCTCACCCGCTCGATATCTTCAAGGTCTGGCAAGGCGGGATGTCGTTTCACGGCGGGTTCCTCGGCGTCACGCTGGCGATGGTGCTGTTCGCCTATCAGCGCAAGCGCACGTGGCTGCAAGTGACGGACTTCGTTGCGCCCATGGTGCCGACCGGGCTTGCCGCCGGGCGCCTCGGCAATTTCATCAACGGTGAACTGTGGGGCCGCGTGACCGATCCGCAGGCGCCGTGGGCCATGATGTTCCAAAGCGCGTCGAACGACGACGCGCTTTGGCTGGCGGCGCACCCGCAACTCGCGGCGAAGTGGCATCTCGCGCCGATCTTCGCGCAATATCACATGCTGCCGCGTCATCCCTCGGAGCTGTACGAGATCGCGCTCGAAGGCATTGCGCTGTTTCTCGTGCTGTTCTTTTTCACGCGCAAGCCGCGTCCGGTCGGCGCCGCTTCAGCCGTGTTCTTGATCGGTTACGGGCTGGCGCGTTTCATCGTCGAGTTCGCGCGCGAACCCGACGATTTCCTGGGTTTGCTCGCGCTCGGTCTGTCGATGGGTCAGTGGCTGTCGCTGCCGATGATCGTCGTCGGCATCGTCGTGCTTGTCTGGTCGTATCGGCGAGCGCGCGTCGCACCGGTTAGCGCACCGCTGCGCTGAGCGCGTAGCGGTTGACACCGGGGCGCCGCTATAAGCAGCGGCGCCTCGGCCATTGCCCCTCGGCGGCACGTGGGCTCGAATCCGCCTTGCGCTCGACCCTACTTCGGCCGCCGTCAGCGGGTCATTTGCACCGAGCCGGACACGGTCACGGTCACCGTCGATTTGCCGCCCTCGACAGGCAGCGGCGCCGGTGCGGCCCCGGCCGCCATGGCCCGCATGGCGAACATCGGCCGCGGCGGCGACGCATTGTTACTGCCCACGTTCACTTCACGAATCGTATAGCCGCCGTAGCCGAAGGCATGCGCGGACGAATCGGCCTGCTCTCTGAATTTCTTGATGGCGTCGGCGGTCAGCGTATCCGCTGCTTTGCGCTGCGCCTCGGGCGACAGCGAGAAAGCGACGCTGCCGATCTGCATCGTGGCGTTGATCTGCCCCGCGAGTTTGGTCGCCGCCGCGAAATCGCGCGATTCGAGGACAACCTCGGTGCGGCCGCGCCAGGAGGCCAAGTGGCCGTCGCGGTCGGTCGTCGGGTAGACCGTGAATACGCCCGTATGGGCAGTCACCTCCGCTACGCCGCGCGCTTGCTTGAGCGCCGCCTCGGCATGCCGATTGAGGGCATCGGTGAGCGAGGCGGCATCGCGCGCCTCTTGTTCGTAGAACAGCGTGATTTCCACTACGTCCTGCGGCACCTCGGTGCTCGCTTGCGCCGACAGCGACAGCACGCCCGAGGGCTCGTGTTGCGTCATGACGGTATCGGCGCGCGCCGGCAGCGCCGTTAGGGCAAGAGGTGCGGCGGCCGCGGCGGCGAGGATCCAGCTTGCGGTTGTTCTTTTCATTTTCATCGGTGCTCCGGGTGGGCTGCGTTCCTATACATTGGGATCATGAGAACCCGAGCGAGTCTATCGTTCGCCTCGCTTCATGCCCGATGCGTCATGCGAGCGTTTTCGTGATGAAACGCCACTCGTCTTCGGTCACAGGCGTGATCGACAGCCGGTTGCCTTTGGCAAGCACGCGCATGCCGGCCAACTCAGGATGCGCGCGCAACTGCGCCAGCGACACGAGGGGCATTTTCTTCACGAAGCGCACGTCGACGAGCATCCAGCGCGGCGTCTCGCGCGTCGATTTTGCATCGTAGTACGGGCTCTTCGGGTCGAATTGCGTCGGGTCGGGATATGCACCCGACACGACTTCGGCAATGCCCGCGATGCCAGGTTCCGGGCAACTCGAATGATAGAAGAGGACGCCGTCGCCGATTCCCATCATGTCGCGCATGAAGTTGCGCGCTTGATAATTGCGCACGCCCGTCCACGGCAGCGTGCGCTTGGGCGCGGCGGCGAGATCGTCGATGCTGGCTTCGTCCGGTTCCGATTTCATGAGCCAGTAGCGCATGGATGCAGGCCCCAAATGAAAACGGCATCGGTAGCACCGATGCCGTTGAATAAAATCCCCGCCTTAGCCGCTAGGCCGGCATCCTGAACCTGAGGTTCAGAATTGGTCGCAGTTAGCAGCACTTCGGGTACATCAGACAGAGTGACGCGCACGCCCGTGCTACAAATTTCCGCAACCATGCACATGGCATTGGTTCAAGGAATTTATGACCTTGGCGAACCAGGCAGGGAAGCCTTAAAACCTGTTATTTTAAGAACTGCCGCCCGTTACAGCGCCTCGTGTTGATCGAGCACCGCACCGAGCTTGTCGTTCATTTGGCGCATTGTACGCCGGATTTCTTCGGCAGGGAACGCTTCGCCATGACGCACGCTTTGCTGCAGCTTGAGCAGCTCCGACGCGAGCGAAAGCGCCGCCATCACCGCGATGCGATCGGTGCCGCGCACGTTGCTCATCGAGCGGATCTTGGACATTTCCGCATCGACTCGCGCCACCGCTTCGAGCAACGCCGCTTCGGTTTCCGGGGAACATGCGAGACGATAGCTCTGGCCGAGAATCGTCGCTTCGATCTGTTTCGTCGTCATGCATCTTCTCCATGCGCGGCGGCGCCCGCAGCGCTCTGGTGCTGCTGCGTGGCGAGCAGATCGAGCTGGCTGTCGGAATCGTAGGGGCCGTTCGTGCGCGGCAATTTTTCGAGGATGGCGTTCAGGCGCACCTGGGCATCGTCGATTTTTGCGACGAGCGCATCGCGTTCGGCTTGAAGCGCGTTACGCGCTTCGCGCAAGAGCGCGAGCTCGGCATGGGCCGCCTCGTTTTCTTGGCGCAATTGCGCGAGTTGCTCTTCGAGCGCGTGACGTGCCTGCTGCTGGCGCTCGTTGATCGCGATCAGCCGGCCGATATTCTGTGAGAGGGATTCGAGTTCGTTGAGCATCTGCTGCGTCCTCTAAAGACCCCGCATTTTAGCGCTAAATATGCGCGTATCCGACCGCAGTCTCGTATCGAGACGTAACCGTTGTAGGCTTTTTTTGCAGAACGCGCGGTTTACGCACGATGTTTGCGGGCGTTTTGGCCGTTTTCTTGACGCCTCCTGCCCCCGCTCCTACACTTGCGGCACTTTGGTGCTCGCGCGCTAGGCTGCCTATGCACGCGGTTAAACGGGAAACAGGGAGCGAAGTCCGCTCGGACGAGCCAACCTGTGCTGCCCCCGCCAACGGTAAGCGACACGCGCGGCGCAGGACACCTGCCCGCGCAACACGCCTCCAACGCCACTGCGTGACCCACGTGGGAAGGCGGAGGCGATTCGTCGTCAGCCCGGATACCGGCCAGAGTGGGAGTGCGATGCCGCGCTCGCGCCGCATCGCGTCGCGCGCCGGCTGTCTCGCTCGATGACAAAGCAGTCTGCGGGGAGCAGGCTGCGTGCCGATCCCACAGGAAAACCACACGATGTCCACGCTTAACGTCCGTGCGGCGCTGCTTGCGTTCGCCGGTCTGCCCCTTGTCGCGCTCGCGCAGAGCGCGCCGAGCGATCCCGCTTCTGCTTCCTCCGAGCATGCCGCCGCTTCGCCGGCGTCCTCGCCTGTGCCAGCGCCTTCTTCTGCAGCCGCGCCTTCACCGGAGACGAGCGCCGCGGCCGTCCCGACGGCGCCCGCCGGCGCATCGTCGGCAGCCGCCAACGGCGGCGCGCTCGCGCCCGTCGTCGTCACTGCTCAGCGTGGGCCGCAACCGCTTGCCGAGGCGATCCCGCAAACCACGCGCTTCTCGCGGGAGGACATCGCAGATTCCACGGCGACCGACCTGCCGGGCCTGCTTGGACAAGCGCCTGGCGCGCAGATCATCCGCAACGGCCCGCCCGGATCGAACGTGACGCTGTTTTTGCGCGGCGGCTCGGCGACCCAATCGCTCGTGCTGATCGACGGCGTGCGCGTCGATTCGGTGAGCCTCGGGCAGGCGCAAATCGGGCAGATTCCACTGTCTCAAGTCGATCGGGTCGAAGTCGTCAATGGCGACGTGTCGGCGCTCTACGGCTCGGGCGCAATGGGCGGCGTCGTGCAAGTGTTCACCAAGGACGGCGGCAATCATCCGCCGCGTTTCGATTTCTCGCTCGGCTACGGCAGCTATCACACGCAGACGCAACAGGCCGGCGTGCAGGGCGCACTCGACAAGGACGGCAAGACGACGTTCAGTTTCAATGTGTCGCGCTCGAAAGACGATGGCTTTTCGGCCATCGATCCGCGGCTCGCGCCTAGTGCGAACCCCGGCCCGGACGGCTACTTGAACGAAACGGTGTCGGCCATGGTGCGCCACAAGTTCGACGAGCGCTGGGACGCCGGCGTGCGCTACTTCCAATCGAACGGGAAGGACAGCTTCGACAATGCGTTCGGCGCGCCGACGGACGTGAACTATCTCTACAGCAAAGTGCGTGAAGCTTCGGTCTTCGCCAACGGCAAGCTCACCGATTGGTGGACGACTCACTTGATCGCGGCCCTTGGCGACGACCGCGCGATCGACAAGACCAACGGCGTCTACAACAACCGATTCGACACCGACAATCGTCAGTACACATGGCAGAACGATTTCAAGCTCGGCGCGCAGCAGAAGCTGCAACTGGGATACGAGCGGCTCGATCAAAGCCTCGACTCGGATCAGTTCGCCGCGCCCGACCGGCACGTGAATTCGGTGTTCGCGGGTTACACGGCGCGTTTCGGGGCGAGCCAAATCCAGGCGAACGTGCGGCGCGATCAATATTCGGATTTTGGTGGCGCCAACACCTACTATCTGGGCTACGGCTTCGACTTCACCGAGCATTGGAAAGCGACGGCGAGCTATTCCAGCGCGTTTCGGGCGCCGAGTTTCGACGATCTGTACTTCCCGGGCAGCGGCAATCCGTCGATTCGCCCCGAGCGCAGCCACTCCGTCGAGGCGGCGCTGCAGTATGCGTCGGATGCGCTTGGCATCGTGCGGCTCACGGCGTTTCAGACGCGCTACTCGGATCTGATCAACTATGTCCCGACCCAGGGCGGCTTGTTCTATCTCGCTGAAAACGTCGGCCGGGCGAAAGTGCAGGGGCTCGAAGGCTCGTGGAGCGGCGAGGTGGGCAAGACCCGCGTGCGGGCGGCGCTGGCGGTGCAAAATCCGGTGGACGAGGACACGCATACCGATCTTCCACGCCGTGCGCGGCATTTCGCCTCGTTCTCCGCGAATCGTTCGTTCGGCGATTGGCGTTTTGGCGGCGAATGGATCGTCAGCGGCGCGCGCGACGATAGCGGCGCCAACTTGGCCGGCTTCGGTCTCGTGAATTTGTCGGCGCGCTACGACATCACCAAAGCGTGGTATGTGAGTGCCCACATCGATAATCTGTTCGACAAGAACTATGAACTCGCCTATACCTACAACACTCCGCGCCGCAGCGCATTCATCACGATCGGTTGGCAGCAGCAATAGCGTGCACGGCTGCGAGGCGGTTCGTGCAAGCCTCGCCGGGCTTGCCGTGCGTCTTGCGCGCGCCGCTTCGCGCGGTGGTGGCGGCCAGGCGAGCGTGCGCCGATGAACCTGCCTGCTTCGCGTGCGCACGGCTCGATGAACGCGCGTCGTGCGCGCTTCGTTTGGGGCGTGCTGGCGCTCACCGGGCTCGTCGTTTTCGTTGCCGCGCTCGCGCTCGGCAGCGTGACGATTTCGCCGTGGCAGGTTTTGCTGGCCCTCTTGCACGCGTCGTCGCATGTCGCCGATGGCGGGCCGGCGGGCGATCTGGCCGGCGAAATCGTGCGCACCCTGCGTTTGCCGCGGGCGTTGGCGGGCTTTTCGTGCGGGGCGTTGCTCGCGCTCGCCGGCGCGTTGCTGCAGGTGTTGCTGCGCAATCCGCTCGCCGAACCCTACGTGCTCGGGGTCTCCGGGGGCGCTGCGGCGTTTGCCGTGGCCGCATTGTTCGCCGGATGTGCTTGGTGGTTCGTCGACCTGGCCTCGTTTAGCGGCGCCTTGCTCTCGATCGCGCTCGTGCTCGGCCTCGCGCGGCGGGAATTTTGGCGCGGCGAGCGGCAGGAAGCGTCGCCGCGATTGCTGTTGACGGGCGTCGTCGTGGCGACGGGCTGGGGCGCCGTCATTACGTTGTTCATTGCGCTCGCGCCCGACGACCGGCTGCGCGGCATCGTGTTTTGGCTGACGGGCGATCTGAACGGGGCCGCGAGCCCGTGGCCGGCGCTCGTCGCGCTGGCCGTCGCTCTGGGCGTAGCTGTGCCCGTCGCGCCGCAATTGAACGTGCTCTTGCGCGGCGATGCATTGGCCAGCTCGCTCGGCGTGCCGGCTGCCAAGCTGCGGTTGCGCATTTACGTCGTCGCTTCGCTTGCCGCCGCGGCGAGCGTGACGACGGCCGGGACGATCGGTTTCGTCGGTCTCGTCGTGCCGCATGCGCTGCGGCTCGTGCTCGGCAACGATCAGCGCATGCTCGTGCCGGCCAGCGCGCTCGCGGGCGGGATTGCCGTGATGGGTGCGGATCTGGCCGCGCGCACGGTGATCGCGCCGGCGCAACTGCCCGTCGGTGTCGTGACCGCGCTCGTGGGCGTGCCGGTGTTTCTGTGGATGTTGCTCGGGAAACGCCGATGAACTCGCTCGCTCGCGTGGATGGAGAGGCCCGTCCGGCATCGCTTTCGGCGCAACATTTGACGTTGCGCGCCGGCGATCGCGTATTGCTCGAGGACTTCACACACACGTTTTTTCCCGGCGAGATCTGGTGCGTCGTGGGGCCGAACGGCGCGGGCAAGACGACGTTGATCACGACGCTCGCGGGCCTCGCTCGACCGGCGCATGGCCACGTCGAAGTGGACGGCGAGCGCATCGACGCGTGGCCGAGCGCGGCGCTGGCGCGGCGGCGGGCGTTGATGCCGCAGCATTCGCACGATGCGTTCGGCGCGAGCGTGCTCGATGTCGTGCTGCTCAATCGCTTCCCTCATCTGACGGGATGGGGATGGGAGCGCCGGGAAGATCGCGCGGCGGCGCACGCGGCGCTCGAGACGCTCGGGCTTGCCTCGTTCGCTGCGCGCGATGTGCTCTCGCTCTCGGGCGGCGAGCGCCAGCGCGTCGCCCTGGCGGCCGCGCTGTGCCAAGACGCGTCGCTGCTGCTGCTCGACGAACCGCTCGCGTTTCTAGACTGGCACCATCAAATCGATTGTTTGACGGCGCTCGTGCGATGGACGCGGGCGTCGCCGCGCATGATCCTGTTTTCCTGTCACGACCTCAATTTGGCAAGACGCTTCGCCACCCACGCGCTACTGCTCGAGGGCAACGGCGTCGCACATACCGGCGCGGCACGCGATGTGCTTACCCCGGCGCTCGCAAGCCGCGCATTCGGGTATCCCCTCGTGCTGATCGAGCAGAGCGGCTACGAGGCGCTCGTCCCGGCTTTACCTGAGGCTCCGTGCTGAAAGCGCGCACACGCCGCACACCGGAAATCCACATAGTGATGTCCCTAATACCGCGCTGGCGGGACGATGCGGTTTTACCGAATTGAACCGCCCCGACCGATGCGAGTATGGTGAGACCTTTGCGAAGCGCGCCCTTGAGTGCCGTTGTGGAAATCGGCCGCGCATCGCCAGCTATCGGATCGAATCGAGTATGAATGCACCCCTTCCACTGCCTGTCGTCGAACCGCTCGATCGTTCGTTGCGCGATGACCTCTCGCGCCTGATCGACGCCAAGACGAAGCCGCAAGGCAGCCTCGGCATGCTTGAAGTGCTGGCACGCCAAATCGGCATGATTCAGCGCAGCCTGCATCCCACCGTCGCGCGGCCCGCGATGATCGTGTTCGCGGGCGACCACGGCATCGTGCAGGAAAGCGTGAGTCCGTATCCGCAAGCCGTGACCTCGCAGATGGTCGCCAATTTTCTATCGGGGGGCGCCGCGATCAACGCGATCAGCGGCGTCTCCGGACTGATGCTGGAAGTCGTCAATGCGGGCGTTGCGACGCCGCTCGCGCCGCTACCGGGGCTCGTAGACGTGCCGATCGCCGCGGGCACGCGCAACTTCGCGCGCGAGCGCGCGATGACACGCGATGAGGCCCGCGCTGCGTTGCGCGCGGGAGCCGCGCGCGTGCGCCATCATGCTGGGCTCGGCACGAATGTGATCGGCTTCGGCGAAATGGGTATCGGCAATTCGTCGTCGGCGGCGTGCCTCATGAGCCGTCTATGCGAAGTGCCGATCGACGATTGTGTCGGTCGCGGCACGGGGCTCGACAACGCGGGCCTCGCGCGCAAGCGCAACGTGCTGGCCTCCGCGCTGGCGCTGCATCGGGACGTGACGGAGCCGGTCGACGTGCTGGCGACGTTCGGCGGCTTCGAAATCGCGATGATGGTGGGCGCCTATCTGGCGGCCGCCGAGGCGAAGATGACGATTCTCGTCGATGGATTCATTGCGACCGCGGCGCTCGTCGTGGCCGATGCGATCGCGCCTGCCGTGCGCGACTACTGTGTGTTCGCGCATTTGTCGAACGAGGCCGGCCACCGGCGCATGCTCGACTACTTCGGGGCGAAACCGCTGCTCGCGCTCGACATGCGCCTCGGGGAGGGTACCGGAGCGGCGCTCGCGTTGCCGGTGCTGCGCGCGGCGGTCGCGATCTTGAACGAGATGGCTAGCTTCGAATCGGCCGGCGTGGCAGGGCGCGAGGCTCGATGACGGTCGAGCGCGGGCCGGGCCGGGCGAGCGCCGGCCACGCGAGAGCCGAGGCGGCCGACGTGATTCAAGAGGAAGCGGATCTCGCGTCGCGCGAGCCGGCGGGCGCCGAGGCCCCAACGGTTGCGCGGCGTGCCGGGTATCAGGCGCAGTGGCGTTACGTCGTCGCCGCGCTCGGTTACTTCACGCGCGTGCCGATCCCGCCTGCGATCGCGCTGGATGCGCGCGATCTTGCCGGCGCATCGCGCTACTTTCCGCTGATCGGCGTGTTCGTCGGCGCATTCGGCGCGCTCGTCTATCTCGCGGCGTTATCTCTGTTTCCGGCGGGCGTTGCCGTGTTGCTGTCGATGGCCGCCACGTTGCTGGCGACGGGGGCGTTGCACGAAGACGGCTTGGCCGATTGCTGCGATGGCCTTGGCGGCGGCATGACGCGCAACGATGCGCTGCGTATCATGCGCGACCCGCACTTGGGCGCATTCGGCGCGATCGGCTTGATGCTCTCGCTCGCGCTCAAATGGCAGACGTTGGCGGCGCTGCCGGCAGCGACGGCGGCCTGGGCCATGGTGGGTGCGCACGCTGCCAGTCGCGCGCTGGCCGTGACCTATCTGGCGACGCACGATTACGCGCGCGAGGAAGGCAAAGCCAAACGTGTCGCGCAGCCTATGTCGAAGCGCTCGCTCGCGCTGACCTTGATGCTCGGCGTGCCCTGGCTGTTCCTACCGGACTGGCGCGCCGGGGTGCTCGGCCTTGCCGTCATCGCTGCGTTGCGTTTCGTGCTCGGGCGTTACTTCGCTCGGCGGCTCGGCGGTTATACGGGCGACTGCCTGGGCTTTGCGCAGCAGGTGTTCGAGCTTGCGCTGTACTTGACCGTGCTGGCGTGGACCTCGTTCTAATCCGGCACCCGGCCCCTGCAATCGACGCCGCGCTCTGCTACGGCAGCACCGATGTGCCGTTGGCTGGCGACGCGGGGGAGTCGGCGCTCGCGCTCGCCGCGCGGTTGCAGGCGCTCGGAGCGCCTTTGCCGGTGCATCTGGTGACGAGTCCGTTGCAACGATGCGCCCGTTTGGCCGGGGGGCTCGCGGAGAAACTCGGCTGCGCGGTGCACATCGACGCGCGCTTGCAGGAAATCGACTTCGGCGTGTGGGAAGGGCAGCGCTGGGATGCGATCGATCGCGCCGAGCTCGATGCCTGGGCTGCCGATCTGCGCCACGCGCGGATGCATGGCGGCGAGAGCGTCGCGCAGTTCGAAGCGCGCGTCGGTGCATGGCTGGCGCGCTGGCGCGAGCCGATGGCGCCACCGGCGCCGCATGTGCTCGCGGTGACGCATGCCGGCGTCATGCGAATGATTGCATCGCTTGCGCTCGGCGAGCCATTGGAGCAGACGTTGAAGTGGCCGCTCGAGATGGCCGCTATCGTTTGGCTGCGCTATGAGGCGATGGGCGGCGCGGGAAGTTGGCGACTACTGCATTGGAACGCCTGAGCCGTCCGCATGTGATCGGCAAGCTCAACGCACGCGATGCGATCCCGGCGTATCGCGCGGCCGCCGCGCTCGTGCCGCATCGAGGTCGCGGCAAAGTTGTGCGGCGCCTTGCACGAGGCGCGGGCCGGGGCGGTTGATGAGGTCGCCGTCGAGCGCGAACAAATTGCCGCGCGCGACAGCCGTCATGCGCGGCCATGCTCGCCACGCCGCTAGACCGTCCGGCAAGGGCGCGCCGGCGGGAGCGGGGCCTTGACGCGTCGTCACGATCGCTTCGGGATCGGCTGCGACGACGGCCTCCGTCGACACGGTCGGCACGAGCGGCGCGAGCTGGGCGAATACGTTGCGCCCTCCGCATAGCGCGATGATGTCGCTCACGACGTGCGTGCCGTTCAGCGTCATGAGCGGGTCGTCCCACACCTGATAAAAGATGCTGACAGGCGCGCGTTGGGCGTACTGCGCACGCAGCGCGGCGACGTTGGCGCGATACGCTGCCGCGGCGGCATCGGCTTGCGAGGCGGTGCCTAGCAGCGTGCCGAGGGCGGTGAGGTCGGTCGCGACGTCGTCGATCTTGCGCGGCTCGCTGTGATAAAGCGCGACACCCAGCGCGCGCAGCCGGTCGAGTTGCCGCTCGTCGTTGCCGTGGCGCCAGACGATCACGAGGTCGGGCCTGAGCGCGACGATGCGCTCGAGGTCCAGCGCGTTGTTATCGCCCACGCGCGGCAGCGATTTCGCAGCGCTGGGGTAATCGCTGTACGACACCGCGCCGACGAGCTTGGCGCCGCCGCCCGCCGCATAGACGAGCTCGACGGCATGGGGCGAGAGGGCGATGACGCGCCGCGCCGGCGCGGCGAGCGTGACGCGATCGCCGGCGTCGTCGACGACTGAAATCGATGCGTAGGCGCGTTGGCAAACCCCCAGCGCGACGCCGCACGCGAGCGCGAACCCGGCTCCGGCCCCCGCCTTGAGCCACGCCGCTCGCTTGCGCGCGGGCGAGCCACCTTCGCTCGTGCCTGCGCTCGCGCCGCTGCCCCCATCGGTCTGCCGCTGCCGCGCCGCGCGACGGTCACCGTTGCAAAACGCCGCTGCCGCCGCCCTCATCGCGTCGAGCCCCCTTTCACCGCCATCGGCAATCCCGCTACCATCAGCGTCACGTTGCGCGCAATGGCCGCGACGCGTTGATTGAGCCGTCCCAGTTCGTCGACGTAGCGGCGCGTCATCGCCCCGAGCGGCACGACACCCATGCCGATTTCGTTGCTGACGACGATGATCGGCGCGCGCGCCTGCGCGAGCGCCGAGGCCAGGGCATCGAGCTGCCGGCGGCAATCGTCGGGCGGCAGGGCGAAGGCCTCGCCGCGCGGCGGGCAAACGAGGTTGACGAGCCAGAGCGTCAGGCAGTCGACGAGAATGCAGCGGTGGCCGTCGTCGGCGTCGGCGATCGCTGCCCCCAAGTCGATGCCGGCCTGCACGACGTGCCAATGCGCCGGTCGCCGTGCGCGATGGTGGGCGATGCGCGCGGCGAACTCGGCGTCATCCGTCTCGCCGGCCGTGGCGATGTAGGTGACGGGCCGCGCGGTGGCGGCCGCCAGCCGCTCGGCATGGCTGCTCTTGCCGGAGCGCGCGCCGCCGAGCACGAAGGTGAGATCGGGTTGGGTCATCGGCTAGATCAAAATCATCTGCGTGCAGCGAAAGAGTGCGATCGTGTGTCCGTCGGGGTCGAAAACGGAAGCGTCCCACACGTGCGTGCTACGGCCCAGATGCACGGCGCTGGCCACGGCGCGCACCGTGCCCGCTCGGCAGGTGCCGAGGAAATTGCTTTTGAGTTCGATCGTCGTGAAGCCGCGGGCGTTTTCGGGCAGATGGGCCATGCAGGCATAGCCGCAGCAGGTGTCGGCCAGTCCGATCACGGTCGCGGCGTGCAAGAAGCCGTTTGGCGCGAGCAGTTGCGGCCGCACGGCGAGCTTGCCCGTCAGCGTGCCTTGGGCGAGGGCGACGACGCGCACGCCGAGCAGTTCGGGCAGTGTCCCCTCCTGATGCTCATGGATCGTTTCGATCGTGAAGTCGGGGCGTAGAGTCGACATGAGATGAGCCTCTTCGAGATGGGGACGGTGACCGCATTTGCCGATATTATCGGGGCCTGCGATGCATTTCGATAGCGTAACGGGCCGTTCGCCTCGCCGGCGAGACCGGCCCCGTGACGCAACCGGCTAACCGGTCGCGCGGGCGGCCTTCTACTCGGGAGTGTTCATGACGGTGATCGTGGTAGCGAACCCCAAGGGCGGCGTGGGCAAGAGCACGTTGTCGACGAACTTGGCGGGCGCCTTTGCGGCGAACGGCGAATGGGTGGCGCTGGCCGACCTCGATCGGCAGCAGTCGTCGCACGGCTGGCTCGCACTGCGGCCGGAAGGCTTGCCCCCCATCGAAGCGTGGCGTTTGGATCCGGACGCGCCGGCCAAGCCGCCTCGCGGGCTCGAGCGCGCCATCATCGACACGCCGGCCGGGTTGCACGGCAGCCGGCTCGTCGCGGCGCTCGAATTGGCCGACAAGGTGCTCGTGCCGCTGCAACCGTCGATGTTCGACATCCTCGCCACACAGCATTTTCTCGAGCGGCTCGCCAAGGAAAAGGCCGTGCGCAAGGGCGACATCGAGGTGGGCGTGATCGGCATGCGCGTCGATGCGCGCACGCGCTCGGCCGAGCAACTGCATCGCTTCGTCGAGAGTCTCGATCTGCCCGTGCTCGGTTTTCTGCGCGACACGCAAAACTACGTGCAACTCGCCGCGCACGGCCTGACGCTGTGGGACGTGCCGCAAAGCCGTGTCGAGAAGGATTTGGAGCAGTGGGAGCCGATCACGGCGTGGGTCTCGAAGTAGGAGCACAGTGCGCTGCGGCGGCGATTCCGGCCGCCGCAGTCGCCTCCGCGCGTGGCCGCCAACACAGCCCCGATCAGCCCCGGTAGCGCGAGCCGGGGCGCTACCGCGCCGCCTCGCCTGGCGAGGGGTGCTCAAGTGGCCTCGCGCCTCAGCTCCAGCTTTGCACGGGCACGTGGGCGCGGCTGCCCTTGATCTTGTTCTGTTCGTCGACGAATACGAGCTTGGGCTCCCAGCCCGCCGCGAGTTCCGCGTCCTCGACCATCGCAAACGCCGCGATGATGACGAGGTCGCCCAACTGAGCGCGGCGCGCGGCCGAGCCGTTCAGAGAAATCATGCCGCTGCCGCGCTCCCCGCGAATGGCGTAGGTCGAGAAGCGCTCGCCGTTGTTGACGTTCCAGATATCGATGCGTTCGTTTTCGACGATGCCCGAGGCATCGAGCAAATCTTCGTCGATGGCGCACGAGCCTTCGTAATGAAGCTCGCAGTGCGTTACGACGGCGCGGTGGATCTTCGATTTAAGCATGTGTCGCTGCATGATCAATTCCTTCGGACTTCAGACGATTCGAACGATTGCCGCGGGCAATGTCAGATTTCGAGATTATCGATGAGGCGGGTCGAGCCCAGCTTGGCCGCGGCGAGCACGACGAGCGGGACATCGAGCTCGTCCGGGCGCGGTGCGAGCAGATCGACGCGTTTGCGCACGGCGATGTAATCGGGCGCCCAGCCGCGCGCCGCGAGGCTTTCCATCGCTTCGCGTTCGAGCGCCGCGAAATCGCGCCGTCCGGCAAGCACGCCTTCACGCACGCGTGCGAGCGTGGCGGCCAACATGGGAGCTTCAGCGCGCTCGGCCTCGCTCAGAAAGCGATTGCGCGAGCTCAAGGCGAGGCCATCGGCGTCGCGCACCGTTTCGGCTGCGACGATATCGGTGGGCAGGGCGAATTGCCCGCACATCTGCCGCACGATCATGAGCTGCTGGTAATCTTTTTTGCCGAACACGGCCACGCGCGGCTGCACGCACGACATCAGCTTCATGACGACCGTGCAGACGCCGGTGAAAAACCCGGGGCGGAATTCCCCTTCGAGGATGTCGCCGAGATCGTGCGGCGGATGGACGCGGTATTCCTGCGGCTGCGGATACATATCGCGCTCGGTCGGCGCGAACAGCACATAGACGTTTTCCCGTTGCAGCTTGTCGATATCGGCTTCGAGCGTGCGCGGATACTTGTCGAAATCCTCGTTCGGCCCAAACTGCAGACGATTGACGAAGATGCTCGCGACGACCGGGTCGCCGTGCTGGCGCGCGAGCCGCATCAGCGACAAGTGCCCTTCATGCAGGTTGCCCATCGTCGGCACGAAGGCCGTTCTGTTTTGGCCGCGCAACTGGTCGCGCAATTCCTGGATCGAGCTGATGACTTTCATGACGGGGTGATGTGCACGCGGCGCTGGCGGGTGAAGCCGCGCCGATTGTAGTGGATTTGACGGCCCCTTGGCATCGAAAAGAGCGGTTGCTCGACGAGCGTGCGCCGGCGCAGCATGTGCCCGTTATGCGGGCAAATACGCTAGGCGCACGTAGATCGGTGCGAAAGGTTCGGGTTGGGTGATCTCGATCAGCGACTCGCGCGCGAGCTCGAGCATCGCGATGAAATTGACGACGACGACCGGCACGCCGCGCGTCACGTCGAACAGATCCGAGAACTCGACGAAGCGCGCATTCTGCAAGCGCCGCAAAATCAGGCTCATATGCTCGCGCACCGAAAGCTCCTCGCGGGAGATCTTGTGGTGCTGCACGAGCTTGGCTCGCTTGAGCACGTCGGCCCAGGCTGCGCGCAGATCGTCGATGCCGACGTCGGGAAACCGCGGCGCCATGCTCTGCTCGATGTACACCTCGGCGCGCAGGAAGTCGCGCCCGAGTTGCGGCAGTTGATCGAGCCGCTGCGCCGCAAGCTTCATGCGCTCGTACTCGAGCAGGCGCCGCACGAGCTCGGCGCGCGGGTCTTCGGCTTCTTCGCCCGTATCGGCCTTTTTCACCGGCAGCAACATGCGTGACTTGATCTCGATCAGCATCGCGGCCATCAGCAAGTACTCGGAAGCGAGTTCGAGATTGGTCTTGCGCAACTGCTCGACGTAGCCGAGGTACTGCGCGGTCACATCCGCCATCGGGATGTCGAGCACGTTGAAGTTCTGCTTGCGGATCAAGTAAAGCAGCAGGTCCAACGGACCTTCGAAGGTCTCGAGAAACACCTCGAGCGCATCGGGCGGGATGTAAAGATCCTGCGGCAGCTTGAACAGCGGCTCGCCGTACAGGCGCGCAAAGGCGATGCCGTCGACGATGTCGGGCGTCGTGTCGGTCGCGGGCGCGGTCAGCGCCGAATTCCCGCGCTGCCCTTCGTCGGCGGCGTTCACTATCAGAAGTTCTGGTAGTAGACGTACGGGTTTTGGTTCACGCGCGTCTGCTGTTGGGTGGCGCGCTCCTCCAGATCGATGGGCTGCTTATCCCACAGCAGGGCGCGGCCGCGGCGCTGCTCTTCTTCGAGCGTAGGCTTTTGCTGCTTGAGTTGATTGATGAACTGCGTGATGTCCGATTGGTACAACATGATTCGATCATCCTGAAAAAGGGGACAAATCGGCGGGGCGCCAACTCGAGCAAAGTTCGATTTTAGCGCATGCGGCTCATGCGGAACACGGCGCGTGCTCGCGCGTCCAAAGCGGCGCGTCCCGTGGGCCTCGTGGTCCGATGCGAGGCCGTTATGGTCAAATGATCGTTTTCGTCGAAGCCGTCGCTCGCTCGGACCCGGCCGCGGTCGAAGCGGCAGAGGCAATGACCGGTTCGGTATGGCGGGGCGAGCGCCTTCGGCTGTTCAACGTGGGGAGGTTTTATTTGCGGGAAGCCGTGATCGATGCGTCGCGCACTGGGGCAAGCCGGTGCGCCGGGCGCGGCATGCGCGACGACACCGCGGCGGGCCGCCCGGTATGGCGGCGCGTGGCCCTTGGCGCGTTGCTTGCGTTGCTGTCGGCGCCGGCGGTGGCGAAATACGACGTGACGATCGATGCGCCGCGCCCCATGCGCAAGCTGCTGGAAAAGCATCTCGACCTGGCGCGCTTTGCCTCGCGCGACGATGTCACCGACGATCAATTCGATTTCCTCGTGACGGCCACGCCCGAGCAAGTGCGCGATTTGGCGGCAACCGACGGCTATTTTTCACCGGTCGTGCGCACGGACGTGCGACAAGGCGGCAAGGGCAGAAAAGACGTGACGGTGCACGTGGATCCCGGCCCGCGCACGATCGTGTCATCGGTTGCGCTGAGCTTTGCCGGACCGATCGAAAGCGAGGAGCCCACGCGCGAGAATGCGGCGCGCTTCGCTTTTTCGCTCCATGCCGGCGACCCGTTTACGCAGTCTGCCTGGACCGACGCGAAGGACGCCGCGCTCAAAGCGCTGCAAACCCATCGCTATCTGGGCGCGAAGATCGCGCAGTCTCAGGCGCGGATCGACCCGCGGGCGCGCCAAGCCGCACTCTCCGTCGCATTCGAAAGCGGGCCGACATTCACGCTGGGCCCGCTCGACGTATCGGGGGTGCGCCGTTATCCCGAGCGCATCGTCACCAACGTCAATCCGCTGGCGACCGGTGAAGTGTACGATGCCGATCGCGTCGCCGAACTGCAGCGGCAGTTGCAGAACACGCCGTACTATGCGAGCGTCGCGATCGACGTGGGCAGCGACGTCGACAAGCCGAACGAGACGCCGATTCACGTGAAAGTCAGCGAGTACCCGTACAACAGCGTGCGCGGCGGGGTCGGCTACGCGACCGATACGGGCGCGCACGTGCAAGGGTCGTATTCCTACCTCGATACCTTCGGCGCCGCTTGGCCGTTTTCGGTCCAAGGCCGGCTCGACCAGATTCAGCAGTACGGGCAGGTTCAATTGGCCATGCCGCCCGGCAAGCGCGGGTGGACGAACGCTGCGCTCGCGTCCTATACGAACACGCAAGTCTCCGGCACGCGCATTTACAGCGCTCGCGCCGGCTTGCAGCGCACGCGCACGGCGCAGTTCATCGACTACGCCTATTCGATCCAATACTACGCCGACCGTCTCGACCAGAATCTCATCGGCCCCACGACGAGCCACGCGCTCGTGCCGCAATGGTCGTGGACGCGCCGCAACGTAGACGATCCGCTGTTTCCGCGCAAAGGCAATTTGCTCCACGTCGAAGCGGGCGTCGCGGTGAAAGGCTTCGCGACGGATCAAACGTTCACGCGCGGCTATGCCCGCGGCGTGCAATACGTGCCGCTCTTCAAGCGCGACCTCTTCCTCGTGCGCGCGGAGCTGGGCGGCGTGTTTACGAGCGGCGGCTCGACCGGCATTCCGGCGTCCCTGTTGTTTCGCGCGGGCGGCTCCAATTCGGTGCGCGGCTATGGCTTCCAAAGTATCGGCAACAACGTGGACGGCTCCGTGCTGCCGACGAAGTACCTCATCACGGCTACAGCGGAATACCAGCACTGGTTCACGCACGATTGGGGCGCGGCGGTTTTCTACGACATCGGCGCGGCGACCGATACTTGGGGCGAGCGGGTTTTCTATCCGGGCGCGGGCATCGGCGCACGCTGGCGCAGCCCCGTCGGCCCAATCAACGTCGATCTCGCTTACGGCGTGCGCAACCGCAGCGTGCGGCCCTATCTGACGCTGGGTATCGCCTTCTAAGAGAAAAAATCGCACAAAGGAACGCCTTCGGATGACGCACGATTTGCCGCCACCCCCGCCGCCGCACGACGACGCCTCGGACGCCGCCGGTACGGGCACGGGCGCGCTCCCGGCGCAAACGGCGGGGACGGACGGAGCGGGAACCCCCGGCGGCCCGCCGGAACCCGGCGCGCCGCGGCGCGGACGCCGGAGGCGGCGTGCGTTCGGATGGGCGGCGCTTGCCATCGCGCTCGGCTTGCTTTGCGTCGCCGCAGCGCTCTACGGCGCGCTCGCCACCGAGTCCGGCACACGGCTCGTGTGGCGCACGGCCGTTGCGCTCACGGGCGGGCGCTTATCGGGCGCATTCGAGGGCGGCACGCTCGCGCGCGGCGTTACGTTGACCGATGTTCGCTGGCGCGGCCAGGCGAGCGCGGCGAGTGCCCCGCCCACCGACATTCGCATCGATCGCTTGTCGGGCCGATGGTCGCTCACGCGCTCGCCGTGGAGGCTGACGGTCGACACGCTGCGAGCCGGCACCATCGATGCGCGGCTCGCGCCGTCGGCGAGCAAGGCGCCGATGCAACTGCCGGCGGATTTACGCTTACCGCTCGAGATCGAATTGCGCGCCATCGCCGTGGACAAGCTGCTCGTGCGTAACGGCGCTGCGACGACCGAGATCGATGGCCTGCGCGTTCACGGACGTAGCGACGGCAGGCATCATGCGCTCTCTATCGACGGGCTCGATACGGCTTACGGCACCCTCGCGGCGCAGATCGCACTGGATGGCGTGCGGCCGTTTCCGTTGACGGGCGAGTTCTCGGCGTCAGGCGTGCTCGGGGGCGCACCGGCGCAAGTGCAGGCGAAACTTTCCGGGACGCTCGAAGCGCCGAGCGCCGATGTGAACGCCAGTGGCATGAAACTGACGGGTCGGGCGCACATCGAGGCGACGCCGTTTGCCGCGGTGCCGCTCAAACGGGCGACCATCGCGTTCGACCACGTCGACCCCCGCGTGATCAGCGCCGGGGCGCCGCAAGCCGATCTTTCGCTCAGGGCAGCGCTCGCGCCGGTTCCCGGCGCGGGGCCGCTCGTCGTCGCAGGTCCGGTCTCGATCGCCAATGCCGTGCCCGGGCCGCTCGACGAGCATCGCTTGCCGTTGGTGCAGGCGCACGCCCAGGTACGTCTGGACCCGCGCGCGCAGCGCCTCGATGGCCTCGATATTCGATTGATCCACGACGCCGCGCTGACCGGCTCGGGCACCTTCACGGGCGGTCACGCGCGCCTGGATTTGACGGCGAGCGGCATCGATGTTGCAACGTTTACGCCGTACGTGCGGCCGACGGCGTTCTCAGGGCCGATCGTCGTGACGCTGGATGGGGCGACGCAGCAGGCCTCGGTCGATTTGAGAGACGAGCGAGCACGCTTGCGGGCGCGCGCAAACGTGGCGCTCGAGCCGGGAAGCATCGCGCTGCACGATGTGCGCATCGACGCGGGCGACGGGCGCTTGCAATTGAAGGGCGCGCTGCAGCGCGACGCGCGCGAGGGCTATGAACTCAGCACGACACTGACGAACTTCGATCCGCGGCTCGTCCTCGCTCGGTCGTTGCCGACGACGCGCCAGGCGGCGCCGGACGCGCGGTCTTCGGGCGTGGCGGGCGCGGCAGGCCGGCGGCCTCAGGCGCCCAAAGCCTCGAAAGCGCCCAAGGCGCCTCGCGCCCAAGCGCGTGCGGCGGGCTCCGTGCCCGAGGCCCGCATCACGGGCCGCTTCAGCGCGGTCGGCGCACTGGCTCCCGCATTCTCGACGAAGCTGCGCTTCGACCTGGGCGATAGCGTCTACGACGGCTTCCCGTTGACGGGCGAAGGCACGATAGTGTTGGCCGGATCACGCCTTCTGCCGAGCAACGCAACCTTGTCGATCGCCGGCAACGACGTCGAGTTGCACGGCACTTTCGGCACCCCCGGCGACCGCTTACGCTTTCACGTCGATGCGCCGCGGCTCGATCGCCTGGGCTTCGGCGTGTCGGGCGCGGTGTCGGCCGATGGCGATTTGACGGGGTCCCTGGCGCACCCCGATGCGACGCTGAGCTACGACGCGCACGGGGTAGTGATCGGCGAGAACCGCATCGGCGCGGCGAACGGCAACGCGCGCATTCGCGACGGCGCGAAGGGCGCACTCGAGTTTTCCACCGACGCGCGCGACGTGCAGGCCGGCGCGGTGGCGCTGTCCACGCTGAGCGCGCACCTTACGGGAACGCGCGCAAAGCATGCGTTCGATGCCCAGGCGAAGGGCGCGGTGAGCGGGCGCGCCGTCGACCTGGCGCTTGCCGGGACGGGCGGCGTCTCCGATACGCGCGAGGGTCCGCGCTGGGACGGCGTGCTCACGCGCTTGTCCAACAGAGGTCTGCCTGCGCTCGAACTGCAAGCGCCGCTCGCGTTGTCGGCCGCGAAGCAAAAGGTCACGCTCGGCCCGACGCGAATGGTGATCGAAGGAGCGACGCTCGAGTTGAAGTCGTTCGCCTACGACCACGGAGCGATCAGCTCGGCCGGGAGCGCATCGAACCTGTCGGTGGCGCGCTTGATCGCCATTCGACAAACGCTCACGGGCACGCCGTCGAAGCTATCGAGCGATCTCATCCTCGGCGCCGACTGGAACTTCGCGCTGGGCGCCAGCGCGAGCGGATACGCGCGCATCGAGCGCCGCAGCGGCGATGCGACGCTTTCGACGGGCTACGGCGTATCCGCGCTCGGCATCACGGCGCTGGCCGCGCGCGCCGATTTCGAAGGGGGGCGGCGGCTCAAGGTCACGGCGCACGCGGCCGCGAGCCGTATCGGCACGTTCGACGCGAACCTGAGCGCAGGGCTGAGCCCCGATCCCGCACGTGCCGGCATGCTCGGCCTGGGCGCCGATGCGCCGCTCGCCGGCACGCTTGCCTTCGACGTGCCGGCGCTCAAGACCACCGGCGGCCTGTTCGGCCCGAGCTACGTGCTCGATGGCCATCTTGCGCTGAACCTCGTGCTGGCGGGCACCCGAGCCAAGCCCTCGGTGTCGGGCGCGCTGATCGGCGACGGCCTCTCGGCCACGCTCGTCGATCAGGGGGTGCAGCTCAAGGACGGCATCGTGCGCGTCGCGTTGACGGAGAACCTCGTCGATCTCCAGCGTGTCGAGTTCCATGGCGGCGACGGCACGCTCCGCGCGACGGGGAGAATCCGGCTCGACCAAGCCGAGCCGGATCTGACGGCCCAGATCGTGGCCGACAAACTCGAGTTGCTCGCGGCGCCCGATCGGCAACTGTCGCTCTCCGGCAGTGCGACGATGGCGAACGGCGGCACGAGCGGCGGGCTCGACATCGACGGCAAATTCCGGGTGGACCATGCACTGTTCGATCTGCCCGAGCAGCCGGCGCCGCGGCTATCGGACGACGTGGTGATCGTGCGCGACCATGCCGTCGTGCGCGGTGCGCCCCCGCGGCCGACCGAGTCGAGCAACAAGCCCGCGGGCCGCTTCGCGCCGCGCGCGAACGTCGACATCAACTTGGGCGATCGCTTTCGTTTCCGTGGTCAGGGCGCCGATCTCGGGCTGCGCGGCACGGTCACGGCGCTATCGGCGCCGAATCAGCCGTTGCGGGCGATCGGCAACGTCCGTGTGACGGAGGGCTCCACTTATACGAGCTTCGGGCGCAAGCTCGCGATCGAGAACGGTTATTTCACGTTCAACGGACCCGTGGCGAACCCTGGCATCAATATTCTCGCCATGCGCCGCAATCAGGAAGTCGAGGCTGGCGTGCAAGTGACGGGCACCGTGCGCGCACCGGTGGTCAAGCTCGTGTCGGAGCCCAACGTGGCCGATAACGAAAAGCTCTCATGGCTGCTGTTCGGCCACGGCACCGACCAGGGCAACAACCTCGGTCAGCAAAGTTCGATGACGACGGCGTTGGCGCTGCTAGGCAGTGCGACGGGAAAACGGGTTGCGCAAACCTTCGGACTCGATGAGTTCTCGGTCGGGCGCAGCGAAGTGGGCCTGACCGATTCGCAGGTAGTCATGCTGTCGAAGGCAATCAACGAGCGCCTCGTGCTCGGTTACGAGCAGGGTTTGCAATCGGCGAGCAACGCGTTCAAGGCGACGGTGAACCTATCGCGGTTCTGGTCCGTCGCACTTTATACGGGCACCTTCCAGGGCCTCGACATCAACTTCACGCGCCGCTTCGACGGCTGGCACGGACGACACTGACGCCGAAGCCCGCAGGTGCTTTCAGCGTACGCGCATGCCGGGCTTCGCGCCGCTGTGGGGCTCGAGGATGTAAAGGCCCGGCTCGGCTTTTTCGTCGGCGCTCGATGCGGCCAGCACCATCCCCTCCGAGAGGCCGAACTTCATCTTGCGCGGCGCGAGATTGGCGACCATCACCGTCAGCTTGCCGACCAGATCCTCGGGCCGGTAAGCCGACTTGATACCGGAGAAGACGTTACGCGTGTTTTCTTCGCCGACATCCAGCGTCAACTGCAGCAGCTTGTCGGAACCTTCGACGGCCTTGCAGTCGACGATGAGGGCCACGCGCAGATCGATCTTGGCGAAATCGTCGATCGAAATCGTTTCGCTTCCGGTGTCGTCCTGCGCGCTCGCGGATGCCTTTTTCGCTTTGCCCGCGGCGGCCGAAGCGGCCGCAGCCGCTGCCGCGCCGGTTTCGGTGGGCTGCAGCGACGTGCGGTTGGCTGCGATCAGCGCTTCGATCTGCTTGGAATCGATGCGCGTCATCAAGTGCTGATAGGCGTTGATGGGCTGGGCCGACGAAAGCGGCGTGCCGGCATCGGCCCAAGCGAGCGGCGCGATGCCGAGGAACGCTTCGACCTTGGCCGCGAGCGCCGGCAACACGGGCTTGAGCGCGATGGTGAGCAGCCTGAATGCTTCGAGGCTCACGCTCACGGTTTCATGCAGCAACGCAGCGTTGGCCGGGTCCTTCGCCTGATCCCACGGCTTGGCCGTATCCACGTACGCATTCACCGCATCGGCCAATTCCATGCTCTGGCGCACGGCGCGACCGTATTCGCGCGCTTCGTAGTGCGCCGCGATGGTGGGAATCGCCGCCCGCAGCGTGCCGAGCAGCGGGTGCTGCATTGCACTGTCCTGCACGCGCGCATCGAACCGCTTCAGGAGAAAGCCCGCGGCACGGCTCGCGATATTGACGTACTTGCCAACCACGTCGCTGTTCACGCGCGCTTGAAAGTCGTCGAGATTCAGATCGAGGTCTTCCATCGTCGCGTTCAGCTTCGCGGCGAAATAGTAGCGCAGCCATTCGGGGTTCAGCCCCGTCTCGATGAAGCTGTTGGCCGTGATGAACGTGCCGCGCGATTTCGACATCTTGGCGCCGTCCACGGTCAAAAAGCCGTGCGCGAACACGTTCGTCGGCGTGCGATAGCCCGCGAATTCGAGCATCGCGGGCCAAAACAGCGTATGGAAATAGAGGATGTCCTTGCCGATGAAGTGATATTGCTCCGTGTTCGAGCCGGGCTTGATCCACTCGTCGAAATCGAGCCCACGCTTGGCGGCGAGGTTCTTGAAGCTCGCGTAGTAGCCGACCGGCGCGTCGAGCCAGACGTAGAAGTACTTGCCGGGCGCGCCGGGAATTTCGAATCCGAAGTAGGGCGCATCGCGGGAGATGTCCCAATCGCCCAGCTTGGCTTCGCCTGCATCGCCGAGCCACTCGCGCATCTTGTTCGTCGCTTCCGCCTGCGCGAGGCCGCTTACCCAGTCGCGCAGGAAGTTCTCGCAGCGCGCATCGGAGAGGCGGAAGAAATAGTGCGTCGACTTGCGGCGCACCGGCGTCGCGCCCGAAATGGCCGAGTACGGGTTCACTAGGTCGGTGGGCTGATACGTCGAGCCGCATACCTCGCAACTGTCGCCGTACTGGTCCTTCGCGCCGCACTTCGGGCATTCGCCCTTGATGAAGCGATCAGGCAGGAACATTTCCTTGACGGGGTCGTACGCCTGCTCGATCTCGCGGGCGTCGATGAGTCCGGCCTGTTGCAGCCGGCCATAAATCGTGCCGCACAGCTCCCGGTTTTCTTCGGAGTCGGTCGTGTAGTAGTTGTCGAACGAGACGAGGAAGTTGCTCAGATCGCGCGTGTGCTCCTGCCACACGCGCTCGATCAGCTGCTTGGGCGTGATGCCTTCCTTCTCTGCGCTGAGCATGATCGGCGTGCCGTGCGTGTCGTCGGCGCCGACGTAATAGATCTCATGACCCTGCATTCGCATCGCGCGCACCCAGATGTCAGTCTGGATGTATTCGACCATATGGCCGAGATGGATCTGTCCGTTCGCGTAAGGCAGAGCAGACGTCACGAGAATGCGGCGGCGGGCGGCGCCCGCGCCGGCTTGCGCGGCGGAATGAGGGGCGGATACGGTCATGAGCGTATAGAAAGGGACTGCTTGAGGGAAAGCGACGATTTTAGCAGGCACGCGTCGTGCCGCGAGGCGGCGCCGCGCGATCGACGGCGATGAAGCCGTCAAAAGTGCCGAAACAGCGCCGAACGAGTGCAAAAATGAGCCCGTGGTGGCGGTGCCGGTGCGCGGCCGGTAAGCGGCCCGCGCGTGCGCCGGGCGAGCGAGCCGAGGGGGAAGGGGGGGCGGCGGCGCGGACGGAGCGCGCTTGGGATTACCGCGCGGCGGCGATGCCCGCTAAAAAAAACCGGGGCGTTCGGCCCCGGAGCAACAACGACAAGAGGAGAATGGTGACGCGGCGGCGTTGGCCAGCCACGTACCGAACATACAGACAAGCAAAACGCCGGCGAGTTCGAAAAATTTTTCGATTCGTTTACCGGCGCCTTCTAGCTGCCTTCCGACGCTGTTTTTCGATCAGGCGGCCACCGTTGAAAGGGCTCGCTGGGGCGACCCGCGCTCGCCACGCAGCGGGCCTCCCATCGAGTTCAGCCTGCCGGTTGCGACGTTGCTCGCAAGTACACCTCGACACGCCGGTTCTGCGCGCGGCCCGCTTCCGTGCCGTTGTCGGCAATCGGGTTGCTTGGGCCGAAGCCCTGCGCGACGAGCCGGTTCGGCGCGACGCCGTGCTGGCTCAAGTAGGTCGCCACACTTTGCGCCCGATTTTGCGACAGGGTTTGGTTGAGCGACGCGCTGCCGGTGCTGTCGGTATAGCCGCGAACTTCGGCCACGAGTTCCGGGTGCTGCTGCATCTGCGCCGAAAGCTCGTTCAGCGTCGGATAGAGCGCCGGATTGATCTGGTAGCTATTGGTCGCGAACGTTACGTTGCTGGGAATGTTCAGTTTCAGCGAGCCGTCCGGCTGCTCGGTCACCTGCGTGCCGGTGCCCTTCGATGCGCCGGAAAGCCGATTGCGGATGTTTTGCCAGTTGTAGCCCGTGATGCCGCCCACGGCTGCACCGACGCCCGCGCCGATGGCTGCCCCCTTGCCGCCGCCGAAGATGGCGCCCAGCGCCGCGCCGGTGCCGGCGCCCACGCCCGTGCCGACAGCCGTGTTGGTGCCTTGCTCGGTCGCACAGCCGGCGAGGATCGCGCCGGTGACGGCAAAAGCGGTGAGTCGGGTGACGATTTTTGCGTTCATGTTCAAGTCCTCTTTGAGAAAACGGTCGCTCACGCGGTTAGCTCTCGGTAGAGCGGCGAGGCGGTAGAGCGGCGCACTGGGCATGCGGGCGAACCGGCCGACCGCTCTCACCCGGCGCCGGCTACGGCCTGACCGCCATGCAATGCTCGGGCCAAGCTGCCCGCACGCGCTTACTGCTGCGCGAAGTTGCCCTGCCGGACTCGTTTTGGCAATGGCGCGCAACAATTGTTTTCAAATTTTCGCGGTTGCGGCAATGCGACCCACGGTCGGCATGCGCCGCGCTAGCCGATTGCATCCTCCATTGTTCATTGAAGTGGCCGTGGGCTCGCGCAAGCGCGCGAGAGACCCGGCGAGGGGCAGGGTATCGCAGCCCGCGTCCCGTCGCTAACCACTACAATAGTGCGCGTCGGCGCCCGATGCGGCATTTTTCCGCGGCAAGCTGCGGCGGGGACCCACCGCGCAGCCCATCTATTGGCAACGATAGGCCACATCCGGCGTTATTTTATTGTTTTGATGCAACATTTCCTTTTGCGCCGCCTTCTCGTGCTGTGCCGCGCCTTTTATCCCTTGGAGTCGAATCGATGAGTATTGATCGGGCCCTGGTCGACGCCGCTCTCGCGGCCGTGGTCGATCCCAACACGGGCCGCCCGTTCGCGGCCGGCAAGGGCGTCAAGAACGTAAGTGTCGACGGCGCGGCGGTCAGCGTCGAAATCGTGCTCGGCTATCCGGCCAAGAGCCAGTTCGACGCGGTGCGCTCGGTCGTCGAGCAGGCGCTTCTACAGGTCCCCGGCGTCGAGCGGGCGGGCGTCACGGTGTCGCAGTCCATCGTCGCGCATACCGTGCAGCCGGGCGTGAAGTTGCTGCCGAAAGTCAAGAACATCGTGGCCGTGGCCTCGGGCAAGGGCGGCGTCGGCAAGAGCACGACGGCCGTCAATCTCGCGCTTGCCCTGGCGAGCGAAGGCGCGGCGGTGGGCATTCTCGATGCCGACATTTACGGCCCGTCGTTGCCGACGATGCTCGGTATCGAAGGCCGTCCCGAGTCGCCCGACGGGCAATCGATGAATCCGATGAAGGGGCATGGGATCGAGGCCAATTCGATCGGGTTTCTCGTCGATCAGGACAACCCGATGGTCTGGCGCGGCCCGATGGTCACCTCGGCGCTCGAGCAGCTTTTGCGCCAGACGAATTGGGGCGAGCTCGACTACCTCGTCGTCGATATGCCGCCGGGAACCGGCGACATTCAATTGACGCTCGCGCAGCGCGTGCCGGTGACGGGCGCCGTCATCGTCACGACGCCGCAGGATATCGCGCTGATCGATGCGAAAAAGGGCCTCAAGATGTTCGAGAAGGTGGGCGTGCCGATCCTCGGCCTCGTCGAAAACATGAGCATCCATGTCTGCTCGAACTGCGGTCATGCCGAGCACATCTTCGGCACGGGGGGCGCGGAGCGCATGGCCAAGGATTACGGCGTCGAAGTGCTCGGCAACTTGCCGCTCGACATCGGCATTCGCGAACGAGCGGACAGCGGTCACC
The DNA here is from genome assembly GCF_056498045.1 of Trinickia sp. Z7. Taxonomy (NCBI): domain Bacteria; kingdom Pseudomonadati; phylum Pseudomonadota; class Betaproteobacteria; order Burkholderiales; family Burkholderiaceae; genus Trinickia; species Trinickia sp. Z7. The sequence continues at coordinate 36,307 of NZ_JAUEQW010000021.1, forward strand.
CTAGCGTCGTGGCCGACCCGCACAGCCGGGTGGCCGAGACTTACCGCGCCATCGCCCGCAAGGTCGCGATCCGCATCGCCGAGCGCGCCAAGGATATGAGCGCGAAGTTTCCGACGATCGTCGTCCAAGATACGTGAGCCTGGCTGGTCCCACGGTATGCGCCTGCGCACTGTGCCGCGCGGCGCAAGGACCCGTTTATGCTTGCGCCGTGCGCGTCGCGGTATCATGTCGCCTTCGCTTGAGTCCGGCTCGGCGGCGCGACGGGCGCCGCGTACCGGCATGAGGATCGCATGAGAGAACCCACCGGCGGATGGCGTCCCCAGCGCGCGGGTGTCGTGGCGGTGGCCGGCATGGTGCTGGCGGCCAGCACGGTGCTCGGCGGCTGCGCCGCCTTGTTCGGCCCCCACGAAAAGCGCGCCAACGCGCAAGTATTGCCCACGGTGGGCAACACCGCGCGCGGCTCCGTCACGTTCATCGAACGCTCGGACGGCGTGCAAGTGACGTACAACCTCGTCGGGCTCCCGCGCAACACCGATCACGCGCTGCAAGTGCGCGAGCGCGGCGATTGCAATGCGGCTGACGCGTCGAGCGCCGGCCCGGTGTTCGCGCCGGCGGCCGATCGCTTGAAAGCCGGCGTGCGCCGCGCGGGCGATTTGGGCAACATCCATGCGGACGCGGCGGGCGTGGCGGCTGGGTTCATCGTCGCGCCCGACGTGGCGCTCGACGGCGTGCGTTCCGTGATTGGCCGCTCGGTGAGCGTCGCCCGCGAGGCGGGCGATCCGGCGTTTCCCGACCGCAATGTGGGCCCGGCGCTCGCGTGCGGCGTGATCCGGCAGTAAATCCGCTTTTTTCAGCGTCTTTTTATGACAATCAAATCCGACAAGTGGATTCGGCGCATGGCCGAGCAGCACAACATGATCGAGCCGTTCGTGCCCGATCAAATGCGCACCTCCGAAGACGGCCGCAAGATCGTCAGCTACGGCACGTCGAGCTACGGCTACGACATTCGCTGCGCCGACGAATTCAAGATCTTCACGAACATCAATTCGACGATCGTCGATCCGAAGAACTTCGACGAGAAATCGTTCGTCGATTTCAAAGGCGACGTGTGCATCATTCCGCCGAACTCGTTCGCCCTCGCGCGCACCGTCGAATATTTTCGGATTCCGCGCAACGTGCTCACGGTGTGCCTCGGCAAATCGACGTATGCGCGCTGCGGCATCATCGTCAACGTGACGCCGTTCGAGCCCGAATGGGAAGGCTACGTCACGCTCGAATTTTCGAATACCACGCCGCTGCCGGCGAAGATCTACGCGAACGAAGGCGTGGCGCAAGTGCTGTTCTTCGAGAGCGACGAAGTGTGTGAGGTGTCCTACGCCGATCGCGGCGGGAAATATCAGGGGCAGCACGGCGTGACGCTGCCCAAGACTTAGCGCTGCGGCTTCTCATACCGTCATACAACGGACGCGTAGCGCAGAGAAACTAAGTAGTTTCAGCGGCCGCTGGCACGTGGGATGCGAGAGCCCCGGGCCCGCGGTCGTAGTGTTTTGGAGATTCGGTCCATGAAGTTTCGTTTCCCCGTCGTCATCATCGACGAAGATTTCCGCTCCGAGAACATTTCCGGATCGGGCATTCGCGCGTTGGCCGAAGCGATCCAGGGGGAGGGCGTGGAAGTGCTCGGCCTGACGAGCTACGGCGACCTCACCTCGTTCGCGCAGCAATCGAGCCGCGCCTCGTGCTTTATCTTGTCGATCGACGACGACGAGCTGATGCTCGGCGAAACGGGGCCGGATGGGGAATTGCCCGAGCTGGCGACGGCGATCTTGGAATTGCGCGCGTTCGTGACCGAGGTGCGCCGCCGCAACGCCGATATCCCGATTTTTCTCTACGGCGAGACGCGCACGTCGCGCCATCTGCCGAACGACATCCTGCGCGAGTTGCACGGCTTCATCCACATGTTCGAGGACACGCCCGAGTTCGTCGCGCGCCATATCGTGCGTGAGGTGAAGGTTTATCTCGATTCGCTCGCGCCCCCGTTCTTCAAGGAACTCGTCAAGTATGCCGACGAAGGCTCGTACTCGTGGCACTGCCCTGGCCACTCGGGCGGCGTGGCATTCCTGAAGAGCCCGCTCGGGCAGATGTTCCACCAGTTCTTCGGCGAGAACATGTTGCGCGCCGACGTCTGCAACGCCGTCGACGAACTGGGCCAGTTGCTCGATCATATCGGGCCCGTGGCCGCCTCCGAGCGCAACGCCGCACGCATTTTCAGCGCCGACCACCTGTTCTTCGTGACGAACGGCACTTCGACGTCGAACAAAATCGTCTGGCACGCCACGGTGGCGCCGGGGGATATCGTCGTGGTCGACCGCAACTGCCACAAGTCGATCTTGCACGCGATCACGATGACGGGTGCGATTCCGGTGTTCCTCACGCCGACGCGCAACAACTTCGGCATCATCGGCCCGATCCCGCTCGACGAGTTCAAGCCGGAGAACATTCGCAAGAAGATTCTGGCGAACCCGTTCGCGCGCGAGGCGCTCGAAAAAGATCCGAACTTGAAGCCGCGCATTCTCACCATCACGCAGAGCACCTACGACGGGGTGGTCTACAACGTCGAGATGATCAAGGCGTTGCTCGGCGATTTTCTCGATACGCTGCACTTCGACGAGGCCTGGCTGCCGCACGCCGAATTCCATTCGTTCTATCAAGACATGCACGCGATCGGCGCGGGGCGCCCCCGCACAGGCGCGCTCGTGTTCGCGACGCACTCCACCCATAAGTTGCTCGCGGGCATTTCGCAGGCTTCGCAGATCGTCGTGCAGGACTCGGAGCATGGCGTATTCGACCGCCACCGCTTCAACGAAGCGTACTTGATGCACACGTCGACTAGCCCGCAATACGCGATCATCGCTTCGTGCGACGTCGCGGCCGCCATGATGGAGCCGCCCGGGGGCACGGCGCTCGTCGAGGAGTCGATTGCCGAAGCGCTCGATTTTCGTCGCGCGATGCGCAAAGTCGACGCCGAATACGGCGAGGACTGGTTCTTCCAAGTATGGGGCCCCGATGCGCTCGCCGATGAGGGCATCGGCTCGCGCGACGATTGGATCTTGCACGCCGAAGATCGCTGGCACGGCTTCGGTCCCCTGGCCGACGGCTTCAACATGCTCGATCCGATCAAGGCGACGATCGTGACGCCGGGCCTGGACATGGCGGGCGACTTCGGCGAATCGGGCATTCCGGCCGCCATCGTCACGAAGTACTTGGCCGAGCACGGCATCATCGTCGAAAAAACGGGCCTCTATTCGTTCTTCATCATGTTCACGATCGGCATCACGAAAGGCCGATGGAACTCGATGGTCACCGAATTGCAGCAGTTCAAGGACGATTACGATACGAACCAGCCGCTTTGGCGCGTGCTGCCCGAGTTCGTCGCGCAGCACCCGGCCTACGAGCGCATGGGCCTGCGCGATTTGTGCCAGGCCATCCACAGCGTTTATCGCGCGAACGACATCGCGCGTTTGACGACCGAGATGTACCTGTCGAACATGGAGCCTGCGATGAAGCCGTCCGACGCCTTCGCCAAGCTCGCGCACCGCGAGATCGATCGCGTGCCGATCGACGAGCTCGAAGGGCGTGTCACGAGCATCTTGCTCACGCCGTATCCGCCCGGCATTCCGCTGCTGATTCCGGGCGAACGCTTCAACAAGACGATCGTGAACTACCTGCGGTTCGCGCGCGAATTCAACGAGCGCTTCCCCGGTTTCTCGACGGATATACACGGGCTCGTGGCCGAGACGGTGAACGGGCATACCGAATATTTCGTCGACTGCGTGCGCGTTTGACGATGTGGCATTCGATGAATCTCCTCGGCGCTCGGGCGAAGTCGGCGGCACTTGGCGCGCTGATCGCCGCCACGGTTGCGGCCGCGCCGGTTCTCGCACGCGCGGAAGCCGCACGGGCCGATCCGATCGACACCACGATGCAAAATTGCTTCGCACGGGCGGATCGATCGACGACGGCCGGGCAGGTGCAATGCATCGACGCGGCGCGCGATGCGTGGCAGGCGGCGATCGATGGAGCGATGCGCGGTATCGATAGCGATGCTCCCGACAGCGCGCGGCGCGCTTGGGATGAGAGTCAGAAGCGCTGGCTGGCCTGGCGCAAGGAAGAGGCGCTGCTCGTGCACGCCGTGTTCGAGACCACGCGCGGCAGTGCGTATTCGATCACGCAAGCGAATGTGTTGCTGCAGTCGGTGCGCGACCGTGCGCTGGCGGTGCGGCATGCTGCGGCGAGGTTTGCGCCGCCGGCGCCGCCTGTGGCGGCTTCCGCGGCGGGTTCGGGAGCGGCGGCATCGGGGGCGTCCGGGGCGTCCGGGGGCGGCGCCGTTTCAGCGGCGTCGGCTACTTCGGTGGCGGCGCGCACTCAGAGCGAGGATGCTAGGGCGCACAACGAGCGCATGCGCCCGTGCACGGCCGATGCGGCGTGCGAGCACGCGCAGTTCGACTTGCGAAGGTACACGCGTGCTTTGCGCGACAAGCTGCCGGTGCATGCTCGTCCGGTTTTGGCACGGGCTCAACGGGCCTGGACGGCGTACTTCGACGCGACCGCCGCGCTCGGAACGGAAGCCGAGCGCGCGGATTTGATCGGCGAGCGCGTCGCGACGGTCAAGCGCTTGTCGGAGACGGTGGGCAACGATTGAAGTCGAGGGCCTAGGCGGCGCGTTGCCGCCGCCTCGAACTACAGCGTTTTGCGCACCGCCGCCACCGCCGCCCGCACTTGATCTGGCGCGGTCCCGCCCGGATGATTGCGGCTCGCGACCGACCCTTCCAGCGTCAAATAATCGAACACGTCTTCGCCGATCAAGTGCGCGACGTTCGGCAACTCTGCGCGCATTTCCTCGAGGGTGAGATCGGCCAGATCGCAGCCGCGGTCTACGCAAATGCGCACCGCATGCGCGACCGCTTCGTGCGCGTCGCGAAACGGCAGCCCGCGCTTGACGAGGTAGTCGGCCAAATCGGTCGCCGTGGAGAACCCTTGCAGCGCCGCGGCGCGCATGGCTTCGGGCTTGACCGTGATGCCGGCCACCATTTCGGCGAAGATGCGCAGCGTATCGGCAACGGTATCGACCGTGTCGAACAGCGGCTCCTTGTCTTCCTGATTGTCCTTGTTATAAGCCAGCGGCTGGCCTTTCATCAGCGTGAGGAGCGCCACTAGGTGCCCATTCACGCGGCCCGTCTTGCCGCGCGCGAGCTCGGGCACGTCGGGATTCTTCTTCTGCGGCATGATCGACGAGCCGGTGCAAAAGCGATCGGCCAAATCGATGAAGCCCACGCGCGGGCTCATCCACAGTACGAGTTCCTCCGACAGACGCGAAACGTGCGTCATGACGAGTGCGGCGGCTGCGGTGAATTCGATTGCGAAATCGCGATCGGAGACGGCGTCGAGCGAGTTCGCGCAAATGCCGTCGAAACCGAGCGTCTTCGCCACCGCATGCCGATCGATCGGGTAGGTCGTGCCCGCGAGCGCCGCCGCACCGAGCGGCAGGCGGTTCACCCGCGCGCGGCAATCGCGCATGCGCTCGGCGTCGCGGCCGAACATTTCGACGTAGGCGAGCAGATGGTGGCCGAACGTGACGGGCTGCGCCACTTGCAGATGCGTGAAGCCCGGCATGATCGTTTCCGCGTGGCGCTCCGCCAGATCGACGAGGGCCGTGCGCAGATCGGCGATGAGGCCGCCGATGCGATCGATTTCGCCGCGCAGCCACAGGCGGATATCGGTCGCCACCTGATCGTTGCGCGACCGGCCGGTGTGCAGCCGCTTGCCGGCATCGCCGATCAACGCCGTCAAGCGCGCTTCGATGTTCAAGTGGACGTCTTCGAGATCGAGCTGCCACTGGAACTCGCCGCGCTCGATTTCCCCCTTGATTTGCGCCATGCCCCGCTCGATCGCCGCCAAATCCTGCTCGCCGATGATCTTTTGCGCGGCCAGCATCTTCGCGTGCGCGAGCGAGCCCTCGATGTCGACGAACGCCATGCGCTTGTCGAAAAACACCGACGACGTGTAGCGCTTGACGAGCTCGGACATCGGCTCGGAGAAGCGAGCCGACCAGGCTTCGCCTTTTTTGTGCAGTTGAGACGTCATGATGATGGGCAGTAGGAAGGTGCGCCAAGCCGGCGGGAAGCCGTCGATTTTATCACCGCTGCCCCCGCGCTCCGTCGCCGCACGCGCAGCCGCTCGTGCGTCGTAGTTCTCAGGCTGTCGCCATCAACGCGCCTTCGCAGACGACAGGGCCGCTCGGTCCGTCGGGGCGCCGCGAGCCGCCCATGGGCTCGACCGATACCGCAAGCTTCACGTAGGCGTTCATTGCGTGCACTTTCATGTCGACGACGGCGCCAGCAGGCAACATGCCGAGCGACACCATGCGGCCGTCGCGCATCACCCCCCACAACTGTTCGCTCTTGCCGGGCGGCGGCGCGTCCCCGCCGCTCATGCGATGCACGCTCGCCATGGCGTTCTTGTCGTCCCACATCACGAACGCCATGGTCGGGCTCTTGGGCTGATCGGGCGGCACGAGTGCGGCCACGTATGCCACGCGCTCGATCTTCGCCGCGCCGGACGGCGACGTTTGCGCGGTTTGCCCACCGGGCGCGCCGCCTTCCGGCGCGAACGGCCGCAGCGTTACCGCGAGCGCCACGACCGCGGCCAGCGCCAAGCCCGTCGCGCCGATCGACCAGCCGCGCCAGAATGCCAGCGACTCGAACCAGCGCGCGCGTGCTTGCCTGCCGAGCGCGCGTGCGTAGCCCGATTGCGGCGCCGTGCGGTCAACGGCATGGGCGGAGTTCGGCGCACCGGCGAAGGCGAGCCGGCGCTCGATGCCGGCCCAGACGCTGGCCGGCGGGGCGACGCCCGGCGCCAACTCGGGCATGGCTTCGATGCGCGCTTGCCACGCTTCGATCGCCGCGCGCACGCGCGGATCGTGCTGCGCCATATGCTCGAAGCGCTTGCGCGCGCCGCCCCGCAGCACGCCTAGTGCGTATTCGCCGGCGAGGCGATCGAGGAGGTCCGGATACCGGTGCAAATTCAAGTTGCCCTCCGATGGGCCAAGCGGATTGCCTGCCGACGAGCGCCGCGGCGGGAGCGAGGGGCCAGCCGCTTCGACGAGGCGGCCGATCGACCATTGAGCGGGAGGCCGTTCATGTTACGAATGTCCCATGCAAATCTTCAGTTTTTCCAAGCCGCGTCGCACCCACGATTTCACCGTGCCGAGCGGCACCGACAATTCCTGAGCGATCTCGCTGTGGCTTTTGTCGCGCAGGTAAGCCAGCGCGACCGCCTGGCGCTGGCCGGATTCGAGGCGCCCCATGCAGATGCTCAATTGCCTCGCTTGCTCGGATAGCATCGCCGAGTCGGCGGGGTCGCGTTCGTCGCCGGGAATCATTTCGTCGAGGGCCTCGCTCCATTCGGTCGTGAGCCCCGTGCCGTCGGAGGAAGCGGCCTTGTGCCGGCGCAGGTAGTCGAGGGCACGGTTGCGCACGATCGCGGCCATCCAGGTGAGGGGCGCAGAGAGCGGCTCGCGGTAGTCGCCCGCATAGCGCCAGATATTGACGAACGATTCCTGCAAGACGTCCTCCGCCCATTCGCGCCTCACCAATATACGCAGCGCAACGCCAAACAGTTTCGCGCTCGTCATCTCGTAGATCGTGCGCAGCGCGGCGGCATCTTCCGTCGCCACACGCGCAAGCAGGGCCGCGAGGACGGGCGGAGTCGGTTCGGTGGGCATCGTTGTCATAGCGAGCGCGCGGCGTCACGGCAATAGGGGTGCGGTGGGCGCTATCTTACTGCCGCTGTGGTTGCGTTAGGCATTGCGATCGCGCCAACCCGTATTTCGTTTCGTCTGCGCTCGCCGTTTACGCACGCACCAGCACCACCAGCAGCAAATCTTCGCGATGCGCGGGCCGCAGCGTGATCTGATCGTAGACGAGGCGCCCGTGCAGCGGATGGTCGAACGCCCGCTGCCCGCCCTCGCGCTCGCCGACATCCTGCGACGCCCAAAAGCGCCCGAATGCCTCGCTTGCGGCCGCGAGCGTATCGATGAGGGCCCGCGTGGGGCCGTCATTCAGATGACGAATCGAATCGGCGCGGAATTCGGCGACGAGCCGCCGCGCGCGCGTCTCCCAATCGACGATCAGCGTGCGTGCGGCCGGTTCCGTGAACGTGTAGCGCAACAGATTGCGCTCGCGCATGGGGTCGGGCGGCCCATCGAGCCAGCCGACGAATAGGTCTGCCGCGGGCGGATTCCAGGCGAGCGCGTTCCATTGGCGGTCCAGCACGTAGGCGGGCGCATGGACGAGCCCGACTGTAGCGATGAGCGCAGCCGGGGCGTCGTTCGAGGCGGGCGTCGGCTCCGCCGGATCGCGCTCGCCCGCGAGTTCGAACAGATAGGCTCGCTCGGCCCGCGACAACTGCAGCGCGACGGCGATGCGCGCGAGCGCATCGGCGGATGCCGAAACGGGCCGTCCTTGCTCGATCCACGTGTACCAGGTCGGGCTCACGCCGCACAGTTGGGCGACTTCCTCCCGGCGCAAGCCGGGCGTGCGCCGTCGCGGGCCGGGAGGCAGCCCCACGGCCTGCGGCGAGAGCCGCTCGCGATGGGCGCGGATGAACTCGCCGAGCGCGCGCGCGGGGCTCGCTTCGAGCGGCGCGCGCTCGCTTGCGGCGGCCGCGCTAGCCTGCGCGGCGGCGACGGATGGCGCGCCCGCGCGCGGATGGGACGACTCGGCAATAGTCATGGCGATCGATTAGGGCGACGAAACGAAAACGGAGCGACAGCGACCGAGCACGCAGGTAGGTTTCATACCAGGATATTTGCTTGGCTTGTACCGGTACTCGCACGGTCATATTGTAGCGGCACGCGCGGTCGTAGTGCGCCCCGGCACGGGCGACGAGGCGGCGCGCTGGCCGGCTTGCCGGTCTTTTTTGCCTATCCCCCGGCCCAAGGAGCGCATCAATGAAACATCACGACCAGGTCGCAGACGCATTCGGCGCGACCGCCGCCGCATATTTGACGAGTCCGACGCATGCGAGCGGGGCCGATCTGGAGACGCTGGCGGCACAGATCGGTTCGACCCCGAACGCCGACGTGCTCGATTTGGGCTGCGGGGCCGGTCACGCGAGCTTTGCCGCCGCCCGCCATGCGCGCTCGGTGATCGCTTATGACCTCGCCGCCCCGATGCTGGCAACGGTGGCCGCCAGCGCGAACGAGCGCGGCTTGTCCAACATTCGCACCGAACAAGGGCCGGCCGAACGGTTGCCGTTCGACGATGCATCGTTCGATTGGGTGGTGAGCCGCTTCAGCGCCCACCATTGGCACGATGTCCCGCAGGCGCTTGCCGAGGTGCGTCGCGTCTTGAAGCTCGGCGGCCGCGTGCTCTTCATCGACGTCGCGGGCGCCGATCACCCGTTGCTCGACACGCACTTGCAGGCCGTCGAGCTCCTGCGCGACGGTTCGCACGTACGCAACTATCGCGCCGACGAGTGGTCGGCTTTGTTCGCGGCGGCTGGGTTCGAGGCGAGCGTGTGCGAGCGTTGGCGCTTGTCGATCGAATTTTCGTCGTGGGTGGCGCGCATGCGCACGAGCGCCGAGCGCATAGCGGCCATTCGCTCGCTGTGGCACGGCGCGCCCGACGAAGTGCGTGCGTACTACGGCGTGCAAGAGGACGGCTCGTTCATGCTCGATGCGCTCATGATCCACGCGTGTTGAGCCTCGACGCGGCGCGAATCGGCAAGCGGCGCCGCGCGCATTGCCGGCGCACCGCCTAAGCCGAGCACGCGCCGCGCGCCGTCGCGCCCGAGCGCAACTTGCCGCGACGCCGTTACTTGGGCAACGCCGCGTATCGCTGCGCCCAGTTTCGCGCCCATTGCGGCAGCGCGTCTCCAAGCATCGGCTCGCCGATGAAATTGCCTTGCGCGACCTCGCACGACAGGTCGCGCAGCACCAGCCAATCTTCGAGGTCGTCGATGCCTTGCGCGATGGTGCGCATGTTCAATTGGCGCGCGAGCAGCAGGCTGGCCTTGACGATGGCGTTGAGCGAGGCATCGCGGCTCGCGCCGTGGACGAAGCCGCCGTCGAGCTTCAGTTCGTCGAACGGAATATCGCGCAGGTGCTCGAGCGACGATTGCCCCGTCCCGAAATCGTCGATCAGCAGGCTGATGCGCTTCAAGCGCAGGCGCGTGAGCACGTCGAGCGAAATCAGCCGGTCGCGCGTGAGGCGCGCTTCGTTGATTTCGAGCACGATCCGGGACAGCGCAAAGCGGGCGCGCGCCGCCGCTTCCACGATGAAGTCGGGGAAGTCGAGCGCGGCGAGATCGTCCATCGACAGATTGATGCCGATGCGGAAATCGTCGCCCAACTGCTGCCATTGCGCGGCCTGCTCGAGCGTGGATTGCAGCATGCCGCGCGTGAGATCGTTCAGAACGCCGTCATACTCGGCGCCCCCTAGCAGGCGCTCGGCCGAAACGAGCCCGTCGCGCGGATGCAGCCAACCCACCATGGCCTCGACGCCCATCACTTCGCCGGTGGCGAAAGCCACTTGCGGTTGATAGCAGGCGACGAGTTGCCCGGCCGCGATGGCGGCGCGCAATTCGTCGGGCGGGTACGGGGCGGTCGCGGCTTGCGGCTCGGGCGCCGCATCGCCGTGCAGACGCTGTTGCAATTGTTCGCGCGTAGCCGGTTTCGCCAACGAGCCGAGCACGCGCAGCCCCCGCGAATAAGCGAGTTTCTCGGCGCTTTTCAAAATGCGCGCATCCTCGCCGCTCACGAGCACGACTTGGCCGTCATACCCGCGCTGCACGAGTTGGCGCAGAAATTCCACGCCGTCCATGCCCGGCATCTGCAAATCCGTGAACACGACGTCGACCTGATGGTCGTCGCGCTGCAGCACGTCCAGTGCGTCTTGAGCATGCTCGTACGAGAGGATTTCCTCGTAGCCGAGTTGCGTCAACTGGCGCACGAGGACTTTGAGGACGAATGGCTCGTCGTCGACGACGAGGATACGCCGGGGGCGGGTAGGCTGCTCCATGTGCTTCACTTCGCGTACTGCGGGTTGATACGGCGGCTTGCTTTGCTTTTACTGACGGCGCATGGCGTTCGAGTCAAGGCGTCGCCAACGCAGGCAGGAACTGACGCAGTTTTTCGTGAAGCGTGTTTTTGTCGAACGGCTTGACGAGAAAATCCGCGGCGCCGGCCTTCAGGCTGTCCACGACGATGTTGCGTTCGCTATGCCCCGTGACCATCAGAATCGGCACGTGCCCGAATTGCCCGATCGACTTGATCTTGCGCGTCGCCTCCACGCCGTTCGTATCGGGCAGCCCCACGTCCATCAGCACGAGGTCGGGCTTGTGCTCCCACATCTGCTCGAGCGCTTCGGCGCCGGTGCCTGCGAACAGCACGTCGATGTCCAGGCCGGTCATCAGGCGGCCGATCAGCTTTTGCTGGAAGCCGTCGTCCTCCACGATGAGCACGCATAGACGCTGCGGCGTGCCGGTGGCCTGAGCCGGCGCGCTCTGTTGGGCGCGGGCGGCGGACAATGCCGCTGCTTGAACGTCTTTCGCGGTGGCGCCTAGCACCACCGTGTCGGTATCGGCTTCGACGCGCTTGGGCTTGGGCGGGGGCGGCGGATTCACCCCGCTCGGCGCTGCGCGCGGCGCGACGTCGCCGGCCTCGGCTTTGGCCGCCATGATGCGCAGCGCCTGATGCACCGACATGCGAATGCGTGGGGCATCGTTGGTCGCGGGCCAAAACAGGACGTAATCGTCGAAGTGCCCCTTGCTGCACAGGTCGTACACGTTCCAGACGTCGTGCTTGTTGCACAGGACGACGACGCGATGACGCGTTTCATGCACCACCGAGCTCAGGCGATATAAGCCGATGTAGTAGGCCTGCGCCGCCTCCAGCGTATCGAACGCGAGCACGAGCACGGTGGGCCGCTGCGCCTCGAAATCCTCGACCGCGAACTCGGGCTTCGTCGACAACTTCACGTTGTGGAATTCGTCCTGCAACAGCTTGCCCACGAGTTCGGCGTCCGCGACGGATTGGCTCGCGACGAGCACCGCGGCGCGTTTGGGAGTCAGATCGGTATCTTCCATGATGATTGATCCGCAGTCCTAATCGTTTATTTCATTTCCGCCGCGAGCAATTGCTCGAGCGACTCCTCGACGGCGGCTAGGGCCGCGTCGAACTGCTTCGCCCAATTCGCAAGCAGGGCGAGGTCGCCGGCCTTGCCGGCGTTCTCCAATTCGGCGCATAGATCGCCGAGCGTCAGCGCGCCGACCGAGCGCGAGGACGATTTCAACTTGTGCGCGATCGCGCCCGCCTCCCGGCCACGGCCCGCGTCGCAATGCACGCGCAGTTCCGCGGCGAGACGGCCGACCGATTGCTGATAATCGCAAAGCAACTCGCGCACGACCTCCGGGTCGTCGCCGACGATCCCTTTGAGCACATCGAGATCGACAGCGCAGGCGTGCGCCTCTTGCGGCGCAGCAGCCGGCGCGGCGTCGGCGGGCGGGGCGGCCGCGTGCGCGGGGAAATGCGAATCGAGTACCGCCTGCAAACGTGCGAGTTGCAGCGGCTTGGTCAGATAGCCGTCCATGCCGACCGCCTTTGCGCGCGCCGCTTCGCCCTGCACCGCGTTCGCGGTCAAGGCGACGATCGGCAGGCGCGTGCCGGGCGCTTCTTCGCGACGAATCGTTTCGACGAGCTCATAGCCGTCCATTTCCGGCATGTGCAGGTCGGTCAGCAACAATGCATAGCGATTGGCGCGCCACATGCCGAGCGCTTCGCGCCCGTCGCTCGCGATTTCGGCGACATGGCCGAGCAGGCCCAATTGGCGCAGGATCACTTTTTGGTTGATGGCGTCGTCTTCCGCCACCAGAATCAAGCGCCCCAGTTCACGCGCTTGAGCCACCGACAGCGCGGGGCCGGCCGCGGCCAAGCTGGTCGCGCTGGAGCCGGCCGCGCCCGAGCGCTGCGTGCGTCCCGCGACGCCGCCCGAATGCGACGGTGCGCGTCCGACGTCGACCTGCTCGCCGATCTCGAGCGGCAACGTCACGATGAAGGTGGACCCTTCGCCCTGCACGCTCTGCGCCGATACGTCGCCGCCCATCAATTCACACAAGCGGCGGCAGATGGCAAGGCCAAGGCCCGTTCCTCCGAAGCGGCGCGTCGTCGACGCTTCGGCCTGCGTGAAGGGTTTGAACAGTTTGGGCAGCGTATCGGGCGACATGCCGATGCCGTTGTCGCGCACTTTGAACGTCACCTGAGCGCGGTTCGGCTGCGATGCGTGAGGCGCCGCCTCGACGCTGACGGTGACTGCGCCGGGCTGCTCGGGGCGGCCGCCCGAAAACTTGATCGCATTGCCGACGAGGTTGTAGAGCACCTGCCGCAGCCGCGTATCGTCCGCGAGGACCACCGGCGGGATATTGGGCGACACCGACTTCTGCAGATTCACGCCGGCGCGTTCGGCGACGGTTTTCAACGAATGGCAAACCCCGTCGACGACATGGGCGATGGAAAGCGGGACCAGCTCGATATGGAGCCGGCCCGCTTCGATCTTCGAAAAATCGAGGATATCGTCGATCAAGGTGAGCAGCGCATTCGCCGATTCGCGCACCGTTGTGACCATGTCCTCTTGATCGCCCGAGAGCGGCGTTTGCGAGAGCACTTCGATCATGCCGATGACGCCGTTCATCGGCGTGCGGATCTCGTGGCTCATCGTCGCGAGGAAGGCGCTCTTGGCGCGCGAGGCCGCTTCGGCATCGGCGCGCGCTTGCTCGAGCTGGCGCGTGGCGCGACGGCTTTCGGTCACGTCGCGGGCGGTCGCGTAGACGAGCCCTTCCAGTTGAATCGCTTTCCACGAGAGCCAACGCGTGCCGCCGTCCTTGCACACATAGCGATTCTCGAATTGATCGATCGGCTCGCCGGGACGACGGCTGCCGATTTCCGCCATCGTGCGCTCGCGGTCCTCGGGATGGACGAAATCGATGAATGGCCGCGACAGCAATTCTTCGGCGGACCAGCCGAGCACCGTGGTGAACGCCGGGTTGACGCGCTTGAAGCGGCCGGCCGGATCGGCAAGGCAGGTAAGGTCGAGCGACAGATCGAAGAGGCGATCGCGCTGGGTCTCGGCTTCCTTTCGGCTCGTGATGTCTTGCAGCATGACGAGCGCGCCGCGCACGCCATCGAGTTCGTAGGGGACAGCCGACATTTCCCCGATGAAGGCGTTGCCGTCGAGCCGCAAGCATTTGACTTCGCGCGCGGGCGCCGCCGTGTAGCGCCGCAGAAGCCGGCCGATGCGCTCTTCGACCACCTCGCGGTGTTCCGCATGCACGAACTCGACGATCGACAGCCCGCGGATTTGCGCGGCCGAATAAGCGCCGAGCATGTCGAGCGCTTTCGGGTTGGCGAACGCGATCGTGAACTCTTGGATCAGGAAGACGGCATACGGCGAAAGCTCGATCAACTGACGGTAGCGCGCCTCGCTTTGCATCAGCGCCTGCTCGTTCGCGTGCTCGCTGCTCACGTCGCGGATGAGCGCGACGACGCCGTTCGAATCGGCGCCGCGCCGTTCGACGCGCATTTCGTACACGCAAGGGAAGGGCGTTTCCAAGTGGAACACGGCGCTTGCCGAATGATCGAGCGCCGCGCCGTGCAGCAACGCGGCGAAACGCGCCGAATTCTCCTCGCGCTCGGCGCTGCGATCGTCGCGGAAGAAGGCGCGCGCGACCACTTCGGGCGTGCCCGTGCGCACTTCGTCGCCGCGCCAGCCGAGCAATTCGAGCAGTCGCGGGTTGTAGCCGTCGATGTGGCCGTCGGCCGAAAAGCCGAGCGCCGCATCGGGGATCGCCGTGAACAGGGCGTCGGCGCGCGTCGCTTCGCGCGTCGTGCGTGCCAGCGCCTCGCGCTCGCTCTTCGAGGCGGCACGCAGGCGACGGAAGAGGCGGCCTTGATAGACCTCCGCGACCACGATCAACCCGGTCAGGATCACGCCCGCAAAGACGAGTGCAAGCATGCGCAGACGAAACGCCGCGAGAAAGTCGGCATTCGAGAAGCCTGCCAGCACGACGAGCGGATAGTCGGGCAGCGTTTCGTACGAGACGGTGCGCAAGATGCCATCGACGGCGCTGGGCGCTCGAAAATGGCCGCGCGGCGCTTTTGCGAGCGCCAAACGCAGTGGGGCCCCCGCGGGCAGGCGCTGCCAATCCAGGTTGCTGCGCGCGCCGGTGCGGCGCGCCCTAAAGGCGAAGTCGCGAGCTCCGATGACGGAGACGACACCGTCCTGGCCGATGCGCCGCGGCCCATAGAACTCCGTCAGATATTCGGGTGGCACCGACACGACGATCACGGCCAGAAAACGTCCCTGCTCATCGTTGATACGCCGGGACAACTGGATCGATGGTTGTCCGCTGATGCGCCCGATGACGGGACGGCCGACGACGAGCCGCGTGCTGGGATCGCTCAGATGGGCGCGAAAATGTTCGCGATCGGACAGGTCGATCGGCGTGAAGCCGGCGATCGTCGAGGCCCGCAAGATACCGTGCTTATCGATGACGGCCACTTGAATGAACACGTCGAGATCGAGCAGTCCCGAATGCACGTAGTCTTGCAGCGGCAGGGACACCCCGTTGCGGCGCACCTGCCAGGCGACGACCGACGCCACCTGATCCGCCTCCTTGATGACGCGAGAGGTGTGCGCGGCGAGCGCATCGGCGAGCGTGTCCGCCTGCAGCTGCTCGTCGGCCAATTCGGTTTTCGCGTCCCAGGTCGCGAAGGCGCCCAGCGCCAGCCAGACCGCCAAAACCAAGCCCAGCGCCATCGCGTGGTTGACGCGAAAAAGGCGCGGGAGCACAGACAGCGATCGTTGGAGACGCGAAAGGGTGGTCATCGTTGAACAAGCATTCTTTACCGGTTTATGCGTTTGCCGAGAAAACCGGGTTCTTCCAGATTTTTAACGACTGCAATGGGGAAAAACTTGAATGCTCGACGATGGTGTAAACGCTTAAGGGTTGGCTGGAGGGTATTGCGCGACGCAAATAAAAAGGGTTGCGCCCCGTGCAATACGGGGGCAACCCTTGGAACTGCGTCTTTCATAGGGCAAGCCGGCGCCGTAGCTGAGACGGGCCTTTTCGGCTCGCCGATCTACTTGGCCTGCATTAGCCCGTATTGCGCAGTCCGGCGGCAATGCCGTTGATCGTCAAATGAATACCGCGCCGCAACCGCGTATTCGTATCGCCCGCGCGGTGTCGCTTGAGCAATTCGACCTGCAAGTGATTGAGCGGGTCGAGATACGGAAAACGGTTTTTGATCGAGCGGGCGAGCAACGGGTTGTCGGCGAGCCGCTCGTCCTTGCCGGTGATCTCGGACAGTGCGTGCGACGTGCGCTCCCATTCCGCCACGATCCGCTCGAACACGTGCTTACGCAACTTCTTGTCCTGCACGAGTTGGGCATAGCGCGAGGCGACGGCCAGGTCGGTTTTCGCGAGCACCATGTCCATGTTCGAGAGCAGGGTCGAAAAGAACGGCCAGCTCTTGTACATTTTTCGCAGCATGGATAGCCGCCGCGTGCGTTCGGCTTCGCTGGCGGCGCCCTCCAAATGCGCCGCGACGGCGCTGCCGAAGCCGTACCAGCCCGTCAGCAGCAGGCGGCACTGACCCCACGAGAAGCCCCATGGAATGGCACGCAGATCTTCGATGCGGCGATTCTTCGGGTCTTGCAGCTTGCGCGACGCGGGACGGCTGCCGATGTTCAGCTCCGCGATTTCCGAGATCGGCGTCGAGGAAAAGAAGTAATCGGTGAAGCCCGGCGTTTCGTAGACGAGTGCCCGGTAAGCGGCCATGGCCGCATCCGACAGCGACTGCATCGTTTCCTCGAAGGCCGCCAGGTTTGCCGGTGCGTTGCCTTGCGGCAGCAGCGACGCTTCGAGCGTGGCCGCGACGACGGTCTCGAGATTGCGCCGGCCGATCTCGGGATTGCCGAACTTGCTCGCGATGATTTCGCCTTGTTCCGTCAGGCGGATCTGACCATTCACCGTACCCGGCGGCTGCGACAGAATCGCTTGGTAGGTCGGGCCGCCGCCGCGGCCGACCGTGCCCCCGCGGCCGTGGAACAGCCGCAGCGTGATGCCGCGTTCGCGAAACAGCCCGACGAGCGCGAGTTCCGCGCGATAGAGTTCCCAGTTCGACGTGAGAAAACCGCCGTCCTTGTTGCTGTCGGAATAGCCGAGCATGACCTCTTGCTCGCCGCCTTGATGCTCGACCAGCGCTTGAACGCCCGGTAAGGCGAAGAACTCTCGCATGATGACGGGCGCGTTGCGCAAGTCGGCGATGGTCTCGAACAACGGGATCACCATCAGCGCATTCTTCGCCCCCGCGCTATGCGCGTCGCGGCCGAGCGTGCCTTCGAGCAAGCCCGTCTCCTTCTGCAGCAACAGCACTTCGACGAGATCGCTGACCGTCTCCGTATGCGAAATGATGTAATTGCGTACGGCCCGAGCGCCGAACCGCTCGCGCGTTGCCCGCGCCGTTTCGAGCACGCGCAGCTCGCTCTGAACGAGCGGCGAATACTCGAGGTACGGTGAGCGCAGCAGTCGCGGCTGCTCGAGTTCGGCAAGCAGCAGGCTCAGCTTGTCGGCCTCGGACAGCGAGGCGTAATCGCGTTCCACCCCGGCGCGCGCGAGCAGCTCGGCGATCACGGCTTCGTGCACGTCCGAGCTCTGGCGCAAGTCGATCGACGCCAGATGGAAGCCGAAGATCTGCGCGGCGCGCGCCAGCGGCGCTAAGCGCGGCGCGGCGAGCGAGGCGCCATGATGCGCCGAAAGGGAATCGACGAGCACGTTCAGGTCGTGGGCGAACGCTTCGGCGTCGGCGTAGGGGGCGGCATCGCGATTGACGCCGCTGCGCGTATGCACGAGCCCTTCGCCTAGCAGTGCGCGCGCCGTCGCGGCTAGGCGCGCGTAGACGCCGATCAGCGCGCGCCGATACGGTTCGTCCACGCGGTGCGGCGAATGATCGGGCGATGCGGCGGCGAGCGCTTTGAGCGCGTCGCTCGCGCCCGCGAGCAAGTTCGACACCGACAGCTCCGCGCCGAGCGCGTGCACTTCTTCCAAGTAGTGCTCGAAGATGACGGCCGCTTGCCGCGTGATGGCGTGTTCGAGCGTGGCCGCGGTGACGTTCGGGTTGCCGTCGCGGTCGCCGCCGATCCAACTGCCCATTTGGAAAAAGGCGGGCACGTGGGCGGGCGCGCCGGTGTGCTCGGCGAGCGCCGTTTCGATATCGTCGTAGAGCGCCGGGATTTCGTTCAGGAACGTGGCGCGGTAATACGACAGGGCGTTTTCGATTTCATCGGCCACGGTCAGGCGCGAATCGCGCAGCATGCGCGTCTGCCAAAGCGTCGTCACGCGTGCGCGCAGCATGGCTTCGTTGGCGGTCCGTTCGCGCTCGGTCAGCGGCTGGTCGCGCTCGGCCAACAGCCGCGCGATGTCGTGCTGTGCATCGAGGATGCTCTTGCGCTGCACTTCCGTCGGGTGCGCGGTGAGCACGGGCACGATCAGTGCGTCGTCGAAAAAGCGCTTGAGCGCGGCGGCATCGAGCGCGCCGTTCGACGCCAGGCGGCCGAGCGCATAAGCAACGGTGCCCGCCTGCGGTGCCGACCCCGCGAGCGCGTGGATGCGGCGGCGGCGGTTGTGATGGCGATCTTCGGCGATGTTGGCCAAGTGCGAGAAGAAGCTGAACGCGCGCACGACGCTGACGGTCTGCTCGGGTTCGAGCGCGCGCAGTTGCTTTTCCAGCGCCTGCGCGGCGCTCGTGTCGTCTTCGCGCCGGAATTTAACGGCGCTTTGGCGAATCGTCTCGACCACGTCGAATACGGCGTCGCCTTCTTGTTCGCGCACGACGTCACCTAGCAGGCGGCCGAGGTAGCGAATATCTTGAAACAACGGCTGATCTTTGTCTTCGCGGCCGCGGCCGGCCGGTTTGGAGGGAGCCGGGCGGTTCGCGCCGTTACTACGGGCGCCGGCCTCGGCCGCCGCGGCGGCGCGCGCAGCGGCCGAGGCGGGGGACTTGGCGGATGAGCGGGGCGATGCATCGTTGCGGCGGGCGGTGCGCGCCGATCCGGAAGACGTCACGGTGGGTTCCTCAGTGATGCCAGAGTGAAAGGGACAAACGGCAGACAGCTACAAACTGACGAAAACGACTGCAAAGGTGCTGGCGCGCCCTAGATTCCGGCGGCGCGGCGCTCGTGGCGATGCGTCCGGATGCCGGCGGCGCGCGGTGGACGCGGCCGGGCGCCGGCAAGCGCAAAAATGGGGCAAGGCGTGCGTGCTACCATTTCTCGATATTCGATCCCGTCCTTCCAAGTGTTGACTTATGAATTCCGAGACGCTTACAGCCGCACCGCCTACCGAACTCGTGATCGCCTCGCGAGAGAGCCGTCTCGCGATGTGGCAGGCCGAGTTCGTCCGCGATGCGCTGCGGAAATTATATCCATCTTGCGACGTCCGAATTCTCGGAATGACGACGCGCGGCGATCAAATCCTCGATCGCACGCTCTCGAAGGTCGGCGGTAAAGGGCTCTTCGTCAAAGAACTCGAGAGCGCGCTGGCTGACGGCAGGGCCGATCTGGCCGTGCATTCGCTCAAAGACGTGCCGATGGCGCTGCCCCAAGACTTCATGCTGGCCGCCGTCATGGAGCGCGAAGACCCGCGCGACGCGTTCGTCTCCAACGATCACGACTCGCTCGATGCGCTACCGGCAGGCAGCGTCGTCGGCACCTCCAGCCTGCGCCGCGAAGCCATGTTGCGCACGCGCTATCCCCAACTCGTGGTCCAGCCGCTGCGCGGCAACCTCGACACGCGGTTGTCCAAGCTCGATCGCGGCGACTACGCGGCCATCATTCTGGCAAGCGCCGGCTTGAAACGGCTCGGCCTGGCCGCGCGCATCCGCGCTTGGCTCGATGTCGAGACGAGCTTGCCGGCGGCGGGGCAAGGCGCGCTCGGCATCGAAATTCGTGCCGGACGGCCCGAACTCCAAGCGTGGCTGGCGCCGCTCGAGCACGAGCCCACGCGGCTGGCGGTCGAGGCCGAGCGCGCCGTCTCGCGCGCGCTCGGCGGCAGTTGCGACGTGCCGCTCGCCGCCCATGCGAGGTGGCAGGGCGAGCGCATGTCGCTGGCGAGTTGCGTCTCCATGCCGGACGGCAGCCGCGCGGCCTTCGCCGAGGCTTGCGCGCCGGTGGCGAGCGAGGCCGAGGCGATCGCGCTGGGCGACACCGTTGCGCGCTCGCTGGTTGCGCAGGGCGCACGCGCCGTCGTCGACGAGCTCGCGGCCGCGCGCGGCGCCGAGCCCGCCGTCTGAGACGACGCTCCGACCGTGACGAGCGTCGAACGAGGCTGCGTCGAGACGACCGAGCGCACCGACCCGCCGCGCTTCACGGCGGTATTGACGCGCCCGCCGGGGCAGTCGGCCGAGCTTGCCGCCGCGCTCGAGCGCGAGGGCATCGCGGCGTTCGATTTTCCGCTGATCGAGATCGCAGGAGCGCAAGACGCCGCCCCGCTGCGTGCGGCGCTGGCCGCGCTCGATCGTTACGCGTTGGTGGTGTTCGTTTCACCCAATGCAATCGATCGTGCTTTGGATACCGCGCCGGGGCTGTCGTGGCCTGCGGCCGTTCCCGTCGCCGTGGTGGGGCCGGGCAGCGTGGCTGCATTGGCGCGACGCGGGATCGCGCCCCCGGCGTATCAGGTCATTGCACCGAACGGGGCGCAGGCCCAGGCCCCGGCTGCGGCCGATGTCCGGGCCGCGATGGACGAACGCCGCACCGGCGCCACGGCGCCGGTAACACCTGCATCGACGGCAAGCGCGCCTGCCGGCCCAACGGCGGCGGCGAGCGAGGACGGCAACGGCGATGCTGCCGCGCGCTTCGACTCCGAGGCGTTGCTTGCGGCGATCGAAGAACGGCTCGGGCTCGCCTCGTTGAACGGACGGCCCGTGCTGATCGTGCGCGGCGACGGAGGCCGCGAGTGGCTTGCCGATCGCCTGCGCGAGGCGGGTGCGCGGGTCGAAGCGGTCTGCGCCTATCGGCGCATCGTGCCCACGCCCCCTGCCGCGGCGTGGGCGCGCGTGCGGTCGCTGCTACGAGGCGCGCCGCATGCTTGGTTGCTCACGAGTTCGGAGGCCGTGCGCAACCTCGATGCGCTCGCGCGCGCACAACTGAGCGAAGACGAGCGGCTCGCGTTGCTGCACGCGCCGCTCGTCGCGCCGCACCCGCGCATCGCCGAGACGGCGCGCGCGATCGGTTTTGATACGATTACGGCATCGGGCCCCGGCGATGCTCGCATCCTCGGAGCATTGCGCGCCTTATCCGCATCGTCTCGCGCCTCCCTCGAACAACCGGCCCCGGCCTATTTCTCGACCCATCCGCGCATGACTGATACGAACCAAGAATCGGCTTCCTCGTTCCCGCCGGCCCCGCCGCCGCCCTTCCCGCCGTTGACTCCGCCGGCCTACGACACGCCGCGCCGCCGCCGGGGCGGCCTCGTCTGGATCGTCGTCGTCTTGCTGGCCGTCGCGACGGGCGTGGCTGCTTTCGCCTTCAATCGCAAGCTGGATCGGCTCGATGCGCGGCTTGCGGCCCGGCAGCAGGCGCTCGACGCCCAAACGGCCGAGTTGCGCGTGAAAACCGAGCAGGCCGTGGCGACGGCGCACCAGGCCGATACCGAACTCACGCGGTTGCAAGGCAAGCTTGCCGATGCGCAGACGGCCCAGCAGGCCCTCCAACAGCAGTACCAGGACCTCGCGCGCAATCGCGACGATTGGACGCTCGCCGAGGTCGAGCAGATGCTCTCGAGCGCCAGCGAGCAACTGCAGCTCACCGGCAATACGCAGCTCGCGCTGTTCGCGCTGCAAAGCGCCGATACGCGCCTGGCGGCCTCGGCCAGCCCTCAGGCAGCCCTCGTGCGCCGTGCGATCGCTCAGGACATCGACAAGCTGAAGGCGGCGCCGTCGACCGACTTGACCGGCCTTGCGATCAAGCTCGACGATGCGATCGAGCAAATCGACACGCTGCCCTTGCTCGGGGAAGCGGCGAACGCGCATGCCGGGTCTGCGCCCGGCGCATCGGCCCCGGCCGCCGCGAGCGCCCCGACCACCGGCGAGTCGCGTCTCGCTCACTGGTGGCATAGCTTCTCGAAAGCGGCCGCGGGCGAGTTCAAGAGCCTCGTGCAGGTGCGACGGCTCGACAATGCCGACGCCATGCTCAACACGCCGGAACAGGGCGAGTTCATCCGCGAGAACGTGAAGCTGCGCATGCTCTCGGCGCGCTTGGGCCTGCTCTCGCGCAACTCGGCGACGCTCAAGTCCGATCTGCAAGCGGCCGACGCCGCGCTCGCGCGCTACTTCGACGGCGCATCGAAGCGCACGCAAACGGTCCGCGCGCAGGTCAAGGACGTGATGCAGGGCGCCGCCACGGTCGAAGTGCCGAACATCAACGCGAGCCTGCAGGCCGTCCACAACTACAAGAGCCGGGGCTGACGATGACGATCCGAGGACTCGTATGGCTCGCGTTGCTGTTCCTGCTTGCGGTCGTGTTGGCTACGGTGGGCCATTTCGACGCGGGACAGGTGCTGATCGTCTATCCGCCGTACCGCGTCGATGTCTCGCTGAACTTGGTCGTCGTCGGCACGATCGCCTTGTTCATCGTGCTGTACGCGCTCATTCGCATCGGACGCAATGTATGGACGATGCCGCAGCGCGTCGCCGCCTACCGCGTGCGGGCCAAGGAAGCCAAGGCGCATGCGGCGCTGCGCGAGGCCATCGGCAATCTCTATGCGGGGCGCTTTTCGCGCGCGGAAAAGGCGGCTCGCGAAGCGTTGTCGCTGCAGGCGAATAAAGGCGCGGCCGGCCTCGTCGCGGCCGTGGCCGCGCATCGGATGCGCGAATACGTGCGCCGCGACGAATGGCTCGCCGCCATCGATTCGCCCGATTGGCAGGACGCGCGCTTGATGGCGAGCGCGGACATGCGTGCCGACGGCCGCGATCCCGAAGGGGCGCTCTCGGCGCTCACGGAGATGCAAGCGCAGGGCACGCGGCGCATTCACGCGCAGCAAATCGCGCTGCGCGCGCAGCAGCAATTGAAGAACTGGGCCGAGGTGCTCAAGCTCGTCAAGACGCTCGAAAAGCGCGAAGCGCTGCATCCGGCCGTTGCGGTGCGGTTGCGCCAGCAGGCTGCGGAAAACCTGCTGCGCGACCGCCGTCACGATGCCGATGCGCTGCTCGCGCTATGGCATTCGCTCGCGCCGGCGGAGCGCCAATCGCCGCGGCTCGCCGATCTGGCCGCCGAGTTGCTGATCGCGTTGAACCGGCAGCAGGAGGCGCGCAAGATCGTGGAAGAAGCGTTGACGCACAACTGGGACGCGCGGCTCTTGCGCCGCTATCCGGAAACCGCGGCCGACGACGCCTTGCCGTTGATTCAAAAGGCGGAAGCATGGCGCAAGGAGCGCCCGGAGGACCCCGACTTGCTGTTCGCGCTAGGCCGTCTGTGCCTGCACCAGCAGTTGTGGGGCAAGGCACAGTCTTTCCTCGAATCGGCGCTGCGCCTGGCCGAGGACAACGACGCGCTCGTGATCCGCACGCATCGCTCGCTTGCGCGCTTGTTCGAGCAGCTAGGCGATACGGCGCGGGCAGGCGAGCACTATCGTGCGAGTGCGCTGGCGATGAAGATCGTGTGATCGTCGGGTGGCCGCGCGCGGCGTTCGCCGGCGTTCAGCGGCCGCCTTTTCACGCGTTTCTGAAGGCGAAGGCGCCGATGTTGTCCGCGGAGAGCGGCAGGTTGTTCATGGGATGTTTCGGATTGGTGACGAGGTATTCGGCCAGCTTCTTCAGATCCATAAAAACGACGTCCTTATTGACGTCCGCGGAATAGTCATGCCTCGACCTCGATCCGACTTGGGCCAACCCGATCACCTGCTGATTCCGGTTGCGCAACGATAGCTCTTCGCCGAAGAGGCAACTTGTCGCGAGATCCTTGCTGAACGGCCCGTCGCCGTCTTGGTTGTAGACGGCGGCATCCTTGAAGCCCATACCCTCCGCATCGGCCCTCGAAATGGGCCGCAACTTGCCGAATGCCGCGCAGATCTTGTCATATCGGCGCGCGCCCGCGTCAACGCCGACGATCGTTACAGCACCGGGGCCGCGGTTCGCGGCGCGGCGGCCGCCCGGGCGGGCTCGCCCTGTTCTCGCGGCCCATCCTCGCCGGCGCCGAGCGAAGCTTGCCGCGACGCACTCGATCTTCTGAAAGGGCGCGTGAAGAAGCCGAGCACGGAAGATCGCTCTCGCCTGACCGAAGGACTGCCGCCGCCCGCCTCGGGACTGCGTGCCGGGGTTGCGTTGCCGGTGGGTTCCGGCAACGGCGAAGGGTTGCGAGCTGCTCTATTGATTCCGGGCATGGCGCGTGACTCCTCTAAGCCGAATTTCGTGAGTAGGATCGCAGCCTACTTCGCGAAGTATCGTGAAATCGCGCTCGGCGACGAAAACCGAACGCCGCAGGCGAAGAGGGTCGTCGCGCGCCGCCTATTTGTTCACGAGTCGTGCCGGCACACCGAGCGCGAGCGCGGCGCCGAGCACCATGAACGCCGCGAGCATGTACATGCCGGAGTCGTTCGCCCCCGTGACCTGCTTGAGCCAACCCACGGCATAGGGGCTAAGAAAGCCGGCGAGATTGCCGATCGAGTTGATCATGGCAATGCCCGCGGCTGCGCCCGCACCGGCGAGGAACGCGGTGGGCAGGCTCCAGAACAAAGGCAGCGACGTAATGATGCCCGCGGTGGCAAGCGTGAGCGCCGCCATCGCGAGTGCCGTATCGTGCGCCCACGTGACGGAAAGCACGAGCCCGAGCGCGCCCGCAAGGCCCGGCAGCGCGACGTGCCAGCGGCGCTCGCGGCGTTTGTCCGCGCTGCGCGCGACCAGCACCATGGCGACGACGGCCACGGCGAACGGAATCGCCGACAGCAAGCCGATCGCGAAAACGTCCTTCACGCCCGTTGCCTTGATGATCGTCGGCAGCCAAAAGCTGACGCCATACAGCCCCATCACGAACGACAGATAGATGAAGCTCATGAGCCAGACCCGGCCGCTCGCGAGCACAGCCAGCAGCGGCAATTCCTCCTTGCCCGCATCTTCGGCGCCGATGTTGTGCGCCAGCAAGTGCTTTTCTTCCGCGCTGAGCCACTTCGCATTGTCGATGCGATCGTCGAGCATGAAGAAGACGGCGACGCCTGCGATCACCGAAGGCAGGCCTTCGAGCAGAAAGAGCCATTGCCAGCCTTGCCAGCCGTTGGTCCCGTCGAACGTTTTGAGGATATAGCCGGAGACGGGGCCGCCGACCACGCCCGAGAGCGCGACGGCCGTCATGAACCACGTCGTCATGCGACCGCGCCGATGCGCGGGATACCAGTAGGTCAAATACAGGATGATGCCGGGGAAGAAGCCCGCCTCGGCAAGCCCCAGCAGGAAGCGCATCGCGTAGAACATCGTGGGCGTCGTCACGAACATCGTCAGCGCGGAAATGGCGCCCCACGAAACCATGATTCGGGCGATCCACAGCCGCGCGCCGACGCGATGCAGAATCAGGTTGCTCGGGATTTCGAACAGAAAGTAGCCGAGAAAGAAGATGCCGGCGCCCAGGCCATAGACGGCGTCGCTCAAATGCAGTGCGGAAGCCATTTGCAACTTGGCGAAGCCGACGTTGACGCGATCCAGATAGGCGACGAGATAGCATACGAGCAGCAGCGGAAGAAGCCGCCACGACACCTTGCGGTAGGTGGCTTCTTCGAAGGTCGAGGCGGGCGCGCCGGCGCCGGGCATGGCGACCGGATCGAGGGGGTTGGGGCTGGCCATATGGTCTGTCTCCTCTTCGTTATGCGAATGTGATCGTGAGGTGAAACTCGGGGCAAGCTATCAGACGCAGCGACCGCCGTCGACTTCGAGGCTCACGCCGGTGATGAAGGCGGCGTCGTCGGAGGCGAGATAGAGCGCAGCGTTGGCCACGTCCTGCGGCGTCGAAAAACGGCCGAGCGGAATGCCGGCCAAAAACCGTTGGCGGTTCTCAGGGGTGTCTTCGCAACCCATGAACTCGGTGAGCAGCCCCGTTTCGCCGATGACCGGGTTCACGCAGTTCACGCGAATGCGATCGGGGCCCAGTTCGGCCGCGAGCGCTTTGCTGGCGACGATGACCGCGCCCTTGCTGCCGTTGTACCAAACGAGCCCGGGGCGCGGACGCACCGCGGCCGTCGAAGCGATGTTGACGAACGCGCCTGCCTTTTGCGTGCGGAAATACGGCACGAAGGCCTGCACGCTCCAATAAATGCTCTTCACGTTGACCGCGTAGACGCGATCGAATTCGGCTTCCGTCACTTCCATTACGGGCTTGTTTCGATGCGTCGTGCCGGCGTTGTTGACGACGATTTGCACGCTGCCGAAGTCCTCGAGCGCCGCTTCGCGCAGGGCGTGCCAATCGTCGATCTTGGTCACGTCGCCGGCGACGAAGATCGCGCGGCCACCGGCCAGCGCGATCTCGCTGGCGACGCGCTCGGCGGCCGCGCCGTTCAAATCGTTGACCACGACATTGGCGCCTTCCCGCGCGAACGTCTTCGCAATCCCCTCGCCGAAGCCGGAGCCTGCGCCGGTGACGACAGCCGTCTTGCCTTGCAATCGCATGATGTCTTCCTCCTGGCCTCGCGGGCCTGCTTGTTTGGTGTCGTTCCGTTGCGACGCGATCGAACGGCGTTGCAGTGCGGCGCCCGTGCTTGGCGGGCGCTATCCGCCTGGACTGCCGGCACGCCCGCGCGCTGGGTTCGCCCCGCTGCCCTAGCCGTGCCGGATCGCGATCGTCTTGAGCGTCGTGAAACTGTAAAGCGCTTCGAAGCCTTTCTCGCGCCCGTGTCCCGATTGGCCCGTGCCGCCGAAGGGCAGTTCGACTCCGCCGCCTGCGCCGTAGTTGTTCACGAAGACCTGGCCCGCGCGCAGACGCCGCGCGAGGCGCAACTGACGCGCCCCGTCGCGGGTCCAGACGCCCGCGACGAGCCCGTAGCGCGTGCCGTTCGCCAGCGCCAACGCTTGGGCTTCATCGTCGAACGGCGTAGCGGCGAGCACAGGCCCGAAGATTTCTTCTTGGGCGATGCGGTGTTCGGCCGGGACGTCGACGAAGAGCGCGGGCGCTTGATAAAAGCCGCCGCGCGGCGCATCCGGGGCGATCTGGCCTTGCGCTGCGAGGCGGACGCCATCGCTTCGAGCGTCGGCGACGTACTTCGCGACGCGCCCATGCTGCTTGGCGTTGATGAGCGGACCGCAGTCGAGATCGAGCGCGCTCGGGCCTACGCGCAATGCGTTGAACGCCGCGCAGAGGCGCTCGACGAGCGGCGCATAGATCGCGCGCTCGATCAGTACCCGGCTACCCGCGGAACAGGTTTGCCCGGCGTTCTGCACGATGGCCGCCATCAGCATGGGCAATGCCGCGTCGAGATCTGCATCGGCGAAGACGATCTGCGGCGATTTGCCGCCCAGCTCGAGGGTGACCGGCGCGTAATGCTCGGCGGCCAACTGCGTGACGAGCGTGCCCACGCTGGGCGAGCCCGTGAACGAAATATGGTCGACGCCTGGGTGCCGCGCGAGCGCTGTGCCCGCCTCGGCGCCGTAGCCCGTGACGATATTGAGCACACCGGCGGGTAGACCCGCCTCCGCCGCCAGCGAGGCCACGCGCAGGAGCGACAAGCACGCATCCTCGGATGGTTTGACGACGCAGGCGTTGCCGGCGGCGAGCGCCGCGCCGACGCTGCGCCCGAAGATTTGCATCGGATAGTTCCAGGGCACGATGTGCCCGGTGACGCCGTGCGGCTCGCGCACGGTCATGACCGTGTAGCCGGCTTGATAGGGGAGCGTCTCGCCGTGGAGTTTGTCGCACGCGCCGGCGTAGAACTCGAAGTAGCGCGCGAGCGCGGCGGCGTCGGCGCGCGCTTCGCGCAGCGGCTTGCCGGTGTCGCGGGCTTCGAGACGCGCGAGTTCGTCGCCGTGGGCCGCTATCAGCATCGAGAGCCGAAAGAGGATGCGGCCGCGTTCGGCGGCGCTCGTGTGCCCCCACGTACCCTCGTAGGCTGCCCGGGCCGCGCGCACGGCGGCATCGATATCGGCCGCATTGCCGCGCGCAATGTGCGAAAAGACCTGGCCGTCGGACGGATCGATCACGTCGATCGACTCCCCGCTTGCGGGGGAGGTCCAGTTGCCGGCGACGAAGTGCTGCGCGTCTTCCATTCAGAGCTCCTGTCGGGGTAGCGCGAATCAGAACCGTCAGTCGTAACGTTACGCGACGGTGATTATGGCCCTGATCCGCCGCAAAGTGGGTATGCGCCGCTCGGCTATAATGGCGCGCAATGCTTGCCGCCCGCGCTGGCGGCCTTCGCCCGGCGAGCCTGCGCCCAGTTTCGGCCGTGCGCGCACGTATGCGGCGGTTGCGGCCGCTCCGAGCTTCGGCGTCGCGCGCCTACGTTTTCCCGTTTCCATTTCGTCAAGAGAACGCCATGAGCTTCAATCACGTCCCCGCGGGCAAGGATCTGCCGCAAGACTTCAACGTCGTCATCGAAATCCCCGCGCAAAGCGATCCGGTCAAATACGAAGCGGACAAGGAACTGGGTCTGCTCGTCGTCGACCGCTTCATCGGCACGGGCATGCGCTATCCGGTCAACTACGGCTACATTCCGCAAACGCTGTCGGGCGACGGCGATCCCGTCGACGTGCTCGTGATCACGCCGTTCCCGTTGATTCCGGGCTGTGTCGTGCGCTCGCGCGCGCTGGGCATGTTGCAGATGACCGACGAATCGGGCGTCGATGCGAAGCTCGTCGCGGTGCCGCACGACAAGCTGTGCCCGATGACGGCGCACATGAAGTCGATCGACGACGTCCCGGGCTATCTGAAAGATCAGATCAAGCACTTCTTCGAGCAATACAAAGCGCTCGAGAAGGGCAAGTGGGTGAAGGTCGAGGGTTGGGCCGACATCGACGCCGCCCACAAGGAAATCACCGAAGGCGTCGCGAACTTCAAGAAGTGACGCGTGTAGGGCAGGTTACGGTTGTGCGAGCGCGTCGGTATCGGCGGGCTCGCTCCCGCGTCCTGCCGCCCCGGAATCGGGCAGCACCGATTCCAATGTACGCGCGCCGGCTGCAAGCGCACGCTTGTCGGCCGGCGAGAGCTGCTTGACACGGTATTCGGCGCGCAAGGCGCTCGAACGGTCGGCTAGCTCGAACGACGCGAGCAGCGCAATGGGCTTGCGCGCGCGCGTGTAGCGGGCGCCCTTGCCGCTCACGTGCTTGGCATAGCGCGCATCCACGTCGGTCGCGATGCCCGTATAGAGGCTGCCGTCCGCGCATTCGATCAAATAGAGAAACCAGGCCATCGTCGATTGAGTGGCGGTTGTGGGGGCGAGATTCCGATTTGCGAAATTGTATGTCAAGCTCGGGCTCGTTCGGAAAGGCGGAGCCGACGCATCACCAGAAAATGGTGCTGGTGGACTACGAGAGCCCCGCAGACGCGGTCGGGTTCGTCATGGGCCATAACACGCTCGATGCGTATTGGGACCGCGACGACCACAGCACCATCCGCATGCATCCGCAGATGGGCGTTGCGGTACCCATCCCCGGCAAGACATCTCTAGCCGCGTGACCGGCCCCATTCTCGACTATCTGAACCGGAATTTTTGCGAGGCGTGGGACGATGCGACCGGGCAGAGGCTGACTCGGGCGCGGCAAGACCTGGCGCGCCAGTTAGCGCTGCGCCGCGACTTCGATACGCCGCTGATGGCGCAAATACTGCGCACCCAGTCACAGCACCAAAAGCAGGACATCAAGGCGTTGTACCTAAAAGCCGTCAACAATACGGCCAACTTCGTTTACATCGAAAACCAGTATTTCCGGTTCCCGCCGCTGGCCGACAAGCTCAAAGCGGCGGCGAAGGTCCAGCTTGCGTGGGGACGCGATCCGGGCAAGCACGGTCCCCTGCGCTTGTTCGTCGTCACCAATTCGAACGATGAAGGCATCGGTCAGGGAACCGTCAGCACGTATCGAATGTTGGAAGCGCTCGGGCGGGCCGACACGATTCCGGGTGTGGCCGCGCTGGAGCGCGAGGACGTACGTCAGGCGCAATTGCGCAGCCAATACGCCGAAGCATTGTCGCAGCAGCAGCAGGCCAACGACGCGATCATGGGCACGTACGAAATGCAGCAGTACGCCGACACCGACGCGCTGCGCAAACAGATGACCGACGCGCAACAAAAACTCGAGCAGGCAAAGGCGAAGCGGGCCGCGCTCGAGACAGAAATGAAGAAGCCGCCTGAAAAGACCATCGTGCCGACCGACATTCCCGGCCTGAAGGTACACGTTTGTACGCTGGTCGCGCCGGACTCCCCGCCAGACAAGTGGGACTACGTGTACGTGCATGCGAAGCTGATGATCGTCGACGACGCGTTCATGACCTTGGGGTCGGCCAACGTCAACATGCGCAGCATGGAAGTCGACAGCGAGCTCAACATCTGCCACGAAAACGGCGAGGTGGCGTCGTCGCTGCGTAAGCGGTTGTGGGGGATTCATACGCGGCCCCACGTGAACACGGGGAACACGGACAATGGGAAGGCTGCTAGCGACGATGTGGCGGAAGCGTTTAATGCTTGGGGCAAGATAATCGTGCAGAATGCGACGAATGAAGGCAGCAAGCTCGCTCCTATAGCGTCACTCGTCGGCTTTATGCGTTCATCGCCCTCTCGTAGTTACCTGGATTGACTCGTGAATAGACGCATTTTCGTCGTATTGCTGGCGAGTCTGATCTGCGCCTGCACCCACAAGGAGGACCGGTTGGCTTCGCTACCCGACATGAGCGCCGTACGCGCCAATCTTGCGTTTACCTGTGTGCATGAGGCGGACCATTTGCCCTCGCTCGATGCCGACGCGGACCGGCTGTTTCAGTACGGGTGTTATCTGCAAAAGAAAGATGGCGAAAAGAACTTCAACGACATCGCACGATATTATCGGATCGCCGCCGCGTACGGGCATTACAAAGCGAACCAAAACTTACAGTTGCTGGTGTCTCAGGGCTTCGCGGATTCACCGGATGCACCCCAGGAAACGATCGATCTCGCTGCGCAACTGGTGAATCAAGGCGTGCCGGGTGGCTATTACGACATCGGCCATTATCTTGAGTTGGGGTATGGTCTGAAGCAGGATACGGAAATGGCCTTGCGCTACATGCGCAAAGCGGCGGACTTGGGAAATTCGGACGCGCAATACTATGTCGGGCAAAAGCTTGCGCCGATCGACAACGCCCCCGCGATTGCTCGGCAGATGTGGCAATGCGCAGCGGATCAAGGCCACGGCAAAGCGGCGATGACTTTGGGCGTCGATTTAAAAACGGGAAAACGTTATCCCGAAGCTGTCAAAGCCTTCCAACAAGGGGTGGAGTCGGGGGATACGTTGGCGGCTTCATTCCTGGAAGATGCTTTCGACAATGCTCCTCCGTCTGATCAATTGAACTACATGGCGCTCCCGAACGACCCGGAACGCTCGCGCCGCTATAAATTGATCGGCAAGTTCATCGACGAAAACGACGGGCGCAATCCGAAAGTCCCCGACGTCGACAAGATCGTGCCCCTGCCGCCGGCACCGCTCCCCGCATGGGACGGCACCTTCCAGTGGGAAGAGGAACAGGCTGCAGCCGTACCGCCGCAAAAACCGTCCGACGAGCTGATCAATCGCTTGAGCCAAGAGAAGCACCTCGATCCAAGCACCGGGCTGCCATTGGCAAAGCCCGAGCATGTCTCCAAGACGGAGCAAGAAAGCGTGCCGCCTGCCGAAACGCGCCTACCGGTCGGCACCATCGCGCAAACCGGCGAGCTCTGCCCGCAGCGCGGGGTGTGGCGTGCGAGTCTGCCGAAAGGCACGGTGGCGGACGCCGAGTACCGCTTTCCGCAGGGCGTGGAGCTGCCATCGCTGATGGTTTATCGGCCGCGCGCGTTCGCTTGGTTAGACGATCGGATGGGGGTTCGCAAAGAGACGGTGGCGGTCGCGTGGCGACTGGTCGGCTACATCGACGAGGCGTAGCGCTGCGAATGACGGCGTGCAGGCACGTCGGCCGTGCCGCATCTTCTCTCACGACCGCTTCCGGAACGGTGGTGCTCGCGTACCGCGTATTTATAGGCCCTATGCGTTTGTCGCCTTCTCGTAGTTACCTGGATTGACTCGTGAATAGACGCATTTTCGTCCTCTTGCTGGCGAGTCTGATCTGCGCCTGCACCCGCAAAGAGGACCCGTTGGCGGCACTACCCGACATGAGCGCCGTACGCGCCAATCTTGCTTTCATCTGTGTGCACGAGGCGGACCGTCTGCCGGCGCTCGCTCGCGATGCGGACCAACTGTTCCAGTACGGGCGCTATCTGGAAAAGAAAGACGGTCCAAAGGACTTCAACGATATCGCCCGCTACTATCGAATTGCGGCCGCGCACGGCCACTACAAGGCGAATCACAATCTGCAACTGTTTGTGTCGCAAGGGTTCGCGGATTCGCCCGACGCGCCCAAGGAGTCCGTCGATCTTGCCGCGCAATTGGTCAACCAAGGGATACCCGGCGGCTACTATGACATCGGCCACTACCTCGAGCTCGGATACGGTCTGAAACAAGATACCGAGATGGCTCTGCGTTACATGCGCAAGGCGGCTGACCTCGGCAACCCGGACGCGCAATACTACGTCGGCGAAAAGCTCGCGCCGATCGATATCGCTCCCGTAATTGCGAAGCAGATGTGGCGGTGCGCTGCAGACCAAGGACATGGCAAAGCGGCAAGCACACTAGGCGTTGATCTACAAGTCGACAAGTTTTATCCGGAAGCGGCAAGGGTCTTCCAACAAGGAGTCAAATCCGGAAGCCGGCAAGCAGCGTCCTTCCTGGAAAATGGCTTCAACGTCCCTCCGGGGAGTGAGGCGTTGTACTACATGGCACTCTCACAGGACCTCGAGCGTTCCCGTCGCTACAAGCTGATCGGCAAGTTCATCGACGAAAACGACGGCCGCAATCCCAAAGTCCCCGACATCGACGAGATCGTGCCGCTGCCGCCCGCGAAACTCCCCGCATGGGATGGCACCTTCCAGTGGGAAAAGGACCAAGCGGCGGCCGTGCCACCGCAGGAGCCGTCCGACGACCTGATCAAGCGCCTGAGCCAAGCAAAACACCTGGATCCGGCTACCGGCCTGCCGCTGACCAAGGCCGATCACGCTGTTTCCGCGTCAAATCCCCGCTAGCGCTTCCTAAACGGATCATGGTCGCGCAGTTCGTCGAAATGCGCATGGACGAGGTTCGATTCGTTTTCCAGAAAGCGGGCCACGGCGTCCGAATAGGCGGGATGGGCGAGCCAATGCGCAGAATGCGTGACTGTCGGCATAAAGCCGCGCGCCATCTTGTGCTCGCCTTGCGCGCCGCCCTCGAACACAGCGAGTTTTTCCTCGATGCAAAACTCGAGCGGCTGATAGTAAGCCGTCTCGAAGTGCAAGCACGGCACATGTTCGAGAGCGCCCCAATAGCGGCCATATAACGCCCCACCCGACGCGTCGCGCTGATAAACGATCAGCGAACTGGCGATGGCGCGCCCCGCGCGCTCGGCAATGACGAGCAACAGATTCTCGGGCATGCTTTGCCCAATCATGCGAAAGAAATCGAGATTCAGATACGGCGACGAAAAATGCTCCCGATACGTCTGCCGATAACAACGATTGAAAAAACGCCAATCGGCGTCGGTGGCGTCCTCGCCGCGCACGCGCCTGAATGTGATGCCGGCTTCACGCACCTTGCGTCGCTCGGCGCGAATGTTCTTGCGCTTCTTTTGTTCGAGCGTGGACAGAAATTCGTCGAAGTCCCGATAGCCGTCGTTGAGCCAGTGAAACTGGATGCCTTCGCGCCGCATCATGCCTAGCGCTTCGAGCGTGTCCGCTTCGTATTCCGTGGGAAAGAGCACGTGCAGCGACGACACATCCGACTGCTCGGCCAGCGCCACGAGCGTGGCCGCCAGCCGGCTGCGCGCTTGGTCGTCGACGGCGATGAGTCGCGTCCCTTGCACGGGCGTAAAAGGCACGGCGCAGACTAACTTGGGATAGTACGCGAGCCCGTTGCGTTGATAGGCATCGGCCCAAGCCCAATCGAACACATACTCGCCGTAGGAATGGTGCTTGACGTAAAGCGGCGCCGCGGCCACGAGCGCGCCCGTTTGCCCATCGACGAGCGTCACGAAGCGCGGCGCCCAACCCGTTTCTTCGGTCGCGCAGTTCGTCAACGTCAACGCGCTCAGAAACTCATGCCGCAGAAACGGCGTAGGCTGAGGCTGGCGCGCGACGAGCGCGTTCCATTCGCTCGCGTCGACCTCGAGCGGCGAAGCGAGTAGCCCCATGCGATAATCGATGCGTTCCTGTTTCAACTGTCGTCCGACTGTGTTCTTCGGGATGGCGCGATGCGCAAATGTCGCGTTGCGCGCCTGTCGTTTATTTCGCCGAGTCGTCCGGCCGCCACGGCCGCTTGCCGCGCACTGCCATGAATACCCGTATTGCTCTAGCACAAATCAACGTTACCGTCGGCGATTTCGCCGGCAATATCGCCAAGATCGCCGAGGTCGCACGCGCCGCGCATCGCGATGGCGCGCAGCTCGTCATCACGCCCGAGCTCTCGCTGTCGGGCTATCCGCCCGAAGACCTGCTGCTGCGCCCCGCCTTCTACGCCGCCAGCGCGGCGGCGCTTGCCGAGCTGGCCGAGCAACTTGCGCCGCTTTCCGGGCTGCGCGTGATCGTTGGTCACCCGCACCGCGCGGCGGATGCGGCGCGCCATGCCGAAAGCGCCGCGGCGAGCGGTCATGGTAATGCAAACCGGCCAATCGAGCGCGGCGCCGAGCCCGTCGACACGTATAACGCGGCTTCGCTGATCGTCGACGGCAAGATCGCAGGCACGTATCTGAAGCAGGATTTGCCCAACACCGAAGTGTTCGACGAAAAGCGCTATTTCGCGTCCGACACGACGCCGTTCGTTTTCGACCTGGACGGCGTCAAGTACGGCCTCATCATCTGCGAAGACGCCTGGCATGCATCGGCGGCGCAAATGGCGAAGGCAGCCGGCGCACAGGTATTGTTGATCCCCAACGGGTCTCCGTTTCATCTGAACAAGGAAGCGACGCGCGTCGACATCGTTCGTGCACGCATTGCGGAAACAGGTCTTCCGATCGTCTACGTCAATCTCGTAGGAGGGCAGGACGAACTCATTTTCGACGGCGGCTCGTTCGTCCTCGATGCGCAAGGGCAGATGGTGGCGCGCATGCCACAGTTCTTGGAAGGGCACGCCATCGTTCAATTTGATGGCGCCCGTCCTGTGCGGGGCGAGGTCGCGCCCGCCGAATCGCTCGAAGCGCAAGCGTACGCGGCGCTGGTGCTCGGCGTGCGCGATTACATCGGCAAAAACGGGTTTCCGGGCGCGATCATAGGCCTGTCGGGCGGCGTCGATTCGGCGCTCGTGCTCGCGATCGCTTGCGACGCGCTCGGCCCGGAACGCGTGCGAGCCGTGATGATGCCCTCGCGCTACACGGCCGACATCTCGACCTCGGATGCGGCGGAGATGGCCCGACGCGTGGGCGTGCGCTACGACGAGATTGCGATTGCGCCGATGATGGACGCATTTGGCGGCGCGCTTGCGAGCGAATTCGAGGGTTTGCCGCAAGATGCCACGGAAGAGAACATTCAGGCGCGCATCCGCGGCACGCTGCTGATGGCGCTCTCCAATAAATTCGGCTCGCTCGTGCTGACGACCGGCAACAAGAGCGAAATGGCGGTCGGCTATTGCACGCTGTACGGCGACATGGCGGGCGGTTTCGCCGTCATCAAGGACATTGCGAAAACGCTCGTCTATCGCCTGTGCCACTACCGCAACGGCGCGACGCAGTTCGCCAAGCGCGACGTGATTCCCGAGCGCATTCTCACGCGCGCGCCATCGGCCGAATTGCGCGAGAACCAGACCGATCAGGACAGCCTGCCGCCCTACGAAGTGCTCGACGCCATCATGCGCATGTATATGGAGGAGGACAAATCGCTCTCCGACATCGTCGCTGCCGGCTATGCGCCTGCGGATGTCACGCGCGTCACGCGTCTCATCAAGCTGAACGAGTACAAGCGGCGCCAAGCGCCGATCGGCATCCGCGTGACCCATCGCGCGTTCGGGCGCGACTGGCGCTATCCGATCACCTCGCGTTACGCGGAGCCCATTCAAGCGTAAATGCGCCGCGCCGCGGCGCGGGCCGGCTCGCGGCTGCCGCGGCGTAGAATCGCTTCATCCGTTCGTCCATTTGTTCGTTCTCAGTTCGTTGATCTTACGAGGCACGCTATGAAACGCATTACCGCCATCATCAAACCGTTCAAACTCGACGAAGTGCGCGAAGCGCTGGCCGAAGTGGGCCTGACGGGGCTGACGGTGACCGAAGTGAAGGGGTTTGGCCGCCAAAAGGGGCACACCGAGCTTTATCGCGGCGCCGAGTACGTCGTGGATTTTCTGCCGAAGGTGAAGATCGAGGTGGTGGTCGCCGCGGCTCAGTGCGATCAAGTGATCGATGCGATCATCGGTGCCGCGCGCACGGGCAAGATCGGGGACGGCAAGATCTTCGTGACCGAGGTCGAGCGCGTGATTCGCATCCGCACCGGCGAGGAAAACGAGGCAGCGGTTTAGGGACTTCTCGATAGCCTAGCGCTTAAGCCGCGGCGAACGAAGACGCGATAGAGGGGGGGGCGCGGCGGCTGGAGCAGCCGCTTGCTTGGCGAGCTTCGCGGGGCGAATGCGCAATTCGCTCGTCGTCTAACCGCTGCGTCGGAAAGCTAGAACAAAAAAAACGGTGCGACGCCCTGACGGGACACCGCACCGATACGCGCCTCTCGCAGCAGCGTGAAACTGTAGAGCTGATTAAGTCTGTTCTTTTAGGCTACGCCGCTCGTTTAGAACGAGTGCTGAATACCGGCGTAGACGCCCGATTGGCTGTGGCCGGCCATGGGGTTTTCGATGTTGCCCGTGCCCGGCTGGTTCGCGTTCAAGCTGAAGTTCGCGTTCTTGCTGTTGCGGACCGTTGCGATCTGGAGGTCGAGCAGCGTGCGCTTGGACAGGTTGTACGTGCCGCCGATCGTGTAGATCGTCGCATTGCCGGCGCCGTTGTTGCCGTTCACGTGATAGACGGCTGCAATGGCTGCTGCAGCCGGCGTTGCTTGCCACGTGATGCCGCCCCACTCATGATCGAGCGTCGACGGAACGCCAGGAACTTGCGCGGAGATGCCCGACGTACGGATCGCTTGGTAAGCGCCTTGAATCTTGAACTGGCCGAGGAACACGTTCACAGCCGCCGTGTATTCCCGCGAGTAATTGAACGCGCCGGTGTTCGCCGCATTGCCGCCGGCAGCAACGGTGCCGTTGAGCTGACCGTTCGCCGGATCGCGGATCTCGTCGTACATACCGCGAACTTGGAACAGCGAATTCGTGTACGTGATTTGCAGACCGGCTTCGCGGCCTTGGCCGTTCGCGTTGTTGCCGTTCCAGGCGGTCGCGTTCGACAGCGCGTACTGGCCGTAGAAATCGAACCCGTTCCACTTCGGCGATTGATATGCGAAGTTGTTGCTCGACTGCGGCCAATTGCGGCCACGCACGAGCGACGCCGACGACCAGTTCGACTGACCGAACGGATCAAAATCCCACACGCCGTTCGAAATGTACAGCATGCGACCCATCGAGAACGTACCGTAGGTGTCGTTCGACAGACCGATGGTCGCCCACCGATTGAAGAGGCTGCCCGGACCCGGGCCATTGCCGTTCATGGTGTTGAACGAGCCTTCCAACTTGAACAGGACCTTGTTGCCGCCGCCAATGTCTTCGGTGCCCTTCATGCCCCACAGGCTGGTGCCCCAGTCACCGCTTTCCGCGCGCCAACGCGACGTCGAACCGCCGGCGCCGTTTTGCAGGCCCGTCTGATACTCGAGGCCGGCATCCAAACGGCCATACAGCGTCACGCTGCTTTGTGCGTGCGCGATGACGCCAGCCGACATGAGCGCCGCGGCGAGCAATGCTTTCTTCATCTTCTCCTCCATTACCCTGTCAAAAGTGAAGCCACTACTGCGAATAGCGCTCGGGCGAGAGCATCGCCCGAACGGGAATCTTGTTCTGTAGGAGATCCATCGGAACGCTCGAGGGCCAGCTGCGGGCTTGGTGGGCCGTTCGCGCTGCGCTCGGGTTCGAGGCCGCTCGTCGGGCGGTGTCTCCTCGTTTGAAGTAAAACTACATTTGTGGAACTTTGTTTTGCTACTTTGGTTACTAATTTAGCAAAAATACATTCCAGTCGCCAAGCAAATCGTAGTCTCGCTAGCAGATGTCTCTAAATTGCCATATTCAGATGGTGGGACGGCCGGCCGCGGCAGGCCGGAGTGCCTTGTGGGACGATGGTGCAGCAATGGACTCACATGTTGTGCAACGAGGTGGTTGAGGATTTTGTGTATTGACGAAAAATATTGGCGAGGGTAGGGAAAATGCTTCGCTGTGAGCGTCGTGTTCATGAAGTGTGCGAGCTCTGGTGCGCACGCTTGGCGGTCTGTCGTTCGCTTTGGAGGTTCTTGGACGGATGCCGTGGCCTCGGCGGCGTTGTGTGGACGCAACCCTGGGATTCTTCATAGAAGGTCGAGTCCGCGACCTACCTTCACCTGCTTTGCTTCGATTAAAATCGCGCCCAATAAAAACGCAAACATGTCTGAGAGGGCCGACTTCCATGGGATCGCATGTGCTGTCCGAAACCGCCTTCGCGGGGGGCGGACAAAACGGTCGTTTGATTCGCCTCGATACGCCCTTGGGCGACGATTGGCTGCTGCCTTTGTATGCGAAGGGCCGGTCTCGATTGGGCCGAGATTATGAATTCGTCGTGGATGCCGCCTCGGTAAAAGGCCGCGAGATCGATTTGAAGGCGCTGATTGCGCAGCCGGTGACGTTGTGGCTGCAGCAAGCCGACGGCTCGTATCTGCCGCATCACGGCTATGTGAAAACGTTCTCGCGGTTGGGTAGCGACGGGTATCTCACGTTTTACCA
>NZ_JAUEQW010000022.1:0-66712 GCF_056498045.1 Trinickia sp. Z7
ATGTTCACGCCGCTGTTCGTCATCTCGCGCACCTCGGGCTGGAGCGCGCACATCATCGAGCAGCGCGTCGACAACAAGATCATCCGGCCGAGCGCGAACTACACGGGACCCGAAAATCTGAAGTTTGCACCGATCGGCAAACGCTGATCGCAAGTGCGGCCCGCGCGTTCGACGCGGGCCTACGCAGCACCATGGGAGAGGTGGGGAGACAATCATGAGCACAGACATGTTCGAAGCAGGCCTTGGCAAAACCACGGCAAACTACACCGCGCTGACGCCGCTCAGCTTCATCGAGCGCGCGGCAAGCGTCTACCCGACGCGCCTGGCCGTCGTACACGGCCAGATTCGCCGAACGTGGCAGGAAACGTACGCACGCACGCGGCGCCTCGCTTCGGCGCTCGCGGCACGCGGGATCGGCGCGGGCGACACCGTGGCCGCGATGCTGCCCAATACACCCGCCATGATCGAGGCCCATTTTGGGGTACCGATGATCGGCGCGGTGCTCAACACGCTCAATACCCGCCTGGACGCCGCGACCCTAGCCTTCATGCTCAATCACGGCGAAGCGAAGGCCTTGCTCGTCGATCGCGAGTTCGCCGACCTCATGCGCTCCGTGCTGCCGGCCGTGGAGCGGCCCATCTTCGTGGTCGACGTCGACGATCCGCTCTACACGGGGCCGGGCGAGCGCATTGGACAGATCGAATACGAAGCGCTGCTCGATAGCGGCGATCCGCAATACGCTTGGCAACCGCCGGACGATGAATGGAACGCGATCAGCCTGAACTACACGTCGGGCACCACGGGCAATCCCAAAGGCGTCGTCTATCACCATCGGGGCGCCTACACCGCGGCAATCAGCAACATCCTCGAATGGGACATGCCCAAGCATGCCGTCTATCTGTGGACATTGCCGCTGTTTCATTGCAACGGATGGACCTTTCCCTGGGCCGTCGCTGCGCGCGCGGGAGTCAACGTTTGCCTGCGCAAAGTCGACGCGAAGACGATCTTCGATCTCAT
Source organism: Trinickia sp. Z7 (assembly GCF_056498045.1). Lineage (NCBI taxonomy): Bacteria > Pseudomonadati > Pseudomonadota > Betaproteobacteria > Burkholderiales > Burkholderiaceae > Trinickia > Trinickia sp. Z7. The sequence goes on from NZ_JAUEQW010000022.1 coordinate 1,018, forward strand.
TCGCGCCGAGCGCGTCACACATTACTGCGGCGCGCCGATCGTTCACAACATGCTCGTGAATGCGCCCGACGAATTGAAAGGCGGCATCGCTCACCGGGTCCACGCGATGGTAGCCGGCGCCGCGCCGCCCGCCGCGTTGATCGAAAGCTTGGAGCGGCTCGGCTTCGAACTGACGCACGTGTACGGTCTGACCGAGGTCTACGGGCCGGCCTCCGTCTGTCCGCAGCAAGAGGAATGGAGCACGCTGGACATCGGCGAGCGCGCGCGTTTGAACGCGCGTCAGGGCGTGCGCTATCACTTGCAAGACGGCTGCGCAGTGTTGGACCCGGAGACCATGAAGCCCGTGCCCGCCGACGGCGAAACCATCGGCGAGATCATGTTCCGCGGCAACATCACGATGAAGGGCTATTTGAAGAATGCCACCGCCACCGAAGAAGCCTTTCGCGGCGGCTGGTTTCACACGGGCGACTTGGGCGTGGCGTATCCCGACGGCTACGTGCGCATCAAAGACCGCAGCAAAGACATCATTATTTCGGGCGGCGAAAACATCTCGAGCATCGAGATCGAAGACGTGCTCTATCGGCACCCGGCCGTGCTGGCCGCAGCCGTCGTCGCCAAGCCCGATCCGCGCTGGGGCGAAACGCCGTGCGCGTTCGTCGAGCTCAAAGCGGGCGCAACGGCGAGCGCCGCCGATTTGATCGCGCATTGCAAGGTGCATCTAGCCGGTTTCAAAGTGCCGCGCGCGATCGAGTTCGTCGAATTGCCGAAGACGTCGACCGGCAAGATCCAGAAGTTCGAGCTGCGCAAACTCGCCAAATCCGTGTCGGCGATCGACGTATGACGTTTCTCCGCTTTCACTAACCGTTTCCGCGGCCGGCTCATCGCGATCGATCACGAATCGATCGCGGCGCGCCCGGCGCAACTTCGCCTCATACGCTATGAATACCGACTACCGCAAAGCATTGCCCGGCGCCGGGCTCGACTATTTCGACGCACGCTCGGCCATCGAAGCGATCGAGAAAGGCGCTTACGACACGCTGCCCTACACGTCCCGCGTGTTCGCCGAGAACCTCGTGCGCCGCTGCGAGCCGTCGCTGCTCACGGATGCGCTCAAGCAACTGATCGAGCGCAAGCGCGACCTCGACTTCCCGTGGTTCCCCGCGCGCGTGGTGTGCCATGACATCCTCGGCCAAACCGCCTTCGTCGATCTCGCGGGCCTGCGCGACGCCATCGCCGAACGCGGCGGCGATCCCGCTTTGGTCAACCCCGTCGTGCCTACGCAACTCGTCGTCGATCATTCGCTCGCCGTCGAATGCGGCGGCTTCGACAAGGATGCTTTTGCGAAGAACCGCGCCATCGAAGACCGCCGCAACGAAGACCGCTTTCACTTCATCGATTGGACGAAGAAAGCGTTCAAGAACGTCGACGTGATTCCTCCGGGCAACGGCATCTTGCATCAAATCAACCTGGAGCGCATGAGCCCGGTCATCCAGGTTCGCGACGGCGTCGCGTTTCCCGACACGCTGGTGGGCACCGATTCGCATACGCCGATGGTCGATGCGCTCGGCGTCATCGCCGTGGGCGTGGGCGGCCTCGAAGCGGAGAGCGTGATGCTCGGCCGCGCATCGTGGATGCGCCTGCCCGACATCGTCGGGGTGGAGCTGACAGGCGCGCGCCAACCCGGCATCACGGCAACCGACATCGTGCTGGCCTTGACCGAGTTCCTGCGCAAGGAGAAGGTCGTATCGGCATACCTCGAATTTTATGGCGAAGGCGCATCGCGGCTCACGCTGGGCGACCGCGCGACCATCTCGAACATGGCGCCCGAATTCGGCGCGACCGCCGCGATGTTCTACATCGACGAGCAGACGATCCGCTACCTGAAGCTCACGGGCCGGGACGACGCACTCGTCAAGCTGGTCGAAACGTATGCCAAGGAAGCCGGGCTGTGGGCCGATACGCTCACGCACGCGCAATACGAACGCGTCCTGCGCTTCGACCTTTCGAGCGTCACTCGCAACATCGCGGGACCGTCGAACCCGCACCGCCGCGTGCCGACCACCGAGTTGGCGGCTCGCGGCATCAGCGGCAAGGTCGAAAACGAGCCTGGCAAAATGCCGGACGGCGCGGTCATCATCGCCGCGATCACGAGCTGCACCAACACCAACAATCCGCGCAACATGATTGCGGCGGGCCTGCTCGCGCGCAATGCCAATCGTCTAGGGCTCGTGCGCAAGCCGTGGGTCAAGACCTCGCTCGCACCGGGATCGAAAGCCGTGACGCTCTATCTCGACGAGGCCGGGCTGCTGCCGGAACTCGAGCAGCTCGGCTTCGGCGTGGTCGCCTATGCGTGCACGTCCTGCAACGGCATGTCGGGCGCGCTCGATCCGAAGATTCAACAGGAGATCGTCGAGCGCGATCTCTACGCCACGGCCGTGCTGTCGGGCAATCGCAACTTCGACGGCCGCATTCACCCGTACGCGAAGCAAGCGTTCCTCGCTTCGCCGCCGCTCGTCGTGGCCTACGCGATCGCCGGGACGATTCGCTTCGACATCGAGAAAGACGCGCTCGGCGTCGATCGCGACGGCAAGCCGGTTACGCTCAAGGACCTCTGGCCGACCGACGAGGAGATCGACGCCTTCGTCGCATCGAGCGTGAAGCCCGAGCAGTTCCGGCGCGTCTACGAGCCGATGTTCGCCCTTGCCGCGCAGCGTTCGGAACAGGCGCAGCCGCTCTACGCATGGCGGGCGCAGAGCACTTACATTCGCCGCCCCCCGTATTGGGAGGGGGCGCTCGCCGGTGAGCGCACGCTCGAGGGCATGCGCGCGCTGGCGGTGCTCGGCGACAACATCACGACCGATCATATCTCGCCGTCCAACGCGATCATGCGCAACAGCGCCGCAGGCGAGTACCTCGAAAAAATGGGCTTGCCGGAGGAAGATTTCAACTCGTACGCCACCCACCGCGGCGATCACCTCACGGCGCAGCGCGCAACGTTCGCCAATCCCACGCTGAAGAACGAAATGGTCGTCGAGAACGGCCAAGTGAAGACCGGTTCGCTCGCGCGCATCGAACCGGAGGGCCGCATCACGCGCATGTGGGAAGCAATCGAAACCTACATGAAGCGCAAGCAGCCGCTCATCATCATCGCAGGCGCAGACTACGGCCAAGGCTCCTCGCGCGATTGGGCGGCCAAGGGCGTGCGCCTTGCCGGCGTGGAGGCGATCGTCGCGGAAGGATTCGAGCGCATTCACCGCACGAACCTCGTCGGCATGGGCGTGCTGCCGCTCGAGTTCAAGCCGGGCACGACGCGAACGACGCTCGGGATCGACGGCACGGAGACGTTCGATGTGAGCGGCGAACGCACGCCGCGCGCCGAGCTAACGCTCGTCATCACACGCAAGAACGGCGAGCGTGTCACGGTGCCGGTCACCTGCCGGCTCGACACGGCAGAAGAAGTCTCGATCTACGAAGCCGGCGGCGTGCTGCAACGCTTCGCGCAAGATTTTCTCGAATCGTCGATGGCGGCATGAGCAGCATCAGTAAGGAAGACTAACGAATGGCCCACCTACCTCAAATCAAGATCCCCGCCGTGTACATGCGCGGCGGCACGAGCAAAGGCGTGTTCTTCCGTCTGCAAGATCTGCCCGCACCGGCGCAAACACCCGGTGCAGCGCGCGACGCCCTGCTCATGCGCGTGATCGGCAGCCCCGATCCTTACGGCAAGCAGATCGACGGCATGGGCGGCGCGACCTCCAGCACGAGCAAAACGGTCATCGTTTCGCCCAGCACACGGCCCGGTCACGACATCGACTATTTGTTCGGGCAGGTAGCAATCGACAAGGCATTCGTCGATTGGAGCGGCAACTGCGGCAACCTGTCGGCCGCCGTGGGACCCTTCGCGATTGCGAGCGGACTCATCGACGCCGCGCGCCTGCCTCGCAACGGCATGGCTACCGTGCGAATCTGGCAAGCCAATATCGGCAAAACGATCGTCGCCCATGTGCCGATGACCGATGGCGCGGTGCAGGAGACGGGCGATTTCGAGCTGGACGGCGTGACGTTCCCCGCGGCCGAGATCGCGCTCGAGTTCATGGACCCGGCCGCCGACGAGGATGGCGCGGGCGGCGCGATGTTCCCGACGGGCAACGTCGTGGACGATCTGGACGTGCCCGGCATCGGCACGCTCAAGGCGACGATGATCAACGCGGGCATCCCCACGATTTTCGTCGATGCGCGGGCGATCGGCTACCACGGCACCGAACTGCAAGAGGCCATCAACGGCGACGAAAAGGCGCTCGCGATGTTCGAGACGATTCGCGCGTACGGCGCCCTGCGCATGGGGCTCGTCGCACAGGTCGATGAAATCGCGAAGCGCCAGCATACGCCGAAGATCGCCTTCGTCGCGCCGCCTACGGATTACGTGGCGTCGAGCGGCAAAGCGGTACGGGCCGGTGATGTCGATCTACTCGTGCGCGCGATGTCGATGGGCAAACTTCATCACGCGATGATGGGCACGGCGGCCGTCGCGATCGGCACCGCCGCGGCGATTCCGGGCACGCTCGTCAATCTCGCCGCGGGCGGCAGCGAGCGCGAGGCGGTTCGGTTCGGGCACCCGTCCGGCACGTTGCGCGTTGGCGCGCAAGCTGCCTTCGTGGATGGCCAATGGGTCGTCAAAAAGGCGATCATGAGCCGCAGCGCGCGCGTGTTGATGGAGGGTTGGGTGCGCGTGCCGGCTTGATCAACGCCCCTTGATAATGTCCGATCGCGAAGTCGTGTAGACGACACCCGACGCGTCGAAGTGAACGTTGAAGTATGCGTCGCCGGTCGGGCCACCCTCTTGCCACTTCCAACTCCACACCGTTTCCGGCTTGAGCCGATACACGGCGATCTCGCCCGGTTTGCCGAGCAGCCGCCGTACTTCATCGGCCGACATGCCCATGCGGACCTTCGCGAAGTTTTCGGCGGTCAATACTTGTGTGACGGCGACGAGCCTGCCCCGCGAATCGATATCCACCATATAAGTGGTCGTACCTTGCGGGCCGCGCGGATATTCGAGCCGTTTCGATCCGTCCGCATGCAAGCGCTCGGTTTCGGGCTGCCCCATTTGCTCGCGAATCTGAGCTTCGGTCGTGAGACCGGGCGTCAAACCCCGCAGCAGCATTTCATCCGGCTTGATCGCATTCAAGAAAGCTCTGAGTTTTCCCATGACCTGGTCGCCTTGATGGTCGTCGCATCCCGCCAACGCTAGCGTGGCGCCCGCACACGCGATCGTTAGCCACTTCCAATGCTTGTTCGTCTTGCCCACGCGATCCTCGCTATGCAATTGCCGATCGACGCGCAAGGATAGCGCACCCGCCCTAAAAGCGCGTTACTCACTTCCGAGGGTTTCGTCACAGCGCTTACGTTTTGTCACCAGAGCAGGGTCAACTTGCGTCGTCGCCCTAGCGTTAAACCGGCAGCGCTGAATTTTCTCAGCCGCCCCAATAGGAGTTCACACATGAAGACGATGTTCGCTGCCCTCGCTTCCGCCCTGCTCGTTTCGACGGCTTTCGCTCAAACCGCGACCCCGGCCTCGGCTCCGGGAATCAACGCAACTACATCCGCGCAGGCTGGACAAGCCAATTTGAAGGCAAGCACGCAGGCGCAACCTGACGCGACGAAGGCCGACAAAGCGACGAACGAAGGCGGTGTGGCGCAAGAGAAAAGCACGACGGCGACGAAGCACACGGCCAAGCACCTGAAGAAGACGCACACGCACAAGGCCAGCAAGAAGAGCGAAAAGGAAACGGCAACCAGCGCCGATCAGCAACCGACGACGGCTAAGGCCGGCACGAAGGCGGATGTAAAGGCGGATGCCACGACCGGCGCCAAGGCCGATACGAAGACCGATATCAAGGCCGACACCAAGACCGATACGACGACGAAGACGCAATAACGACATCGGTCTGTTCGGCAGAGTCCCGCGCGTCGCATAATGCTGGGCCTGCCGTTTCGGGCGAACTTTCGGGTTCGCCTTTTTTGCTTTGGCGCGGGCTTGCGAACATCGTTGCTACCGTCTTTCTTATTTATTCCGCGAACACTTCTTGCAACGTTCGCAGGGTGTCCGTCAAGGTTTTTTCCACAACCGCGCCCTCTTTCTTGACCAAGCGCACCTTGTCCACCGTGCGGATCTGGTCGAGCAAGATCAGCCCTGCCTTTCTCTTGAACGTCACCGGTACTCGATACGGTGCCGGCCGCCCCTTTGAACTCATGGGCGCAATGATTACGGTGCGCAGGTGATCATGCAGTTCCGGCGGAGAGACAACCACGCATGGGCGTGTCTTTTGTATTTCGCTGCCGAGCATAGGGTCAAGTGCGACAAGCCAGACATCGCCCCGCTTCACCATGCTATCTCCGCGTCATCTGCGTTGCCGAATTCCCCCATCACGAGCGCATCGTCTCCGGCCTCAGCGATAGCCTTGCTCGCATCGGCCCAACCTTCGCGGGCCGCCGTCCGCGGTCGACGCAAGATAATCACGTCGTTCTCGACTTCCATTTCCACCTCGTTCTCCAGACCTAACTGCGCCAGAATCGGCTTTGGGATCAACACCCCTTGGGAGTTGCCTATCCTGCGGATCGCGGTTTTCATCATATCACCGTAATAATAATATTATGCCGTAAGGCGGGTCGACATATAACAATGTTATTACATTTTCGTGCTACATGGCATAGTCGATTCCTACGCCGGCTCACGGACAACTCACCGAAAGAAATCGAGCAATGCCTCGATCGGATGACGAACCCGTCGTCCTCGGAGGCGAGCCACTTGGCACCGGCATGAGTAGCCCGTCGCCAGCAGTTCCGGCGGTTCGGGCTCCGCCGGCGCGCCAGAACCGCCCGGCGCCACCCATTCGTCTACATGACGCGCCCACGACTGCTCGAAGATCGTCTTCGACGTTTCGACATTGCGCAACTCATGGCCGTAGGTGCCGGACATGCCGCAACACCCGCTCGCAGGCATCGTGAGCGACGATCCTATGCGCGCGAACACCTCTCGCCATAATCCCGCAGCGGCCGGCTCGCTCGTGCGCTCCGTGCAATGCGGCAGCATTCGGTAGCTTCTTCGCCCAAGGTGCGCCCGCTCCGCCCTCACCCCATCGAGCGCGCCGACCAGCCATTCTTGCGGCAGCAAAACACGTGGGCACGTATCGCCGCCCGCGACTTTTCGATATTCCTGTCGATAAACGAGCGTCATGGCCGGATCGAGGCCGATCAACGGCACCTCGAACCGAGCGAGCGCAGCCAGTCGCGTCGCGTTCTTGCGCGCCGCGCGAGCGAATGCACCGAGAAACCCCTGGACATGCAGCGGTTTTCCATTCGGCATGTAGGGCGCGAGCAGCACTCGATAACCGAGCCGTGCCGCGAGTTCCACGAATGCTGCAGCCACCTGAGTTTCGAAAAAGCGCGTGAAGGCGTCTTGAACGAATACGATGGTGCGCGCGCGTTCCGCCGCGCTCAGTGCGTCGAGCACCTCTTGCGAAGCGGGTTCGAGCGACCATCGACGGCATACATCCTTCCACGAAATCGTGCTGAGCAACGGGCTGTCGACGATACCGGCCATGCCGCGCAGCAACGCCTTCGTCGGCGCAGCCTGGATGAGCACGTTGTAGAGCTTGCTCCCGCCGGGTGCCGCGGCGATGTAGGGCACCGTGAATTCGAGCGAACCGATCATGTAGTCGCGCAGCGAACGCGCATAACGCGTGTGGTAGTGGGCGAGAAAGCGCGCGCGAAACTCCGGCACGTTGACCTTCACGGGGCATTGCGCCGCGCATGATTTGCACGCCAAGCATCCGGCCATCGCGTCGTACACTTGGTGCGAAAAGTCGCTCTGCCCGCGCAGCTTGCGCAAGCTATTGGCTATTCGGACAGGCAACGCCGCCACGGTCGGCTCCGCCGTCAGATCGGCGCCCGCCTCGCCTTGCAGGCGCAACCACTCGCGCATCAGCGATGCGCGCCCCTTCGGCGAATGAATTCGCTGGCGGGTCGCCTTCCATGATGGACACATGGCGTCGTCGGGATCGAAGTTGTAGCAGGCGCCGTTGCCGTTGCAATGCACGGCGTCGTCGTTGCGCTGCCACACGCGCTCGTCGATGCGCCGGTCGGCTTCGCCGCGCATCGGCACCTTATCGATGCGCAGCAGCGACGCACTGCTTCCGGCCGGGGTCGCGATCTTGCCCGGATTGAGTTGATCGTGAGGATCGAATGCGGCCTTGAGCCGTTGCAGGGCGGCATACAACGGACCGAAATACTCGGGCACGTATTCCGAGCGCACGCCCTTGCCGTGTTCGCCCCATAGCAAGCCGCCGTACTTCATGGTCAGCGCCGCAACCGCATCCGAGATCGGCCGAACCAACGCGGCTTGCCGCGGATCGCGCATATCCAACGCCGGCCTAACATGCAGCACGCCCGCATCGACATGTCCGAACATGCCATAACGCAGGCCGAAGCCGTCGAGCAAGCCGCGAAACTCGGCGATGTAATCGGCCAGGTTCTCGGGCGGGACGGCGGTATCTTCGACGAACGGTTGCGGACGGCTTGCGCCACTGACGTTGCCGAGCAGGCCGACAGCGCGTTTTCTCATCGCGTAGACGCGCTCTATCGCCGCTTCGCCGTCCGCGACCGTGATCGCCAGGCGACGCGCGGTGGCGTCCTCGCGGATCGCCTCGACAAAAGCCGACACGCGCGCGCGCACCGCTTCGGCTTCGTCGCCGGTGAATTCGACCATGTTGATGCCACCGGCATCGTCGGTTGCCGATTCCGCATCCGGGAAGAATTCCGCCGCTTTGCTCCATACGATGTCGCGACGCGCAAGCGCCAATACCGTCGAATCCACCGTTTCGATCGACAGCGGCCGGTGCTTCATCAACGCGCGCGCGTCGCGCAGCGCATCCATGAAGCTCGCGTAGCGGATATTGACGAGCGCCGCGTGCGTGGGAATGGGAAGAACGTTCAGCGTCGCTTCTACGATGAAGCACAGCGTGCCCTCCGAACCGCATAGCACGCTGTTGATGTCGAAGCGGCCACCGACCTCGCACAGATGCGCGAGGTCGTAGCCCGTCAAGCAGCGGTTCAATGCGGGAAAACGCTCGCGGATCACATCGGCTTCGCGTTCCACGATTTCTCGCGCGACGCGGTACACGTGCCCTATCGCATCGTTGCGAGCGCAAAGCTCCGTCAATTGGGTCGCGTCGACCGGCATGCTCGCTAGACGCTCGCCGCCGATCAGAATCGATTCGAGCGCCAACACGTGATCACGCGTCTTTCCATAGGTGCAGCTGCCCTGGCCGCTCGCGTCGGTGCTGATCATGCCGCCGATCGTGGCGCGATTGGACGTGGACAACTCCGGTGCGAAGAACAGCCCGTGCGGCCTTAGCGCGGCGTTGAGTTGGTCCTTTACGACGCCGGCCTCGACACGTACCGTCCGCGATTGCGGATCGATCTCCAGAATCCGGTTCATATGCCGGGACAAGTCCACCACGATCCCGTCGGTCAGCGATTGGCCATTCGTGCCCGTGCCGCCGCCTCGGGGAGCGACCACGACTTCACGAAATGCTTCCTGACCCAAGAGCGTTGCGATGCGCTGAACATCGTGCGCATGCCGGGGAAACAGCGCGGCTTTCGGGTAACGCTGGTAGATGGAGTTGTCCGTTGCAAGCACGGTGCGCAGTGCTTGACTGCAGTCGATGTCTCCCTCGAAGCCCGCGGCCCGCAACGCATCTAGGAAGCGTGCATCGAGCGTAGCCAGAGTATCGTCGATGGGAAGGCGTGAGATCGTCATGGTTCGCGCTTGGCGGTCGCCGGGCCGTGCCCGGATCCATGTAGACTTCGCATGATCCGAATCTGAGCTCGACGCGCATTTTCTGTCGATACGACATTCTGTTTCGCAAACTGCCGTTCCACAAACGGAAGTTCCTTGGGATATTCATGAGGTTTATGAATGAATTACCGCAAGCTCACCCCGTCGATGTCGCTCCTGTTGGCCTTCGAAGCCTCGGCTCGACACGCAAGCTTCACGCGCGCCGCCGAAGAATTGGCGTTGACTCAAAGCGCGGTCAGCCGGCAAGTGCCGACCTTGGAAGCCATGCTGGGCGTGGCGTTGTTCGTGCGCGAAGGCAAGCGCATCATGACGACCGATGCCGGCCGCGCATACATGGCTGAAATAGGGGCAGCGTTGACGCAGATTCGCAACGCGACGTTACAGGCGCTGTCGTCCGAAACGTTCGGCAAGCATCTGCGGGTGGCGACGTTGCCTACGTTCGGCGCCAAGTGGCTCTTGCCCAGGCTGCACGAGCTTTATCGCGCGCACCCGGATTTACAGATCGATTTACACTCGCGCATCGAGGAGATCGACTTCGCATCGCAACCGCTCGACGCGGCCATTACGGTGGGAGACGGGCGCTGGCCCAACGTGATCGCACACCGGCTGTACCCGGAAGAATTGGTTTTGATTACGAGCCCTGCGACGCTGAAGCCGGCAAGTCGTGGGCCGAGCAACGCCAAGCGTGCGAAGGCCACGAGCGAACGCCGTGTCGGCCCGAGCGTCGCGATGCTCGAAGGCTCGACGCTGCTTAGGGTGGGCAGCTTCCCGGACGCTTGGCGTGAATGTTGCGCTCATTTCGGCTTACCGCATCACGCGCTGCGGCTCGGACCGAGCTTCGAATTGACTTCGCACCTGATTCAGGCGGTCATTGCTGGAATTGGGGTGGGGCTCGTGCCGCGCATGCTCGTGGAAGACGAATTGGCGAACGGGTCACTTTGCAGCCCGTTCGAGCCGGTGCCGAGTTCGCGCTCCTACTACTTCACGTACCCGGAGCGCGTGCAAAATCACCCCGCCCTCGTGGCGTTTCGCGAGTGGCTGCTTCAGGAAGAAGCTTCAAACGGAAGATCGGGGCAGCGCGGGAAGCATTCGCAGGCTTGAACCGACGGAACCCGCTTCATTCGAACCGCAACGCTATACCCACGCAAAAAATCACCCCACGTCGCCCACCTGGCGAATCGGAATGACGGTGGCGCCCCCGCAGTTGCGCAGCACGTCGCGCAAATCGTTGATGACCGGAAAGACTTCGTGATTCCAATCGGCGCCCTGTTTGTCATGGGCCTGCTGCTCGAGTTCGACGATCCAGCGGTCTTCCTTGAAGATGCCTTCCGTGAACCACACCAAAAGCGGCCAGGCTAGGTCGAGAACGAACGGCAGGCTGGGCTTGCGGATGGACAGCAACCCGAACGTCCGGTTGGTGCGCTGCTGCGCATCGAGCGGCACATACACGATCCATAGATCCATGACCAGGGTGCCTTCCGGCGAACGGATCTGCAGCGTTTGATACGGATAGCCGGTGCGGATCGTCATCACATCCTTGTCCTGCTCGCGCCGCGCCTTGCTCGCCCCGAACACGAGCGCCTCGCCAACGGGCTGCTTGCCTTCCATTCGCGCAAAGGTGTAATCCACCTCGACCCAATCTTCGCCGCGCCGGCGCCCCAGCGAACGCGTGCGCATCTGGCCCATCAACCGCCGATGCAGAAACTGATGGTTCATGTCCATCAAGTTCTCGTGCATGAACGAGTAGTGGCACTTGACCTCACGGCCGAAACGACGCGTCTTGTACGCCTTGTCGTCTACCGAGGCCAACGCAGGAAACGGCCGCGTTTGCGCCAGCGCCGCATCGCCTGGAAACACGAAGATCAGGCCATGAGCCTCGCGGCACGGATAGGCGCGCACGCCGTTGGGCAAGCGCTCTTTCCCGAGATAGGGCACCTCGACGCACTGGCCCGAGCAGTCGTAGGTCCAACCGTGATACCCGCAGCGAATCGATTCGCCTTTCACGACGCCCGCATGCAGCGGCACCTGTCGATGCGCGCAACGGTCTTCCAGTGCAAAAACCGCACCGGACTCAGTCCGCACGAGCACGATGGGCTCGCCGGCGAAGTGCGTTCCATACGTTTTGCCGCGCTTGACCTCCTTGGACCAAGCAAGCGGATACCAATAATCGGGATGGATGGGCACACGGCGCAGGTCGCGTACGGGCGCGGTTGCGCGCGGATCGAGGACACCGCTGTCCACGAATGGCACTGATTGCATGCGTGAGGCCTCCTTGCATAGGGGAGCTGGGACCGCCGCCATTATCGGGCGAGCAAGCAAACGGCAGATTTAGCGAAGTCTACGTGAAGTTTGCCGCTCGTTCACTACGAACGCGCGTTTGCCATGACGCCGGGGAATGTCCCAGGGCGGCCCGGCTCGTCCCGGGGCGCCACCGCCTCTCGGCCCCGTGCGGCGTGACCGTCGGGCCGTCGGACCGTCGCACCGTCGCATCGCGGCAAAAGCGCGATATCCCAGCCCACGCAAAAAAAACAGCGGGCCGCGTCCGAAGACACGCCCGCCCAAGTACGACGAGGAGCCCGATTAAAACGAGTGCCGCATGCCAATGCGTACATCGGCCTGGGTCGTGGTGGTCGACGGCGTGAAGCTATACCCGATCACGGCGTCGACCCCGTTCGAGGCTTTCAAATAGTCCCCTGAGATGTAAATATCCGTACGCTTGGACAGAAGATAATGCAGTCCCGCGGACACCTGATTCCAGTGGTGTCCCTCGAAGTTCGTGTACTGATAGCCGCCATCCACGGTGAATGCCGGCGTCACGCTCCACGATGCGCCGCCCTCCCCGACTTGCATATGCGACGATTGCCCGAACGCTTTGATCGTCGTATAGGAGTAGTTGCCCATCAGCGTCACCGGGCCGAGCGCATAGCTCGCGCCGACACCGAACGTGCCCTGCTTATCCACTGCGAACGCGGTATTCGAGTAGAGATCCGTCACCGCCCCCGTCGCGGGGTCGACACTGACGGTCGGCCTACCCAGGAACGTACGGGCGCCGATCATCGCGTAAGGATCGAACGCATAGATGCCGTTCGGATTGTTCAACTGCGTATAAGCAGCGCCCATAGTAAAAGGGCCATGGGCATAATGCGCCCCGAGGCTGTACGCGCTAGCTTGATGGAAATTGCCCGCAACGTTCCCGAACGACCACATGCCTCCGAACTTGAAGCCGTCGATGTCGTTCGACATGAACTTCACCGAGTTCGGCAAGCGGTCCCCGTTGAATCGGTCGAAGTCGCCCTGGTGAATCGCATAGCCGCTCGCCCACGCGGAGATGTTATATAGAAACACCATCTCCTCGGTCATGTCGAGTTGATCGCCGAACGACACCGTGCCCCAAGGACTCGAAAGGCCGACATATGCCTGCCGTCCGAACTGCGCGCCGCCGAACGTGAGCCTGCCCGTGCCGAGCTTGAATCCGCTTTCGAGGGCGAATACCGCGGCGAGGCCGTTCCCTAAATCCTCCTTCCCTTTGATGCCCCAACGGTTTCCGTACGAAATGCCGTCGTCGAACTTGACGACGTGCGCACCGCCGGTGTTGCTGACATAAGTGACACCGGCATCGAGAATGCCGTAGAGCGTGACACTGCTTTGGGCGTGGCTCACGGCGGGCAGACTGGCGAGCGCCAGCGCCACGCCCGAGTGGATCGGCGCGCGAAATACTTTCATGATGATGGTCTCGTTGTGTCGTGTTGTGTCGTGTTGTGTCGTGTTGGGTTGCGCTGTGGTGGCGTCAGTGGTCGGCCAATGCGCCGCTGACCGCCTGCAGGCCGCTAGCGCCGCTCACCGTCGTTACGCCATCGAGCCATGGCCCAAGCAATTTGGGATCGGCCTTCAACGCCTCGCGCGCCGCTGTATTGACGCTGACCTTGTTTTGCAGAACGTTTGCGATGATGCGATTTTCGAGGTCCACGTTGAACGTCATCTGCTTGAACAGCCGGCCCAGATTCGTGCATTGATCGGAGAATCCGGTACGGGTCACCGTATTCACCGTCGCGCCGCCATAGTTCGGTCCGAAGTACGCGTCGCCGCCCGACAAATACGTCAAATGAAACTTCGTATTCATCAGATGCGGCTCCCAAGCGAGAAATACGATCCAACGCTTGTCGCGCACGGCGCGCTCGACCTGGGTCAGCATCGCCGTTTCGCTCGAGGCCACCAGCGTCCAATTGCCGAGACCGAACGCCTTGTCGCCGATCATCTTCGTGATGTTCTGGTTCGCGGGGGCACCCGGCTCGATGCCGTAGATCTTGTCGCCGAACTTGTCGCTGTACTTCGCCAGATCGGCGAACGAATGGACGCCCGCGGCAGCGACATAGTCGGGCACCGCCAGCGTGAACTTCGCGTTGGTCAAGTTGGCATGCAGCACGTCGATGGCATGGCTATCGACGAAGGGTTTGACGAGCGGTCCTTGCGCCGGCATCCAGTTGCCGAGGAACACATCGACCTGTCCTTTCTTCAGCCCTTCGTATGTGATCGGGACGGATAAGTTCGCCACGCTCTGTTGATAGCCGAGGGCTTTCAATACAACGCCGGTGATGGCGTTGGTCGCGTCGATATCGGTCCAGCCCGGATCGGCCATGCGCACCTGTGTGCAACTGCTCGGCTCCGCCGCGCGCGTCCCCGGCGCCGCCGCGGCAACGACCGCGATGACGATCGCGGACAGGAAGCGCCTGGGCCATGAGTGGGTGTCTCGGGTCATCTCTCGCTCCTCAAGAGTCGGTCAGCATGTGGTAGGTTTCAGCTCGTTCAAGTCGGTTCAGTCCAGTGCGCTTCGTTCGATTTCGCTTCGGCGAGCCGCGCTCCCCTCATTCGCGCATCACGCGCGGATAGCGCGCCATCGCTTCGAGCGTGTCGAGCTCGATGTGATTGCGCATGTAACGCTGGCTCGCGTCGTTGAACGGTTGCCAGTCCCATGATTGAATTCGCCCTCGCGTCGTCGCCGCGTAATGGAAACGCCGTCGCCGTTGGCTGGCGACTACCTCGCGATGCAGCGTGTCGAGGTCCCACCGTTGTCTCACTTCGGCACGAAACTCGGCCACGATCTGCGCATGTGCAGGATCGCTCGCCAAATTGCTCAACTCCCGCGGGTCGGCCGCGAGGTCGAACAATTGATCGGGGTCGACCGGGGTATGAATGAACTTGTACCGGCCGCGCCGAATCATCACGATCGGGGCGATCGCGCCTTCGGCCAGATATTCGCCGAAGGTCTCGTCATGGCCGCCATCGCCGCGCAAATGCGGCACGAGGCTGCGGCCGTCCACGGCATCCGGCCACGCCGTCTCGCGCTTGCCCGTGGCCAATTCGACGAGCGTGGGCAACAGGTCGATGGTCGATACCGATTCGGCCACGCGCCGAGGCTGAAAGTGTTTCGGCGCATGCACGATCAGCGGTACGCGCGCAGCGTTCTCGAAGAACGTCATCTTGTACCAAAGGCCCCGTTCGCCAAGCATATCGCCGTGATCGGACGTCACGATCACGATGGTGTCGTCGGCCATACCCGTCGCGTCCAGCGCATCGAGCATTGCGCCGAATTGCGCATCGACGTACGAGAGCGCGCCATAGTAGGCCCGGCGCGCATTGCGTACCTGTTGCTCGGTCGGCGGCGTTCGATCGTTTTCGCAGACATGACGCAACCGCTTCGAATGCGGGTCGCTTTCTTCGAAGCCGAGTGTCGTGTGGGGCAAATCTATCTCGTCGTCGCGATACAAATTCCAATATGGCTCGGGAATCGCATAAGGATCGTGCGGATGCGTGAGCGAGGCCACGATGCAAAACGGCCTCTCGTCGGTGCCGGCCTGCCGCTCCCGCGCGATGTCGTAGAGCTTTTGCCGGACCGTGAACGTGACTTCGTCGTCGAAATCGAGCTGATTCGTGCGTACGCACGGACCCGCATCGAGCACGGAGCTCATGTTGTGGTACCAGCTCGGCCGTACTTGCGGCTGCTCCCAATCGGGCACCCAGCCGAAGTCGGCCGGATATATATCGGTCGTGAGCCGTTCTTCGAAGCCGTGCAGCTGATCAGGGCCGCAAAAATGCATCTTGCCCGACAACACTGTCCGATAGCCCTCGGCGCGCAGGTAATGGGCGAAGGTCAGCGTTTGCGCGGGGAATTCCGCGGCGTTATCGTAAGCACCGATCTTCGACGCGAGCTTGCCGGCCATGAAAGCGAAGCGCGAGGGCGCGCACAGCGGGCTCGCGCAATAGGCCGAATCGAACGATACGCCGTTGCGGGCGAGCACATCGATGCGGGGCGTCTTCGAGACGCCATTGCCGTAAGACCGCAGCGATGACGGCGTCATCTGATCGGCCATCAGAACGAGGATATTTTTTCCTGTGTCGGGCTTCATGAACTCGTGTTTACAATGCGTTGATTCATCGGAACCGGGGGCCATCCACGGGCTTCGTGTCGTTCCGCGCCGCCGCTGCACTGCAAGATGGCGGCGCCCGGAGCGCGTGACCTCAATATGTCGACCCACAATTCGCGTGTGAAGACAGCTGTTTCTTATGGCCCCATAAGGCGTGCTTATGTCTGATCAAGACCGTTTGCCACCGCTGCAAATGCTGTCGGTGTTCGAGTCCGCCGCTCGGCTGGCGAGCTTCACGGCTGCGGCGCGCGAGCTCGGGTCGACGCAGCCGGCCGTCAGTCAGCGCATCGTGCAGTTGGAAGCGGAACTTGGCACGCCGCTGTTCGAGCGCGGCCATCGCGGTGTGACGCTCACAGTCGAGGGCCTGCGTCTTTACGAGGCCGTACGTCAAAGCCTCGGAACGATTCGCGATGCCGTCACGCAGATTCGCGCCGCACGTGCGAAAGGCGCATTGACGATATTGACCGACGCGGGTTTTGCGACCTACTGGCTCGTGCCGCGTTTGATGGATTTGAGGCGCCTGCTTCCCGATGTCACCGTGAAAGTGGTGACCTCGCAGTCGGCGTTCGATCCCCGTCGCGACCATGCGGACGTAGCGATCGCGTTCGGCGAAGGAGATTGGTCGCCATGCACGGCAACGCGGCTGTTTCAGGAGCAAGTCGTTGCGGTCTGCTCACCCGCGTTTCGCCGAGCGCACCCGGAAATCGCCGCCCCAGCCGACCTGCGCACGGCACCGCTGCTGCACGTGCAGCCCACCGAGCCCGAACGTTGGCTCGGATGGAATGGCTGGTTCGCGATGCATGGCTTATCCGCGCCGCCCGACGAACACGGTTCGACCTTCAACAGCTATGCGCTCGTCATGCATGCTGCGCTCACCCACCAGGGCGTCGCGCTCGGCTGGCTGCCGCTCGTCGATGAACTCATTCGAAGCGGCCAGTTGGAGATGTTGTTCGACGAGCCGGTTACGACGCCGCGCGGGTATTTCTTGGTATGTCCGCCGGCCCGGCCGGAGACGCCCGCCGCACCCGCGTTTCGGCGATGGTTGTTCGCGGCGTGCGCGTCCGGTGCGGTGTAGTTCCACGCGTCGCATCGCGGCGTAGAAACGCCGTCTTTCCCATGCGTCGCCGCGCAAACGGCCCGCGAGCCGAGCGATAAACCACGCCTCGTTCGCCGCGTGCAACGGCGTGCAGCGACGCCTCAGAGCGCCTCGACCAAATCCGGGCGCTTGGTCCTGCAATAGGCCGAACACGCAATATGGGCCGCGCTCGCGGCAGCGTTCACCATCGCGCTCGCATTCATGGGCTTACAGACCGACACGATGATCGGCGGGGGCACCGGCTTGAGCGCAAGCTCGACGAATTCTCCCGTCTGCAGCTCGTCGGTGACGAACAGGCTCGGGATACAAGCGACGCCATAGCCGTCGCGAACGAGTTGCACGATGGCGGCCACCGAGGGAGAGCAGGTCACCCGGGTTTGCTCGGGACGCATCTGTTCCTGGCGAGCCAGCGTATGCACGATGCTCTGCAATGCCACTTGCGGGGCCGTCCCGCGGCCGAACGTCAAGATCGGCCGTTGCAACACGCGTGCGGCAAGCCCGGTCGTGCGCCGCGACAGCAACCCGCGGCGCGCGATCCAACGCACCGGGTAGCTGGCGATGGCGCTAGAGGCGATCTTCGTGCTGTCGATCCCCTCCACGCGAATCGCCAGATCGAGTTCGCCCGCCAACAAGCGCTGCTGTAGGACGGCGCTCGAATCGACGGTCAAGTCGACATCGAGTTGCGGAAATTTCGCGTTCAGGTGCGTAATGTAATGCGACAGCCATGAATGAACGACGGTCTCGATCACGCCCAATCTGAGCTTTCCGCCAACGACGACTTCCTGCCCGGCGGCCTCGCGCAGCGCGCGCGCCGCGTCGACGACATTGCGTGCGAGGCCAAGCAAGCTCTCGCCCGCCGGGGTCAGCCGAAATTGTGTCGTCGTGCGGTCGATGAGCTGCGTGCGCAGGTCGTCTTCTAGCGATTTGATCCGCAATGAGATCGTCGCGGGCGTGGCGTGCAGCACGCGCGCGGTGGCGCGGAAACTCTCGAGTTCCGCTAGCGTGACGAAGGTTTCGAGAAAGCGCGTATTCATCGAGTCGCTAGGTGCGTCGCATCGGCTTGCACGCGGAAGACTCGAATAGCCGCCCCTAATTGCTGCGCCTGCTCGTTCAGTGAGGCAGCCGCGGCGGCGGCCTGCTCCACGAGCGCCGCGTTCTGCTGCGTTGCGCCGTCCATCTGCGCGATCGCACGATTGACTTCGTCGATGCCGGTACTTTGCTGCACGGACGCCGTGGCGATCTCGTCGACGATCGTCGTGACGCGTTTGACCGCCGTGACGATGCCGTCCATCGCTTGACCGGCGCTTTCGGCCAGCGCCGCCCCGCTCTCCACTTGCGTCAACGAGGTATCGACCAGCACGCGAATCTCCTTCGCTGCGGCCGCACTGCGCTGCGCGAGACTGCGCACTTCGCTGGCCACCACGGCGAAGCCGCGTCCGTTTTCGCCGGCGCGCGCCGCTTCCACCGCCGCGTTCAGCGCGAGGATGTTCGTCTGGAAGGCGATGCTGTCGATGACCGACGTAATGTCGGCCACCTTCTTCGAGCTTTCGGCGATCGCGCGCACCTTGCTCACGACATCGCCGACCACGCCCCCGCCGCGCTCGGCTTCCGATGACGCACTCGCCGCGACTTCCGTCGCACGCGAGGCATTCTCGGCGTTTTGCTTCACGGTCGACGTAAGCTCGTCCATCGCGGCCGCCGTTTCCTCGAGCGAGGCCGCTTGCTGTTCGGTTCGGCTCGACAAATCGCCATTGCCTGTCGCGATCTCGGCCGCCGCGGTATGGATCGCTTCGGCGGCCGACTTGACGCGCGAGACCGCGCCCGCGAGCGTATCGCGCGTATAGGCGATCGCCGACACGATGCTTTCATCGTCGCCATGCGCAACGTCGATCCGCCCCGTCAGATCTCCCGAAGCGATCTGGCGCGCCAGCTCGGCGGCACGAGACGGCTCGCCGCCCACGGAGCGGCGCACGCTCTTGACGGCCAATGACGTCAACAGGGAAATGGCCGCGCCAAGCACGATCAGGACCGCTAAGGACGTGACAAGGGTGTGATAGAACGCCGCTTGAATATCGTCCTGGTAAACCCCGGCTATGAAGTCCCAATTCCAGGGCTTGTAACGTTTGACGAAGCCCAGCTTCGAACTCGGCTCTTTTTCACCCGGCTTGGGCCACCAGTACTCGACGTAACCGATGCCGCCGGGCGAGGCGCCCGCCGCCGCGATGTCCTTATAGAGCAGATTGCCCTTCGCATCCTTCCATTGCGACATGTCCTTGCCATTGAGCTTGGGCGCCATCGGATGCATGACCACGACGGAATCGGCGCCGACCACCGTGACGTAACCGTTGCCGCTGTAGCGCAGATCGGCGATGCGCGCGAGCGCTTGCTGTTTGGCGGCATCCGCGCCGATCTTTCCCGCCTGCGCATCGCGATCGAGACCGGCCGCGATCGAATAAGCCGTTTCCGTGACGTCCGCAAGCGCGTGCTTGCGTTCGGTCAACTGCATTTCGCGCATCTGCAAGGCATGCCAGACGGTTAGCGTCAGCAATCCAACCCAAGTCAGCAGCAGCGGGATCCAGAGCTTTTGTCGCAAAGTCAAACGAGACATAGTGTTTCTTCCGACGAATAGGGCTTGTTCGTATGGTGGGCCGGCCGCGCGAAAGCATCGCGCCCCCGGTCATGCTTATCGGCATCCTGGCGCCGATGTTAAGCAGAACAAAAAGCCCACGCCGATCTTTTCGATGCATCCGCTGCGGGGTTCTGCACCAGGTTAGTCAACCGGATGCACCATCGCTGGGAACCCGCCAATTATCGCCCATGCCTTGCGCTGCACGGCTCCAAGGTTCGTTCCGATACCCCGACGTTCGCCGCATCGCCGGGAAAACCCGCACGAATCCGTTAAAAAAACCTTGACGGCACCGCGCGGAATAACTTGCTGGCGTGTCATTAAATTCAAACCTAATCTCCTGTCCAAGCCATCGCCCTTGCCCCGTTGCTCGATTGCTCGATTGCTCCACCGATTCAAGGAATACCGTCATGCCCCACCACTTCCGCCAGCTCGTGCGCCGCAAGGACTTCACCGGTCCCACGGCAGGCCAGTGCGGCGACTACGCTCAAGCCAATCTCGTCATCATCCCGAGCTCCTATGCCGAGGATTTCCTGCGGTTTTGCGTGAGGAATCCGAAAGCGTGCCCGTTGTTGGGCGTGGGCGAGCGGGGGCAATGGGCGATCCCCTCGCTCGGGCGCGACCTCGACCTGCGCACCGATGTCCCCGGCTACAACGTCTATCGCGACGGAGTGTTGACCGAGCAGCCCGGCGACATCGTCTCGCTGTGGAACGACGATCTCGTGGCGTTCGCGATCGGCTGCTCGTTCTCGTTCGAACAGATGCTCGCGCTCGAGCGCATTCCCCTGCGGCACGTCGAAGAAGGCGTCAACGTGCCGATGTTTCGCACCAACGTCGCCAACGTGCCGGCCGAGCCGTTCGGCGGACAACTGGTCGTCTCGATGCGGCCCATGACCGGAGCGAACGCGATCCGAGCCGTGCAGGTCACGAGTCGATTCCCGTCGGTTCACGGGGCTCCGGTGCATTTGGGCCATCCCCGCGCGATCGGCATCGCGGATCTCTCACGTCCCGACTACGGCGATGCCGTCACGATCCGTGAAGACGAAATGCCGGTGTTCTGGGCGTGCGGCGTCACCCCGCAAAGCGCGATCGAAGCAGCGCGCCTGCCGTTCGCTATCGCCCATCGCCCCGGCCACATGCTGGTGACCGATATCCCCAACGCATCGCTCGCCGTCCTTTGACGTGCGGTTGATTCTCGAACGTCCGTGGTAGCGAGGAGACCACCATGAATACCGAAGCACATTATCCCGACATGAAGCACGCAGACGATACGGCGGCAAGCGCCGCCGATACGAGCGAAGGCCGCCACGCGATGTTCGGCTGGTATGCGCACCTGAACGCCAACGAACGGCGTGCGTTCTGGAGCTGCAAGACCGGCTACGCACTCGATGCGATGGACACCCAGTTTCTGAGCTTCGTCATCCCCGCGTTGATTGCCACGTGGGGGCTCACCAAGGGCGAAGCGGGACTCATCGGCACGGTTACGCTGCTGATGTCGGCGGTGGGCGGCTGGCTCGCGGGCATCTTGTCCGACCGGTTCGGACGCGTACGCACGCTGCAGATCACGATCGTCTGGTTCGCCGTCTTCACGCTCGCGTGCGCGTTTGCGCAGAATTTCACGCAATTGCTCGTCGCCCGCGGGCTGATGGGGCTCGGGTTCGGCGGAGAGTGGACCGCGGGCGCCGTCCTGATGGGGGAAGTCATCCGTGCCCGCGATCGCGGCAAGGCCGTCGGGATGGTTCAAGCGGGCTGGGCCATCGGCTGGGCCGTGTCGGCCGGGCTCTATACGCTCGTGTTCACGTTCCTGCCGCATGAGATCGCTTGGCGTGCCCTGTTCGCGCTGGGCATCTTGCCGGCCCCCTTCGTCATCTTCATTCGCCGTTTCGTCGAAGAGCCGGAGGTGCATCGCCTTGCGAAGCAACGTGAACGCGAGACCAACGCAGCGCACTCGTTCCTCGAAATCTTCAGCGCCGACATGTGGTTCACGACGCTGCGCACCGCCCTGCTTGCAACCGGCGCGCAAGGCGGCTACTACGCGATCACGACCTGGCTGCCCACCTACTTGAAGACCGAGCAGCACCTGAGCGTCGTGGGCACCGGCGAGTACCTTGCCGTGATCATCGCAGGCTCATACGCCGGCTATCTGTTCGGCGCATGGCTTTCCGACCGGATCGGCCGCAAGCTCGGCTTCATCACGTTCGCGCTGGCGTCGATGATCATCGCGCTCGCCTACACGCATGTTTCGCTCGACAACACCCTGCTTCTGATTCTTGGTTTTCCGCTCGGCTTTTTCGCATCGGGCATGTTCTCGGGCATGGGCGCCTTCATGTCGGAACTCTTCCCGACGCGCATCCGCGGCTCCGGCCAAGGCTTTTGCTACAACTTCGGCCGCGCTGTCGGCGCTGCCTTCCCGTTCCTCATCGGCTACGTCGCGCAGCAAATCACGCTGGGCGCGGCGATCGGCGCATTCGCCGCGGCAGCGTACGGCGTGGTGATTCTCGCTGCCCTCACGCTGCCCGAGACGCGCGGCGCCAAGCTCGAGCACTAATTCCCTATCGCACTCTCTGTTTCAGGCCCCAACCATGACGTACGACACCACTGAAAATATTTCGGACTCCGAACGATGGCAGTTCTGGATCGACCGCGGAGGCACGTTCACGGACATCGTCGCGCGGCGCCCCGACGGCATGCTCGTCACGCACAAGGTCCTCTCGGAGAACCCCGAGCGCTATCGCGATTCGGCGGTGCAAGGGATTCGCGAACTGCTCGGTGTCCCGAACGGCGCGCCGGTCCCCGCGCACTTGATCGAATGCGTGCGGATGGGCACGACCGTCGCCACCAATGCCCTGCTCGAACGCAAAGGCGAGCGCACGGTGCTCGCGATCACGAAGGGATTTGCGGACGCGCTGCGTATCGCTTATCAAAACCGGCCGAAGCTGTTCGTGCGCAATATCGAGTTGCCCACGTTGCTCTACGAGCGCGTCGTGGAGATCGACGAGCGCATCGGCGCGCGCGGCGAAGCCGTGCGCTCGCTCGATGAAGCGGCTGCGCGTCAAGCATTGCAAAGCGCGTACGACGAGGGCATTCGTGCTTGCGCGATCGTGTTGATGCACGCCTATCGCCATCCCGAGCACGAGCGCAAGCTGAAGGCGATCGCGCAAGAGATCGGCTTCACCCAGATTTCGGTGAGCCACGAGGTCAGCCCGCTGATGAAGCTGGTCTCGCGCGGCGACACGACCGTCGTCGACGCCTATCTTTCGCCGGTGCTGCGCCATTACGTGCGCCAAGTGGAAGGCGAGCTAGGCCCCGTGCCGCTGCAATTCATGCAAAGTAACGGCGGTTTGACCGACGCGCACCGTTTCCAAGGCAAGGACGCGATTCTGTCCGGCCCCGCAGGCGGCATCGTCGGCGCGGCGCAAGTGGCAGCGCTCGCCGGGTTCGACCGCATCATCGGCTTCGACATGGGCGGCACCTCGACCGACGTCACCCACTACGCAGGCGAATACGAGCGCGAATTCATTACCGAGGTGGCCGGGGTGCGCATCCGCGCGCCGATGATGAAGATCCACACTGTCGCGGCCGGCGGCGGCTCGATCTGCAGCTTCGACGGCGCCCGTTTCCGGGTCGGCCCCGAAAGCGCGGGGGCCAATCCGGGCCCCGCATCGTACCGGCGCGGCGGCCCCTTGACGGTCACCGACTGCAACGTCATGACGGGCAAGCTCAACCCGCAATGGTTCCCGGCCGTATTCGGCCCCGAGGGCGACGAACCGCTCGACGATGCGATCGTGCGCCGACGCTTCACGACGTTGGCCGGCGAAGTGGCCGCGGCAACCGGAATCGAGCGTCAGCCGGAGGAGATCGCCGAAGGTTTCTTGAAGATCGCCGTCGAGAACATGGCCAATGCGATCAAGCAAATCTCCGTGCAGCGCGGCTACGACGTGACGCAGTACACGCTCGCCTGCTTCGGCGGCGCGGGCGGCCAACATGCGTGCCTCGTCGCGGACGCACTCGGCATGACGCGCGTGTTCATTCATCCGCTTGCGGGCGTGCTGTCGGCGTACGGCATGGGGCTCGCCGACGTGCGTGCGCTGCGCCAACGCGCGCTCGAAGTCCCGCTCGATGCGCGCGCACTGGCCGCTTGCAAAACCGAGTTTGCGGACCTGGTGGATGCCGCTCGCCGCGAAGTCGCCGAGCAGCGTATCGATGACACGCGCGTCACCGTCTGCCACAAACTGCATGTGAAGTACGACGGCACCGACACCGCACTCGAAGTCGACTTCAAGGAAGACGTGGCGGCCGTGACCGCTCAATTCGAAACGCTCTACCGCACGCGTTACGGCTTCCTGATGCCCAACCGCGCATTGATCGTCGAAGCGGTTGCCGTGGAAGCGATCGGTTGCACGCAACAGGCTGACGACGAACGCTGGCCGCTCGGCGAGAACGCATCGGCCGCGCCGGCCCCGCTCGCCACCACGCGAGTCTTCACCGGCGGCCAATGGCGCGAGACGCCGGTCTACGATCGCGACACGATGGCGCCCGGCGCAAAGATCGACGGCCCTTCCATCATCAAGGAACGCACCGGCACGACGATCGTCGAACCGGGATGGCAGCTCGTCGTGACGCGCCACAACCACATGGTCGTGGAGCGCACGGTGCCGCTCGAAGCGCGCCACGCGGCCGGCACGCAAGCCGACCCCGTGCTGTTGGAAGTGTTCAACAACTTGTTCATGTCGATCGCCGAACAGATGGGGGTCACGCTCGCGAACACGTCGTACTCGGTCAACATCAAGGAACGCTTGGACTTTTCGTGCGCGTTGTTCGATGGCGACGGCAATTTGATCGCGAACGCGCCGCACATGCCGGTTCACCTCGGCTCGATGGGCGAGAGCGTGCGCACCGTGATCGAGCGCCGCACCGGCACCATGCGGCCCGGCGATGCGTTCGCGCTGAATGCGCCCTATGCGGGCGGCACGCATTTGCCCGACGTGACCGTCATCATGCCGGTGTTTACCGCTGGTTCCAGCGAACCGATGTTCTACGTCGCGGCGCGCGGCCATCATGCCGATATCGGCGGAGTCACGCCCGGCTCGATGCCGCCCGATTCGGTCCATGTCGATGAGGAAGGCGTGTTGCTCGATAACGTGCAACTCGTCGCCGAAGGCCGCTTCCTGGAAGGCCGAATTCGCGACAAGCTGCTCTCGGGCCCATGGCCCGTGCGCAATGTCGAGCAGAACCTAGCGGACCTACGCGCTCAAGTGGCCGCCTGCACCAAGGGAGCATTGGAACTCGATCGCATGTGCGGACAGTTCGGCGTCGATACGGTGCAGGCTTACATGCGGCACGTGCAGGACAATGCCGAGGAAGTCGTGCGCCGCACGCTGTCGGTGCTCAAGGACGGCCGTTTCGAATACGCATTCGACGACGGCGCTAAAATCGTCGTCAACGTGTCGATCGACAAGGCGCAGCGTTCAGCCGTCATCGATTTCGCCGGCACGAGCGAGCAGCAGCCGAACAACTTCAATGCGCCGGCGGCGATCTGCAAAGCGGCCGTGCTCTATGTTTTCCGAACGCTCGTAGACGAGGACATCCCGCTCAATGCCGGTTGCTTGAAGCCGCTCGAGATCAAGATTCCCGAAGGCTCGATGCTGAACCCGCGCTATCCCGCGGCGGTCGTGGCGGGCAACGTCGAGACATCGCAGGTGGTCACCGATGCTCTCTACGGCGCACTGGGTGTCATGGCCGGCGCTCAAGGCACGATGAACAACTTCACGTTCGGCAACGATCGCTTCCAGTACTACGAGACGATCTGCGGCGGAGCGGGCGCGGGCCCGACGTTCGACGGGTGCAGTGCGGTGCAGACCCATATGACGAACTCGCGCTTGACCGATCCCGAGGTGCTCGAATGGCGTTTCCCCGTGCGGCTCGATGAATTCCGCGTGCGGCGCGGCAGCGGCGGCGCCGGACGCCATCGCGGGGGCGACGGGACCGAGCGGCGCGTGCGCTTTTTGGAGCCGATGACGGCCGTGATGCTCGCGAATCGGCGCGAAGTGCCGCCTTTCGGCCTCGAAGGCGGCACGCCGGGGGCGGTCGGAGTGAACTGGGTGGAGCGCCTGGACGGCACCCGCGAAGACTTCGGCGCGCGGCATCGGATGCAGATGGGCGTGGACGATGTCATCGTGATCCAGACGCCGGGGGGTGGCGGTTACGGCGCAGCTTGAGGCCGCCTCGTCGATCCCAGCTAAAACGTCCGCCGCGAGCCATTCGCGGCGGACGTTTTTTTCCGTAACGGAACAGCGCGGGATACGCCGCGCGGTAAAGGGTTCGTCAGTCGGCCGCCCCGAGCGACCCAAGGTAAGTGGTAAGCGTCCGATGGGTCGCTTCGGCGACAAGCAGCGTCAAGGCGCTGACGTCCTCGGTCGCGCATGCGCGTTCAAGTGCGTAGTCGTAGGTCGCGCGGTCCTCGCCGCGGATGATCGCGGGCGGGTACCCCGCCTTCATCAGATCCAGATTCGACAGAAGCCGCCCGATCGTTCGATTGCCCCCCATGAACGGGTGAATCGTGACGAACCGTGCCTGCAGCTCGGCCGCCCGCGCCAGCGGATGCATCTTTTCCGCGTGCGCACGCCATTCGATCAGCGCGGCCAGCTGCGCCGGCACCTGGGAGAAGTCGACAGGAGCGGGACACGTGCCGGTAGCCGGTACGTTCTGCTCGCGACATCGCCCCGCTTGCGTGTCATCTATGCCCGCGAGCAGCAAACGGTGGATCCGTTGAATGTGCTGCACCGACAGGGTCTCGTTGCCCGCGACGATATCCTCGACATAGCGGATCGCATCGCGATGGTTCGCCGCTTCGCGCTGCGCTTGCGACGGCTCGCCGGCCACCGTGGCGCCGTCGAGCGCACCCTTCGTTTCGCTCGGCGTGAGCGTATTGCCCTCGAGGGCGTTCGAGTGATAGGTCCACTCCAACGTCAACTGCTCGCGCAGCGCTTCGAGCGTATGCAGCGGCAAAGGCCGCGCGGTGTCCAGCCTTGCCTTATCGGCATCGACGGCTTGCAGCAAGGTCTGTAGAGACGGATTCATGAATTCACCATTGCGATCGTGACGCGCGAGATTGTATACCGTCACTAGGGCGGCGCTCGTTACGATCGCACTCGGTGCGGCACGATTCGACACCTGTTTCGACACCTGTCGGCTCGTGCCTGCTCGCATGCGCCCTACGACATCAACGCCATCGCATCCTCGCCGGCGGCAAGACGAATCGGGCAAGCCGGGTCGGTGGCCGCGCGCCAGATGGCCTTGGCAACGTCCAGCGAATGCGTCACGGCCGTCGCTTGCTCCCACCCCGCGAACACCCGCTGCGCCAAATCGACGTAGGGTTCGGGAACGCCGTTTTGCATCCGGCCGCGAGCATGCTCGCTGAAGCGCGTTTCGGGAGCGCGCCCCGGCAACACGACCCTCACGCGCACGTTGAACGGCGTCAGCTCCAATGCGAGCGTTTCGGAGAACGCATTGATTGCGGCCTTGCTCGCGGTATAGACGGAAAGCAGCGGCAGCCATTTCAGCGTCACGCTCGAAGTGACGTTCACCACGACGCCCGCTTGGCGTTGCCTGAATTGAGGCAGCACGGCTTGCGTCATGGCGATCGTACCGAGCGTGTTCGTCTCGAACACCTCGCGCACGACGTCCATCGCCAACCCTTCAAGTGCGTTCAATACGCCGATTCCGGCGTTGTTGACGAGCACATCGATCGGCCCCGCGTCTTCCACGGCGCGGCGGATGCTTTCCGGATCGGTGACATCGAGGGCGACGATGCGCAATCGCTCCGAACGGGGCAACAGGTCGGGATCCGGCTTGCGCATCGTTGCGACGACGTTCCATTCGCGCTCGAGAAAATATCGGGCGGCATCGCGCCCGAATCCCGACGAGCAACCCGTGATCAGAATGGTTTTCATACGCGGCACTCCTTTCTTCGAATCGTTGCGGTATCGAAACGATAGTGGCTAACCTCCGGATTAGCTACAATCCGGAGTCCGAGTTTCATTCGCAGGAGTCCGGGCATGATCGATCCGCTCTCCGAAGTCGTCATGCTGCTGCAACCGCGCCCGGCATTCTCGAAAATCGTCGGGGCGGCGGGCCGCTGGCATGTGCGCCGCGAGGAATCGGGCCAACCGTTCTATTGCGTGATCCTCGAAGGGTCGTGCCGCCTGACCGTCGACGGCCGCGCTCCGATCACGTTGCAAGCTGGCGATTTTGTCCTCATCCCCTCTGGCTTCGCCCGCTCGATGTCGAGCCTCGCTCCGCCTTCGTCGAACGACACCGTGACCGCCCCGGTGCGCCTGAGCGACGGCCAATTTCGGCTCGGCGACCAAAGCGGGCCGGTGGACGTTCGTTTTCTGATCGGCCATTGCGTCTTCGGCTCGCCCGATGCGGGTCTGCTCGTTTCGTTGTTGCCGCAGCTCGTACATGTTCGCGGCGACGAGCGGCTCGCCACGCTCGTGCACCTCGTGGGCGATGAATCGCGCGCGTCGCGCCCTGCGCGCGAAGTGGTCCTCACGCGGCTATTGGAGGTCCTGCTGATCGAGGCGCTGCGGTGCAACGCGCAGACGGCTGCGCCGCCCGGACTCTTGCGCGGGCTCGCCGACGAACGGCTCGCAGCCGCCATTCGCGCCATGCATGAAGCGCCCGCCCATTCGTGGACCGTGCCTGCGCTGGCCAAGCTGGCCGCGCTTTCGCGCTCGGCGTTTTTCGATCGATTCAATCGCGCCGTGGGCGTTGCGCCCATGGAGTACTTGCTCAATTGGCGCATGGCGATGGCCAAGCGCCTCTTGCTGCGAAACGAAGGCAGCGTGGCCGAAGTGGCAGAGCGCGTCGGATATCGTTCGGCCAGCGCATTTAGCGTGGCGTTTGCGCGCGTAGTGGGCGTGCCGCCTACGCGATTTGCGAACGCAAAGGCGAAAGCAGAGCCAGAGTTCGAGCCCGAATCCGAATCCGAATCCGAATCCGAATCCGAGTCCGAGTCCGAGTCCGAGTCCGAGTCCGAGTCCGAGCTGGAAGCGCCGCCCTCTGAAAAGCCCGCCCCGCCGCCTGCGGCATCGCCTCGACCCGCCGATTCCGCCCCATTGGAAGATCCCGGGCTATTGCGCCGCCTGCTGCGCGCAAAGGACCGCATCGATGCCGCTTCGCATGAGGCGTGGCCCGTCGAGCGCCTGGCGAAAATAAGCGGCGTGTCCGCAGCGCATTTTGCGCGCTCGTTCAAGCGCGCCTTCGGCTTGCCGCCGCACCGCTACCTCTTGACGCGGCGCATCGAGCAGGCTGCCGCACTGCTGCGCGAGAGCGATCTGAGCATCACCGAAATCGCCTTCGCCACCGGTTGGGAAAGCCTTGGTACATTCGGGCGCATTTTTCGCGACGTCACCGGACACAGCCCCGGCGCATTGCGCGACCAAGCCACGGCGGACGAGACCCGTCTGTCGGTCGTGCCGGCCTGCGTCGTGAAGGCCGCCCAACGCCCCGATATCACCATCGCAGTTTCGGAGAAGCGACGGCGTGCGGCAGGCGCTACATTGCCGCCTTCAACCAAGGAGGCGTTATGAATGAAGGCATCGATGTCGTAGGGTTGTATGTCGGCGACCAGGACGAGGCGCTCGCGTTTTACGTCGACAAGCTCGGCTTCAAGGTTCATACCGACGTGCGCAACGGCGATTACCGCTGGCTCACGGTTCAGCACCCGGACCAACCGTCGTTTCAGCTCGGGCTGTTCACGCCCGGGCCGCCCATGCACGACGTCGCCACCGCGCAAAGCCTGCGCGCGATGGTAGCCAAGGGCGCGATGCCGCCGCTCGTGCTTGCCGTCGCCGATTGCCGCGCGACCTACGAGCGGCTGCGCAAGCGCGGCGTAGAATTCACGCAAGAGCCGATCGACCGCTATGGCAGTGTCGACGCGGGCTTTCGCGATCCTGCCGGAAACGGCTGGAAAATGATCCAAGCACCGAAGGCAAAGGATTGAATACGAACGCGAGGTCCGCCGTGCCCACGCACGCCATCCGTGCGGCACGGCCCGATGACTTCCCCGCTATCCGTGCGTTGCTCGTCGCACAGGGCTTGCCCGCGGACGACGTCACCGCCGGCGACGCCCAGCGCTTTTACGTTGCAGCGGGCAGCGACGACACGCTCCTCGGCTGCGCCGCGATCGAGCCCTACGGGGCCGATGCGTTGCTGCGGTCGGTGGCGGTTGCGACGAATGCACAGCGGCGGGGGCTGGGCGCGGCGCTCGTCGAGCGTGCCCAACAAGAAGCTGCACGTGGTGGCGTACATCGTCTATTCTTGCTGACGATCGATGCGAGCGGCTATTTCGCGGGCATGGGCTATCGTGAGGTCCCTAGAAGCGACGCTTCGGCGCCCATGCAGTCGAGTTCACAATTTGCGTCGCTGTGTCCAGCATCGGCAGTTTGCATGATGAAGGCACTGGGTGAGGACGCCGCCGCGGCGCGCCCCATAGGCGATCGCTGAGAGCGGCGATCCAATACGGTTCGATTCGCACGGAGAGACGAAAATGGTCAAACTCAGCCACACGATTGCGCCCTTTCTCTGGTTCGACACCGAGGCCGAAGAAGCCGCCCGCTTCTACACGTCGCTCTTCGACGATAGCCGTATCGTCACCACGAGCCGATACCCCGACGCCGTGCCCGACAAAGCCGGTTCCGTCATGGTCGTCACGTTCGAGCTTGGCGGTCAACGGTTTCATGCGCTCAATGGCGGCCCGCAATACAAATTCGACGAATCGATCTCGCTGCTCGTCGAATGCGAAACGCAGGAGGAGGTCGACGAACTCTGGACGAAGCTCTGCGAAGGCGGCGAGGAGCGCCCGTGCGGATGGCTGGTCGACCGTTACGGCTTGAGGTGGCAAATCACGCCGCGGCGTCTGCTCGAATTCGTATGCGGCGACGATCCCGCTGCGGCATCGGCCGCCATGCGCGCAATGTTCGAGATGAAAAAAATCGTCATTGCCGACATCGAACGCGCCGTTCAAGCGAGCCGTCGCTGACCGTTCGCATGTCGCGCTGCGAGAATCCGTAGGCACGCTCGGCGCGGCGACCGACTCTGCGCAGCGCGCCGGTGCTTCGACTAAACGTTCGCCACGACGAACTGCGCGGCCACACTTCGCGACAGCACGAGCTCTACGTTGAGCAGGTCGTTGCCATCCAGCTTCGCGCGTACGGCAGCTTCATCCATGCCGTACCCGCGCCATCTCGCCGTCAGGCGATCGATCAGCGCTTCGCGCGGAACGTCGAGCATGACCGTGACATCGAAGAACCGCCGCAAAGGTGCCCATGCGGGATCGTCGAGCAGCAGATAGTTGCCTTCGACCACGATGCACCTTGCCGAGGCCGGGATGATTTGAGCGCCGGCTCGTGCGATTTCAAGAGAGCGGTCGAACACCGGAACGGCGATCTCTCTTCCATCGTCGGCAACGAGGCGTTCGAGCATCGCTTCGAGCCCACCGACGTCGAACGTATGAGGCGCGCCCTTGCGGGCGCGTTGGCCGCGCGCCTCGAGCACGCGATCGTCGAAATGAAAGCCGTCCATCGCGAGAATGCAGGCGAAATCCGGATGATCGCAGTTCAGACCGTCGCATAGCGACTGCACGAAAGTGCTCTTGCCCGCGCCCGGTGCGCCTGCGATGGCGATGAGCCGACGCGCGCCACGCGGCATGGCGCGCACGCGCTCGATTAATTGTGCAAGATCGATTCGGCTCTGCTGCGCGGTTGTGCGGTTCACTGCAAACGGCTCCGGTGGGTGGGCTGGTAATGTAGGCGTCCTGCCTTCGTTCAGGCGCGCATGTCGCGCAACCTGCGCTAGATTATCCAGTCTTCCCCTGCGGCACGCCAGATGCCGCTCGCATCAGCCACCCGCTTGCCCTTCGTCCTTACGTCGGTCAATGCGCGCGCCGATTCGGCCCAGCCGTACCACCGTCACGCCGGGCCGCAGCTGTCTCAGCGAAGGCATGACGAGAACGCAATCGTCGTATGGCGTCACGACAGGCTCGCCGTCCGACCATCCGATCACGGTCCCCGCTTCGGGAAACGTCTCGAGCCCCGTGTAATCGCCCGCAAAGCGAAAATCCATGCTCTTGGCGACCACCGGTTGCGTCACGCGCACGACCGTCATCCGCCGCGGCAACGGCGCGATCCATCTCCGCGGCAGATCGGGTTCTTCGACTACACCCGACATCAGCAAAAACCTCGCCGTACAATCGCGCGCCACGTCCACCGCGCGCCGCTCCCAATGCTGCCCGCATTCGATCAACAATGCGTTCTTCGCGCTGTGGGGATCGCCAAAACCGGCGTAATCGCGCATGCGCTTGCCTTGCGGATGCCCTTCGTCGCTGATGACGGTAGCCGGCGTGCCCAGGTGTACGGCAAGCTCGATCCCTTTATCGAGGGGGCCCGACACGATCAGCGGCGCGCTTCGCTCATGCATGGAATGAAGATCGAGCAGCAAATCCACGCTATCGATCACGGGGCGCATCGCTCGGGCGCGCTCGAGCTCCTGCGATCGACGCGTGAGATCGTCGAGCACAGCGGCGGTCCATACCCGATTGAAATCCTCGTCCACGTAACGCGCCGCGTCGGGCTGGGCGGGATCGAAACGAGCATAGGCCGACACGTTCGCGAACGACAGCGTGAGCCTTCCGCGGCGCGGACGCAGGCCGTGCCGGAGCAAGGCGTCGACGACGATCGCACCGCACACTTCGTTGCCGTGCGTCAGCGCATTGATCATCACGTGCGGACCGGCAACGCCGGAATCGAACGTGTGCACGTAATCGACGCCGGTGTTGCCCGGCGCGTGCCGGTCGATATCCGGAAACTCGATTTCGATCGGATAGGCTTCGTTGGTCACGCAATCGCTCCTTACGCTGAACGCCTTTGATCCATCGCAGGGCGCTTGCCCGGCGCGCGCTTGGCCTTGCCGAGCGCCGCGCCGCCGGCGGCCACGAAAGCCGTCGGCGTCATCCCGCACATGCGCTTGAAATGCCGCCCGAAGTGGCTTTGGTCGAAAAAACCGACTTCGGTCGCGACCGCCACGCTCGGTACGCCGGCCAACAGCAACGATTGCGCCCGTTTGATGCGCAAGCCGCATAGATAGCGATACGGGGAGGAACCGAAACGCTCGCGAAACACGGTAGCGAAACGGGAGATGCTCAGCGCGGCCGGCGCCGCCATTTGCGCGAGCGTCAGCGGTTCGGCGAAATGCGCCTCGATAAACGCCCTGGCTAGGTCAAGCCCTTCTGATCGCGTCATATCGCACCTTCTTTTTCCTGCTTCGCCGCCGCTCGTTCGCCGAAGCGGCCGATCGAAAACTTATCGAGCGCAATAGGCGTGGCGCCCGTCGATATCAATTCGGCCAGCGTTTCGCCCACCCCGGGACCGATCTGAAATCCCGATCCGCTGAATCCAAAACCGTAGTAAAGACCATCGACCGCTCGACTCGGCCCGATCACCGGCTCGGCGTCGGGCAAGTAGCCTTCGACACCGCTCCAAGTGCGAATCACATGCAGTGGCGCAAGACCGGGCACGAGCCGCCGGAATTGCGCCATTTGGCGCACCGTGTTGAGCGGTACGACACCGGCGCGGTTCGTTTCGATGCTGGCCGGGCCGTGCGGCCCGCCGCCGAGAATGAGGTTTCCGCGCGGAATTTGGCGAAAGTAGACGCTTTCCGCCTTCACCGTGGTGAACACGCCCATCGACGAATGGAACACGTAGGGTACCGGCTCTGTCACCGCCATTTGCGGACCGCGCGATTCGAGCGGAACGGACTCGCCGAATTGCGAACTGAGCCGATTCGCCCAAGCACCTGCGCAAATCACGAGTTGAGCGCTGCGATAGACCCGCCCCGCGGTATCTTCGACGCGAAAGCCCGCGCCCTCGCGCTCGACGCGAACCACCTCGACGTTCTCATGCACGTCGGCGCCCAGCTTGCGAGCGGCCCTGCCGAACGCCGGCGCGGCCAGTCGCGGGTTGGCGTGGCCGTCCAAGGGCGAAACCGACGCCGCCAGCACGTCGCGCCCCAGAAACGGAAAACGCTCGAGGAGCGCCCGTCCCTGCAGCACTTCGAGCTCGAGCCCGCACTCGCGCGCCTCGCCCGCATAGCGCACGAACGTATCGACGTCCTGCTCGCGGTAGCACACGCGCGTGTGGCCGCTTGCGAGGAATTCGACGTCCTCGCCAAGCCATTCGGCGGCATGCCGCCACGTAACCAGCGCGCGATTGGCAAGCGGCAATTGCTCCAACGCGCGCCCTTGCCGTCGAACGCCACCGAAGTTGACGCCGCTCGCTTGCTGGCCGGTCAGCCCTCGTTCGAGCAAGCGCACCGATTGGCCACGGCGACGCAGGAAAAATGCGGTCGTCGTTCCGACTATGCCGCCGCCCACGATGAGGACATCCGATTCGAGCGTCTTCATGCTTCGGAGTCCTCGACGATCGCCATGGGAAGCGGTTTCACCGGCGCTTGCGAGCGCAGCCTGCCCACTTGCACGAGCGGCACGCCCGCCTCGGCTGCAATGACCTCTGCCGCGGCATGGCCGCAATAGCGGCCTTGGCATCGCCCCATGCCCACCCTTGAGAATGCCTTAGCACGATTGGCTTCGGTGGCCCCCGTCGCGCGAACGACTTCGCGCAAGGCGCCCGCCGTAACGGCTTCGCAGCGGCACACGATCGTATCGTCCGGCAACCGAGCGGCTTCGTGTGCGGGCCATGGAAACGCCCGCCGCAAGCCATCGGCGAAGCGCGTGTATCGAGCGAGCGCCTTGCGCAATTGGGCCGCGCCCGGCCCTGGCCCGTTCGTCTGCACGCCGCCCAAATCGCGCAACACGGCCAACGCGGCCGCGCGCCCCGCGCGTTCGGCGGCATCGGCCCCGCGAACGCGGGCGCCGTCGCCTGCAAGGTACACACCCTTGACGCTGCTGCGCCCGTCTGCGTCGACGCTCGGCAGCCACTGTCGGCTCGCGTCGTCGAACTCGAATGCACAACCGGCAAGATCGGCCAATTGCGTTTCAGGGCGCAAGTGGTGCCCCATCGCCACCGCGTCGCAATTCAGCTCGAGCCGGCTGCCGTCCGCTTGCTCGGCCACGACACCGCAAACGCCGTCTTCGGCCGTGCCGAGAATTTCCACGGGCCGCACGCCGCAATGCACCGGCACACGCGCTTGGCGCAGCACGCGCAGCAAGTTCAGCCCTTTCACGAGCGCCGACGGCACGGCAAGCATCGCCGGTAACGCCGCATAGCGCTCGCGCGCCTTCGACGTGTCGAGCACTGCAACGAGATTGGCGCCCGCCTTCACGTACTGAGCGGCAAGCAGATAAAGGAGCGGCCCGCTGCCGAACAGAACCGGGCGGCTGCCGATGGCGCAGCCTTGCGATTTCAATGCGATCTGCGCACCGCCCAGGCTGTAACTGCCCGCGTATTGCCAGCCCTTGACCGGCATCAGCCGATCTGTCGCGCCGCTGCAGACGATGAGCGCATCGAAAGCGAGCGAGCGATAGCGCTCGCCCGCGACGAGGTGGATTTCCCCGGGCGTGATGTTCCAGACGAGCGTCTCGGGCAAGTAATCGATATCGCCTTTCAAGGCATCGAAGCTTCGATGCAGCGCCTCGGCGCGACGGGCCTCCGTGCCGTAGAGCGTCTCGTACGAGCGCGTGAATCCCTCGGGTTGCCGGCGATAGATCTGGCCGCCGTCTCGCCTTCCTTCGTCGACGACGAACGGCCGATGCCCGGCTTGCACGAGCGCTTGCGCGGCGCGCACGCCCGCCGGACCCGCACCGACGATCACTATGCGCGCGGCCATACACCTCTCCCGGTCGCCGCCAGGCGTGTCACGAGCGACATGCCCGGTGCGGCGGGCGTCGTGCATGCGCGCAGACGCGTGCCGTCCTCGCACCATACCCAGCAGTCTTGACACGCGCCCATGAGACAGAAGCCGGCACGGCGCCCGTCGCCGAACTCCGAATCGCGGACCGCGCGCACGGTGCCGAGCAAAGCGACGAGCACCGTATCCCCCTCGGCGGCTTCGCAGGCGACGCCATCGACCTCGATCGTGAACGTCTTTCTCTCGCGTTCGGCCACCCGCACGAACCGTCCGCTCATGCGGCGCCTCGCAGGGGTTGAAGCAGCTTCAATTCATCCGCCGAACGATGACAGAGAATCTGCGCGCCGGACGGCAGCACTCTCATCGGCGGCCGCTCGACATTGCATTTGCCCTCCACGCGCGCGGAGCACCGCGCCCGGAAGCTGCACAGTCCCTCCGCTTCGCCCGACGCGCTTTCCGACAGCGGAGGCAGCGCGCAGTTGCCGATATTGCGATGCGCGTCCAGCCAGCCGCGCTTCAGTGCAGGCACCGAATCGACCAGCAAACCCGTGTACGGGTGATGCGGCGGTTGATCCAGCAAGCGGCGCTGCCCCGCCTCCACGCGCCGGCCGGCATAGAGCACGACCACGTCGTCGCAGATCGCGCGCACGGTGGAGATGTCATGGCTAATGAACATGTACGACACGCCCAGTTCGCGACGCAACTCGCGCAACAAGTCCAGAATCGCCGCGCCCACTAAGGTGTCGAGCGCCGACGTGACTTCGTCGCACAGAATGAGCGACGGCTCCGCAGCCAGCGCACGCGCAAAGTTCACGCGTTGTTTTTGTCCTCCCGACAAGCCGGCAGGACGCCGCCCGGCGATCGACGCCGGCAGCTTGACGAGATCGAGCAATTCCCCGATGCGCCGTTGCGCGGCCGCTGCGCGCAACCCTCTATAGAACGCCAGCGGACGGCCTAATATGTCCGCCACCGTATGACTCGGATTGAGCGCCGTATCGGCATTCTGAAACACGAGCTGAATCCTGCGGTATTGATCGGCTGTGCGCCCATGCAATCCCGGCGCAAGAGGCTGCCCCTCGAACAGCACCTCACCGCTCGTCCGCTGCACGAGCCCCGCGACGACGCGCGCGAGCGTCGTCTTGCCCGACCCCGACTCGCCGATCACGCCGAGCGCACCGCCGCGCGGAATCGACAAATTGACATCGTCGAGCACCCGCACGGCGGGGTTGCCATTGCGATCGACGCGGCCGTAGCCGGCCGAAAGGCCTCGAATCTCGAGCAACGATACGTTGGGGGCCGCTGCGGCTGCTTGGCTCGAGCCGGCGTTCGCCTCTCGGCGCGCCGATGCAGCCAACAGCGCTCGCGTGTAGGCATGAGCGGGCGCGTCGAGCACTTGATCGACGTCGCCGCACTCCTGCACTTCGCCGCCGTTGAGCACGACGATCCGGTCGGCCATTTGCGCGACCACCGCCAAATCGTGCGATACGTAGACCGCCGTGGTGCCGACCTCCTTGATCACGCGCTTGAAGGCGGCGAGCACTTCGATCTGCGTCGTGACGTCGAGCGCCGTCGTCGGTTCGTCGAAGACGATCACCGCCGGATCCGTGATCAACGCCATGGCGGCCATCAGGCGCTGAAGTTGCCCCCCCGACACTTGATGCGGATACCGTTCGCCGATGTGCTCTGGATCGGGCAGCGCCAATGCGCGAAAGAGCGCGACGGCTTTCGCGCGCGCGGCCTCGCGCGTCGTCAACCGATGCAGCAACGCAGGTTCGATCACCTGATCCATCAACGTGCGCGCCGGATTGAATCCGGCCGCCGCGCTTTGCGCCACGTACGCCACGGTCCGGGCGCGCAATGTGCGCCGGCCCGCTTCGTCCAGCGCGAGGACGTCGGTGCCGCCCACGCGCACGCTCCCGCCCGAGAAAGCGCACCCTTGCCGCGTATAACCGAGCAGCGACAACGCGATGGTCGTCTTGCCGGAGCCCGATTCCCCGATCAACGCCAGCACTTCGCCTTGCTTCACGTCGAAGTCGACGCCCTTGACGATTTCCGCGGCATCTCCGCCCGGGCTGGCGGCAACGATGCGCAGCCCCTTCACCTCGATCATGATGTCGCTCACGGCCGTCCTCCCTTTCCGAACCCGGCATGACGCCGCAAGCTGTCGATCAGCAAGTTCATGCCGACCGTCAGCGTCGCAATGGCGATCGAAGGCATCAGCACAGCCGGCGCCGCTTGCGCCAAGCCGCCGATGTTCTCGCGTACGAGCGAGCCCCAATCCGCGTTGGGCGGTTGCACGCCCAGGCCGAGAAAACTGAGGCCGCTCAGCAGCAACACGATGAAGACGAACCGTAAGCCGAAATCGGCCAGCACCGGGTGAATCATGTTCGGCAGCACTTCCACGCGCGCGATGTACAGCAGGCGTTCGCCGCGCGCCCGGGCCACGAGAACGTATTCGAGCGTCATTAAATTGACTGCGAGAGAACGCGAAATACGGAAGGCGCCGGGAATGTAAGCCACGGCCGCCACCATCGTCAGCATCGGAACCGACGAGCCGAACGCGGCGATGGCGACGAGCGCCAACACCTTGCTCGGAATCGAGATCAAGGCGTCGAACAGGCGGCACATGACCTCGTCCACCCAGCGCGCCGACACGGCGGCAACGAGCCCCAAGCAAGTGCCGATGCCGCTCGCGAGCAAGGCGGCGGCAAGCGCGAGCCCGACGGTGTAGCGCGTGCCGTACAGAATGCGGCTCAACATGTCGCGGCCCAGATAGTCGGTGCCGAACGGATGGGCGGCGCTGAAGCCCGCGAAGCTCAGCGTGGACGCGAGCACGCCTTCCTTGTACGGCGCGAGCATGGGGCCGAACACGGCCATCGCCAGCCAGAAGCAAACGAGCGTCATGCCGATCTTGCCGAGCCAAGACAGACGAGCGCGGCGCGGGCGGCGCGCGGGCGCGGCCGCGTCGGACGCCGCCTCGTCGTAAATCTGCGTGCCGGGGTGGGCAATCGAGGGTTGGATAGGGCGAGTCATCGTTGACGGAGCCTCGGATTGGAAACGATCTGACATAGGTCTGCCATCAAAACAAGAGCGAGATACGCTGCGCAGAACACCATGACGCAGCCCTGCACGAGCGGCATGTCGCGATTGGTTACCGCGTCCACCATCAAGCTCGCGAGTCCCGGGTAGTTGAAGATCGATTCGACGATCACCACGCCGCCGAAGAGGTACGACAAACTGAGCGCCACCGCGTTGGCGATCGGGCCGATTGCATTGGGCAGCACGTGGCGCAACACCACACGCACTTGCGATGCGCCCTTGAGGTAGGCCATCTCGACATACCCGGCGTTGAGTTGGTCGAGCACGGCCGCCCGCGTCATGCGCGCCATTTGCGCCACGAGCACGCAGCACAACGTCATGACCGGCATCGCATAGATGCGCACGATATCGCTGAACGAAGACACCGAAGACAGATACGACAGCGCCGGAAGCCAATGCAGATTGACGGCGAAGATCAAGACGGCCACCGTCGCGACCAGGAACTCGGGCACCGCCACGGTCGCGAGCGTCAAAATGTTAAGCGCCCGGTCCAGCAACGAACCGCGAAACATCGCCGAGAAGATGCCGATCGCGAGCGCAATCGGCACCGAGACGACCGTCGTCAAACCGGCGAGCATCAGCGAGTTGGGCAGACGCGTTCGGATCAGCTCGCCAACGGGCAGGCTATTGGACAGCGACATGCCGAAGTCGCCTCGCACGACGTGTGCGAGCCAGCTCAAGTAGCGCTGCAGCGCCGGTTGATCCAAGCCGAATTGATGCCGCAGCGCCGCCACGGCCTCGGGCGTGGCGGCCTGGCCGAGCGCCTCCTGCGCGGCGTCGCCGGGCAGGAGACCCGTCATCGCGAACACGATTGCCGAGACGATCAGCAACGTCAGCAACGCAAGGCCCAGGCGGCTGGCAATCAACCTATATGCTTGACGTTTCATTTAGATGTGCCTCCTTCAGTCTCGTGCATGGCATGTCCGAGTTCGATCACTCGATCCCCTGCCCTTTAACCGCGCGCGCCCTTCCCGGCCCGTCAGGCTTCCAGCCAGACATGCTCCGCGAAAGCGAAGCCCATGAGCCCCGCCAACGGAATGGAGCCTAGCCCTTGCAGCTTCGTCGTATGCGCGTCGAGCGAGCTCAGGAACATCGGAATGCCGATGCCGCCTTTTTCATGCACGAGCACCTGCATATCGCCGTAGATCTTCTTGCGCTTTGCTTCGTCCGGCTCGCCGCGCGCCGCAACGAGCATTTGATCGAACTGCGGGTCTTTCCAGTTCGCCTCGTTCCATGGCGCATCCGATTTGAAGAACTGCGTGAACAGCATGTCGGCCGTGGGGCGCGCATTGATGTTGCCGTAGGAGAGCGGATGCTTCATCCAGTGATTCGACCAGTAGCCGTCCGAAGGCACGCGCGTCACTTGCAACGTCAAGCCTGCGAGCGGGGCGGCCTGCTGCAGCAGCATCGCCATATCGACGGAGCCATCGGCGGCCGGGGACGCGAAGACTTGCAGCGGCGTGCTGCCGATATTGGCCTTCTTGAAGTAGAACTTCGCCTTGTCGGGGTCGAACGGCCGTTGCGGCAGCCCGGCGAAGTAGTACTTGTTGGTCGGGTCGATCGGCTGATCGTTGCCGATCGCGCCGTAGCCTTGAAACACGGCTTGACGCATCTGATCGCGATTCTGCAAATGCATGAGCCCGAGACGAAAATCCTGATTGCCCGTGATCCCGCCATCATTGCGAATGATGAGATCCGTGTATTGCCCCGTCTTCGTTTCGAGCACGGCGAAACCGGGCGTGGCCTTGATGCGGCCCGTCGATTGCGGGTTCAACTGATTGATGAGCTGTACGTCGCCCGACAGCAGCGCATTGACGCGCGCCGATTCGTCCGCGATGCCGATGAGCTCGATTTCGTCCAGATGCGGCAGGCCCGGCTTCCAGTAGCGATCGTTCTTGACTACCACCGTATGCACGCCCGGCGTGAATTCCTTGAGCTTGAACGGACCCGTCCCGATCGCGCTCTTCGCGAAATCCTTGGTGCCGTCTTTCACGATGAGGAAGTGCGCGTCGGCAAGAATGACGGGCAAATCGGCATTCGGGCCGGACAGCGTGATCGTCAGCTCGTTCGGGCCGGTCGCCTTCACGTCGCTGATTTGATCGGCAAGCGTCTTGGCCTTCGAGGCCGTGGCCGGGTCTTTGTGGCGCAACAGCGAATAGGCTACGTCGGCCGGCGTGAGCGCCTTACCGTCGTGGAACTGCACGCCCGAGCGCAGCTTGACGACCCAAACCTTCGCATCCTGCGTATCGAACGAAGTGGCGAGCGCCATCTTCGCCCCGAGGTGCTCGTCGAGCTCGGTCAAGCCGTTGTAGATCATGTTGCAGCGAACGTAGTCCGTTGCGAGCGAGCCCTTCGCGGGGTCGAGCGTGTCCGCCGTGGACGACGATTGCGTCGCCACCCGAATCTTGCCGCCCTGCTTCGGCTTGGCTTGCGCCTGCGCGGCCGTGCTCGCCACGAGCAAGCCGCCACCCGTCACCGAGACGAGCCCCGCCGCAACCAGCGCGCGCAACGCGTCGCGGCGCGAAGCGCCTTTCGCGGTCAATTGCTCGAGTGTGGTCTCGGCTCCGACAGCACCGTATTGTGAGGTGTCCTTTTTCATTTCACTTCTCCGCGAAGTAAGCCAAGGCTGGCAAAAACAGTTAACCGGCGGTCAACTTGAAGGTTTTAATACGCCTTAACGTTCAACGAAGGTTTTCTTACCTTCGCTGCAACGACTGTGAGCGCGTTCGTCGGCCCGATCTCAATAGAACACGTCTTTGATACGGTAATAGGCGCCGACGATCGGCAGAAACCAGGGTTTGCCCGTGTGGCCGGGAATCGCGGGCCAGGGCAGATCGCGCCACGGATTGGCATCCGTTCGGCCGTCGATGACATCTGCCATCACCTGCCCCATATGCGTCGACATCTGCGTGCCATGCCCGCTGTAGCCAAGCGAGAAGTACAAGCCGTCGTGCTGCCCGGCGCGCGGCAAGCGATCCGCCGTGATGTCGACCAGGCCGCCCCAGCAATAGTCGATGCGCGCGCTCGCCAATTGCGGAAACAGCTCCGCAAGGCTGCGCTGCAAAATGCGCCCGCTCTTTTCGTCGGACGGCTGCTCCGACGCCGTGAACCGCGCGCGGCCGCCGAACACGAGCCTCGCATCGGCCGTCACGCGGAAGTAGTTGTGCATGAGCCGCGTCGTGGTATAGGCGCGCCGCTGGGGGAAGATGCGCACCACGGCTTCGGCGCCGATGGGCTCGGTCACGATGATGAACGAGCCGATCGGTGCGAGCCGCCGCCGATACCATGCGAACGGTCCGTGCTTGGACGGGCCGGTCGCGATCAGCACGTTCGTCGCCGTCAGCTCGCCCCGCTCGGACACGATGCGGTAGCCGCCCGCTCCTTGCTTGACGATCGCCGAAACAGGCGCATGCTCGTGCAAGGCAGCCCCGTGCCGGCGCGCCGCATGCGCGAGACCCGCCGCGAACTTGCCCATATGCATCTGCCCGCCATGGCGCTGCAGCAAACCGCCGTAGAACCGCTCGGACTGCACCTCGTCGCCAATATGCGCCGCATCGATCAGCTCGATGTCTTGATCGACTTCCCGATGTATCAACTCCGCCGTTTTCTCCAAGTGCGCGTAATGCTGCGGCTTGGCGGCCAACTTGAGCTTTCCGGTGGCGAGATAGTCGCAATCGATCGCTTCCTCGCGAATCAAGCGCTCGACCGTATCGACCGCAGCCGCGTAGGCAAGGTAGTAGCGGCGCGCACGCTCGAGACCCAACTGCGACGCGAGCGCCGCGAAATCCTGCGCGACCCCGGTGTTGACTTGCCCGCCGTTGCGGCCCGACGCGCCGCCGCCGATCCGCCCGGCATCGAGCAACGCCACCGCCGCACCGCGCCGGGCGAGCGCAACGGCTGCCGAGAGCCCCGTGAAGCCGCCGCCGATAATGGCGACGTCCGCGCGGCCCTGCACGGGCCCCTCGTCGCCGAGCGGCGCGGCGGGCACGGTATCGAGCCAGTAGGACTCTAGCTTCATCGTGGCTTTCCTCGGTTCAATGGCGGCTGCGTCGAGCGATCACAGCCCGAGCATCGATGCGAGCTGCGGGATGCCGTTCACTTCGTAGTACTCGTAATACGGCGTGGAGGGCTCATGTCCACGGTTGACGAACGCCTTGTGCTTGATGCCCAAGTCGTGCGCCGTCATCAGGTCGTAGCGCAGGCTCGACGACACGTGCAGGACGTCTTGCGGATTGCAACCGAGCTTGTCGAACATGTACTCGAAGCCCTGCATGCGCGGCTTGTAGGACTGCGCTTGCTGGGCCGTGAACACTGCGTGAAACGGCGCACCTAGCTTATCGACGTTGCTCTGAATTTGGTCGTTCGATGCGTTCGACAAAATCACGAGCTTGTACTTCTTGGCGAGACGCGAGAGCCCTTCCGGCACGTCCGGATGGGGGCCCCAGCTCGGCACGGCCAGATAGAAGCTTTCCGCCTTTGCTTCGTCGAACGGCACGCCCACCCGCTTGCAGGCGCGGCGAAAGGCGTTGACGACCACCTCGCGGTAGGGTTTCCACGCACCGAGCACCTCGTCGAGGCGATAACCGGCGAACGCACTGACGAGACTTTCGAGTTTGGCGGAATCGAGTTCCTCGCCATAAAGCTCGCGTGTCATGTCCGCCATGCGGAAACGAGTCAACGTGCCGTAGCAGTCGAACGTGATGTATTTCGGCTCGAAATCGATCATCTCAATGCATCCTCTGGTAGGTTCGTGAGTGGCTTGCGAGCCGCCGCGTCGTCCTGCGAAAGCTCGCGTCATAGAAAGATTTAATCAATGCAAAAACAAAGATGTCTCTAAAGTGGTCGCCGCCCACGACATAAAGCGTGCGTTTTGCAGCGGTCCGACAGCAGAGTCTGCGGCGCGCCCGACAGGCTTGGCCCGGGGCCGCGCTAGCCCTCAGCCGTTCAAGTCGATCAGGACGCTTTTGAAGCGCAAATTGGCCTCGTAAGCCTCTTTCCCTAGATCTTTGCCGATACCCGAGCGCTTGTAGCCGCCCGTTGGAACGATGAAGTCGTTGCTGCGGCCGTAACGATTGACCCAGACCGTGCCCGCATCGAGCGTTCTCACGAAACGCAGGGCCCGGCCCAGGTTCGCCGTGTGGACGCCCGCGGCCAGGCCGTAGTCGGGATGGGAAGCGAGCGCCAACGCCTCGTCTTCCGAATCGAACGTCTGGACCGTCAACACCGGACCGAAAATTTCCTCGCGCACCGCGGCGGAATCGGCCGTCACGTTTTCGACGATGGTCGGCATGTAGTAAGCGCCGGCTACATCGCTCGCCGCTCGCCGTGCGCCGCAGCGCGCTTGCGCACCCGCCTCGAGCGTCGAGCGCACGATCGCATCGATTCGCTCGGCTTGGGCGGAAGAGACGATCGGCGCGAGATGGGTGTGCTCGTGCCAAGTCGCGCCCGCTTCGAGCCCGCGGAAGATCTGCGCG
The DNA here is from genome assembly GCF_056498045.1 of Trinickia sp. Z7. Taxonomy (NCBI): domain Bacteria; kingdom Pseudomonadati; phylum Pseudomonadota; class Betaproteobacteria; order Burkholderiales; family Burkholderiaceae; genus Trinickia; species Trinickia sp. Z7. The sequence goes on from NZ_JAUEQW010000022.1 coordinate 45,458, forward strand.
ATGCGCTCGACCAGCGGCTCGGCAATCGAACGCTCGACGATGAGCCGCGATCCGGCCACGCAGACTTGCCCCGCGTTGATGGTGATGGCCGAAGCGATGCGGCGCGCGACATCGTCGATCCGCGGTGCATCGGCGAAGACGATTTGCGGACTCTTGCCGCCGAGTTCGAGCGTAACGGGCTTCGTTCCCGACAGGGCGCAGGCGGCCATGATCGCGGCTCCCGTTCGGGTCGACCCCGTGAACGTCACCTTGCCCACGCGCGGATGCCGCACCAGCGCGTCGCCTGTCACACGGCCATCGCCTTGAACCACGTTGAAGATACCGGCGGGCACGCCCGCCTCGATCGCCAACTCGGCGAGACGCAGTACGGAAAACGGCGTCATTTCCGACGGTTTCAACACGACCGCGTTACCGGCCGCGAGCGCCGGGCCGATCTTCCATGATGCCATCACCAGCGGGAAATTCCACGGCGCGATCGCACCGACCACGCCGATCGGTTCGGCAATCGTCATACCTAGATGATCGTGGCCGGTAGGCGCAACCTGCCCACCGATCTTGTCGGCGAACTCCGCGTAGAAGCGAATTCCTTCGGCCGTGAACGGGATGTCCCATGCGAACGCGTCACGGACGGGCCGAGTCGAACCGACCGCTTCCAACGGGGCGAGCGTCGCGGCATCGGCGGCGATGAGATCGGCGAAGCGGCGCAGGATGCGAGCACGTTCGCGCGGCGGCATCGTCGCCCATCCGCTCTTGCGCCACGCACCCCACGCGTTGTCGACGGCATGAGCGACGAGGCTCTCGTCGCCGATCGGCACCGATGCATAAATTTGCCCATCCGATGGGCGAGCAACATCGAGTGCCGGGCCTTGCGCGTCGAGATACGCGCCGTCGATGAAATGGCCGCTGCGCACGGCAATCGCATTGGGGTCGAAGGTGTTCACGGCATACGCTCCGTCATGGCATGGCATCCGGCCGGCGAGCCGTTGCCGTCGATCGATCGGGCGAGCATCAGCGCGGCGGCGCATTCGCTCCATACCGAAGATCGTACGGCGAGCGCCGCGGCATATTGCATCGACAAAATTGCGCAGACCGCACAACGCAAGCGTCGTTGCACCGCGTAGCAGCGAGATTGCATTGCACCAAACGGACGGCCTTTCAGCGCGGCCCATTGCGCGGGATACGCACGAGCGAGCGAGACGCGGCCGATAAAAAGATCGTCCTAGTCAAGGCCTGCGCCGCATGACACAGTGCTTACCCATCAAGACAACGAGGGGCCTCGCGTGTCCGACTCCATCCATTACAGGCCGTTTACCGTGGCGGACGTCGATGCCGCCCATGGGTTGACGCTCGAACTCAAATGGCCGCATCGCCCAGAAGATTGGCTGTTCGTCGCCAACCTCGGCACGGGCTTCGTCGCCGAACGCGACGGGCGCGTCGTCGGCACGGTCATGTGTTGGAAGTACGGCGCAGATACGTCGTCGCTCGGCATGGTCATCGTCTCGCCTGCTTTCCAGGGATACGGCATCGGCCGCCGGCTGACCGAAATGGCGCTCGAAGCGCTCGGCGCAAGGGCCACGCTGCTACACGCAACGCCGGCCGGGCTGCCGCTCTACGAGAAGCTCGGCTTCAGGCGTATCGGCACACTCGATCAACACCAAGGCGCGGCACTGCAGCCGCCGTTGTTGCCGTTGCCCTCGCGCGAACGGCTGCGCCCGCTGGGCGTGAACGACACGCCGCGCCTCATCGAGTTGGCCTCGCGCACGAGCGGCCTCGATCGTTCCGCCGTGCTGCCCGCGCTCGTCGCCTGCTCCGACGGCATCGGGCTCGATCGCGACGGCGAGCTGATCGGCTTCGCGCTGTTTCGCCGGTTCGGGCGCGGCCGTGCGATCGGTCCCGTGGTCGCGCCGCGCGATGCGGATCCCGTGCGCGCGAAGGCGTTGATCGGACACTGGCTCGCTTCCAATCCGGGCATGTTCATTCGCATCGACGTGCCGAGAGAAAGCGGCCTGACCGACTGGCTCGAAGCGCTGGGGCTCGCGCGAGTGGACAGTGTCGTCAAAATGGCGCGCAACGCCGAGCGAATGCCGCCGCCAGACGAAGCGTTCGGGCAGTACGGCATCATCAACCAAGCGATCGGTTGACGAGCGCCATGAGCTTTCTCTACAAGGCCGATCCCGCGCGCGGCGCGGTATGGGCTCGCCTGTTCGCCGAACGCGAGCCCGATATCCCGTTTCACGTCTGGCCCGATATGGGCGGCGACCCGACGCGAATCCGGTATTTGGCGGCCTGGCAGCCGCCCGACGATCCGATGCGAACGCTGCCGAATCTCGAAGTGTTGTTCTCGGTGGGTGCGGGCGTCGATCAATTCGATCTATCCGGCATCCCCGCGCACGTGCCCGTGGTCCGGATGGTCGAACCGGGCATCGTGGAAGGGATGGTCGAGTACGTCACGCATGCCGTGCTGACGGTCCATCGCGATTTCTTCGACTATGCCGAGCAACAGCGGCAAGCTTGCTGGCGCGAATTGCCGGTGCGCCCGGCCGCTTCCTGCAGGGTGGGCGTTCTCGGGCTCGGGCAATTGGGCGCAGCCGTGCTCGAACGGTTGCGCGTGTTCGGCTATCCGTGCGCCGGTTGGAGCCGGTCCCCGCACCGCATGGAAGGCGTCGATTGCTATGCCGGCGACCAAGGGCTCGATGCGTTCCTCGCGCGTACCGACATCCTCGTTTGCCTGTTGCCGCTCACGGCGGCCACGCATCATCTGCTCGATGCGCGTTTGCTCGCCAAGCTGCCGCGCGGCGCATCGTTGATTCAAACGGGCCGCGGGGCTCACCTCGTCCAAGACGATCTGCTGCGCCTGCTCGACGACGGACACCTGCGCTGCGCGCTGCTCGATGTCACGACGCCGGAACCGCTGCCCGCCGATCATCCGCTTTGGCGGCACGCGCGTGTTCGCATCACGCCGCACATCGCGAGCGCGACGCGCCCCGAGACGGCGGTCGAATCGGTGTTGGAGAACCTGCGCCGGCATCGCTCAGGCCTGCCGATGATCGGAGAAATCGATCGCCGGCGCGGCTACTGATGGACGCTGCGCCGGCCGCGTCCTGCGGGCAGCAGAAAATGCTGACGGCACGCATCAAAACGCGCGGCGCACGCTTTTCGCAGGCTTTTTTCGGAAAAGAAGCAGGACGTCCGATCGGTACCATGGTTCATCGATCACCCCCGTACGAGCCCGCCACCATGTCGATTTCCTCACTCATCGAAGCCGACCGCAAGCATCTCATTCATCCCGTCGTCAACTATCGTGCGCACGAGGCGCGCGGCGTCACGATCCTCGAATCGGCGCGCGGCTCGTTCGTGACCGATGCCGAGGGCAACGAGCTTCTCGATGCATTCGCGGGACTCTGGTGCGTCAATGTCGGCTATGGCCAGCAGAGCATCGTCGATGCCGCCGCCGAGCAAATGAAGAAGCTGCCCTACGCAACGGGATATTTTCATTTCGGGTCGACGCCCGCGATCGAGTTGGCCGAGCAGCTCGTCGCGCGCACCCCGGCATCACTCCAGCATGTCTACTTCACGCTCGGCGGATCCGATGCCGTGGATTCGGCCGTCCGCTTCATCACGCATTACTTCAACGCGACAGGCCAAGCACAAAAGAAGCAATTCATTTCGCTCGAGCGCGGCTATCACGGCTCGTCCTCGGTGGGTTCAGGTTTGACTGCGCTTCCGGTTTTTCATCGCCATTTCGACCTGCCGCTGCCGCACCAGCATTACATCGCATCGCCCTATGCCTACCGCAACGATTTCGCCGACGATGCGGCGCTCATCGCCGCGTCGGTGGCCGCACTGGAAGCGAAGGTGGCCGAACTGGGCGCTCAGAACGTCGCCGCCTTCTTTTGCGAGCCGATACAGGGATCGGGCGGCGTGATCGTGCCTCCTGTCGGTTGGCTCAAAGCCATGCGCGACGCGTGCAGCCGGCTAGGTATCCTGTTCGTCGCCGATGAAGTCATCACGGGTTTCGGCCGCACGGGTCCCCTGTTCGCTTGCGAGGCCGAGGGCGTCGAACCCGATCTGATGACGGTCGCCAAGGGGCTGACCGCCGGCTACGCCCCGATGGGGGCCGTGCTCATGTCCGACGAGGTCTACCGCGGCATCGCGGACGGCAGCCCGGGCTCGGCGATCGGACATGGCTATACCTATTCCGCGCACCCGGTCAGCGCGGCGATCGCGCTCGAAGTCATGCGCCTTTATCACGAAGGCGGCTTGCTCGCCAACGCCGCGTCGCTCGCCCCTCGTTTCGCGCAAGGGCTCGACGCGTTGCTCGAGCATCCGCTCGTGGGCGATTCGCGCCACCGCGGCCTGCTCGGCGCGCTCGAACTCGTCTCCGACAAGGACAGCAAGGCCGGCTTCGATGCGGCGCTCGCCCTGCCGGATCGCATCGCAGCTGCCGCCTATCGCAACCGGCTGATTTTTCGTGCGTTCGGCGACAACATACTCGGGTTTGCCCCAGCCCTGTCCTATAGCGCCGCCGAATTCGACCTGCTGTTCGAACGCTTGCGCCGAACCCTCGACGAGGTGCTGGCGCAAAGGGAAGTGCGATCCGCGCTCCATCGCCGAACGCGTGTGGCAGCGTGCTAAAGTAGCCGCTCACCGTTAGTGGTACGACTTTGGCGACAGCACGATGAGCGGCGATTGCAAGCTTGATCGGATCGACCTACGGATCCTTTCGCAACTTCAGAAGCGTGGGCGTATTACGAACGTGGAACTCGCCGATGCCGTCGGCCTATCTCCCAGCCCCTGCTTGATACGTGTCAAGCGGCTCGAGAAGGCCGGTTACATCGTCGGATACGGCGCGCAGATTCAGCTCGAAAAGCTCGGCGACGTGCAAATCGTGTTCACCGAAGTCACGCTGGCCGACCACCGCCGCGAGGATTTCAACCGGTTCGTCGCCGCGATCAAGGACGTCGACGAGATCATCGAATGCCATCTCGCGAGCGGCGGCTACGACTATCTGCTCAAGTTCGTGACACGCAGCGTCAGCCACTATCAAAGCGTGATCGAAGGGCTGCTCGAACGCGACATCGGTATCGAAAAGTATTTCAGCTACGTCATCATCAAATCGCCGTTCGTGAAAACGCACTACCCGCTCGAAGTGCTGTTTCCCCACTCGTAGCGCGCGCTGCCTGCGACGCGCCGAGCCGTTGCCTTCGCGACGACGCGCAGGCGCGGGCGATTGATTTCTCGTTTCGCTCATTACGCTTTATGGAGGCAATTCCGACATGACTGGCAAATATCGAATCGCCGTCATCCCCGGCGACGGCATCGGCGTCGAGGTCATGCCCGAAGGGTTGCGCGTGCTGGACGCCGCGAGCCGGCGCTTCGGCATCTCGCTCGAATACGAGCACATCGAGTGGGCAAGTTGCGACTACTACGAGAAGCATGGGCAAATGATGCCCGACGATTGGAAAGCCCAATTGGCGCGCTGCGATGCGATCTTGTTCGGCGCCGTGGGCTGGCCGGCCAAGGTGCCCGATCACATTTCGCTGTGGGGTTCGCTGCTCAAATTCCGGCGCGAGTTCGATCAATACATCAACCTGCGGCCCGCGCGCCTGTTCGAAGGCGTCCCCTCGCCGCTCGCCGGCCGCGGCGCGGGCGACATCGATTTCTGGATCGTGCGCGAGAACACCGAAGGCGAATATTCGTCGGTGGGCGGCGTCATGTTCGCGGGTACCGACCGCGAGTTCGTCGTGCAGGAATCGATCTTCACGCGCCATGGCAGCGAGCGCGTACTCAAGTTCGCATTCGACCTCGCGCAACGGCGCCCCAAACGAAAACTGACGGTAGCCACAAAAAGCAACGGCATCGCCGTGAGCATGCCCTGGTGGGACGAACGAGCCGCCGAAGTGGCGCGCGCCTACCCCGACGTGACGTGGGACAAGCAGCATATCGACATACTCTGCGCCCGCTTCGTGCTCAGTCCCGACCGCTTCGACGTCGTCGTCGCCACGAATCTTTTCGGCGACATTCTTTCGGATTTGGGCCCGGCCTGCACCGGCACCATCGGTCTCGCGCCGTCGGCGAATTTGAACCCCGACCGCAAGTTCCCTTCCTTGTTCGAGCCCGTGCACGGCTCGGCGCCCGACATCGCCGGCAAGAACATCGCCAATCCGATCGCGATGATTTGGTCGGCGGCGATGATGCTCGATTTCCTTGGCGGGCACAGCGGCAAGGAACGCGAGGCGCACGACGCGATGCTTGCCGCCATCGAAGCGACGCTGAAAGAGGGCCCCCGCACCGGAGATCTCGGCGGCAAGGCCAGCACCGCCGAAGTGGGCGCAGCCGTTGCCGAGCGCGTCGCGAAGATGTGAACCACGAGGGCGGCTTCCGGCCTGCGCGGTGCGGCGCGGGGCGGCCGCCGAACCGCCGGAGCGCAACGGCCGGCGCCGATCAGAACCAGGAGCACGAGCATGACGAAAACCTTTACCCCCGAAGCCTTGATTCGGACGGAGAACTTTATCGGCGGCCGCTGGCTGCCCGCTGCGGACGGCGCTCGCTTTGCCGTGACCGATCCGGCCGATGGCGCCTCGATCGCCGAAGTGGCGGACAGCCACGCGGCGGACGCGCGCGCCGCAACCGATGCTGCCGCCGCGGCGCTTCCCGCTTGGCGCGATAGCTTGCCGAAAGAACGCGCTGAAATCCTGCGCCGTTGGCATGCGCTGATCCTCGCGAATCAGGACGCGCTCGGTGCGCTGATTTCCCGCGAGCAAGGCAAGCCGCTTTCGGAAGGGCGCGGCGAAGTCGCCTACGGCGCATCGTACGTCGCATGGTTCGCCGAAGAAGCGACGCGCATCTATGGCGACTTGATTCCGCAACAGCAACGCGGCAAGCGCATGAGCGCGGTGAAAGAGCCGATCGGCATCGTCGCGGCAATCACGCCTTGGAACTTCCCGCTCGCGATGATTGCGCGCAAGATCGCCCCTGCGCTGGCGGCCGGCTGCACCGTCGTCGCCAAACCGGCCGAGGATACGCCGCTGACGGCCTCGGCGCTCGTGCTGCTCGCGCAAGAAGCGGGCGTGCCGCCGGGCGTGCTCAATCTGATCACGGCATCGCGCCAACGCGGCGTCGAAGCAGTGGCCGACTGGCTGGACGATTCGCGCGTGCGCAAGATCACGTTCACGGGATCGACGGCCGTCGGCAAGCATCTCGCGCGCGAATCGGCCGGCACGCTCAAGAAGCTCTCGCTCGAGCTCGGTGGCAACGCGCCCTTCATCGTCTTCGACGACGCCGATCTGGAGGCCGCCGTGAACGGGCTGATCGCGGCCAAATTCCGCAACGGCGGGCAAACCTGTGTCTGCCCGAATCGCGTGTATGTACAAAGCGGCGTGTACGAGCGCTTCGCCGCGTTGTTGGGCGATCGCGTGCGAGACATGGTGGTCGGCCCGGCGCGCGAGGCCAATACGCAGATCGGGCCGATGATCAACGCCCGCGCGGTGGACAAGATCGAGCGCCATGTGGACGACGCACTCGCGCACGGTGCGCGCATCGTCACGGGTGGCAAGCGTTTGCCTGAGCTCGGCCCCAACTTCTACGCACCGACCGTGCTCGCCGACGCCAACTCGACCATGCAGCTGTGCGGCGAAGAAACGTTCGGGCCGGTCGTGCCGTTGTTTCGTTTTGAGAGCGAGCGGGAAGCGGTAGAGGCGGCGAACGCCACGCCCTATGGGCTCGCGTCGTATTTCTACACGAACGACATGAAGCGCATCGAACGCGTGTCGCGCGCGCTCGAAGCGGGCCTCGTCGGTGTCAATGAAGGTGCGCTGGCCAGCGAGGCGGCGCCTTTCGGCGGGGTGAAGGAATCGGGCTACGGCAGGGAAGGCTCGAAATACGGGCTCGACGATTACTTGTCGATCAAGTACGTGTGTCAGGGGGGGCTTGCGTAGCAAGCTGCGTAGAGCAGCAGGCGGGGCACGTGATGGAGGGCACGTTCGCCTCGCATCCGCGCCCCGCCATCGGGCACCGCCCCGCCGCAAGGTTCGGATGGCGCGCATCGCTGCGCCGGCATGCGGCGGGACCGTCGATCAATGCGTTCAGTCGTACAGGACCGCGCGAACCTTCGGATCGTCGATGTTGCTCTTGTCGTACCAATAGAAGCCCGTGTCGATCACCTTCGGCAATTTCTCGCCCTTGAGCGCTTTCACGGCCGCTTCCACGGTTTTGTAGCCGATCCCTACGGGATTTTGCGTAATCGCTCCGGCCTCGAAGCCCTCGCGGATCGCATCCGTTTGCTTCTTGCCCGAATCGAAGCCGACGATCACGACCTTGCGTTTCATTTCCCGGCATCCGTTGATCACGCCGATGGCCGAGCCCTCGTTCGTGCCGAAGATCCCTTTCAGATTCGGATGAGCCGTCAGGATCGACTTGGTCACCTCGGTCGACTTCAACTGATCGCCGCCGCCGTATTGCACCGTGACGATTTTGACCTTGGGATGCGACGCCTTCATGCGCGCGACGAACCCGTCTCGCCGGTCCATGCCGGTGCGGCTCGTCTGATCGTGTGCGACCACGGCCACCTCGCCTTCGTTGCCGATCAACGCGGCCATCCGGTCTGCCGCTTCCGCCGCGGCGGCCTTGTTGTCGGTCGCGGCCGTCGTCACGGGAATCGCGCTGTCCACGCCCGAGTCGAAAGCAATCACCGGGATGTGCTGCGCCTGGGCCTTCTTGAGCAGCGGGATCGCAGCCTGGCTGTCGAGCGCCGCGAATCCGAGCGCGTTCGGCTTTCTCGCCAGTGCGGCGGCCAGCATGTCGATCTGCTTGTCGACCATCGCCTCGGTCTCTGGGCCTTCGAAAGTCACGCGCACGTGATAGTCCTGGCCGGCCTTTTCCGCACCCGTCTTCACGGCCTGCCAGAACTGATGCTGGAAGCCTTTCGAAATCAACGCCACATACGGCTCGGGCGCCGACTGCGCGCGGGCCGCTCCGGCCAGCGCGAGCGTGGCCGCGAGCGCAAGGGTCATGCGGGCGAAGGTTCGTTTGTTCATTTCCCGTCTCCTCTCTGGTTAAACCCGCGGCGCCCCCACCCGGCGCGCCGTATGCAAGCAAGGCCCGACTATCGAGCGTCGAAACGTCGACCGCACAGCCACCCGCCAGGCGGATGAAAGCCTCAGCGTTGTTTGCTCCGACGCAGTATGTCCATATAGACGGCCGCAATAATGATGAGGCCGGTTACGACGATTTGCCATTCCTGCTCGACCGACATCACCCGTAATCCATTGACGAGCACGCTCATGATGAACGCGCCGATCATCGTTCCGGTAATCGTCCCGGTGCCGCCCGAGAGCGATGTACCGCCGATCACCACCGCGGCGATCGCATCGAGCTCGTAGCCCTGTCCCAACGCGGGTTGCGCGGAATTCAAACGCGAGGCGATCAACAGCCCGGCAATGCCGCAAATCGCGCCGCCCGAAGCATAGACCGCGATCTTCCAAAGATCGACGTTGACGCCCGAGAGCCGAATCGCTTCTTCGTTGCTGCCGAGCGCGAACGTATACCGGCCGAACAACGTTTTGTTGAGCGCTATCGCCGCCAGGAAAGCCAAGACGAACAGAATCAACACGGAATTCGGAATGGGCAATGCCGGAACGATCGCACCTATCGCCGAATCCTGAGAAATCCTGGTGAAGCCGGGCGTGTCGTTGAAGTAGATGGGGCGCGTGCCCGAAATGACGAGCGAAAGGCCTTTGAGCAGCATCATCATGCCCAGCGTAGCGATGAACGGCGGAATCCGCAGCTTCGCGACGAGCACGCCCGAGATCGATCCGGACAGCGCGCCGAACCCGATCGCCGCCAGCACGCCGATCCATAGCGGCATGCCCCAGTTCGTCAAAAAGACGCCGCTCATGACCGCGCAGAAGGTCATCAGAGTACCGACCGACAGATCGATGCCGCCCGTGATGATGACGAAGGTCGAAGCGATGGCCAGCACACCGTTGACTGCCGTCGCCTGCAAAATGCTGACGACGTTCTCCATCTGCAAAAACTCGGGCGATGCAAAGCCGAAGAATGCGATCAAGACGATCAAGCTTGCAAACGCGAGCAGCTTTTGTCTTGCGCTCGAATCGAAAAGCCGTGCGCGGACAGCGGCGAAGCCCCTTCTGCTTCCCATGACGGGAAGCGGCGGCTCGGCTTCGGGTGCGGGGTTCGGGGTATGGGTCATTTGGGCTTCCGTCGATTCATGCGAACACCGTCGATTCTCGCTGTGTCGCAAGCCGCATGATCTCTTCTTGCGAGGCCTGCGCGCGCGACAATTCGCCCGTGACGCGCCCCTCGCACATGACGAGCACGCGGTCGCTCATGCGCAGCACCTCCGGCAATTCCGACGAAATCATGACGATCGCCTTGCCTTGCCCCGCGAGCGCGTCGAGCAACCGGTAAATTTCCGTCTTGGCGCCAATGTCGATGCCGCGCGTCGGTTCATCGAAAAACAGAATGTCGCAGTCGCGCAGCAACCACTTCGCGATCACGATCTTTTGCTGGTTGCCGCCCGACAACAGTCGAACCTGCTGGTGCACCGACGGCGTCTTGATGCGCAGCCGATCGACATAACCGCGGGCCGCCTCGTCGATGCGCCGCTTGTCCAAAAACAAGCCGAGCGACGTGAACTCGCGCAGGCACGGCATCACGACGTTCGACGCGACGTCCATGCCCGTCGCCAAGCCGAATTGCTTACGATCTTCGGAGAGGTAGCCGATGCGGTGACGAACCGCGTCCTGCGGCGATCGGATGGAAACAGCGCGCCCATGCACGCGTATCTCGCCCGAGTCGATCGCATCCGCGCCGAACACCGCGCGCGCAACCTCCGTGCGCCCCGCGCCCATCAAACCGGCGAATCCGAGAATCTCGCCCTTGCGCACCGAAAAGCCGACGTCTCTCAGCGTCTTGCCGCGCGTGAGCCCGTTTACTTCGAGCGCGATCTCGCCATCGGCGGCCACGCTTGCCCGCCGCTGCGTCAGATCCAGCTCGCGCCCCACCATGAGCGCGATGATCGTCTCGATCGGCGTCGTGGCGGTGGGCACGGTCGCAACGTATTGGCCGTCACGCATCACCGTGACGCGGCTGGAAATTTCGCGGAGCTCGTCCATCTTGTGCGAGATGTAGACGATGCCAACGCCTTGCGACTGCAATTGGCGAATGATTCGAAATAAATCGTGGATTTCCGCGTCGTTCAGCGCCGCGGTGGGTTCGTCCATGATCAGCACGCGCGAATCGAACGACAAGGCCTTGGCGATCTCCACCATTTGCTGCATGGCAACCGTCAGCCGGCCCACGTTCGTGCGCGGATCGAGCTTCAAATGCATGCGCGCGAAAATCGCCGCTGCACGACGATTGAGTTCCTTTTCGTCGATGAACCATCCCATCGCCCGCCGCGGCTCCCGGCCGATGAAAATGTTTTGGGCCGCGCTCAGATGGTTCATCAAGTTGAGTTCCTGATGAACGATCCCGATCCCTAGATCGCGCGCGCTGCGGGGATCGCGAATCTCGACCGGCCGGCCATCGATGCGGATCTCCCCGGCGTCCTTCTGATAGACGCCCGACAGCACTTTCATCAGCGTCGATTTACCGGCGCCGTTCTCGCCGATCAGGGCGTGAACCTCGCCCGCGCGCAACTCGAACTGGCAGCGGTCGAGCGCCCGTACGCCCGGAAACGACTTGCACAAGCCGCTAATCGACACGAGCGCCGGTTCGGCGGGCTCGCCGCAGTGCCTTGCTGTCTCGCTCATGTCTGCCTTGATTGCGTCAAAACCGCATGGGTGGCGACGGGCACTCCGTGCGTTTCACGAGGCTGCACCAGGCTTTGACAAGCCTGGTGCAGCCGCACGGCCGAAACGTTTCGCTAAACGTTTCGGCGAGAGACTAGGATGGCGATGAGGCAATGTCAATCCGGGACCTAGCCTGAATAGGGTTAACGATATCGCCCCCTCCAACGAAACGTTTCGCTAAACGTTTTGCTTTGCCAAACGCGGGGCGGCGCGCGTATGATTCGAGCGAAAAAATGCTTACTTCGCGCCCTCCCGGGCGAGCCTCCGGGGAGCGCAAACGCAGAGCGCAGCGCTCGTGCGCTGGCCCCGTCTCGGCCGAGCCACCCGCGTCACGGCGTCCGCGATTGCGTTGCACAACCGAATTGGATGAGAACGTGGCAGCAACGATGAAAGATGTGGCGCGTCTGTCCGGGGTGAGCCTCGCCACCGTCTCGGCGGTTTTGTCGGGGTCGTCATACGTGAGCCCCGATTTGACGCAGCGCGTGCAAAGGGCGGTCCAAACGCTCGGCTACGCGCCGAATTCGGTCGCGCGCAGCCTCAAAAAAGGCGCGACCAAGCTCATCGGCCTCGTCGTGCCGGATGTGACCAATCCGTTCTTCACGGGCATCGTTCATGCGGTGCAAAAGCGCGCGCGCACGCTCGGCTACTCGGTCGTGCTGTGCGACAGCGAGCGCGACGTCGAACAAGAGCGGTCATATCTGAAGATGCTGCGCGCCCATTTGGCCGTGGGCACGCTCTTCTGCCCTAGCGGGCCGGAAGAGGCTTACAAGCGCCTGGAAGACGATATCGGCATCATGCCGGTCATTTGCGTCGACCATGCCGCGCGCCCCGGCGATTTCGATTCCGTCGTGCTCGACAACATCGCCGCTGCGCGGCTCGCCACGCAGCACGTGCTCGCCCTGGGGCACAAGCGCATTGCCATCGTTGCCGGCCCGCAGCACCTGATGCCGGGCCGCGATCGCCTCATCGGGTTCGAACAGACGTTGCATGACGCCGGGCTGAACGTCGCGCCCGAACTCATTCGACAGGGTGCATTCGGCGAAGCCGGTGCCTTCGACGCCGTGCAAGCGCTGCTCACGCTTGCCGACCGGCCCTCGGCGATCTTCGTCACGAACAATCAAATGCTCATTGGCGCCATGCGTGCAATCGCCGAAAGCGCGCTGTCGTGCCCTCGCGACATCTCCGTCGTGGCCATCGACGATTTCCCTTGGGCCGCGGCCTTCTCGCCCGCGTTGACGACGGTTCGCCAACCGGTCGACGCCATGGCCGAAGCGGCCCTCGATATGCTGGTCGAGCGCGTGCAGGGCAAGCGCGGCCCGCCGAGACATCGCGTGTTCGCGCCGGAACTCGCCGTGCGCCGCTCGTGCGGCGCACCGCCCGAACACATGCCCGCGAGAGCAAGGACGCCTCGCGGCAAGAGCGCCCGCGAAGCAAAGCAGGTCGACGAATCGAAGGTCGTTCTTTCCAATACCTAGGAAACCTAGGAAAGCGAATCATCGTTACCGTGCGGCCCCTTCCATGCCGAAAATACCAGAGAGTTCGATCCGACAATGCATCGAGACAACGACGTGAACGACAAGCGGCGGCCGCAACTACGACGACTCATGGAAACGACGGGCTCGCTCGGATTCGGCGCGGCGCCGCTCGGAAATTTGTATGCGAGAGTGACCGAAGCGCAGGCCGAGCAAACGCTGACCGCCGCGTGGGACGTGGGCGTTCGCTATTTCGACACGGCGCCGTTTTATGGCTGCGGCCTTTCGGAGCAGCGTGTCGGCAAAGTGCTCGCACGCTACCCGAGAGACGCATTCGTGCTCTCCACGAAAGTCGGCCGCCTGCTGGTGCCCGATCGCGCCGTGCCCGAAATCCAGCACGGCTACGTGGGAGGCCTTCCGTTTCGCGTCGAATACGACTACTCGGCGGACGGCGCCCGCCGGTCGATCGAAGCGAGCCTATCGCGCCTCGGCCTCGATCGTATCGATGTCGTCTACATCCATGACGTTGCGCAAGACACGCACGGCGACGACTGGCTGCGTCAATACGCGATTGCCGCGAACGGCGCGATGCGAGCGCTGACCAAGCTTCGGGACGAAGGCGTCATCGGCGCCTGGGGCCTTGGCGTGAATCGAATCGAGCCTTGCCTGATGGCGCTTCGCGACGCGGCCCCCGACGTTTTCCTGCTGGCGGGCCGCTACACGCTGCTCGACACATCGGCGCTTAGCGAACTTCTTCCCGAGTGCGACGCCAAGGGCGTGCGCCTTGTCATTGGCGGCCCCTACAATTCCGGCTTGCTGGCCGGCGGCACGACGTTCGAATATGCGCCGGCGCCCGCGGACATGCTCGAAAAAACCCATCGCCTCGCAGCCCACTGCAAACGCTACGGCGTCGCCCTGAAAGCGGCTGCCCTGCAATTTTGCAAAGCGCCGTCGGCCGTGGCTTGCGTCATTGCGGGCGGCCGCAACGCCAGCGAGATCCGAGAGAATTGGGCGCTCATGCATACGCCCATTCCGATGGAATTCTGGGCCGATCTGAAGCGCCGGGGGTTGATCCCCGAGGAAGCGCCAGTGCCGGCCTAGCACACCCATACGACGCAAGCCGCTACATCTCGCGCCAGACCGACGCAGTTCGCATGGTGGTATTCGCACCGGGAAAACGACATGTACATCGACAGCCACTTTCACATTTGGTCGCTCGAGCGCGGAGACTATGACTGGCTCACACCCGAGTTGTCCGCGATCTACCGGGACTTCGGCGTGGGCGATTGGCAGGCGCAATTCGGCTCTCTCGGCGTGAGCGGGGGCATTCTCGTGCAAGCTGCGCCTACCGAGGCGGAAACTGCGTTTCTATTGCACCAAGCGGCGCGGCACAGCGAGCGCGTGCTCGGCGTGGTCGGATGGATCGATTTCGAGCGCGCCGATGCGCCTTCGCGCGTGCGATCGCTAGCCTCCGATCATCGGCTCGTCGGCCTGCGCCCGATGCTGCAAGACATTGGGGATCCGGCCTGGGTAGCGCAATCCTCGATACAGCCGGCACTGCACGCGATGGCAAGCGCCGGCGTGACGTTCGATGCGCTCGTCCGTCCAGTTCACTTGCCGTACGTCGAGGCGCTCGCAAGACGTCACCCCGGATTGACGATCGTCATCGATCACGCCGCGAAACCGGCTATCGCCACCGGACGCGATCGCGATGCATGGTTGCAAGGACTGGCCGCGCTGGCTCGGCACGCAGCGGTGTACTGCAAGCTCTCGGGGCTGTGGACCGAAGCGGCGCCAGCCTCGCCGGTAGCGACCGTCGAACCATGGGCGCGAGCCGTGCTCGATATTTTTGGCCCCGAGCGCACGCTGTGGGGCAGCGATTGGCCGGTCCTGCGCTGCGCGGGAGAAGCAGCCGAGTGGTTCGAATGCGCGATGTCGATCGTCGCCGAACGTGGACCGGACGCCGTGAGCCAGGTCTTCGGGCAAAGCGCGCGCCGGGCATATCGGTTGGTTTGAGTCCGTCGACGTGCGCCGCCGCAGCAAACGGGGCGCATGGCTCGTAGGGCATGGCAAGCGGCAAGACACTCTCGCGCAGGCCGGGATTCAAAGTTCGATCGATGGCGATGCCTTGCTCAGAATCGCCGCGACTGCGGGGGGCGTCCACAGCGCTCTCAATTCGCCGGCCAACACATCGAGCAGCTTCGTCACGTCGGCCGATGCCGTTGCGTGATGCGCTTCAGCGACGATCAATACCGCACTCGTATCGTGCCGCACCGCGGAAAGCGCGCTTTGACGATGCGCCCAACGCCGCGCGTGCGCTCGATGCTCGCCATCCGCGAAAATGACCTCGCCGGGGTCGGGCCGCTCGATCTCGCCGGAGAAGGATTGATAGCACTCATCGCCCGTGGCGTGGCGCACTTCAAGATGTCGTGCGACGTGCGAGACGTCGAACACCGCAATCGGAGTGGCGAACGCCAATGAAACCGCATTGCACAGATCGACGAGCGGGTGCAACCGCGGTAGCGAACCCTCCTTGCGAAAACGCCGAAGCAACGATTCAGACGCGCAACGGTATTGCGTGGGCTTGAGCCCCATCTGCGAAAACGCGCGCCGCCACGCTTGCACCTCCGGCCAATCGCCCTCGGAAGCCGTTTGGAGCCGCGCGCGGGCTGCCGCATGATAGTGGGCAAGACGCGCGGTGACGTCCGTCGAAGCGGCGATCCCTTCGGCAAGCAGGACGCCCGGGACCAGAGCCGGAAACGCCCCCCAAATCGCCGGCGAATGTCGGAAGTACATGAAGCAGCCTCCTTTCCAATGGTGATCAGGCCACATCTTATGGGAGGCTGCGTTCGCAGTCTTGAATGAAATTGCAGCAGGTGAAGCCGCCGCGTCACCTGACGGCGGAAGGTCCAGCGCCACGCCCTGTTGCCATGACAACGTCGCCCTCCCGCTCATAGCGGTAGCACGCCTGGCTTACGCCAAATGCCTTGCAGCCCGGAATCACGTCTGCGCCGCAGCACTCGCACTTTTCAGTCCCGAAGAAATCTTTATTCTCCTGAGCAACCTTCTGTTTGACAGAAGCCGGGATGCGCGCTAGCCCCAGCGGATCAACCCACTCGATCGGGTTAAGCACATATTGGTGCAGATTGAGTTATACGCATCATCGCCCTCATAGCCCTTACTACGCGCCTTGGACATCGTTTCTTGCCAAGTAAGCATCGGTTCTGCTTTGCCAGTGGGCGAATTGACCCCCGTGTAGAGCGCAGTTGCTGCTTCACGATCCGCCATCAACAGTCTGGCGCGAATGCGCGCTTGATTGCGGAGCTTGTGAGCAAGCCGCGCCTTCTGCTTCACGTTTTTACAGCTACAAAGCTGTTGGTCAATGTTCTGCTCTTCGCGTTTGTACCAGCAGCGTGTTTGAATGTCGCTGAGCGAGCCGCCGTATCACGCAGTCGGACTAGCCCCAACAGGTCCGTCCACATGACCGGGTTCGGCGCATACAAGTGCAAGTTGGAGCCGCCCGCCAAGCCGATGGGATCGGCGGAGACGAATCGACCCATCCCGGGATCGTAGTATCTCCGGCGGTTATAGTGCAGCCCCGTTTCCGCGTCTAGCTGCTGCCCCTGAAACGATCAACGGTCGTCTCGGCGTTTTAAGCGATCATTTATTTCTCGCGTGAGTTCCGTGCCTCGAGCGCTACCCGACGTTGCGGCAGCGGCCGCCCACATCCGTGCTTGGAGAAGGTCGGGGGGCTGCGCGTCCATCAGAGAAACCGCCAAATCGCATTGCGCTCGTTCAGAGCCCAAGGAGGCGGCAGTTGCGCGCCACGTGGTTGACATCACCGGATGGTACGTGCCGTACGCATAGTGCAGATAGAGCGCTTCAGCTGCGGATACGTCACCCGACTCAGCCTCGACCAGCTTAGCTGCAACCTCCGATTCATTCAGTTTGAAGGCTTCGCGCCCGCTCACCGGGGTACCCTCAGGTACGGCTTCAGCGAAGTTTCGCGTATCACCGAGCGATAAGACCAGCCATTTATTCGCCAACTCCTCGTTACCGAGTTGCTCGTAGTGCTCGTACAAAGCGTAGGCCGCGTCGAGATCTCCATTTTCCGCACGCTGTGTACAGAGATTCAATTCACTCGGTGTAAGCATTGCAGCTCCAAAACTAAGATTTTCAGCATAGCACTTCGGCTCACCACTAACATGGCGGCTGGATCGCCGATGCTACGTCTTTGGCCGAAAAACCCGCCATTGACCAACGCGCGTCAAATCCGGCCCCCCTCCGGGCGCAGTCTCCGCTGGAAGCATTTTGCCGTTGGACCATATCCATAGCGTCTTGTCCGGCGCTATCACGTTCGAGCCGATGTGGTCTGCCAGCTTTTGCGCCACAGGGTGAGGACCTTTCCCTGTTTCGCACGAACAGAGTTGAATCGGCATCCCCTTGATGTACTTCGGGTGTGACTTGATCTGGTCACCGAGATCCTGCATTGACATGGCATTGAGGTTTCGATCGGTCACGACATCGGGATTACCGTGAGCCCCAATCTGCAGCACATTCCGGTTTTCAGGGATGTTCTTCGCGTACTCATGTATGGACTCGTTTGTCGGGAAGTTATTGATGTCGACGAGACCCAGCGGGTCTACTAGTCCGGTAGGATGGTTAGAGACGTATCGGTACAGATTGACGCCGCCTGCAAGCTTGATCGGGTCCGTCGAAATGAACCTCCCAGCGCTTGGATCGTAATAGCGGAATCGGTTGTAATGCAGCCCCGTCTCGTCGTCCTCCTGCTGCCCCTGAAACCTTTAGGCTAGCGCGTCGGTCGCGTTTCGATCAATTCATGTAAGCAGCGTGTGCATGCGGCCGTAAACATACCTATCGCCTTCTCCATTGCCTCTTCATCGGTGAAGCGATATATCTCGCCGCTCTCACGAACACCACCTAGCTCAACGACTAGAGGAATATCCGTTTGCAGCATGTACCCTGGGTACTCGATCTCGTCGAACGTCAATGTGATGGGGAGAACCGAAGTCTCCCGGGACCACGCTGGGCGATCATTCACCAAATCGGCAAGGTCATGGGAGACCAAATCGCCCCCCGCTCGACCATGAATCGGACATATGACTAGTGGCATCACCGTACCTTTGCTTTGAATCCGAGTTTTGAAAGGAATTTCATTTGACCAAGCGGCCCTTGGGGAACGTCTGCTCCCCCAGCTCGTAGGACGTTCGCTACATGGCCAACGCAACTGTTAGTTCTTTCGTCGTACTTGCCAAGGTTCGTGCCGATTTTGGACTGCTGATATGCGATTGCCGAATTCGCGTTTTGAAGAGGCACTTCGGCGGTGTGAAGGACCGGGTCGCCTGTCATCAGGCGCTCACGGCGTTCGTTGACGATCGTGGTGTCTCCGGTCTCTGGATCCTGCACTTGGTGGGTATGCACCGAAGCTGCGTTGGTCTGTACCTCCACTGTGTAATGCCCGGTACGGCTGCCTTCAACATCGTAGTGTCGGATGATGGCTTTTCCGCCGCATGGGCAGCAAGTAAGCCCCAGGGGGTCAACCCATTGAACGGGATTCGGCGCATATTGGTGCAGGTTGAAGCCGCCGGCCAACCCAACAGGATCGGCCGATACGAATCGTCCGCATCTCGGATCGTAGTATCGTCGGCGGTTGTAGTGCAGCCCTGTCTCAGTGACCTTAGACGCAGTCGCCGCTCGCATGAGCCGCAATCCCTTACCCGGCAGAGCTCCCCGGCTTCACACCTCCTTCGCCATAGAATTTTTTCGTAGACGCGATTTTCCCGCCATCGACGCATCGATGCAAGCTCATAGGCCGCCGGGTTTGACGGCGCACGCAGTGCGACGGCAAACCCGGCGGAACAGGGCATGTGCAGACCGCATACTTTGCGCGGTAGCGATGCCCGTCGGCGATCGATGTCCCGCCGAGCTCGAACCCGTCAAGGCCGCGCATCGCGCGCCCAAAGGGCTTGGCCTTGACGGCGATCGGTTCTCCACGCTCGGGCCATGCGGTGCAAGACGACTCGGCGGCTTGCACCGCATGCCAAGCAGCGGGTTTCGTGGTTTTGATTTCCGTTACGCAGTAACGGCGAGCTAGGGAGCCCCTTGGGGGCGGACGGGAGGCAGGCTGTGAGCACGGAGCGAAGGCCGCATTGCGGCCGTAGCCCGCGCGCAGCAGACAGCCGGGAGGGCGGGGCTCACGAACCTTGCGCGCAAGCGCCTAGCTATGTCTGTTCGTACTGCTAAGCATTGCCCGAGCACGAGCGGCAGCTCGTGCGTGAACTGCTCGACGCATTGATCGTTAAGAACCAGGTGGCCGGCGCTATTGCGCGCGTCACCGTCTCGGAGAAGCCCGCCCAGGCGCATGCGGCTTCAGGAGGCAGAAGAGGTAAGCGGTAAACGAAGCGCGGGCCGTGAGTGCGTCAACACTCACGGCCCGCTGACCACAACCAACTCGGCAAGGGAGTTGTTCATGGCTAAGGCCAATCATAAAACACGTTCGGCGGCAGTCGAAGAGCCGATTGCTTTCCAAGTGCCGCTGCAAGGCTCGGCGGAACTGCCAGGCGGATCGAACAAGCCGTTCATCCCTTGGATGCAGGTCACCGACGCGTTGCTCGGCCACCTCGGCTTCATGCCCGGTGAGCGCGTCCATTTCTCCGTCGACTACATCAAACGGCACATCTTCATCCGGCAAGCTTTCGACTGATCACCGCTTCAATGACAGAGGGCCGCGCAAGCGGCCCTCTGTCGTTTACCTCTTTTGCCCAAAGAACGAGCGTAGCTTCTGCTCGACGCCGACTATATGTTCGCCAGCCGCTAGATTCAGAGGCCAGTACTCGACCACAATGCGCGCAACTCGATTGCAGTCGGTCGCAATCGGCGGGTCGTGTTCGAGACAGGTCACATACTCGCCAAGCACTGCAAGCACGTGCTTACGTTGCTCTGCCGGTACGCCGTCTCTATCGGTGAGTTGCGACACCTCGGCAATAACAGCCTTCAGCTCTGCCAAGAGCGCATCCTTTTTATCGGTCATGGCTTACTAAGCGCGTCCAATTTGAGAATGAATTTCTGAACCTGCCCACCCGGTAGGCACGGACCCTGTGCTGATGCCCGGCCTTCGATCATCGGCTCGCCTTCTCGAACCTTCCATTGCTGAATCTTGGTCATATCGTTCCACTCGGGCTTGACCGCCAAAGATTCGCGGCTTGCTGGGAACGTCTCGAACAAATACCGGCCTTTCGCGTACGCTTTGCTTTCATCGTAGTAGCGAAGGCCGTACTCGCTGGCCCCAGCGTTACGCATGTTGATCGTTCCGACGTCGAACGATTCCATGATCTCCTTTCGCCGCGCTCTCGGAACGCTCGCGTCCTTCAGGTATTGCGATGCTTGCTTGGCTCCACTGTATGAACCCGGGCAGCAGCAAGACTTTGACAATCCGAGTGGATCGGTCCATTGGATCGGGTTCGGCGCGTACTGGTGCAGATTGAAGCCGCCAGCAAGGTCGATTGGGTCCGAGCTGATGTATCGGCCCGTCGTAGCGTCGTAATACCGATGCCGGTTGTAGTGCAGCCCCGTCTCAGGATCCTCCTGCTGCCCCTGAAACCGAATCGGATTCCCCGGCGCCACCCCCACCGTCTTCGACACCCGCGCAATAACGTCCTGCGTCTCCCCCCAAGCCTTGTACGTCGCCTCCCACACCACATCGCCCGCTTCGTCCGTCATCATATACGGCGTGCCGATATGATCGCACTGGTAATAAAACACCTGCGCCTGCGCCGCCGGTTGCGCAACCCGTTGCAGCGGGTCTTCCTCCGGCAGGTAACGATCCGTCGACTTCCACACCGGCGTATCGATCCCCCGCACCGGCGCCTGCGACACGAACTGCGCCAGCGGCACGAACGAGCCCGCCTCATACACGTAATGCCTGCTGCCTTGCTCGTTGCTCTCGTACG
>NZ_JAUEQW010000023.1:0-59279 GCF_056498045.1 Trinickia sp. Z7
CTTATCGGCCAGATCCGAAGACCCAACCTCGCGTTCGCCATCAAGCGCCCACACTTATCGACTGTAAATTTTTAAAGATCGCGTCGCTCAACCAACCAGCACCGAAAGAAGCCTTTCTAGCACCGCCCGTCTTGCGTTGCTGCGTCAGCAGCAGAGAAACGAGATTATGCAGAGTCTTTCACATCGCGTCAACTGTTTTTTAGCACTTCGCTTAAAACTCGTTGCCGCCGGCGCTCGTTTCATCGCCGCCCCTCAGAGGAGGAGGCGAATAGTAGGTCAAACACGGCCCCATGACAAGGGTATGACGCATCTTTTTTCTAACGGCGCGCCGCCGTTGCGAACAGCGCCAACGGGATCGCGGCAGCCATCGCGGAATACCCCTCGTCGCTCGGGTGAATGTGATCTCCGCTGTCGAATCGTCGCTGCAAGCGCTCGGGATGCACGGGGTCGCGCAACGCGGCATCGAAGTCCACCACGCCGTCGAAAGCCCCACTGCCGCGGATCCAACCGTTCACGGCGGTGCGCACCGCTTCGCGCGCCGGCGGCAACGAAGCAGGAAGCAATGTCGCACCGAAAATGCGCACGCCTCTGCGGTGCGCCCGCTCGATCAACCGCAGGTAGCCGTCCGTCAGATCGCGCACGCTGACCGAGGTGTGCGGGAAGTCGCAATCGAGGCCCGCGCGCGGCGGCATCGACGCAAAGTTGATGTCGTTGATGCCGATCAGCACGATGACCGCCGTCACCGCGGCGTGTCCCAGTGCATCGCGCTCGAACCTGCGCTCGAGCGCCTCGCCATAGCACGGCGAATCGCTCAACAGCCGGTTGCCGCTGATCCCCAGATTCAGAACCGCGGTTCGATCGGCGCCGGCTTGCTCGAGCCGGCGCGCGAACGCGTCCGGCCAGCGGCGATTTCGATTCAGGCTCGAGCGCAGCCCGTCGGTGATCGAATCGCCGATCGCAGCAATCGCGCCCGCGCTGGAGGTCTGTACGTCGACGTCGAGGGCGCTCACCCAAGCGGATTCGGTGAATTTGCGCGGGAACGCATCTGGCGCGACGTCCGCCGAATGATCGCCGGGCGTCGACACGTAGTTGATCTGGTTGGCGACGCGATGCCAGGCCGTCATGATCTGCGAGGGTCCTGCGACCAAACTGATCGCGTACGCCTCGCCGGCCGTCAACGTGGTCGAAATCGGGTCGCTGTCGGCTTCCGCTCCGGGCTTCAAGGTGATCGACGGTTTGCCGCCGAAAGTCACGCGCACCGAAGTTCCGGGGCGCGTGGACGCACCGCCCGCCGACTGCGCCAAGGCTACGGCGGAGAGCATGAGCGGCGCCCTACCCAGTGCGTTGCTCAAATGGACGCGCACGCTGCGTCCAGACACCGTCGGATAGACGATCTGCCGGACCGTTCGACCGGCAACGTCCGGGGTGCGGTAGAGCGGCGGCGGATCCGACAAATCGGGGATCGATTGAATCGCGCTCGCCCAAGCGGTCACCCAACCGCCAGAGCGCGGGGCCGCGAGCGCCGAACCGTCAAGGCAAGCGACGATGAGCGCAATCGATGCGATCGCGCGAGCGCGCCACCGTTTCGGACGAGAAGTGAAAGCCATCGAGATCGGATGGAGAAGCGTTGAGGTAGCGCGGATTGTGCCTGAGGGACGAAACCTGCGGTAGGCGCGCGGGTCCTAGCTGAGCAATCGGCGGTCGATGGACGGTCGATGGACCGGCCACGGCATCCCAATGTCGCGCGGCACGAGCGGGCCCCGCCCGCCCGCGCGCTCGCGCAGGACGCCATCACGGCGAATGCCGCGCGATGATTTGATAGCCGGGCTCGGCGTTCTCGTGAGCGGCGCGCTCGGCCTCCTCATAAGAGAGAAAGCGCTCGGCTTCTTCGATTGAAGGCGTAAAGCCGATGTCGCCATCCTCTCCCGGGCCCAAGTACTGCTCGCCGCTTTTCACGAAATAGACGGTGGTCATGGTTGCAATGCAGTCATCACGACGGAGGAAGTGCTTTCAGTTCAGTCTAGCAGCCGCCATGCCCTCCGTCGCGAATCGCCGCCACTCTTCCGAGCAACTCGGCATCCGCATTACCCCTAACGAAATAATTTATTAACCGACCGGTCGGTTGGTTTATACTCGCGTCAACGTACAACTCAGGACGGGACCGTTCCCCATGTATACGCAATCCCTCGACATTCCGGGCAATGTGGCGCCGCTCGATGCGGGCGCGAGCACGCCCGAGCAGCAGCGCTTCGACGCCGTCATCGGCGCCGACGGCAAGATCGAACCGCAGGACTGGATGCCCGACGCCTATCGCAAGACCCTGGTGCGGCAAATCTCGCAGCATGCGCATTCGGAGATCGTCGGCATGCTGCCCGAGGGCAACTGGATCTCGCGCGCGCCCAGTCTGAAGCGCAAGGCCATTTTGCTCGCGAAGGTGCAAGACGAAGGCGGCCACGGGCTTTATCTGTATAGCGCATGCGAAACGCTCGGCGTCTCGCGCGACGAACTCGTCGACGCCCTGCACAGCGGCCGCGCCAAGTATTCGAGCATCTTCAACTACCCGACGCCCACGTGGGCCGATGTCGGCGTCATCGGTTGGCTCGTCGACGGCGCCGCGATCATGAATCAGATTCCGCTGTGCCGCTGCACGTATGGCCCTTACGCCCGGGCAATGATCCGCATTTGCAAGGAAGAGTCGTTCCACCAACGTCAAGGCTACGATGCTTTGCTCGCGATGATGAAAGGCACGAACGCTCAGCGCGACCTCGTGCAGCAAGCGGTCGACCGGTGGTGGTGGCCCGTGCTGATGATGTTCGGCCCGAGCGACAAGGATTCGGTTCACAGCAATCAGTCGGCGAAGTGGGGCATCAAACGCATCTCGAACGACGATCTGCGGCAGAAGTTCGTCGATGCCACGGTCGAGCAAGCCAAAGTGCTCGGCGTCACGCTGCCCGACCCCGACCTCAAGTGGAACGAGGCCCGCGGCCATTACGACTACGGCGAGATCGACTGGGAGGAATTTTGGCGCGTCGTGGGCGGCGACGGCCCCTGCAACAAGGAGCGCCTCGCCACGCGCGTCAAGGCGCACGAGGACGGCGCGTGGGTGCGCGAAGCGGCCCTCGCCCATGCAGACAAAGCCCGCCGCCGCGCGCGACAAGCGGCGGCCTGAGGCGTCGCGCCTCACGGGAAGCGCGTTCGTTCTATCAAGTATCCAGGAGTGAATCCATGAACAAGGAATGGCCGATTTGGGAAGTGTTCGTGCGCAGCAAGCAGGGCCTCGACCATAAGCATTGCGGCAGCCTGCACGCCGCCGACGCGTCGATGGCGCTGCGCATGGCGCGCGATGTCTACACGCGGCGCCAGGAAGGCGTGAGCATCTGGGTCGTGCCGGCCGCTGCAATCACGGCTTCGAACCCGAGCGAAAAGGCCGATCTGTTCGAGCCGGCCGGCGACAAAATCTACCGGCACCCGACGTTCTATACGCTGCCCGACGCAGTCAACCACATGTAAGAGAGTCATGACGACCACGCCCGAACATCTTTCCTACGTGCTGCGGCTCGCCGACAATGCGCTGATCCTCGGTCAGCGCAACGCCGAATGGTGCGGACACGGGCCGGTGCTCGAAGAAGACATCGCGCTCGCCAATATGAGCCTCGATCTCATCGGCCAAGCGCGCATGCTCTACTCGCACGCCGCGACGCTCGAGCACGCGCTCACCGGTTCGAAGAAGACCGAGGACGACTACGCGTACTTTCGCGCCGAACGCGAGTTCGCCAACTACACGTTGGTCGAGCTGCCCCATTGCGGGCCGCTCAGCGGCACGGCCCGCAGCGATCGCGATTACGCGGTGACCATCGTGCGCAATTACCTCTACACCGCCCTGATGGCTCATATCTGGAGCGCGCTGGAACGCTCGAAGGATGCGCAGCTCGCCGCGATTGCATCGAAGTCGATCAAGGAAACGCGCTATCAGCTCGAACATGCCCGCGAATGGCTGATCCGGCTTGGCGACGGCACGGACGAATCGCATCGGCGCGCGCAAGCGGCGCTGGACCATTTGATGCCTTACATGCGCGAGTGCTTCACACCTGACGCGCTGGAAGACGCCGTCGCGGCAACCGGTATCGGCGTGCGCGCCGCCGATTTCGAATCGAACTGGCAGCGCGATGTGCAAGCGGCGTTGGAAGAGGCCACGCTGACGCTACCCGAGCCGGTGCAACACGTGACCACCGGCAAGCACGGCGAGCACTCCGAGCACATGGGATTTCTGCTCGCGGAAATGCAAAGCCTTGCCCGCCAGCATCCCGGCGCGACCTGGTGATCGAGCCCATCCCACATTCGCCCCGTTGAGGTCTGTCCAATGTTACGCAGCCCCGATCACTTCGAACGCGCCGCCTCGAGCCCGCCCCCGAACCAGGACGTAGCCCTTGCTCGCGCTTGGGCGGTGCTCGAATCGGTGCCGGACCCGGAAATTCCGGTCGTATCGATCAGAGAACTGGGCATTTTGCGCCGTGTCGAGCGGGCCGAAGATGGCGCGGTCGAAGTCGTCATTACGCCGACGTACTCGGGATGCCCCGCTATGGCGCACATTGCCGAGGATATCGGGCAAGCGCTCGATCGCGCCGGCTTGACCCCGCATCGGATCAAAACGGTCCTCGCGCCGGCATGGACGACTGACTGGATCACGCACGAGGCGCGCGAGAAACTGCGCGCGTACGGCATCGCGCCTCCCGGCGGCCAGTGCGGGCGCGCGCCTGCCCATGAGCAAGCGGTCCGCTTCGTTCCGCGCCCCGTCACCGCCCCCGCCTGCCCGCGCTGCGGCTCGGCCCACACGGAGCGCTTGGCGCAGTTCGGCTCGACAGCGTGCAAAGCCCTTTACCGCTGCCTCGATTGCCGCGAACCCTTCGATTACTTCAAACCCTACTGAACCCATGTCGACCCCGCAATTTCATTCGCTGCGCATCCGCGAGGTGCGGCCGGAAACCGCCGACGCGGTTTCCGTCTCGTTCGAAGTGCCGCCCGAACTGCGCGAACAATACCGCTTCACGCAGGGGCAATTCGTGACGCTGAAGGCGCACGTCGATGGTGAGGAAACGCGGCGCTCCTATTCGATCTGCGTCGGCGTCACCGACTACGACCGCGACGGCGAATTGCGCATCGGCATCAAGCGCGTGCGTGGCGGCCGCTTTTCCAACTTCGCCTTCGATACGCTGCAAGCGGGTCATACCGTCGAAGTCATGACGCCCGATGGCCGCTTCTTCACGCATCTGAACGCCGAACAAGGCAAGCAGTACGTGGCTTTCGCCGGCGGCTCCGGTATCACACCCGTGCTCGCGATCGTGAAAACGACGCTCGAGGTCGAGCCGCGCAGCACCTTCACGCTGATCTACGGTAACCGCAGCGTTGACTCGATCATGTTCGCGGAAGAGCTCGAGGATCTGAAGAATCGCTACATGAACCGCTTCGTCCTGTACCACGTTCTGTCCGACGACATGCAGGACGTCGAGCTATTCAACGGCGTTCTCGATCAAGCGAAATGCGCCGCGTTTCTCGACACGCTCTTACCCGCGCCCGCCATCGACGAAGCGTTCATCTGCGGCCCCGCACCGATGATGGATGCGGCCGAAGCGGCGCTGAAGGCGGCGGGCGTGGCGCAATCGAAGATTCACGTCGAACGGTTCGGCACGCCACTGCCGCAAGCGGGCGCCCCTGTCGTCGAGATCACGGACGACACGCCGGCCGCCGAGCTCGAGATCGTCATCGACGGCAATCGCCGCAAGATGCGGCTGCCGTATCAAGGGGCGAGCCTGCTCGACGTCGGCTTGCACGCCGGTCTCGCGCTGCCGTATGCCTGCAAGGGCGGCGTGTGCTGCACATGCCGGGCCAAGGTGCTCGAGGGGGAAGTCAAGATGGATAAGAACTACACGCTCGAAGCGCAGGAGCTTCGCGATGGCTTCGTGCTGACGTGCCAGTGCCATCCCGTTAGCGAACGCGTCGTCGTCAGCTTCGACGAGCGTTGAAGTTCGGACCGGCCGCGTGCTTCACTCAGCCGCGTTTCGCTTAAACTAGCGCCGCGGCGGTCCGAGGCCGCGCTAGCGGCGGCTCACCCGCCGCTAGCGTGCAAAGCAACGATCAATACGCTTCCAACGCGACTCTCGCGCCTGGGCCGGCCCCCAACGACCACACAACCATGGCCCGTACCCGAGCACCCGATCACGATACTCAGCGCGAGCAGATTCTCGAACTCGCCGCCAACGCCTTCGCACAAACAAGCTATCCCAGCACGTCGATGGCCGAGCTGGCAGCGGCCAGCGGCACGTCGAAAGCACGGCTTTATCACTACTACGAAAGCAAGGAAGCGATCCTCTTCGATCTGCTCGACCGCTACACCAAGCGGCTGATGCTGATCATCGCCGAGGTGGAAGGGTCGAGCCAACGGCGCGGGCTGTCCGAGCGCGAAACGTTCGCCGAACTCGTGCGGGCGTTTCTGATCGAGTACGAGACCTCGCACAGCCGGCACGTCGCGCTGCTCAACGACGTCAAATACCTGGTGGAAAGCCAGAGGGAAGTCATCCTCGATCGTCAGCGCGACATCGTCGCCGCGTTCGCCCGCCAACTCGCGCGCGCGTACCCCGGCCGCGTCACCAAAGACAACCAGACAGCGCTCACCATGATGGTGTTCGGGATGATCAATTGGACCTTCACTTGGCTCAAGCCGGGCGGGCGCCTAGGCTATCGCGAGTTTGCCGATCAAGTCGTGCAGGTCCTGGAGCACGGCCTCGTTCCCGCAGGCGAGTGACCGGGGTCACGGGGCACACGCGGTCAACGCTGCAGCGCAGCATTAAAATCTTCACATCACATCGGTCAAAATGACGCGACGCGTCGCCGCAACACAGCATTTTATACCTATAATTCAAGGACTTAGGCGGACATTGGCAGCCGGATAGAGGATCGCCTCGGGGTTGCACTCGGGTTTTCCCTAGTGCTACCCATGCGCATCGGGTAGAATTCGCATTGCGTCGCAGCAAGAGACGCACGACGAAAGGAGAATCCACGATGAACCCGCAGCCCTCTACTCGCACCGCCGCGTCGACCGAGCAGCACGAGCGCCGTGCGCATGCGGCGCATCGTGAGAACGTGCTCGTGCGCGAGTTGACGGCAGGCGACCGCGATCAGCTGTTGACGCACTTTCTCGCGCTCAACGCGGACGATCGTCTCCTGCGCTTCGGCCAGGCAGCGCCCGATCATGTGATCGAACACTATGTGCAATCGATCGATTTCACGCGCGACAAGGTCTTCGGCGTCTACGATCGCGGGCTCGCACTCGTGGGCGTGGGCCATCTCGCCTACTTGCCGGCCGAAGGTGAAAATCGCACCGCCGAGTTCGGCGTGTCGGTGCTCGAAAGCTCGCGCGGGATGGGCGTCGGGTCCAAGCTGTTCGCGCGCGCGGCAATGCATGGCCGCAATACGCGCGTCACGACGCTCTATATGTATTGCCTGTCGCGCAACACCACGATGATGCACATCGCCAAGAAGGCCGGGATGAAGATCGAGTATGCATACGGCAGCGCCGATGCTTACCTGACGCTGCCGCCGGCCGATCAAACCAGCATCATCACCGAGATGCTGCAAGAGCAAGCGGCACTATTCGACTATGCGATCAAGCGCCAAGCCCGCAATACGGCGCGCATCATCGAGGCGATGATGCCGGCCGAGGCACTCGCCTAATCGAGCGACTCGCTTCGCCGCTCCCGCTCGAGCTGGTTCGAACCTGTTCCCCCTGCGCACTGCTCTCCCCTGTGCGGTGCGCGCGACGAGGCGGCTTACGCCGCCTCGCCGCCCCTCCCTTCCAAACAGGCACACCCCGGCCAGCCGGCGCCGATCGCTCATAGGATCGGCAAAGCGGTCGTTTCTTTGAACGATTCCAAAGCGAAACTCGTCTTAACGTCGATTACCGACGGATGATGCAGCAGTTGATCCTGCACGAAGCGCGAAAAATGGATCATGTCCTTGACCTGCACGCGCAACAAGTAGTCCATCTCTCCGGTCATCGCATGGCAGGCGACCACTTCCGGCCATGATTGCACGGCCGCTCGAAAGAGCTCGGCGTGCGTCGTGCCGGCATGGCCCGTCGCGCCGCCGCGTTTCTCCAAGCGGACGTTGACGTAAGCGAGCAACCCAAGGCCCAGCTTTTGCGGATCGAGCAGTGCGACGTAGCCGCGTATCACGCCGGCTTCCTCGAGCCGTCGAATACGCCGAAGGCAAGGGCTCGGCGAGAGGTTGACGCGTTCCGCGATGTCTTGGTTGGATGCGCGCCCGTTTTCCTGCAAAAAGGCGAGGATGCGCCTGTCGACGGCATCCAATTCGATCTCAGCCATTTTTTTATTCCTCTTGGGTTTATTGAGACAGAAAGTTGCGCAATCGTAGTCGACGCAGAACGAGTTCGCAAATTTTTGTTCGGACCGTCGCTATACACTTGCGTCTATTCTTCGTGGCCTGCGACGCTAGGCCACACCAAGACCCGAACGACGGAGACAAGCATGCAGGTTCAAACGTGGGATAACCCTGTCGGCACGGACGGCTTCGAATTCATCGAATACACGGCGCCCGATCCGAAGGCGCTCGGCAAGCTGTTCGAACAAATGGGCTTTACGGCAATTGCTCGCCATCGGCACAAAGACGTCACGCTGTACCGACAAGGCGAAATCAATTTCATCATCAACGCAGAGCCCGATTCGTTCGCTCAGCGCTTCGCGCGGCTGCATGGGCCGTCGATCTGCGCCATCGCGTTCCGGGTGCAGGACGCCGCCAAGGCCTATAAGCACGCGCTCGACCTCGGCGCTTGGGGCTTCGACAACAAGACCGGCCCGATGGAGTTGAACATCCCCGCCATCAAAGGAATCGGCGATTCGCTGATCTACTTCGTCGATCGTTGGCGCGGCAAGAACGGTGCGCCGGCCGGCAGCGTCGGCGATATCGACATCTACGACGTCGACTTCGAACCGATTCCGGGCGCGGCGTCGCGTCCGGTCGGCCACGGCCTCACCTACATCGATCACTTGACGCACAACGTCCACCGCGGACGCATGCAGGAATGGGCGGCCTTCTATGAGCGGCTGTTCAATTTCCGCGAAATCCGCTATTTCGACATCGAAGGCAAGGTGACGGGCGTCAAATCCAAAGCGATGACCTCGCCCTGCGGCAAGATCCGCATTCCGATCAACGAGGAAGGATCGGAGACGGCCGGTCAGATTCAGGAGTACCTCGACGCTTATCACGGCGAAGGCATTCAACATATCGCGCTCGGCTCATCCGACATCTATCGCACCGTGGACGGACTGCGCTCCACCGGCATCAAGCTGCTCGATACGATCGATACCTACTACGAACTCGTCGATCGTCGCATCCCGGGCCACGGCGAGCCGCTCGACGAACTCAAGAAGCGCAAGATTTTGATCGACGGGGAAAAAGGCGATCTGCTATTGCAGATCTTCACCGAGAACCAAATCGGCCCGATCTTCTTCGAGATCATCCAGCGCAAGGGCAACCAGGGTTTCGGGGAAGGCAACTTCAAGGCGCTGTTCGAGTCGATCGAACTCGATCAGATCCGCCGCGGGGTCGTGCAGGACAAGGCCTGAGGGGTTGGATGCGCGACGGCGTAACGCCGCCGCGCTCTGGAGGGGATACGCCGCGGCTACACAGCGCGGCAATGCGATCACATCAGGGCGATGGGCATCGTATTCGCGGCAGCGCCCGCGTCTTCACGCTTGGCCGCAGCCGCTTCGACGCTCGAGGCATGCGCGCGGCTAGCCCGCGCAATCGGCCGCGCCGCGAACGGCGTGCGCGACGCCTTCCCCTCGCCGAGCGACGCGGCCCAAGCTTCGGCCGGGCTCGCGCCGATGCCGGCCTGCGCCATCGTGCGCGATACGGCCGCCGCGATCACGCCGGCTTGCGCCTGGCGCACCGGCAAGCTCATCGCGAAAAAAGCCGCGGAAATCATGAGGAAGGTCTGAACATGTCGCTTTTCCATCTGTACTCCTTATATTTAAGGGCGCCATGGCATGCCATCCGCCAAGGACGCCTCGCGCAGCCATCGATCCCAGCGTCGGTCGGAGCGCGTGCCCGCCAATGAGCGGCGGGTGGGGAGATTAGACCAGGTCGGCCAAGCTCGCTCCACCCTTTAAACAACACGTTACCGGCGTTACAGAAGGAAACGCCCGCGTGACACAGCGGCGTCACGCACCATTTTTGAGATATAGGACCACCGGGGAAGTCTTGTCAGATAAGCGGTGGCACTATTTTTGACTACTGCGGCGGGTTTCCACCAGTGCTACCATCGCAAAAAATCCGCCAATATGGCGGCCCCGGCCGAAGCATCCACAAGATGCGCCAGGCTGAGACGTTTTGGTGATCCCAAACAGGGTTGAGGAGTCAACATAATGAATGCCCCGCTGGACGCAGGTCAGCGAGCCTCGCTCGAAGCTGCGCTATCTTCCGTCACGCTCGACGACAAATACACGCTCGAACGCGGCCGCGCCTATATGAGCGGCATCCAGGCGCTAGTGCGTCTGCCCATGCTGCAACGCGCGCGCGATCAAGCCGCCGGACTCAATACGGCCGGGTTCATCTCCGGTTATCGCGGCTCGCCGCTCGGCGGTCTCGACCTCGCCCTGTGGAAGGCCACGCAGCATCTCACTTCCAATCATGTCGTGTTCCAGCCCGGGATCAACGAAGATCTCGCCGCGACGGCCGTCTGGGGCACGCAGCAAGTCAATCTTTACCCCGGCGCGAAATACGACGGGGTGTTCTCGATGTGGTACGGCAAAGGCCCCGGCGTCGATCGCTCCGGCGACGTGCTCAAGCACGGCAACTCGGCCGGATCCTCGCGCCACGGCGGCGTGCTGGTGCTCGCCGGCGACGACCACGCGTGCAAGTCTTCGACGCTCGCACACCAATCCGAACATATCTTCAAAGCGTGCGGCCTACCCGTCCTGTTTCCGTCGAACGTTCAGGAATACCTCGATTTCGGCCTGCATGGATGGGCCATGAGCCGTTACTCGGGCCTGTGGGTGGCGATGAAATGCGTGACGGACGTGGTGGAATCGTCCGCTTCCGTCGATATCGATCCGCATCGCATGCAGATCGTGCTGCCGACCGATTTCATCATGCCCGACGGCGGCCTGAACATCCGCTGGCCCGATCCGCCGCTCGTGCAAGAAGCGCGGCTGCTCGACTACAAGTGGTACGCGGCGCTCGCCTATGTGCGCGCGAACAAGTTAGACCGGGTCGAGATCGACTCGCCGCAGGCGCGCTTCGGCATCATGACGGGCGGCAAAGCGTATCTGGACGTGCGCCAGGCGCTCGTCGACCTTGGCCTGGACGACGAGACCTGTGCCCGCATCGGCATTCGGCTCTATAAGGTGGGCTGCGTCTGGCCGCTCGAAGCCCAAGGCGCGCAAGCCTTCGCACGCGGGCTCGACGAGATTCTGGTCGTCGAAGAGAAGCGCCAGATTCTCGAATACGCGATCAAGGAAGAGCTGTACAACTGGCCCGACGCCCAGCGCCCGCGCGTGTTCGGCAAGTTCGACGAGAAGGACGGCGCGGGCGGCGAGTGGTCCGTGCCGATGGGCAACTGGCTGCTGCCCGCCCACTACGAGCTTTCGCCCGCGCTGATCGCGAAGGCGATCGCCACGCGTCTCGAAAAATTCGAATTGCCCTCCGATGTGCGCGAGCGCATCGCGGCGCGCATCGCCGTGATCGAGGCCAAGGAGAAAGCGCTGGCCAAGCCGCGCGTCACGGCCGAGCGCAAACCGTGGTTCTGCTCCGGTTGCCCGCACAACACGTCGACGAACGTGCCCGACGGCTCGCGCGCGATGGCAGGCATCGGCTGCCACTACATGACGGTCTGGATGGACCGCAATACGAGCACGTTCAGCCAAATGGGCGGCGAAGGCGTGGCCTGGACGGGCCAAGCGCCGTTCACGAATGAAAAGCACGTGTTCGCCAATCTCGGCGACGGCACCTACTTCCATTCGGGACTGCTGGCGATTCGCGCGGCGATTGCGGCGAAGGCGAACATTACCTACAAGATTCTCTACAACGACGCGGTGGCGATGACGGGCGGCCAACCCGTCGACGGCGTATTGACGGTGCCCCAGATCACGCATCAACTTGCCGCGGAAGGCGCAAAGAAGATCGTCATCGTCACCGACGAGCCGCAGAAATACCACGGCACGACGCTGCTTGCCCCGGGCGTGACGATCCACCATCGCGATCAGCTCGATGAGGTGCAGCGAGAGCTGCGCGAGATCGAAGGCACGACCATCCTCATCTACGATCAGACTTGCGCGACCGAGAAACGCCGCCGCCGCAAGAAAGGCGAGTTCCCCGATCCGGCGCGGCGCGTCGTCATCAACGAAGCGGTCTGCGAAGGCTGCGGCGACTGCTCCGTCCAGTCCAATTGCTTGTCGGTCGAGCCGCTCGAAACAGAACTGGGCACCAAGCGTCAGATCAATCAATCGAGCTGCAACAAGGACTTCTCGTGCTTGAAGGGCTTTTGCCCGAGCTTCGTGACGGTGGAAGGCGGGCAGTTGCGCAAGCCCAAAGCGGTCGGCGCGAAAGCCAGCAGCGATCTGCCGGCGATCCCCGAGCCGGCGCTGCCCGAAATCGCACGCCCGTACGGTGTGCTCGTCACGGGCGTGGGCGGCACGGGCGTCGTGACGATCGGCGCGCTGCTCGGCATGGCCGCGCACTTGGAGCAAAAGGGCGTGACCGTGCTCGATGTGACCGGGCTCGCGCAAAAGGGCGGCGCCGTGATGAGCCACGTGCAAATCGCCAATACGCCCACCGACATCCATGCGACTCGGATCGCGATGGGCGAGGCCAACCTCGTGATCGGCTGCGATGCGATCGTGACGGCCAGCGACGAATGCACCTCGCGCATGAAGGTCGGCCAGACGCGCGTGGTCGTCAACAGTTCGAAGACGCCGACGGCCGAGTTCATCAAGAATCCGAACTGGACCTTCCCCGGCGCGAGCACGGAGCAAGACGTGCGCGCGGCCGCCGGCGAGCAGGTCGATCTGATCGATGCGAATCGTTTCGCCGTCGCGTTGCTTGGCGATGCGATCTACACCAACCCGTTCGTGCTCGGCTTTGCATGGCAGCGCGGGTGGCTGCCGCTCTCGCATCGCTCGCTCGTGCGCGCGATCGAGCTGAACGCCGTTCAAGTGGAGAAGAACCTCGCCGCGTTCGAATGGGGCCGGCGCGCGGCGTACGATTTGGCGAGCGTCGAGCGCGCGGCCAAGCCTGCTGCGGGTGAGCAGGACGCGGGCGCGACGGTTATCTCGCTGCATACGAAGAAGTCGGTCGACGCGCTGATCGCCAAGCGCGTCGAACTATTGACCGCCTACCAGGATGCGGCGTACGCCGAGCGCTACGAAAGCCTCGTCTCGCAAGTACGGGCGGCCGAACGCGCGCTGAACGACGGCAGCGCCGTGAGCGAGCCTTTGACGGAAGCCGTCGCCCGCAATCTGTACAAGCTGATGGCGTACAAGGACGAGTATGAAGTCGCGCGCCTGCAGACGGATCCGGCGTTCCTTGCGAAACTGAAGGAGCAGTTCGAAGGAGATTGGAAGCTGAACTATCATCTCGCGCCGCCGCTCCTTGCCAAGAGGGACGCCAAGGGCCACCTCGTGAAGAAGCAGTACGGCCCGTGGATGCTGTCCGCATTCAAGCTGATCGCGAAGATGAAGTTCCTGCGCGGCTCGGCCTTCGACCTGTTCGGCAAAACGGAAGAGCGTCGCACGGAGCGGGCGTTGATCGGCGAGTACGAGGCGCTCGTGCGCGAGTTGATCGCTGGGCTCAAAGCCGAGAACGTCGCACTCGCGATCGAACTGGCGAATCTGCCCGATGCGATTCGCGGCTACGGGCACGTGAAGGAAAACAACCTGAAGGCGGTGCGAGTGAAGTGGAACGAGCTCATCGCCAAGTGGCGCAAGCCTGACGGCGGTGCAACGCGCCACGCGGCGTAAGGTGCGCCCATAGGGCCATCGGCGTCGACCGGCGCGCCGATCGGCACGAAACGAAATGGCGGCTGTCCTCACGGACAGCCGCCATTTCGTTTGGCTTCGGCGTTCGGGCGTTCGGGCGTTCAGGGCGGTACCGGCCTGCTCCCCCTCGGTCCGTTACTGCGCCCGCACGTTCGCCGCCGCGACCGCCGTCATGTTGATGATCCGCCGCACCGTCGCCGCGGGCGTGAGGATATGCACGGGCTTATCTGCGCCGAGCAGGAACGGCCCCACCGTCACGCCTTCGCCGCCGACCATCTTCAATAGGTTGTAGGCGATATTCGCGGCCTCGACGTTCGGCATCAACAGCAGGTTCGCTTCGCCCGTGAGCGTCGTGCCCGGGAACGACTGCTTGCGGATGACTTCGGACAACGCCGCATCGCCGTGCATTTCACCGTCGACTTCGAGGTGCGGCGCGCGCTCCGCGATCAACTTGCGCGCGGCAGCCATCCGCTGCGATGTCGACGACGGCGCACTGCCGAAGTTCGAGTTCGACAACAGCGCGATTTTCGGCACGATACCGAACCGCTCGATTTCGCGCGCGGCCAGAATCGCCATATCGGCCAACTGCTCGGCGCTCGGCGCTTCGTTGACGTACGTATCGCAGATGAACAGATTGCGGCCCGGCAACATCAGCAGGTTCATCGCCGCATAATGCTCGGCTTGCGGCGCGCGGCCGAGCACTTGCTCGATGTACTTCAAGTGGCTGTGATAGGTGTCGATCATGCCGCAGATCATGCCATCGGCTTGGCCCAGGCGAATCAGGATCGCGCCGATCAGCGTGTTGAACTTGCGCATCGCGGCCTTCGCGATCTCGGGCGTGACGCCGTCGCGCGCGCCGATCTCGTGATACAGCTGCCAGCTTTGCGTGAAGCGCGGATCGTCCTCGGGATCGACGATCTCGAAGTCGGCGCCGACCTTCAGCTTCGAACCCATTTTCTTCAAGCGCATTTCGACGACCGAGGGCCGGCCGACGATGATCGGCTTGGCGATTTTCTCCATCAGCACGAATTGCGCGGCGCGCAGCACGCGCTCGTCCTCGCCTTCGGCGAAGACGATGCGCGCGGCATTCTTCTTGGCCGCTGCAAACACGGGCCGCATGACCATACCGGTGCGATAGACCGTCGTGCCAAGTTGCTCGCGATAAGCGTCCATGTCCTGAATCGGACGCGTGGCCACGCCCGAATCCATCGCGGCTTGCGCGACGGCCGGCGCAATCTTGATGATGAGACGCGGATCGAACGGCTTCGGAATCAAGTACTCAGGGCCGAATTCGAGCGAATGGCCTTCGTACGCCTTCGCCACTTCGTCGCCCTGATCCGTTTCTTCAGCCAGTTCGGCGATCGCGCGCACGCACGCGAGCTTCATCTCTTCGGTGATCGTCGTCGCGCCGACGTCGAGCGCACCGCGGAAGATGAACGGAAAGCACAGGACGTTGTTGACCTGATTCGGATAATCGGAGCGACCCGTCGCGATAATGGCGTCGGGGCGCACGGCCTTCGCGTCTTCGGGACGAATCTCGGGCTCGGGGTTGGCGAGCGCCAGGATGAGCGGCTTCACGCCCATCTCCTTGACCATCTCGGGCTTGAGCACGCCCGCGCTCGAGCAGCCGAGGAAGACATCGGCCGATTTGATCGCATCGGCCAGCGTGCGTGCGTCGGTCACGGCCGCGTAGCGCGCCTTCGACGGATCGAGGTTGCCGCGGCCTTCGTAGATGACGCCCTTCGAATCGGCGACGAGCACGTTCTGCTTGGACAGCCCCAGCTTCACGAGCAAGTCGAGACAAGCGATCGCGGCTGCACCGGCGCCCGAACAGACGAGCTTGACCTTCGACAGTTCCTTGCCCACCACTTTCAAGCCGTTCAGGATGGCGGCCGATGCAATGATGGCCGTGCCGTGCTGATCGTCGTGAAAGACGGGAATTTTCATGCGCTCGCGCAGCTTCTGCTCGATATAGAAGCACTCGGGCGCTTTGATGTCCTCGAGATTGATGCCGCCGAGCGTGGGCTCGAGCATGGCGATCGCCTCGACGAGCTTGTCGGGGTCGGACTCGGATAGTTCGATGTCGAACACGTCGATGCCCGCGAATTTCTTGAAGAGGCAACCTTTGCCTTCCATGACGGGCTTGGCGGCGAGCGGGCCGATGTTACCTAGGCCGAGCACCGCCGTGCCGTTCGTCACGACACCGACGAGGTTGCCGCGCGACGTGTACTTTTGCGCGTCGAGCGGATCGGCGTAGATCGCCTCGCAGGCCGCCGCCACGCCCGGCGAGTACGCAAGCGAGAGGTCGAGCTGGTTCGACAGCGGCTTGGTGGGCGTGACCGAGATTTTGCCGGGCTTGGGGTTCTGGTGATATGCGAGGGCGCTTTGCTTCAGTTGTTCGTCCATATTCGAGCCTGCGAGACATAATTGAATTTGGCCGGCACGCTCACGCCGGGGCCGCGCCGGGCAAGCCGGCAAGGTAGCGACTGCGACAGTCGATGCTAGCGCCGTTTGGGCGCGGCGCCGCGCCTGCCGGGGGTAAGGCAGACGGCGCGAGAGCGTTTCGCGGGGCGCCTAGTGTACACCCCCTAATCTCGGTTTCCAGCGGGCGGGGTTCGGAAGTCGGGTAAAATACACGCCTACGCGCGCAGCAAACACGCCTGCGCCAACGGGCAAACCGCCCACCTCACGCCCATCATCCAAGGATTCGCCCATGACAGGCCTCGATCGCCAAACGATCTCCGATACGACCGCCAAGATTCTGCTCGAAGTGCAAGCCGTGCATTTCAACGCCGA
Organism: Trinickia sp. Z7; assembly: GCF_056498045.1. Classification (NCBI taxonomy): domain Bacteria; kingdom Pseudomonadati; phylum Pseudomonadota; class Betaproteobacteria; order Burkholderiales; family Burkholderiaceae; genus Trinickia; species Trinickia sp. Z7. The sequence continues at coordinate 16,845 of NZ_JAUEQW010000023.1, forward strand.
AAAGCCGTTCATCTTCACCTCGGGGTGGGCCAGCCCCGTGTACATCGACTGCCGCAAGCTGATTTCCTACCCGCGCGTGCGCCGCGCCCTGATGGAAATGGCCGAAACGACGATCTTGCGCGATGTCGGCTACGAGCAGATCGACGCCGTGGCCGGCGGCGAAACGGCCGGCATTCCGTTCGCCGCGTGGATCGCCGACCGCATGATGGTGCCGATGCAGTACGTGCGCAAAAAGCCGAAGGGCTTCGGCCGCAATGCTCAAATCGAAGGGCATCTGGAGGAAGGCTCGCGCGTCTTGCTCGTCGAGGATCTGACGACCGACAGCCGCAGCAAGATCAACTTCATCAACGCACTGCGCACCGCGGGCGCGCGCGTCAATCACTGCTTCGTGCTGTTTCACTACAACATCTTCAAGGAAAGCGTCTCGGTGCTCAAAGACATCGACGTCGACTTGCACGCGCTCGCCACATGGTGGGACGTGCTGCGCGTCGCAAAAGCGTCGGGCTACTTCGATTCGAAAACGCTCGACGAAGTCGAGAAGTTCCTGCACGCGCCGGCGGAGTGGTCGGCCGCGCACGGCGGCGCAACCGCCGCACCGCAGTAACGCAGGCCAATGCGCGTGAGGCGCCCCGCCTCACGCAACGCTCAGCGGCCGCCGACGTACGCGCTACGCGCGCGCCGCTCGCTTCATTCTTCGCACCTCGCATCGGCCCTTCGGCCCGCCGCGCTCTCCAAGCGGGTCCGCGCGCCAGCGCCCGCGGCGGTGTACCGGCTCGCCGCGCGCGAGGCCGCCGTGACTCAAGCCGTTCACACGGGCGTATTCGATGAGTTGCGCATCGCCCGTCAAACCCAGTTTGCGCAACGCCGTCATCTTGTGCGAGCTGATCGTCTTGATGCTGCGATTCAATTGATGGCCGATTTCGCTCACGCTGAGCCCCGACGCGAATAGGCGCACGACTTCGATCTCCCGCGGCGACAACGCCGGCAAGGCAGCCACGCCGCCGCCGGCCGATGCCCGCTCGAGCGCCATGCGCAGCGACGGGCTCACGTGGCGCAGCCCACGCATCGCTTGGCGCACCGCCAAGCCGATATGCGAAAGGTCGTCGCACTTGCCGACGACGGTCACCGCGCCCGCATCGAACAGGCGGCGCAACAGCGCGCCGTTGCCGAGCATGGTCAGCACCACGATGCGCAGGTCGGGAAAATGCCGCCGCAAATAGCCGATCAGCGCGAGACCGTCGCCGTATCGGCCTCCCGGCATGGAAAGGTCGGTCACGACGACATCGGCCGGCGCGCGCCGCAGCATCTCCACGAGCTCGGTGGATTGGCGCGCCTGCCCGAGCAGGACGATGTCGTCGAAGGCATCGAGCGCATGGCGCACGCCGAGCAAGATGATGGGATGATCGTCGGCGACGACGACGCGCGTGGGCCGCATTGCCTGCGCGCCGCGTGAAGGAAGTGTCGAAGCGGATTCGTTCATTTGACGATGACGATGGATTTGCGAGAGGTTCGCTCGCCCGTGCCGCCTGTGCCGAACGCACGCGTGGCTGCCACCGGCGAGGGACGACGATGTTAGACTGGCTAACGCACTGCGGCATGCTTTCGTCGAAAAATGGGCCGCATGCGGTCTCTGCTCTCGCCGTCGACCGGGGAATCGGCTCATGCGCAATCACAGCGAAGTCGTCGCATCGGTATTCGCCGGGCTGCTGCCGCCTAGGCGGGCTGCCGTAGGCATCGCTGCGCTGTGCATCGCCTGGTGCGCTACGCGCCTGAGCCCCGCCGCCGCGCAAAGCCCGTTCACCGTGACGAGTAGCGATTTGCACGAGGGGGCCTCGGCCCCGATCGCGCAGGTCTACGATAAGGACGACTGCAAAGGCGGCAACGCGTCGCCGCAGCTGTCGTGGCACAACGCGCCGCCCGGCACCAAAAGCTTCGCCGTCACTCTTTTCGATCTCGACGCCCCCGGCCCCGGATGGTGGCATTGGGCGGTCGCCGAGATCCCGAGCACCGTCGGCTCGTTGCCGGCGAATGCGAGCGCCTCGGGCGCCATCAAGCGGATCGGCGCCATCGAGGCGCGCAACGATTACGGCGAGACCGGCTACGGCGGCCCTTGCCCCCCGCCCGGCAAGCCGCACCGTTATGTCCTCACCGTGTTCGCGCTGAACACCGCGGACTTGCGGCTAGGTCCGGCTCGCCACGCGCTGATGTTCGATCACGAGATCAACACGTCCGTGCTCGCAAAGGCCCAGTTGACCGTGACCTACGGGCGCTGAGCGCGATTGTCCGCTCATGCGTTCGCGCCGGCTTCTGGCGGCAACGTGCCGTTTCGCGCCAAAATTGCTCCGCAACTCCCGTTAACCCTTAAAATCATGCTTTCGCGCCACGAACGGGCGCCATCTCAACCGGCCACATAGCGAGATCGAAATGAGCACGAAAGTTTTTGTCGACGGACAGGAAGGCACGACGGGTCTGAAAATTTTCGAATACCTGTCGCGCCGTACCGACGTCGAAGTGCTCCGCATCGAGGAATCGAAGCGCAAGGATATCGATGAGCGGCGCCGCCTCATCAACGCCTCGGACGTCACGTTCCTGTGCTTGCCCGATGTCGCCTCGCGCGAATCGGCGGGCCTCGTCGAGAACACTCACACGGTGCTCATCGATGCCAGCACGGCGTTTCGCACCCATGCCGATTGGGCCTACGGCCTGCCCGAACTCACGCGTGCCCAACGCGAGCGCCTGCGTACAGCCAAACGCATCGCGGTGCCGGGCTGCCATGCATCGGCGTTCGTGCTCGCAATGCGCCCGCTCGTCGACGCGGGCCTCGCCTCGCCTGATTTCGCCGCGCATTGCCATTCGATCACGGGATATAGCGGCGGCGGCAAAAAGATGATCGCCGACTACGAAGGCGCGGCCAATCCGAAGCTGCAAAGCCCGCGGCCCTACGCCCTCGCGCTCGGTCACAAGCATCTGCCCGAAATGGCGGCGCACACCGGCTTGAAGACGGCGCCGATCTTCACCCCTATCGTGGGGCCGTTTTACAAGGGCCTTGCCGTCACGACGTATTTCTCGCCAAGCCAGCTCGCCAAGCGCGTAGGCCCGCGCGACGTGCGAGCGCTGTTGGCCGAATACTACGCGGACGAAGCGTTCGTGCGCGTCGCACCGTTCGATGCCGATGAAAACCTCGACGCAGGCTTCTTCGACGTGCAGGCAAGCAATGACACGAATCGCGTCGACCTGTTCGTCTTCGGCAACGAAGAACGATTCGTCACCGTGGCACGGCTCGACAATCTCGGCAAGGGCGCCTCGGGGGCGGCCATTCAATGCATGAACCTGAGCATTGGCGCGGATGAACACGCCGGGCTGCTAGCTTGATAAGCGGCACGCAAGAACGTGCAATGAAGCCGGCCGTAATGCCGGCTTTTTTATTTGACGCGCTGCAATAGCGCATCGATATGTATCGAGAAGCGGCGCACTCATATCTTCCATGAAGATTCAAATCGGCTTACATCGCTGATGAGCGGGCATTGATGGGGCAGCAATAACTGCTCCATTCATCTGATTGTTTCGGCATCACATGCCGCACGGGCGCCCGTGCGCCACTGAGCGAACTCGTCGCCGCATCCTCCCTTCCCTGCAAACCACGTGCTGAGTCACGCCGAACGCCGCTTTGCATGCACGCGCTTGAAACGCTCTTTTTGTTTCAATATGCCGCCGCATGCCTTATCCCATCTCGTTTTTATCGATTCACGGTTTTTTGAATTAGCTTTTTTAGACGGCTTTATCAATTGACACAAAAAAGATGCGCGAGGACATTATGTCGCATAACGAGATCAGGGAGACGACCGGCAACACCCACGCCGGCTCGACGAAGCACGCGGCCAAGCGGCCGCGGCTGGGTGGCGCCCGCCTGCCGGAGCGCCGCATGCTGCCTTCCCCGTTCGTTTGTTTGGAACGCTGCCCGAGCGCGTCGGCCTGCCATTCGCAAGCGACGTGAGCGCATACGCAAGGAGGAATCGCGCGACCTATCGCAATCAGTTAGCAGTGCGAACTAAATCAAGCGGCGGCCGACAGGGAGCCGGGCGCCCGATAACGATAAGCATGGAGGAACGATATGAATCCGAACACCCTTTTTGCGCTGGCGCTCGTCGCGCCCTTTCTGGCCGCATGCGGTGGTGGCGGCGGCAGCGGCAGCGCCGTTACCGGTGGCGCGAATGCCGCGGCTGACCGGCTCTGCCCCGCATCACTCGACTACAACACGGTGTTCACGGGCGGCGGCGGCGACGGCGAGCTCGTGAAGATGCAGATCGACACCACGAAGATGACGTGGCAAGTGACCTATGTCGAATCGGCGATTCCCGCCACGACGGGCACAGTGTCGCCGTCCCGCGCAGGCACGTCGCAAAGCGGCACGCTCGCGCCGGAGACTTTGCTGCCGACGCAAAAGCAGAACGAGTGCGCCTTCTACCTGCAGGGCGCGAGCTTGGACCCGAACAAGCCCGCTCGCATCTTCGTCGGGCAAGGCGTGCTTGGCGGCACGATCCCCGGCAAGGAGATCCAGTACAGCGGGATCGTCGGTTTCGGCGCCGTGTCCGACAACAAGTTCCCGTACTTTCCGTACATCGGCTTTTCGTCGATCGAGACGAATCTGGCCAACGTGGCCGGCGCCTACAACCAGCTCGGCTATCACATCATTCCCTCGCAAAACTATGCGACGGTGCCCGTGGACGCGAAGATCGTCATCAACGCCGACGGCACGTGGAGCGAAACCGACAACGCGGGCGTGAACGCCGGCAAGACGCAGCAGGCGGGCACGAACTGGGTGCAGTCGAGCGATGGCAGCGGCGCATTCGAGAGCGACGCGTTTCAAAGCCAAGCCAAGCCGACGAACGCAGTCTCGCCGGCGGGCAAGGGCTTCATGATCGTCGGCAAGCTGCGCAATCAACTCGTGCCGATCCTGATTCGGACCGGATACGCCAACCCCTCGACCTTCACCGCCGACGACGAATCAGGCATCACCATCCTCGCACCGCAAACGCCCATCGCCGTCAATACGCAAAACGGGCAATACATCGGCGTCGATAGCCAGTTTGACTATCGCGCCACCGCGCTCGTGGGCACTCAAGCCACGATGCTCGATCCGTATCAGGCCGCCAACGCATCGATCGCCACGCCGCTCGATCTGAGCTTTGCCAACGCCGTTCCGGGCGTCGTGCTATCGGCCGTGACGGGTTCGTCATCGAGCGCGGCCACGGGCAAGCTCATCTTCACGGGCGGCGTGTTCGGCTATCTCTACAACGAGAATTCGTCGCCGTACTTCACGATCAACGCGTTCGTTCAATAGCGGAACGCGCCGCGCAACACGAAGTCGACGCATGCGCCGGCCGGCCCGTTCGCGGGCGAAGGGCGGCGCGCGATCGAAAAAAAACGAAGACAGGGAGGAAACGATGAAGACGAAAAAGAAGCTGGGCAAGTTCGCGCGCGCCGCCGCTGGCGTGGCGTTGCTTGGGACCGTGGCGAGCGGCGCATATGCACAGAAGGCGGGTGAGAACGTCGTCACGCTCGGCTGGTTTCACATCATGCCGCAAGACTCGAGCACGCCGATGACAACCTATGTTTCGCCGCAGCCCATCGATACGCCGCTGCGGCTGCCAAGCGCATTCACTTCGCAGGGAACCGGGCTGTCGACGAACAACGCGGACACGCTCGGCCTCGTCTTCAGCCATTTCCTCACGGACCACATCGCGCTCACGACAGTCGCCGGCGTGCCGCCGACGTTCAAGATCAGGGGCCGCGGCTCGATCGTCCCCCCGGGCCCCGCCGGCGCGCTCGGCACGGAAAATCTCGACGACCCGGCCAACGAGCCGATCGTCAAGAGCGTGCGCCAGTGGAGCCCCGCGATGATGATTCAGTATTACTTCAATTCGGCGACCGCGCGGTTTCGGCCCTTCGTCGGCATTGGCATTTCGTACAACTTTTTTACCAATCTGGAACTCAACCCGAACTTCGTCACGTCGACGCAGAACAACCTGGGTTCGGTGCTAGCCGCAGGCGCGGCGCGACCGGGCGTCACGAGCGTTTCGGCGAAGGCGTCGCCATCCTGGGCCCCCGTGTTCAACGCGGGCGCTTCGTACGACTTCACGGAGCATTGGGGCGTGAGCGCATCGGTGACTTATATCCCGCTGAAGTCGCGCTCGACCGTGTACGTGCGAGCGGCCGACGGCACGTTGCTGGGCACGACGCAAGCCCAATTGACCGCCGATCCGATCATCACCTATCTCGCGCTTTCGTATAAGTTCTGACGCGCGGGGCGACGCGGGTGGCGCTTGGCGCTGCCGGGCGAATTCAGCGCACGTAAAAAAAGGCCCGCCTATTGGCGGGCTGAATCCATATCAGAGGAGACATGGAGGAGACAACTTCACTCTAGCAAACCGTTTGATGCATTGCAACACAGTCGCTGCGCTGGCTGCCGGGCAGCGTTGCCGTTGCGCAACATAGGACGTTCACGGCGCAAAGATCACACCAGGGTCATCGATAGCAGAAAGCCCAATTGGTCCACGCCGACGGGCTTGACGAGATGAACGTCGAAACCTGCGGCCAACGCCATGTCCCGGTACTGCGGCTGCCCCCAGCCCGTCAGCGCAATCAATAGCAATGACGAGGCCCCGGCCAATTCACGCAGACGCCGTGCCGCGGGCAGGCCATCCAGCATCGGCGCGCCGATATCGATCAAGGCGGCATCGGGCGGCGCGCGCCGGGCAATCTCGAGCGCCTCGGCAATCGAGTGCGCCTCTACAGCGTCATAGCCCAAGCTCTCGACCAAGTTGACCAGCATGCGACGCGCAGCGTCGTCGGCATCGGCAACGAGCACGCGCTTCGGATGCGCTACCGCGCTCCCGTCGCCCGTGCCTTCCGCTCCGCTCGCGACTGTCCCTCGTGCGCCGTACCAATCGGACTTCATTGCTTCATCCTTTGCACAGTGCTCGTCGCAACCCACGGACCCGGGGCCGCGGAAGCATTCGTCTGGTGATTCGCGTTGTCACGGATGTCGTACTGCTCGATCAAACGAGCGTTTGGTGGGAAAGTTCAGCGCTCGGTTAAAAATAAGGGTTTCTGCTCAGTTAGGCAAAAAAATTTTCAATCGCGCGGCAAAGCGTCGCTCCATCCGCCCCCATCGAGCGCGGCAATGCTGCGACTGCGCTCGCACGCCTTATGGCGCAACAGGTGCCTGTGATCGCGTCCACGCACGCCGGCCTGTTCCAACCCTATTTTCCGTACATTCGAACAGCCGTTTCACCGCTCGCGGACGCTGCTCCGGCCTAAAGTTCGCCGTTGCGCGTCCGTTCACCTCACTGGTTACGAGAGCGAACGTGCGCCGCGCAGACGAACGCAACTTGCGCGGTTGCACGCCAGTGCGAACCCGGTCGACGCGTGTCGCCGGCCGTTCTCCGCATCACCAGCGAAGGAAATGCAGTGAAATCGCATGTGTATACGAACGCCATTGCCGTGGCGCTCGCCGCGGCCGGATTCATCGCCGCACCGGCCGCGCAGGCCACACTCGGCCAGCGCATCGATAGCGTCTCGGCCGACGCAACACGCCTCTCAGCGATTGCGCACGCAAGCAGCGTGCAAGCCTCCTACACGCTTCACACGATCACGCTGCCGTCGGGCACGGTCGTGCGCGAATACGCCGGCGCCGACGGCATCGTGTTCGGGGTGGCATGGGACGGCCCGACGCTGCCCGATTTGAGAGCCACCCTCGGCGCTGCGTTCGACCGGTTCACGCGTTCGGGTCCGACACGCGGCGGCGGGCCGCTTGCCGTGTCGGCGAGCGATTTGGTCGTCTATTCCAGCGGGCATTTGCGCGCGTTCTCGGGACACGCGTACCTGCCGCAAGCACTCCCGGCCGGCGTCGACGCCAGCGTCGTTCATTAGGAGTGCTGACGATGTTGCGATTTTCGATCTTGAAAGCGATGACGGCCGCGGCGGTACTGCTGATCGCCTGCTTGACCGCGGCCTGCGGTGGGGGCGGTTCCGGCGGCAACAACTCGGTCAGCAATACCTCCGCTCAAACATCGGCCCCCACGGCCGCGCTCGCGGCCAATGTCGCGGCGATCGCGGTCGACCATGGGGTGGCGGGCGTCCCCAACATGCCGTTCGTCAGCGTCACCGTCTGCGCGCCGGGCGGCGCGAATTGTCAAACGATCGACCACGTGCTGGTCGATACGGGATCATGGGGCCTGCGCGTGTTCGCTTCGCAGTTGCCCGCATCGGTCTCGCTGCCGCAGCAAACCAGCGAAAACGGCGGCGCCCTCGCCGAGTGCATGCAGTTTTTCGATGGCTACACCTGGGGCTCGGTCCGCATCGCCGACGTGCAAATCGGCGGGGAGCGCGCCGCGTCGCTACCGATCCAAGTGATCGATGCCAATTACGCGGCCGTGCCGGCGAGTTGCTCAAACACCGGTGCTGCGCGCAATACGCCGAGCACGCTCGCGGCCAACGGCATTCTGGGGATCGGTGTATTCAAGCACGACTGCGGCGCGGCGTGCGCCAACCAAGCGATCGCGGGCACCTACTACGCGTGCTCGGGCACGAGTTGCGTGCCGACCGCCATTGCGCAAGCACGGCAGGTCGCCAACCCCGTGCCCTACTTCGGCGCGGATGGCAACGGCGTCATCGTCAGCCTCCCGGCCGTGCCTAGCGGCAGTGCGACGAGCGTGGCGGGACAGTTGATCTTCGGCATCGGCACGCAAAGCGACAACACGCTCGATGCCGCCGCACACGTGATCGGGGTCGATCCAGCGCGCGGCGTGTTCACGACGACCGAGAACGGCACGACATACTCGGGCAGCATCATCGATAGCGGCTCCACCGGCCTATTCTTCGCCACGAACCAGATGCCCGCTTGTGCGAGCCCGAATCAGAGCTACTACTGTCCCGCCGCCACCGAGCAGTTCAGCGCGACCAACGTCGGGACGAACGGCGTCGCAAGCACGGTCGGATTCAGCGTAGGCAACGCCGCGCAGATCTGGCAAGCGTCGGGCGGTGCAGCGGCGATGCCGCTGTTCGCGGGACCTGCGTTCGTCGGCTCCCAAGTGTTCGATTGGGGCCTGCCGTTCTTCTATGGACGCAACGTCTACACCGCCATCGAGCAACAGGCGACGCCGGCCGGCACGGGACCGTACTTCGCCTATTAAGGCGCGCTAACGCCGATCGGGTTGCGCGAGCACGTCCATCAGCGCCTCGCGCAACAAGGCCATCGGCCGCACGAGCCGGCCCGGCAACGTGCCGTGCACCAACCAGACGTTCAGACCGCCCGAAAACTCGGGCGCCTCGATCGCCTGTAACGCATCTTTGTGGGCGCTGGCGGCAAGCTGGCTCGGCGTGACGATGCCCAACCCCACGCCACGCGCCACGAGCGAAAGCTGCAATTCGGAGCCGAACGCCTCCACCGCCACTTCGAATCTCAGCGACGCGGCGCCAAGCGCGCGGCCCAGCGCCGAGCGCATGCCGCATCCGTCCTGATTGAGCACCCACGGATGTTGCGCGAGTTCGGCCAGCGTAAGACGCGGAGCGCCTCGTCCGCCACGCCCCTTGCGCGGCAGTTGCATCGAGCGCGCAGCGACGATGACCGTCGGTTGCACGGCCAGCAACGTTGCGGTGACCGTCTCGGGCATCGCAGCCGCGGCCGGCGCCATGATGACCGCCGCATCCACTTCCGCCCGCAGCGCCCGCTCGAGCAACGCAGGCGACCAGGCCGCCGTCACCCGCAACGTGAGGCGCGGAAACGCCGCGCGCAAGCGGTCGATCGGCTGCTCCAGCGCAAGCTCGGACAGGAACGGCGGCACGCCGATTTTCAATTCGCCGGCAGGCTCGCTGCCGGGCGCGGCAACGGCCAGCAAATCGTCCACGCTGCGTAGCACCGCGCGCGCCAGCGCATAGACTTCCTTGCCCGCGCCAGTGGGCTTCATCGGCTTGCTCTGCCGATCGAGCAGCGCCACCCCCAGCGTCGTCTCGAGGTTCTGCACGCGCCGCGTCAGCCCAGGTTGCGTCACATGCAACTTCTGGGCGGCGCGCACCATCGATCCGCTATCGACGACTTCGACGAACGCTTGCAAGTCTCGCGTGTTCAAAACAACTCCGCATAATCATTATCGACATATTTCAATTGTCGCATACATCGCGCGAGCCTACGATGGCCGCTCATCAACCGTCCGGTCACCTCCCATATGAATCGGCCTGCCCCCTCTCCAGAGTTTTCCTGCCCGAGCGCTGCACACGCAGAGTCGGATCGCCAAAGCGCGCATCGACTGACCATGCCGCTGACGATCTTATTTGCCGGCGCGGTCGGCATCATCGTCATGGACCTGTTCGCGGCGCAGCCGCTGATCGGTCCGATTCAGCGCTCGCTCGGCCTGCCCGCCTCCTTGACCGGCGCCATCGCGATGCTGCCCCAACTGGGCTACGCCCTGGGCCTCGTTCTACTCGTGCCGCTCGCCGATCTGCTCGAAAACCGGCGGCTCGTGGTGCGCACGCTGGCCACTTGTGCGGCACTGCTAGGCGTCGCGATGCTGGCACACGACAGCCTCGTCTTTCTCGCGGCGCTGTTCCTGGCCGGCGCCAGTTCGAGCGTGATTCAGATGCTGGTGCCGATGGCGGCGTCGATGGCCTCGGAGGCTCGGCGCGGACGCGCCGTCGGCAATGTCATGAGCGGTCTGATGCTCGGCATTTTGCTGTCGCGGCCGCTCGCGAGCGTCATTGCCGGTTCGATCGGCTGGCGCGCCTTCTACGGAGTCGCGGCTGCCGCCGATGCGGTGCTCGCGCTCGTGCTCGCCGCGCGCTTGCCGCGCCACGCGCCGCTCGTTTCGACGACGTACGGCGCGTTGCTGCGCTCGCTATGGACGCTGCTCGCATCGGAACGGGTACTGCAGCGGCGAGCCGTATCGGCAGCGCTCGTGATGGGCGCATTCAGCGCGTTTTGGACCGCGATCGGCCTGCGCCTTGCACGCGGTCCTTTCGATTTCAACTTCTATGACATCGCCTGGTTCGCACTTGCGGGCGCGGCCGGCGTCGTGGCGACGCCGCTCGCCGGCTTGGCCGGAGACAAGCGCTTGGGCCGCACCGCGCTTGTCATCGGCCATACGAGCATGTTGATCGCGCTCGTGGCGAGCGGCATCGTCGGCGCCGGGTGGTTCGGCTTCGACGCAAGCGCCCATAAGGGCCTGGCCGTCGCATTGCTGGTGGCGGGGGCGGCCACGCTCGACGCCGGTGTCGTCACCGATCAAACGCTCGGCCGCCGTGCGATCAATTTGTTGAACCCTGCCGCGCGCGGCCGCCTCAACGGACTTTTCGTGGGTATCTTCTTCATCGGCGGCGCTGTGGGCGCATCCGCGGCCGGGGCGGCCTGGGCGTGGGCGGGGTGGAGCGGCGTCTGCGTCGTCGGACTGGCCTTTGCGGGCACGGCGTTCGTGCTGGGGCTGTTGCCCGGGGCGCACGAATAGCGGGCGCTATCCGTGCCGTGCCCGTGGGGAATCGATGGGCGAATCAGTGGCGAACGAGCGCCATCATCGCGCCGAAGCCGACGAACACGCCGCCCGTCAGTCGATTGAAGGCCCGGGCGACGCGTCCGCTCTTGAGCGTGGAGCCGATGCGCGCACCGCACAGCGCGTAGACGAGATACCAACTGACTTCGATCACCGCGAACGTGGCGACGAGGACACCGAACTGCGGCAATGTCGCCTTGGATGCGTCGATGAACTGCGGCAGCAGCGCCGCGGCGAACAGTATCGCCTTCGGATTGCTGCCTGCGACGAGAAAGCCGTTGCGGTAAAGCGCGCCGAGCGAGCGCTCGCGTTTCGTTGCGCCTTCTTGCACCGGGCCTTCATCGGCGTTTGCCGTAGCCGGTACCGTCGCACGCCATGATTTCACGCCGAGATAGACCAAGTACGCGGCGCCGATCAACCGCAGCGCGTCGAACATGGTCGGCCACGCCTTCAGGAATACGCCGAGACCGGCGGCCGAGACCGACAACATGATGACCAGCGCGGAGAGGCATCCGGCCATCGTCGCCGTTGCGCGACGCAGGCCGTGCTGCGCGCTGTGCGTCATCACGACGAGCATGTTCGGCCCGGGAATGGCCGAAATCACGAAAACCGTAGCGACGAACAACCACCAGGTGTGCAAATTCATGATGCGAGGCTTCCCAAAAAAGGCGCAAAGCGTCGATTATGCGCGCGATCTCATAGCCATGCATGCGCTCGCGCATCGGGGTTCGCCGCTGGGCCACGAGCAGCGGGTGTGCTCGCCTCGCCGCGCATCGCCTCGCCTCGCCCCGCATGCGAGCAATCAGCGTCCTGCGCGCCGCGCGGCCACCTCGCCGAGCACGGCAAAGTCTTTCTCGCCCTCGCCTCGCGCCATGACTTCGAGCAGGTTGTCGCGCAGCAAGCTGCCGATCGGCATCGGCGTGCAATTCGCCTCGGCCGCGGCGAGTGCGAGCCGAACGTCCTTCAGGCCGAGCCGCGCCTTGAACAAGGCCGGCTCGTAGCGCCGCTCCGCGATGAGCTTGCCGTAGCCCGCATACACCGGTCCTGGGAACACGCTGGACGTGATGACGTCGAGGTAGTCGGTTACCGCCACGCCATGTGCGGTGACGAGCGACGCAGCCTCGCCGAGCGTTTCGATGGCCGATGCGAGCGTGAAGTTGGCCGCGAGCTTGATGACGTTGGCGTGTTCCGGCAAGGAGCCGATGCGCCAGGTCTTTTGCCCGATCACGTCGAACACGGGTTGCACGCGGTCGATCGCTTCGGCCGGCCCCGCCGCGATGATCGTCAGCTTCGCCGCGGCCGCCACGTCGGGCCGTCCCATGACGGGCGCCGCCACATAATGGATGCCGCGCGCGGCATGATCGCGCGCCTGCGCTTGCGCGAGCGCGATCGACACCGTGGACATGTTCACATGGACGAGCCCGCGCGGCGCGTGCTCGAGCAACGCCGCATCCACCACGTCCAGCACGGCGGCATCGTCGGCAAGCATGGAGAAGACGGCGTCGCCCGAAAAAGCGGCCGCCGGCTCGTCGACGATGCTCGCGCCGAGTTCCGCGAGCGGGGCGGCCCGTTCGCGCGTGCGGTTCCAGACGCGCACTTGATGACCCGCTTTCAGCATGTTTTCGACCATCGCGTGGCCCATGTTCCCCAAACCAATAAAGCCGACATCCATCGCTTGCCCCCTCGCCGAAAGGAAAAAAGCGCAGTAAAGCACGATTGCAGCAAATTTGCCGGCAGCGAGGGGGCGCCCGCCATGCATACGGGCGCAGCCGGTGCGATACTCGTTCGATGCCGACGGTCACCGCCACGTTCCGGTTTTACGAAGAGCTGAACGAGTTCCTCGCGCGGCCGCTGCGCTCGCGCGCGTTCAGCTGCGTTTGTGCGCGCAACGCCACGACCAAGCACATGATCGAGGCCCTGGGCGTGCCGCATACGGAAGTGGAATTGATTCTCGTGAACGGCGAATCGGCGGGATTCGATCGCGTGCTCGCGGATGGCGATCGCGTGGCCGTCTACCCCAAGTTCGAGGCGCTCGACGTGACGCCGCTGCTGCGCGTGCGCGAACGGCCGCTGCGCACGATACGGTTCGTGGCCGATGCGCACCTGGGCGGCCTCGCGCGGCTGCTTCGTCTGGCCGGTTTCGATACGCTGTACGACAATCATTTTGCCGACGACGAGATCGAGTCGCTCGCCGCCTCGCAAGAGCGCATCGTGCTCACGCGAGATCGCGAGTTGCTCAAGCGCCGCACGATCACGCACGGCTGCTACGTACGCTCGCTCAAACCGCAAACGCAACTGCGGGAAGTCATCGATCGACTCGACCTGGCCGGGAGCGTGCACCCGTTCCGGCTATGCCTCACTTGCAACGCGCCGCTGCGGCGGATCGATCGGGCGCAAGCCCAAGGCCACGCCCCGGAAGGCGTGCTCGAGCGGCATTCGCAATTCGTCACTTGCGACGTATGCAAGCGCGTCTTTTGGGAAGGGTCGCATTGGGAGCGGATGCGCACGGTCGTCGATGCGCTCGTCTCCCCGCCTCACCCCGGCCCGTGAAAACGGGGGGACATCGCTTCGACGAAGCCGCGCGATTCGAGGCCACCTGTTGCGCCGATCCAACATCGCCGTCGCATGCCGCGCCGGGTCGAGCCCGCTCAATCTTCAGGAGAACGAAGCATTCTTGGCGCTCCAACACACGCACGGGCGCGAAAAAATTGAGGTGGCACCAAACTCGCTTATTGACGCATCTTCGATGCAACAACTAAAATTCAACCAATTCCACAAATGGGGCATATGCCTTGGACAGTTGCAGTAGTCGACCTTCGAACAGTATTTCCGCCTGATCGGCACGACGTCCGCTAATGCTTCCCTAAGCCGCCGTCCTGCCAGCAGGCAGACGGTGCGCGCCGCAGTTTCTCCCTAGTTTTCCGCGCATCGATTTTCGAATGGCCACCGCGCCGTTCGGACGCCGCCGCGCGTGCAACTCACGCCAGCGCGTCCGTCGGTTCGAAGCCGCGAGCGGCTTGCGCTCGTGGCTACGCACGCACACGCCGGCCCGCGCTCGCCACAAGCCAAAGCGCGCGGCCGCCGTGCCGATGAACACGGTCGTACGCGCCTTGCGCGAGCGCTAGAGAGAAAGTAGAAATGTCCACACCCATCAACGTTTCGCCCACCCGGGGCGCCGTGCTCGACGACGCGCACGTCGGCGACATCAAAGGGGCCTTCGGGACAATTGCTCACCACGACACGGCGCCGCGCCGCGGGTGGTCCGCCCGCCTGCGCACCTTGCTCGCGATCTTGGGCCCGGGGCTCATCGTCATGGTCGGCGATAACGACGCCGGCGCATTCGGCACGTATACGCAAGCCGGTCAGAACTATGGCACGACGCTGTTGTGGACGCTCGCGCTATTGATTCCGGTGCTGTACGTCAACCAGGAAATGGTCCTGCGGTTGGGCGCGGTGACGGGCGTCGGGCACGCGCGCTTGATCTTTCAGCGCTTCGGCAAGTTCTGGGGCGCCTTCAGCGTCGTGGATCTGTTTCTGCTCAATGCGCTCACGATCGTCACCGAATTCATCGGCATTACGTTCGCACTCGGCTTTTTGGGCGTGCCCAAAGTACTCGGCGTGTGCATCGCGGCCGTATTGACGATGGCCGCCGTCAGCACGGGCGACTTCCGCCGCTTCGAGCGGTTCGCCATCGTGCTGTGCGTGCTCAGCCTGCTGCTCGTGCCCGTGCTCGTTTCGATCCACCCGCCCGTCGGCACGATCGCGCGCGATTTCCTCGTGCCGAGCTGGCCCAAGCACGCGAAGCTCTCCGACGTCATGCTGCTCGTGATCGGCATCGTGGGGACGACCGTCGCGCCGTGGCAATTGTTTTTTCAACAAAGCTACATCATCGATAAGCGCATCACACCGCGCTTCATGAAGTACGAAAAGATCGATCTGTGGATCGGCATCGGCTTCGTCGTGGTGGGCGCCGTCGCGATGATGGCGTTCACGGCCGCGCTGTTCGCCGGACACCCGGAATTCGGTCAATTCACCGATGCGGGCGGCGTCATTGCGGGGCTGCACAAGTATGTCGGCGAAACGTCGGCCACCATCTTCGCCGTGGCTTTGCTCGACGCTTCCATCATCGGGGCCGCCGCCGTTTCGCTGTCGACGGCGTATGCGATCGGGGACGTCTTCGGCATTCGCCACTCGCTGCATCGCAGCGTGGCCGACGCCAAGGGCTTTTACGTCGTCTACTTCGCGATCATTGCGTTCGCGGCGGCTCTCGTGTTGATGCCGGGCAGCCCGCTCGGCCTGCTCACGGTTGCCGTGCAAACGCTGGCCGGCGTCCTGCTGCCTAGCGCCACGGTCTTCCTGCTTTTGCTATGCAACGATAAAGCGGTGCTCGGCCCCTGGGTGAATTCGCAACGGTTGAACGTGTTTACGGGCGCGGTAGTCGCCGTCCTGGTCGTGCTCTCGATCATCTTGACCGCGGCAACCGTCTTTCCCGACATCTCGTCCGAGGCGATCGTCGCTATTCTCGCCGGTGGCGCGTTGCTGTTCGCGACAGCGTATCTCGGCACGCAAGCGTGGCGGCGAATGGCACATGGCCGGGCCGACGAACAGGTGGCAACCGCTCCCGCCCCGAGCGAGCTGGCTCATCGCAGCACCTGGCGCATGCCGCCGCTGCATGAGTTGCCGCCGCCCGTGCTCACGCTCACGACGCGCCTATGGATGGGGGCGCTGCGCGGCTACCTCGTCGTTGCCGTTGGGCTCGTCGTCGTCAAAGTCGTGCAGATGGCGATGCATTGAGGGGGGTGAGCGCTGCTGAGCGAATCGGCCGCAATCATCGAGCAAGGCGAAGCCATCGGCTTCGCCTTTGCTTTTTCTATGGTGCGACCGCCGCCTCAGCCCGTGGCTTCGTCCTTCGCGGCATAGCATCCGCGCGCGGCGGCGCTGTTCAATTTCGCACGCTTGAGGAGCGCCTGCTGCGCGATGCCGATGTTGGCAGCCTTGCCGCGCCAAGCCTCCAGCGGCGGCTCTTGGAGCGCGCGACCATAGGAAAAGCTGAGCGGCCATGGACGGCGGCCGGTCCGATTGATCGCATCGAGGTGAGCGCTCGCGTGCACCGGTGTTTGCCCGCCCGATAGGAAATAGATGCCGGCAACCGCCGGAGGCACCGTGCGCCCGAGGACCGACACCGTGCGCTCAGCCACTTCGCTCACGCCGGCTTCTCGCGCGGCATCTTTGCCGGCCAAGACCATGCTCGGCTTGAGCAGCATGAGCTCCAACGCCACGCCATGCCGGTGCAGCGCGTGAAACACCTCGTGCAACACCGCTTCGGTCACTTGCGCGCAGCGATCGATCGAATGAGCGCCATCCATCAGCACCTCGGGTTCGACGATCGGCACGACGCCCGCTGCCTGGCAAATGGCGGCGTAGCGCGCCAGAGAATCGGCGTTGGCTTCGATGGCCAGCCGGCTCGGCAACGTGTCCGACACGTTGTACACGGCACGCCACTTAGCGAATCGGGCACCCTGCGCCTTGTATTTCTCGAGCCGAGCGGCGAGGCCGTCGAGCCCTTGCGTGATCTCGTCGCCTTCGGCATGGGCGAGCGGGATCTTGCCCGTATCGACCTTGATGCCCGGGACGATGCCCTGCCTTGCGGCGAGGCTCGGTAGCGGCTCGCCATCGGCGGCGCACTGGCCGAGCGTTTCTTCGTAGAGGATGACGCCGCTGACGTATTGAGCGAGGCCCGGCGTCGACAGCAAGAGTTCGCGCCATGCACGGCGGTTCTCTTCCGTCGATTCGACGTCGATGCCTTTGAACCGCTTCGCGATGGTGGGGCCGCTTTCATCTGCGGCCAATAGGCCTTTGCCGGTTTGCACGATGGCGTCGATCGTGGCTTGCAGTGCGCTGTCCGTTTGCATCGTCTGCTCCTCCTTGGGCGAAAAAGCGTCGTGCGCCGAACCGAGCGCGCGCGACGCCTCGTTCCCAGTGTGCGCGGCGCGGCACGCATGCGCCAGCCGTCGATGTGCGCTCGGCCGCTTTTGGCCGTTTGAATGAGCGAGCAATCGCAGTGCCCGCACCCGCAGGCGGGCGCGGCATGCAAGGAGCGCAGGCCAACCGCTTCGCGCCGGGAATGTTGCCGGTGCGGCGTAAAAAAAGACCGCGGACCGGCGAGCCCGCAAAGGCAAGCCGGCCCGCGGTCGGACCGAAATCGACCATCTGCGCCCCATCGGCGTTCGCAGGCTCGCCGAGCGCCCCGCTGAACCGGGCCTGCCCCGCTCAGCGCGCCGGCGCGCGGCGGGCCCCCTTCAAGAACGGCAACTGACGAAACACGTTGAATGCAATCAGATTGCCCAGCACGACGAGCGCAAGGCCGATCGCCGCCGGGGCCGACCAGCGATAGCCTTCGAACACCGTCGATACCGCCAGCGCGACGAAGGGGAAAAGAACCGTGCAGTAGGCCGCGCGTTCGGGTCCGATCCGGCCGACGAGCGTCAAATACGTGGTGAAGCCGATCACCGAGCCGGGCACGGCCAAATATAGCAGCGCACCGAAATAGCGCGGCGTCCATTCGGGTTCAAACGAGAAGCCCGCCGCGAGGCTGCCCAGCGTCAACACGCAAGCGCCGATCAGCATGGCCCAGCCGTTGGTCACGCTCGGGTGCAGGCCCATCGACTGCATCCGGCTGGACAGCAGATTTCCGGCGGAAAAGCACATCGTGCCGACCAAGGTGATCGCAAGCCCCAGCCACATCGTCTTGTCGCCCGCGTGGTCCGCGACCTGAGGCGCGAACAGGAAGAGGATGCCGATGAGGCCCAGCATGGCGCCGACGATCGCGCTCGGCTGCAGCGCACGGCCCATGAACAGCCGCCCGTTGACTGCATTGAACAGTGGCGCGGTCGAAAACACGACCGCGACGAGGCCGCTCGGCACGATCTGCTCGGCGTAGTAAAAGCACAGGAAGTTGCAGCAAAACAGCGCCAGCCCCTGCGCGAACAACAGCGGCCACGCGGCCCGGGGCGGGCGCATCGGCCGGCGCGTCATGCGTACGATCGCGAGCATGACGATCGCGGCGAGAATGAAACGGAACGTGATCGAGACGGGCGGCGCCACGACGCCGGTCTGCCACTTGATGGCGATCCAAGTCGTGCCCCAAATCAGCACCGTGGTCGAATAGAGCAGCAAGTTCATGAGGCCCTCAGGTACGGTCGAAGGTTTTGCAACGGGCCGGTATGCCCAAGCACTTTCACTATGCAACGGCGGCGCGCGATCCGCGTTGTCTATCCTTGCGGTTTTATTCCCGCGCATCGCGCGGCGGCGGGCGCGAGTACGCCGCTTTCTCTATACTCATGCGGTCATGATCCGATTCGTATCGCCGCCGTGAACGCGAGCCCCTTCGCCCCTGCCCCGACCGACGCCTCGTGCGTCGAAGCGCCGCCGTTCGGGATGCATTCGGTCGGACTCACGCTCGCGAACGCGAACGCCACGCTAGAGCGGTTCGCATGGTTGGGCGATCGGCTGGCCGCCGCCGTGTGGCGGCGCGACATCGTCGAAGACGAAACGGCCTACGACCGGCCCGGCCATCACACGCTTTCGTGCTACTTGAACGGCGGCTATCGCACCGAGCGGCAAAAACTGCCCGGTCAGTACGGTGCGCCGGCTCGGCTGTGCGCGCTGCCGGGCGACCACGAATCGCGCTGGTGGGTGCGGGGCCACATGCATTTCTTCCATCTGTACTTCCTGCCCGAGCACTTCACCCGGCGCGCCGTGCAAGAGCTCGATCGCGAACCGCGCGAACTGACCCTGGCCGATCGCACCTACTTCGAAGACGCCCATATCGCCGCGCTATGCCGCTGCCTCGCGGCGCAATCGTGGGATGCCCCCGACGACCGCCTGCGCGCGAACGAAGCGGCCCACGAAATCCTGAGCCTATTGCTGCGCAGCCAATCGGTGCGCCGCAGCGACGCCCCCGTCAAGGGAGGCCTCGCGCCTGTCGTGCGACGACGCTTGCGCGAATACATCGATGCGCACTTGGGCGACACGATTACGCTCGGCGACTTATCCGAGGTCGCTTGCCTGTCCGAGTTTCACCTGTCGCGCATGTTTCGGGCCTCGTTCGGCGCGCCGCCGCATGCCTGGATTGCGGCTCGGCGCGCCGACCTCGCGCGGCAATTGCTGCGCACGACGATACTGCCGCTCGACGAAATCGCCGAACGAGCCGGGTATGCCGATGCAAGCCATTTCGGCCATCGGTTTCGTGCGGCCGTCGGCGCCTCTCCGCTCGCCTATCGGCGAGCGCTCAAATGCGACTTCAACGCTTCGATGACGGCGGCCACTTTCGGCGAAGGCTGACGCGCCGACGGGTAGACGGCTTGAATCGCGGCAGGCTCGCCCGCCCAGCGAGGAAACAGACGCACGAGCCGCCCGGCCGCCAGGTCATCCTCGATCGAAAAATCGGTGAGGAGTGCGAAGCCTGCGCCCGCGAGCGTGGCGGCGCGGCAAGCGTTGGCCGTATTGGCAACGAACACCGGCTTGCAGCGCAAGCGCAAGCGCTGCCCGGCCGCGCTCGACAACGCCAGGGTATTGGGATGTGGCATCGTCGATAACGACACGAACGGCATCTCGCTCAAGCCGCTCGGCGATTTGGGCAACTTGTGGTGCGCGAGGAATTCGGGGCTGGCGACGAGCCATCGCAAATACTGCCCGAGCCGAGCCGATCGATAACTCGAATCCTTTAGGTTTCCTAAGCGAATCGCTACGTCGATCCGCTCGGCGACCACATCGGCGTATCCGTCCGCGCACATCAATTCGATTTGCAACTGCGGATGCGCGCGCTGCAGCCCCACCAATGCCGGCGCCACGACGAGCGCGCCGTAGTCGATCGGCGATGCGATACGCACCGCTCCGCGCAGCGGCCCCGGTGTCGTGGCGATGGCGGCGAGGGCATCGCTTGCCGTGCGCAGGCAAGCCCGGCTCGCTTCATACAGCGTGCGCCCCGCCTCGGTCAAACTCGAGCGCCGCGTCGTGCGCACGATCAGGGTCGTGCCCACTTCCGCTTCGAGGCGCTGCATATGCGTGCTGACCATCGTCTTGGCGAGCCCGAGCCGCTCGGACGCCGCGCTCAGCGAGCCGCTCTCCACCACAGCGGCGAAAACGACGAGACGATTGAGATTGATATCGCGCAATTGCGGCATGAGCGATTGTCCACTTTTGATGGATTGTGATTAGTCGATTATCCGTCTTATGCGGCAAATCCGGTTGCGATACGCTTCGCATGAAGTCAATCGATCTTCCCTCTTTTTCTCGCAAGGACAGCCCCATGCCGCTCGCTCGCCCCGACCGCCCCATCCGCCTTCACTCGATGCGCCTTTCGGGTCATGCCCATCGCGCGAAGCTGTGTCTGAGCCTGCTGGGCCTGCCGTTCGAAACGATCGAAGTGGATCTTCGGGCAGGCGAGCAACGCACTCCAGCCTTTCTAGCGATGAATCCCTTCGGGCACGTGCCCGTGATCGAAGACGGCGAAACGGTCGTGTTCGATTCGAACGCGATACTCGTTTACCTGGCGAAGCGCTATGCCGATGCATCCTGGCTGCCCGAGGATCCCATCGGCGCAGCGCAGGTCACGCAATGGCTCTCCCTCGCGGCCGGACCGATCGCTCATGGACCGTGCGCGGCCCGTCTCGTGAAGGTGTTCGGCAATGACCTCGATTACGACACCGCCGTGCGCACGGCGATCAAGCTGTTCGACGTAATCGAACCGATGTTCGGCACGCGAGCCTTCGCCATCGGCTCGCAGCCGACGATCGCCGACGTCGCGGCGTACACCTATATCGCCCATGCGCCGGAGGGCGGCATTTCGCTCGCGCCGTATCCGAACGTGCGCGCTTGGCTCGCACGGGTGGAAGCCCTGCCCGGCTTCGTCGCTATGCCGCCATGCACGCCCGCGCCGACGGCGCATTCGTAGAACCGATAGGTCGCCGCCCCCCCCTACACGAGGACGCTTGCGCCATGAGCACCGAAACGCACGAACGCCGCCCCGTCATGCCACCGCCCGGTTGGGACCTCGACGAAGCACCGTTCCACACTGGTGAGATCGCCGTGCAGACTCGCGCAGGCGTTAGAGAGAAAGCCGAAATAGGCGGGCGGCGCAGCATACGCCGCTATTTGCCGGAACAGCACCGGCAGTTCTTTGCGCAATTGCCGTTCATCGTCCTGGGCGGCATCGATGCCCAAGGGCAGCCCTGGGCCACGTTGCGCATAGGCGAGCCCGGCTTCGTCTCCGCGCCCGATGCGACGACGCTGCGCATCGCCGGCCAGCCGCTCGAGGGCGATCCGCTCGCCCGCGCTTGGCAGGCGGGCGCCGCGTTGGGGGGCCTCGGCATCGAGCCGCCGACGCGCCGGCGCAATCGCATCAACGGCGTAGTGACCGCGGCCGACGACGGCGTGCTGACGGTGAAAGTGCGTCAAAGCTTCGGCAATTGCGCCAAGTACATCCAAAGCCGCACGCCGACTCGTGTCCAACCAGGGCGTCCGGCCGCCGAGGGCGCTTCCGAGCGCCGGGCCGCAACGCTCGATGCGGCCGACCGGGCCCTCATCGCGAGCAGCGATACGTATTTCATCGCCACCCGCAGCACGCTGGCCGACGATACTGCGTCGCAAGGCGTGGACGTGTCGCACCGCGGCGGGCCGCCGGGGTTCGTCCGCATCGAGAACGAGCGCACCTTCGTCACCCCCGACTATCGCGGCAATCAATTCTTCAATACGCTCGGCAATCTTTCCGAAGACGATCGCGCGGGGCTGCTATTTATCGACTTCGACCGTGGCGACTTGCTCTATGTCGCTGCGCGCGCAGAAATCATCTGGGAGGGCGCCGCGCTCGAGACCTTTGCGGACGCGCAGCGGCTCGTCCGGTTCACGGTGGAAGAAGTGCGACGCAGTCCCGCATCGCTGCCGTTTCGTTGGTCGGCGGTCGAATATGCGCCGCAGTTCGCATTCGCTAACGGGGCGTCGACGCCGTCGAGCAAGAACTGAACGAGAAAAAGCACGCGACCGAGGCGCCCTCGGACTAGCGGCAGGCAGCAGGCGGACCAGCAGACGGGCAGTGCAGGCCGTAGCCCCGTATGAGCATCATTTATAAAAACAATTATCATTTACATATCGATAGCTTTTATCATGACCACCAGAAACTAGGGAACGAGGTGCGTCATGACGACTGCGCAAATGCAACTGGGAATGAGCGGCCGCGCGACGCTGGCGATCGGCGAGGTCGTCGCCGATCGCGGCGGGCGCAGCCCCTTCACGCGGCTGCGCGCGGCCCTGCTGTTTGCAGGCCCCGCTGTCGTCGCATCCATTGCCTACGTGGACCCCGGCAATTTCGCGACCAATTTGCAGGCGGGCGCCAAGTACGGCTATTCGCTCTTGTGGGTCGTGCTGGCGGCGAACGTCGTGGCGATGTTGTTTCAGGCGCTCTCGGCCAAACTGGGCATCGTCACGAACCGCAATCTCGCTGAAATCAGCCGCGCGCATTTTTCCGCGCCGGTCGTGTACGCGATGTGGGGCGTCAGCGAGATCGCCGCCATGGCGACCGATCTTGCGGAATTCCTCGGCGGTGCGCTCGGCTTGTCGCTGCTGCTTCACGTGCCGCTCATCGTCGGCATGGCGCTCACGGGCATCGTCACCTATGCGATCCTCGCTGCCCAAAGGCGGGGCTTTCGCCCGCTCGAGCTCATCATCGGCGCCTTGATCGGCACCGTCGCGCTCTCCTATGTGATCGAGTTGACGCTCGTCGACGTGAACTGGAGCGAAGCGGCGCGCGGTACCTTCTTACCGCACCTGCAAGGCGGTGGCGCACTCTCGCTCGCTGCCGGCATATTCGGCGCGACGGTCATGCCGCACGCGATCTACCTGCACTCGGGCCTCACGCAACATCGCGCGAGCGCTCGCAACGATGCGGCGCGCGGCAAGCTGCTGCGTTTTTCCAATCGAGAAGTAATCGTTGCCCTGTCGGTTGCCGGGCTCGTGAACATGGCGATGGTCATCATGGCCTCGAGTGCGTTTCACGCCGGCCATGCCGATGTTGCCGAGATCGAGACCGCCTATCGGAGCCTCACGCCGCTGCTCGGCGCAGGCGCCGCCGCGGTGTTCCTCGTATCGTTGCTGGCCTCGGGCATTTCGAGTTCGGTCGTGGGGACGATGGCGGGACAGATGGTGATGCAAGGCTTCGTCGGCTTCCACATTCCCGTCGGGCTGCGCCGCCTTTTGACGATGGCGCCCGCTTTCGTCGCCGCCGCACTTGGCGTGCAAGCAACCGATGCGCTGCTCTACAGCCAGGTCGTGCTCAGCTTCGCATTGCCGGCGCCGATGATCGCGCTCGTGATCGTGACGAGCCGCCGGGACATCATGGGCGAATTCGTCAATACCGCGGGCGTGACGACCGCCGCGATCGCCGCGACGGTCGTCATCCTCGCCCTGAACGTCGTACTCCTGCTGCAAACGTTCGGAGCGCTCGGCTAGCCCACGCTAGGCCGGGCCTAGGCGTGAGTCGCCGGACTCACTGCGCCGACCCCACGTGATAGACCACCGGATCGGCTTTGCCCCCGACTTCGAGCAAGCCGACGAGGCCCTTGCCGGCGCGCGTGAGCGCATGGTCGACGAGCATGTACTTGCCCGGGTACTGCATCTTCATTTCGACGATCGCCGCGCCGCCCGGCGGCACGATCGTCGTTTGGACATCGTGCTTGGCGCCGCTCAACGAACCCTCTTCATAGACGGTATCGAACACCCCGCCGATGATGTGGAACGAGGACATCTTGTTCGGACCGCCCACGCCGAAGTACACGCGCACCGTCTGACCCACGTCGGCCACGAGCTTGTGGGTCTTCGTCAGCGAACCGACGGCGCCGTTGAACACGTAGTATTCGGGCTGCTCGGCGGATAGCTTGGCCATGTCGACTTGTTGATGCACGTGCGTGCCGAACGGTTTGCTCGTGTAGATCTCGCCCTGCATGACGTAGTACTCCTTGTCGACCTTGGGCAGACCGCCCTCGGGCTCGATCAGGATCATGCCGTACATGCCGGCCGCGATGTGCTCGGGAACGAGCGGCGTGGCGCAGTGATAGACGTACAAGCCCGGGTGCATCGGCTTGAACGTGATCGTCTTTTGCTGGCCCGGGGCGACCTGCGTGTCGCCGCCGCCGCCCATGCCGCCCATCACCGCATGCAAGTCGATCGAGTGATTCATCTTGCTCGTCGGCGCATTCGCGAGCGTGAGCTCCACCGTGTCGCCCACTCGCGCGCGCAGCATCGGACCCGGCACCTGCTTGTCGAAGGTCCAATAGGTGAAGGTCGTGCCGTCGTCGAGCTTGCCCGTCACTTCATCGGTTTCGATGCGGTATTTCAGCGTTTGCGGCGCGCGAGCGCCGATCGGGGACGGCACGGCCGACGGGTCGCCCGCGATGCTGACGGCGTCCGCTTTGGCCGGCAAGGCAGGGGCCGCCGAAGCAGCGTAGACGGCGGGCATCGGCATCGCATGCCCGTCCATGCCGCCGTGGGCGGAGGCCGGTTCGACCCCGCCGACATCGCCATGTGCGGCCGGGGCCGGGGATGCGGCAGGGACCGCGGCGGCGGTCACGACGAGCTTGCCTTCCATGCCGGCTTCCTTATGACCGGCCACGCTGCAAAAGTACGGGAACTCGCCCGCACGCGATGCCACGAAACGCAACGTCGTCGGGCCGCTCGCGCCGCTGAAGCGCTTCGATTCGACGTTCAGGTCGGGGAACGTGATGTCGTGTTCCGCGCCCTCCTTGCTTGCGATCGCGATTTCCACCGTATCGCCGACTTGCACTTTGAGATCCGGATCGGCCTTGCCTTGCTCGTCTTCATAGACGAGCTTGCCGTCGGCGATATTCGTGCGAAGTACGAAATGTTTAACGTTGCTTTGTTTGGCTGATTTAGCGGCGTGCGCGGAAACTGCAGTGGGGGTGGCAGCGAAACCGGCGGTGCTACCGCCACCCATGATCAATGCGACGGCAAAGCAGATTGGCGTAATAACACGGAATTTGCACATCATGTGCTCCATAACCGATGGTCTGTTTTATGACCGGCCCGAGACATGGCCTGCGGTCTACGCGTGCCTTGCGGTTCGATGCCGGCGCTGGTTTGGCGAGTGATCCCGGCCTTGCCGGGTATCGCCTGTTCAAACGCAATCGATTGAGGCGCTTCGCCGCGTCCGTTGCACGAACCCGCGTCGCTTTCGAATGCATGAAAACAGTTCGAATTCCCAATTGATTTCCTCGGCATGATTGCCACGGGAATTCAGAATGCATTACTCGATTCGTCGATCGACTCTCGACGTTTCTTGCTGCCTGTCTTCATGTATTCCAATGTAGTCAAACGAACGGTAAATGAAATTGATGGTTATCAAGCGAAAACACCGAACGAGTTCCAACGGTATTGGAACCCGATCGCACGCTTCGTATTGACGCCGCCAAGCGTTACGGGTGGCGGCGATTCGGACTTGTGCGCCGTTTCGCCACAGCGCGCGATTTGGCGAGTAATTTGACGAGCCGTACGTCGTCTCGCGGGCTCGAATCATCGCGGCTCGAAGCGCAACGAGAGCCTTGTTTGCCGTTGGCACACTCGGCGGATCGCGGGTTGCGTTTGCCCGCCGCTTCCCGCTCGCGCGCCGCTCGTTTCGCACGACGTGATTTGCGTGCGAGCAGCGCGGCGAATGCCGCCTCGTCCGCCCTCAAACCGCGCCGCGTTCTAACCTTCGGCAGTTCGCCAAGCTCGCCGGCTTCGAACGCGTCGATGACGGCGGGGTGGATGTAGCAGCGCCGGCAGACCGCAGGCGTATTACGCAGCGTCGCCGCGACGTTCTTGACGGTTTCGACCAGATGCTTGCGGGCGTGGGCCGCGCTGCGCGGCTCGATCTGACGCAGGGCGGCCAGAGCGAACACGCTGCCGGCCCATGTGCGATAGTCCTTCGCCGTGAAATCGGCGCCGCTCGCTTCGCGCAGGTAATCGTTGATGTCGGAGGACCCAACGGGCCGGTGCTCGCCGTCTTCATCGAGGTACTGAAACAGTTCCCGCCCCGGCAAGTCCATGCATTGTCGAACGATGCGGGCGACACGCGGGTCGTCGACGTCGACCTCGTGCTCGACACCGCTTTTGCCGCGAAACCGAAAGCGCAAGTGCCCGGCGCGCACGGCTGCGTGCCGCTTGCGCAGTGTCGTGAGTCCGAACGACTGGTTCGCGCGCGCATACTCCGCGCTGCCCACGCGCACGAGGGTCACGTCCAGCAAGCGCACCACGGTCGCGACCACTTTTGCCCACGGCATGCCCGGCAGGCGCAGGTCGCGCGCCACGTGCACGCGAATTTTCGGCAACGCGTCGCCGAAGGCGGCCATCCGGTCATACTTGGTTGCATCGCGGATCTCGCGCCAGCGCAGGTGGTAGCGGTACTGCTTGCGCATGCGCGCATCGCGCCCGGTCGCTTGCAAATGGCCTAGCGGGTCGGGGCAGATCCACACGTCGGTATAAGCGGGCGGCACCGCGAGCGCATTGATGCGTTTGATTTCCGCTTCGTCGTAGATACGCCGCCCCTGCGGGTCGAAGTAGGCGAAGCGCCCGCGCACGAGCTTGCGCGTGATGCCCGGACGGCGGTCGTCGACATAGCGCAAGTCTTCCGGCAGCTCGACCGGGGGATCGACAGGCTCGGGCGCGTCGCAGCTCGACGGGCTGCGTGACGACGCAGGCGCCGGCAAACGACTCGAACCGCGAGAAGGCTTAGACATGGCGCAACGCAAGGACGGGGTGTTGAGCGCGCTTCACGCAAGCTGCGTGCCACCGGTGCGCGCGCCGCCGATCCGTCTGCCGTCCGGGCTTGCGCCCGGAACTCAGCCCAGATGCCCCGCGCCGAAGCGGTCGTTGAACGTATGGAATTGCTCCATATATTTCTCGTAACCCTGCTCGGCGGCAAAGCGCAGCGGGTAGACGCGCTTGACGAGCACTTCGCGCGCGTTCGGCTGCGTTTCGAGAATGCTCATGACTTCGTCGATGAACTCGGCAAGCGGCATGGCGTGCGGATCGTTCGCCTGCTGCTCGCCCATCAGTTCGGTGGCGACATACGGCGGCACGATTTCGATGACGTCGACAGACGTATGACGCAGTTGATAGCGCAGCGCGTCGCTGAACGCGTGAATCGCGGCCTTCGTCGCGCTGTAGGCCGGCGTATGAGCGAGCGTCAGAAACGCCAAACCCGAAGACACGGTCAGCACCGTCGCGTGCGGCTGGCGTTTCAGTTGCGGCAACAGCGCCGCCGTTAAGCGCATCGGCGCGAGCAGATTCGTCGCAATCGTCGCCTCGGCGGTCGACAGCGCCACCTCGTCCGCAGCCCAGTCTTCCATCTGCATGATCCCGGCGTTGTTCAGCACGGCATTCAGTTGCGGATACTCCTCTGCCATGCGCGCCGCAAACCGCTCGATTTCCTTCGGGTCCTGCACATCGAGTTGCGCCGTCTTCATGCCGGGGTTCGCCTGCGCCACTTTACGCAGCGCATCCTCGCGCCGGCCGGCGATGATGACTTGATTGCCGCGGCGATGAAACGCTTCGGCCAAGGCGCGCCCGATGTCCGAGCCACCGCCCGTAATGAGAAGGGTGTTTCCAGTCACTTGCATGATGTCTCTCCCGTGGTTGACCGACGGCAGAATAGCGCCAATACTCTCACTTAGGAAGTAGGCACCGTTTTGTACCGTACGAACACAGAAGTAACCAACTTACCACCCTTGAAACTCAACGATATGAGCGTGAAAAAGCAAAAGCAAACGGGGCGCGCCGTCGTCTTCGAATCGCCAACGGGCAAGTCTTCGACGCCCGAAATCGACGATGTCGTCATGGAAGTCATCGGCAAAGTCGCGGATAAATGGACCATGTGCGTGCTCGAGGTGCTCGCGCAGAACGGCGTCTTGCGGTTCACGCGCATCGGCGAGTTCGTCGGCGGCATCAGCCAGCGCATGTTGACCAAGACATTGCGGCAGATGGAAGAGGACGGCTTCGTCACGCGCACCGTCTATCCCGAAGTGCCGCCGCGCGTGGAATATCAACTGACCGAACTCGGCGAGAGCCTATGCGCCGCGTTTTGCGGTGTCTGGTTGTGGGCGGAAAAGCATTACGCGCAACTGCAAGCGCGGCCGAAGCGAGCCAAGGCATGAGCAGCCGCGGCGCGGCGGCGCCGACGCTGCGTTTCGCTATCTGTGGTCAATGCGTCCTGTTTTAGCTCAATTCGCGCTCAAGCCCCTGTAAATCACGAAGATCGAGGTGCTCGCCATCGGCAAGCGCACCGCAATTCGCATCGATCCTTCGAAAGGGGCACAACGACCGGCGCAATGGCCGTAAGCGCGCACATGGCCGCGCCCTCCTCGCGTGGGCTATTCGCGCGGGCGATGGGGGAAAGCGGAGGTGCGTTCGCGCCCAATGGCTTCTGGCGGCGAGAGAAGGCGGAAAAGGTCACCCGCAGCTTGGCCACCCGCCTCGGCGCGGATTCGCTCGCGGCGCTGCGGGCGGTATCGGCCGAGAAGCTGCAGGCCGCTATGGGCACGCATCGCGAACCGCAGCCGTTTTTTTGGCCGAGCATCGACGGTTATTTCCTCACCGACACGCCGGCAGCGGTCTTCGAAGCCGGAGGTCAAGCGCCGGTTCCATTGCTCGTCGGCTCGAATTCTCAGGAGAGTCACTTCCGCACGGTCTACGGTCCACTCGCACCGACGCCCGAGAATTGGACGGTGATTCTCAGCGCCGTGTTCGGCAACGAACTCGCGCAAGCGCGCGGGTTCTATCCGGGCAACGACGCCGACGAGATCGATCGCTCCGCCGCGGTGCTCGCCAACGACCTGACGATGAGCCACAGTACCTGGCGCTGGATGGATCTGCACCGGCAGACCGGGCGCGCCCCCGTGTATTTCTATCTGTTCACGCAGCCGCGCCCGCCGGCGGTGGCATCGAGCGCCAAAGAGGCCGAGGGCGAAACTCCTTCACCCAGCACCGGCGCTGCGCATCGATCGGAGATCGTCTATCTGCTCGGCAATCTCGACGAGGACCCTCGTTATCGCTGGACGAGAGACGATCGCGCCGTCGCGCAAATCTTTTCGAGCTACACCGAGCAGTTCGTGAAGACGGGCAATCCGAACGGCGTCTACGATAGGCAAGCGGATTTCATGCGCCTCGAACGGGGGACGAGCGTTGCGCGCGCGCCGCATTGGCCGCCCGTGCGGCAGGAACGGGACGGATTGACCCGGCAAGCGATCGGCAAGGACACGGTCACCGTGTGGGATGCGGGCGCGGAGCGGCAAGCCCTGATCGAACGCATCATGAAAGCGCGGCCCGGGGCGAATTAAGGGCGCACCCGCCGCGCGCCAATCAATCGCTTGGCCCATCCACGGCGCTGCTCGAAGCGCCGTCATGCACCGCCCTTCGCACTGGACGGCGCACCACTCTTACCTTTGCGCTCGTCCCGCCACCGCAAAAGAACTGCGCGCCACCGTCGGATTCGAGGCCCGAGACGATTACGCTCGGCGGCATCTCGAGCGCCTCGATCACTTCGCCTGTCTGCGCATCGACATGGCGGATTTCGCTCTGCTCGTCCTCCCATGTGCCATGCCACAGCTCGCCGTCGACCCAGGTCACCCCGGTGACGAATCGATTCGATTCGATCGTGCGCAGCACCGCGCCCGTTTCGGGGTCGATTTGCACGATCTTGCGCTCGGCATAGCGTCCCAGCCAGAGCGAGCCTTCGGCCCATGCCAGCCCAGACGTGCCGCTGCCCAGCGGCGCCGCAATGGTGCGCAACACGAGTCCCGTCGCGGGATCGATCTGGTGGATCGAATCGCCGTCCACCTGATAGATGTGCTTGCCGTCGAACGCCGTTCCCGCATGCGCGGGCACGTCGAGCGCGGGTTGCGCTCGACCGCTCACGGGATCGAGCACGCATAGCTTATCGCCTGCGGCAAACCAAACTCGATGGCCGTCATAGGTCACGCCGGCGACATGCTCGACTCCCGGCAATGGGCCGTATTCCTGAACAATTTCAGCATTCGATCGGTTCATCGTTGGCATCCTAAAGGTTCGATAGCGGCGAGGGGAGTAACAATGTCGTCGCGAATCCAACGACGGGCGGCGTCATCCACCGACGCGCCCGCCCCTCGCCTACGGCTTGAATTTTCCCTGACGAGGCCAGCGCATCGAGCGCACGCTGCACCGATCGCTGGCTCGCACCCAACGCCAGCGCCAAGGCGGAACTCGACCACGACTCGCCGTCGGCCAGCAGCGCAAGGACCGCCGCATGTTTCTCGTCGAGGGGACGCGCCAACACCACGACATCGCTCGCACCGCGCGGCATCAGGGCAAATCCGCGTTTGGTCGCCGTCACGTCTGCGAGCGGCCCGAGCAACGCGCGCAAGCGGCCGATTTCCACGCGCAATCGCACACGGTGCGACTCGTCGATCGACCTCGCTCGGAACGCGTGAGCGATCATGGCTTCTCTCGGGACGTCCTGCGGCCAGGCTTCGGCCAGAACGCGCACGAGCGCGAACAACACCGGCCGTGTGGCGAGCGTCACCGCCGTATCGGCATCGCGCACGGCATGGCGGCACGCGTCGACGATAAGACGCCGAGGCGAAGCCAATGCCTGCACTTGCTCGAGCGTCAGCGTGCGCGCGTGGCCGCGTGAAATCAAGCGCGCGACCGGGGCCGCGAGCGCAAGCGAGACGCTTTCTACTTCGGCGATCAACGACGCGATACCCGATGCACGCGCGGCTCGGGCAGCGCGTGCGAGCGCTTCATGTGCCGCCGTTGCTTGCAGGCGGCGAATCGCAACGCCCGCCGCGAGCAATTCCGACGATGCCCGCAAGGCGGGGGGAAGCGGACCGGATAAGCCGGCGGCCAGCGCGCGCTGTGCATCGTCGATGCGACCGAGCAGCAGCGATCGCCTCGCGGCAAGATTGCGCGCGTGCGCGGCGTTGAGCCGATCGCCGTGTGCTTCGAGTGTCGCGCGCGCCGCATCGAGCGACTTCTCGGGCCAGCGCAAATCGCGCGCAGCCAGTGCGACTTCGGCTTGCGCCACGACGCATCGCGCGCGCGCCAACGCGTGCTTCGGCCCGAACGCACGTGCGGCGCTGCGCAATAGCACCTTGGCGCGAGCAAGATCGCCCAGTTGCGCCATGGCGATGCCGCGCAGGGCGAGCGCAGGCGCGTCCTCGCGCTGCGACACGCAGTTCAGCGCGCGCAGCGAATCACCCGCGGCAAGTGCGCGCGCAGCGGCGGCAATCAGCAAATCCATTCGAATCCCGCCACAGTTGTCACTCCCACCGTTCGACATCGCTCGTTAATCTAGCACGTGACATGTCCCGACATGTAGCCGCCCGCCAACGCGAAAACGGCACGCCCTGCGACGGCGGCGCGACCAACGAACACCTTATCGAACGGAGCCGAATCATGACGACACACGCAATCGGAACACGCGACGAGTGGCTCGCCGCCCGTCTCGCCCTGCTCGATGCAGAGAAGGCGATGACGCGTCAAAGCGACGAGCTTGCACGCCAACGACAAGCGCTGCCATGGGTGCGCGTCGACAAAGATTATCGCTTCGACACCGAGCGAGGCACGGTACCGCTCGCCGATCTTTTCGAAGGCCGCTCGCAACTGCTCGTCTATCACTTCATGTTCGGGCCGGACTACAAGGCGGGATGCCCGTCGTGCTCGTCGATCGCCGATACGTTCAATGGCTTTCGCGTTCATCTGGCCAATCACGACGTCACGCTCACCGCGGTTTCCCGCGCTTCCCTCGACAAGCTCGCGGCGTACAAGCGGCGCATGGGCTGGACGTTTCCGTGGGCGTCTTCACACGGTAGCGACTTCAACTTCGATTTCGATGTCTCGTTCACTCAAATGCAGCAACGCGACGGCGATATCGAATACAACTATCAGCGCGGCAAGCACGCGATGGATGCGGAACCCGCACCGCCGCCTGTCGAGCAGTTCGCTCGCACCTGCGGGACCGATGCGAAAACCTACTCGCGAGACCGGCCCGGCATGAGCGCCTTCGTGCTCGAGGAGGGTGTCGTCTATCACACCTACTCGACGTATGCGCGCGGGCTCGACGCGATGTGGGGCATGTATCAGTGGCTCGATCGCGCACCGCTCGGCCGCAACGAGACGGGCGTTTGGTGGAAGCGGCACGACGAGTACGCAATGCGGTGAGGCCTGCGATGGGTGAGCTGCCGATGCCGGGGGATTGGTCGCTCTCCACGATGTGGATGCCGATGTGCGGGCAAACTTGGCTCGATGCCGCGGCGGCGTTCACCTTCACGTGGAGCGCGATGATGGTGCCGATGATGCTGCCGTCGCTCGCGCCTGCATTGCTGTCGTATTGGAAGCGGGTTCACGCCCGGGGCAGAGGCCGGGCCACACGCGCGACGGTGTTGGTCGCTGCGAGCTATTGCAGCGCCTGGGCCGCGCTCGGCGCGGCCGTGTTCGTCGTCGGCGCGGCGGTCGCGGCAAACGTCATGCGATCGAGTGCGTTGGCGCGAGCCATGCCGGTCTGCTCCGGCATCACCGTCGTGCTCGCAGCGGTCCTTCAGTTCACCGCCTGGAAGGCGCGTAGAGTCGTGTGCCGCGAAAACGTTTGCCGGTATGGCGGCTTCGACGCGCACTACGCGAGCGCTGCGGTGCTGCATGGGTTTCGTCTCGCGCTTCACGATGGGTATTGCTGCGCCAATTTCATGGCGGCGCTCTTCGCCGTTGGCGTCATGAATCCATTTGCAATGGGCGTGGTAACGATGGCAATGACGGTGGAACAGTGGTCGCGATGGCGTGTGCGCCGCGTCACCCCTACGTAATCCTACTTAGCACCCTTAAGTAGTTATGCGCTTGCGGTCCGCATACCGAGCGCAAATACTACGCCCGTCAATCGCAATGCGATTTGCGTGGGCAAACACCCGCCTTTTCCGCATCGAAACATTGCGCTTGGCTCGATTCATCCCACGATAGTTCAATAAAGACAGAGAGTGGGCGGCATTCGGTCGTAACGCGCCCATTGCCTCATCGTCGACCCCTAAGGAGCATCATGGAGACCTCCACCGCCCCACGCCGCGCGTGGCTACCGCTGATTTTGCTGTTGCCATATTTCGCCCTGCTGTGGCTGCCGTTCTATAGCGACGGCCGCCCTGCGCTGCTCGGCTTCCCGTTCTTCTACTGGTACCAATTCCTCTGGGTGCCCATTACCTCGCTGTTGATGTACGCCGTCTACCGGAGCGCCAAATGACCGAACCCACTTCGATCAATACCACCGCTCTGGTGATCTTCGTCGCATTCTTTGCGCTCATCACGATTCTCGGTTTCGTCGCGGCTCGCTGGAAACGCGGCGACCTCACGCAATTGCATGAATGGGGGCTTGGCGGCCGCCAATTCGGCACCGTCATCTCATGGTTTCTCGTGGGCGGCGATTTCTACACCGCCTACACCGTCATCGCGGTGCCCGCGCTCGTGTACTCCGTCGGCGCGTATGGCTTTTTCGCCCTGCCTTACACGATCGTCGTCTATCCGTTCGTGTTCGCCGTCATGCCGAAGCTGTGGCAAGCGTGCCACCGCGGCAACCACATCACCGCAGCCGATTACGTTCAAGGCGTGTTCGGCGGCAAGTGGTTCCCCGCTGCCATCGCATTGACCGGTATCGTCGCCACGATGCCCTACATCGCGCTTCAGCTCGTCGGCATGCAAGTGGTCATCAAGAGCTTGGGCGTGACCGGCGAATTGCCGCTCATCGTCGCGTTCGTGATTCTCGCGCTCTACACCTATGCGAGCGGTCTGCGTGCGCCCGCGATGATCGCGTTCGTCAAAGACATCATGATCTACATCGTGGTGATCGTCGCCGTCTGCTGGATTCCCTCCAAGCTCGGCGGCTACGGCGCGCTGTTCGATATCGCGGACAAACACTTCGCAGCCAAGGGCGGCGCCACGGGCATCTTGCTCAAGCCCTCGCAGTTCACGGCCTATGCAACGCTCGCGCTCGGCTCCGCGCTCGCCGCCTTCATGTATCCGCACACGATGACGGGCGTGCTCTCGTCCAGCTCCGCCGCGACCGTCAAGAAGAACGCGATCTTCCTGCCCGCCTATACGGTGCTGCT
Source organism: Trinickia sp. Z7 (assembly GCF_056498045.1). Lineage (NCBI taxonomy): Bacteria > Pseudomonadati > Pseudomonadota > Betaproteobacteria > Burkholderiales > Burkholderiaceae > Trinickia > Trinickia sp. Z7. The sequence continues at coordinate 51,553 of NZ_JAUEQW010000023.1, forward strand.
CGGGTTGATTGCCTTGCTCGGCTACATGGCGATCGCAGCCGGCGTGCACGTGAAGTCGCCCTCCGACGTGGTGCCGGCGCTGTTCCTCACGCTGTTCCCGTCGTGGTTCGTGGGCTTCGCGGCAGCGGCCATTGCGATCAGTGCGCTCGTGCCGGCGGCGATCATGTCGATCGGTGCGGCCAACTTGTTCACGCGCAATCTGTATAAGCCATTGATCGCCCCCAATGCGACGCCGCAAAAAGAAGCATCGAACGCCAAGCTCGTGTCGCTCGTCGTGAAGTTCGGCGCGCTGCTGTTCATCATCGCGTTGCCGACGCAATATGCGATCGACATGCAATTGCTCGGCGGCGTGTGGATCTTGCAGATCTTCCCGGCCGTGGTGTTCTCGCTGTACACGCGCCGCCTCACGACGCCGGGCCTGTTCCTCGGCTGGCTGGCGGGGATCGGGCTCGGCACCACGCTCGCCGCGATGCAAGGGCTGAAGCCCGTTTATGCACTGCATTTCGGGGGGGCGACCTATCCGACCTACATCGGCTTGATCGCGTTGGTGGTCAACGTGGTCGTGACGCTCGCCGTATCGGCCGTGACGGCGAAAGATAGCGCCGCACAAGCGAAAGTCGCAGTGAGATAAGGATCTCGATCCGCGATCGGAGCTGGGCGCTTGGCGGCCGGCTCCGATCGTGCGCCCATACGGCGACATCGTTGAGAATTTCGGCCGTTGTCGGTGGCAGTCATCACTCGGCGAATGGCAGCGGCTGATCGTCACTCGCTCGCATCGAGAAGACATTCAACGTCATGGCGACCAAGGCGTAATAGCCCAGCAGCCCGACGAGATTCACGGTAGTTTCGTGGCCGAACCGTTGGGCGGCTTTTGCGAACGTGGTATCGGAGACGCGCTTCGCGTCATAAAGCTCGATGGTGAAGTCGTAGATCAGTGCTTCGTCTTGGTCGGCGAACGTGGGACGGCGACCTCGAAGCAGAGCATCAGCCACTTCGGCGGAGATGCCCGCTTCGATGGCGATCGAATAATGGATCTGCCATTCGGCCTGCGCTCGCCATTGCGCGGCGGTGACGAGGATCGCAAGCTCCGAGAGCCGGAGCGGAAGGCCTGTCCGGTACCGGCAAAACGCACCGAGGCGCTGCGCATGCTGCGCGAGTTCGGGACTCGCGATCCACGCGAGGAACGGACCATCGAGGTTGCCCCGCGGCCCCGACAGGATTTCGTCCAAAACGGCCTGCTGTTCGGGGGCGGCGGCCGCCCGATCGAATTCGGGCAGGCGTGCGGGCTTGCGTTCTGCATTCATGGCGCTTCCCTCGTGACGCGATACGGCCTCAGTATCGCTCACTTGGCACGCTTCGTGGCCGAGGTACGGGTGCCCGCCAGCGCAGCTTCGATTGCATCGCCCAGACGCTCCACGATTCGTTCGATGTCGTGTGAAGTGCAGATGAATGGCGGTGCAAGCAAAACATGATCGCCATTCTTGCCGTCGATCGTGCCCCCCATCGGGTACGCCATCAAGCCGCGGGCCATCGATTCGTGTTTGATCGCCGCATGCAGCTTGTGCTGTGGATCGAAGGGTGCTCGACTGGCCCGATCGCGCACCAACTCGACGCCGACGAAGAGTCCGCGCCCGCGGATATCGCCGACATGAGGATGATCGCCTAAGCGCTCGCGCAACACCGAGCGCAGCTGCTCGCCGCGCGCGGCCACGTTTTCCAGCAGCTTGTCCTCTTCGATCACGCGCTGCACTTCGAGCGCGGCGGCGCAGGCCGTCGCGTGCCCCATATAGGTGTGCCCGTGCTGAAAGAAGCCCGAGCCGCCGACGATCGCATCGTAAACGCGATCGCTCACGAGCGTCGCCCCGATCGGTTGATAGCCAGCGCCGAGCCCTTTGGCGATCGTCAGCAGATCGGGGGCGATGCCCTCCTGCTCGCACGCGTATAGAAAACCCGTGCGCCCCATGCCGCACATCACCTCATCGAGGATCAACAATACGCCGTACTTGTCGCACACCGCCCGAATCTTGCGGAAGTATTGCGCCACCGGAGGCACCGCCCCCGCCGTCGCGCCCACCACGGTTTCCGCGACGAACGCAGCTACGGTAGCGGGGCCGAGTTCGAGAATCTTTTGCTCGAGTTCATCGGCGAGACGCTGTGCATAGGCCTCGTCGGTTTCCCCCTCGTTCCTGAAGCGATACGCAAAACAGGGGCTGACATGATGCGTGTCGATGAGAAGCGGCAGGAATGGCTCGCGACGCCACGCGTTACCGCCGATGGCGAGTGCGCCGAGCGTATTGCCGTGATAGCTCTGTCGACGCGCGATGAAGTGCTTGCGCGCCGGCTCGCCGATTTCGACGAAGTACTGACGCGCGAGCTTGAGCGCCGCTTCTATCGCTTCCGAACCGCCCGAGACGAAATACGCATGGCCGATGCCTGCCGGCGCGGCTTTGACCAAGTGCTCGGCGAGCGCCTCCGCTGCTTCGGTGGTGAAGAACGAGGTATGCGCGTAGGCAAGCTGACGAGCTTGCCGCTCGATCGCTTCGATGACGCGCCTATGGCTATGACCGAGACACGACACGGCGGCGCCGCCGCTTGCATCGATGTAGCGCTTGCCGGACGAATCGATGATTTCGATGCCATCTCCCGCCACCGCGACGGGGAGGGACATCTTCGGCATCCGATGGAACACGTAAGACATGTAGCACCTCATGAATCAACCATGAAAGACAGGCGCGACGCTTACCGCACGCCACAGCACGGAACGAAACGAAACCCGTTCGACCCTGCGTGCGTGCGAGACGCTTCAAGCGACGTGCTTCAAGAAATTCTGCAACCGCTGGGTCGGCGGCCGGTCGAGCAACGCGGCCGGCGGGCCGTCTTCGACAATGACGCCTCCATCCATGAACAATAAGCGCGTGCCCACTTGACGCGCAAAGCCAACTTCATGCGTCACGACGATCATCGTCATGCCTTCGGTCGCCAGATCCTGCATGACCTTCAACACCTCATGCCGCAATTCGGGATCGAGGGCGGAAGTGGGCTCGTCGAACAGCATCAACTTGGGCCGAATGGCGAGCGCACGCGCGATGGCGACACGTTGCTGTTGTCCGCCGGATAGCTCCGAGGGGTAGTGGCCGGCCCGCTCCGCGAGGCCCACCTTGCGAAGTAGCGCCAAAGCCTGCTCGCGCGCCTCGGTGCGAGCCGCCCCGCGCACTTGCATGGGGCCGAACATAACGTTCTCGAGCGCGGTCATCTGCGGAAACAGGTTGAATTGCTGAAAGACCATGCCCGCTTCTAGTCGAATGCGATGGATGTCGGCAGCGCGCCCTTTTACGCTCAGCCCATCGACCAGCAGGTCTCCACCCGAGATCTTTTCGAGCGCGTTGATGCAGCGAAGCATCGTCGATTTTCCGGACCCGGACGGGCCTAGCACGACGACAACTTCCCCCGCATCGATGCGAAGATCGATATCCTTCAGAACCGTTAGGTGCCCAAAGCTTTTGGATACCGATTTGAATTCGACCATGCTCATAGGATGCGCATCCTTCTTTCGACGGTTCGGAGCACGAGCGTCATGACACCCGTCAGAACGAGGTAAATGCAGGCGACCGCCGTCCAGACCTCCACCGCGCGGAAATTGCCGGCGATGATCTCTTGACCCTTTCGCGTCAGCTCGCCGACGCCGATGACGATGAACAGCGACGTATCTTTAAGGCTCACGATGCATTGATTGCCGAAGGGCGGAATCAGCCGTCGAAATGCGAGCGGGCCGACGATCTTCAACAACACGCGCGGCATCGATAAGCCCATCGCCAAGCCCGCTTCGGTGAAGCCGCGCGAGATCGAGAGAAAGGCGCCGCGCACGACTTCGCCCAAATACGCGCCTGAGTTCACGGCGATCGCGATAACCGCCGCGGTGAGACCGTCGATGCGGATGTGGGCCAACAACGGCAGAGCAAAATAGAGAAACATGACTTGCACGACGATGGGAGTGCCGCGAATCAGCTCGATATACGTTTGCGCCGCCAGATTCACGACGAGCGGACCGTAGGCGCGAGCTAGCCCCGCGAATAGCCCGATCGCCGATCCGCCGACGAGGCCCAAGATGGCGATCCATACCGTGAGCTTCACGCCGTCGAGCAGCTCCGGCAGTGCGCCCCAAATTACCGACCAATCGAAATCCACTGCTTGACTCCCCATTGGAAGAGAGAGCGGCGCACGCTATGCACCGCATGTTGTCCGACGATCACGCTGACGCTGCGCATCAGGACTTCGGCGGCTCCGAGCCGAACCACTTCCGGTAAAGCGTGGCGTAGCGGCCGTCGGCTCTCACGCGCTGGATCTCGGCGTTCACTTTGGCAACGAGCGGGCTTCCCTTCGGGAAACCGATGCCGTACTTGTCGCCGCGCACGGGCGTGCCCGCCACTTTCACCTTCCCTTTGCCGGCGGTGTTGACGAAGAACTGAACGTTGGGTGTGTCGTGCATCGCAGCATCGACCCGGCCCGCTTCGAGCGCCATATAGGCTTCGTCGGTGTTGGGGAATTGGCGGATCTCCGCGGGCTTCAGGTGCGCCTTGATCCAATCGATCGTGGCCGTGCCTGTTTTGGCGGCGATGATCTTGCCGTTCAGATCGTCCATCGAGTGAACGGTCGTGTTGTCGATGCACACCATCGCCGCTAGACCGCTGTCGTAGTACGGATCGGAGAAGTCGATGACTTTCTTGCGTTCTTCCTTGATGGTCATACCCGAGAGCGCGACGTCGATGTTATGCGTCTGCAACGCTGGGATAAGACCGGCGAAGTCCATCGGTTGGAGCGTGTACTTTACGTTCAGGTCTTTCGCGATTTCCGACCATAGGTCGATGTCGAAACCGACGTACTTGTCGCCTTGCTTGAACTCGAACGGCATGAACGACGTATCCACGCCGACCGTTAGCGTACTGTCCGCACGCGCGGGTGCGATAGCGACTGTTGAAGCGAACAGCGTTGCAGCGATCAACGACATCAAAAAAGAACGACGTGCCATGGTGGCCTCCACTGCCAGATGAACGGCTGCGCGCGGTTGTTGCGGCTCCAGGTTGCGGATGCTCGTGCTGGCTGGTACCGGTGCAATCCACGCGCTTCGAAAGAGACAAGCCTTTGCTGCAACGAAGTGAAGGGCTTGCTGCGAGGCCGGTTGTATCGGCATCGCAACACACGATGCTCTATTTATACTTCGCAGCAACATATGTTGTCAACGCGGATGCTATCGCGCCAATAAAGCTCGTCAAGAGGGAAGATGGAGCGGGGTGCGACGGGAAGGGTGGCACAAACACCTGCGGGACAAGGCGTTGCGCGGTTTTGGCGGGGGGGCCGAAGGAGGGAAAACCCTAGCAGCGGGAGCGTTGACTGCGCTAGGGTCGGGCGTCAGCCGCTAGACGCGGTGGCCTGGTGTTGTCGTCAGAGGTTATCGATCCGTGCGGCTGAGTGCGGGCCATTTCGCAAACGCAAAGACCCACAGCATCACCACGTTCAGGATCGGGACGAACACCGCCAGCGTCCACCACCCCGAATAGCCCGCGCGGCGGATGATTCGGACGTAGGGATACAGCATCGCGATGAAGATCACGACGACGAATAAAACATTCCACGCGCTCATGGGGTGCATGTTGTGGCCTCCGGCGGTTGGTTGCGGGTTTTCATATGTGCTGCGGTTACGGTAGCTGCGAGATAGGCGGCACGCGCCTGATCGCGGTCGCTTATCGACAGCGGCTTGTATTTTGCGTCAAATCGTTCTTATGGAAGTGTCAGAATTCTCCTGTTCAAGGCGGGGGGGTGGAGATTTGAACCGCCCCTGAAATGGTTGAGGGCTTTTGCGCGGCCCTCGCTTCAGAACGTTATAAACGCGTCGTGCTCGACGTAATAAACAAATGCATCGAAGAGTTGCTGCGAGGTTGGTTTGCCAATCTGAGCTTTGGCGTTGGTGACGATATCTTCGATAGACGCGCTATCAAGGACTTCCTGCCGATCGTTGATCCTCAAGAACCAAGTCGCCGGAGCGATGGCTCGCGTGGCCGAGAGCGAGAAGCCCACGCATAGAGCGCGCAAGCAGAGCAGCGAGGGTAAGAAGCCACATCGGTAAACGAAGCGCGGACCGTGAGTGCGTCAACACCCACGGCCCGCTGACCACAACCAACTCGATCAAGGAGTTGTTCATGGCTAAGGCCAATCATAAAACACGTTCAGCGGCGGACGAAGAGCCGATTGTTTTCGAAGTGCCGCAGCAAAGCTCGTCTGAGCTGCCAAGCGGGTCGAACAAACCGTTCATCCCTTGGATGCAGGTCACCGACGCTCTGCTCGGCCACCTCGGCTTTATGCCCCGGTGAGCGCGTTCATTTTTCCGTCGACTACATCAAGCGGCACATCGGCTCGACCGGCGGGACGTATTGCATGGGTCGCAAGGACACCGCGCGAGCCCAAGTGGATCAATCCACTGCGTCGAGTTCGGTGCGTACTGGTGCGCATCCAGGCCGCCGGCGAGCCCGATGGGATCCATCGAGAGGAACCGCCCCATCGCCGGATCGTAATAGCGATGCCGGTTGTAGTGAAGGCCAGATTCAGGATCCTCCTGCTGCCCCTGAAACCATACCTATCGAAACTCGCTAACGCTCAAAACTGAACCGTCGCTTTCGTTCACACAGATTCGAACATCTCGATTTGGCGCGGCCGCGAGAAACGTCAGTGTCCCACTCATGTACAGCACGTCGTAGAACATGACCTGCCCGGTGGTTTCTGCGACAGACACTTCCGCTCTGAGCGACCCATCGGCGTTAACAATGTACGCTCTGTTAGCCGCGCTGTCGTAGGGTCCCTCGATAATCGCGATTCCGCTTCCATCCAACAAGGGCACCCCGCCAATGCCTGTCGCGCTCCGAATGTTTCTCTGAACGCCACCACTGCGCCAAGCAATCGCCACAGGCGTTAGCTCCGCAACTGTTCGTCGCAATGGATTGTTCACCTTGTCGTAGCCAGGATCTCGTTCGACAAATTGAAAATCTGCCACGTTTGCGACATTGATCATTTGATGGCCCTCGGCGGTCCGACAGGAACAAGCTTGGCGCGGTCAGCAAAGTTCAAGATTTGTAGTTGGCTACCGCCGCCGGGATACAGCTTGCAGCCACAGGTTTGCGGGCCAACGGTACCCCGCTGCACTTGGACTCCCTCGGGGACGTGGAAGGTTTGCACGTGGGAGACCTCCGACTTGAAGTCTGGCGTTACCGCCAAGTTATTCCGGACGTAGTCGACGTCCGGAATGTTATCAGTCGTCGCCCACCCGCCGGGCCGCGTTTGCCCCGGCGCCATTGCCATTTGAACGGTTAGACCTCCGGCGGGAACAGGCTCGGACGTCATCGGCGTGTTAGGCATCCAAGGATTCGAGGCGGTCGGAGCGGGCAATGCTAGTACGCCTGCAAGGCCAAGCGGATCGACCCAACCGATGGGGTTAGCGCCGTATTGATAGATGTTGATGCCGCCAAGGAGTTTTATCGGATCTTGGCTAACGAATCGCCCGCTGCCGGGATCGTAATAGCGGTTCCGCGTGTAGTGGAAGCCGGTTTCCGCGTCCTCCTGCTGCCCCTGAAACCGAATCGGATTCCCCGGCGCCACCCCCACCGTCTTCGACACCCGCGCAATAACGTCCTGCGTCTCCCCCCAAGCCTTGTACGTCGCCTCCCACACCACATCGCCCG
>NZ_JAUEQW010000024.1:0-47169 GCF_056498045.1 Trinickia sp. Z7
TCGTTGCAGAACTTCATGTGTCGCGCGAAAACGGTGATCCAGATATGAAGGACGCGCTGAAACGTTGGATCGAAGACCCAACTTCATTGTGGACGAAACCCAGTGGCGAGCACCGCGTGGTTTTGTCCCACCCAGACGTCAAATTGCGTCTTCTCGACTTGGCCGATGATCAACAACCGCAGTTGCGTGCCCGGCTGCGAGAAGGGGGCATAGAGCTTTAGGTCTGGTTCCAGAGCGAATCTGTAACCCGGCGCAAGAAGGTCGGATTGTCAACGAACCAAGGGCTATTTGTTATTACCGAGTGGCTCATGATGGCCGAATCCAGTCTGGCGTAGAGCGGGCCGGGTGGTAGGCCACTGATCGGCCGTGTCGGGCAGAAGTCGACCCTCAGCCGTCTGCGGTCCGAATGGATGCCGCGCAACCGCTGTAACTCGTTGCACGAACATCCAAACGTCACGACTGCACCGGGGTGAAGCCGTCGGGACTCCAGTCCCCGCTCCCGACCCCGTGATGGACGAAAAGGAATCCCGCGGGGTCGTAGCGGCTCTTGATCGCTTTCAGCCGTGCATAATTCGCCCCCCAAAACGCTTCGCGCCAGTCTCCCCGGAAAAAATCTGTTTCCGAAAGATAGGAGCCGCTTTGCGGTGACAATGCTTTAATAACGCTCGCGGCTTTGGCCACACGCTCGGCTTGGCGATGAGCCTCTGTCATGTCAGGCAGTGTGATCGGGAGACCCGCAAACGGCGGCGGACCGCCCGCAGTCACGATCGCCAAGGCGAACGCGTCAGCAACTTTCGGATTCATCGCGCACTGACGTGCGCTTTCCTTCACCTCCGCGGGGGCGCCCGCGAGTCCCTTGTTGACATGCAGTTCCACGGCCTGAAATTGGGCGGCGGCCATGAGCGCTCCAGCAAATCGACTACGTTGGGTTGGTTCGAGAAGCGTCGCGCGCAGCCATTGCGACTCGTAGCTGTGCCAAAAGCAATCCCAACTTCGAAAGAGCCAAACAACTGCGAACAGATGCAGCAAGACGTGCATGTTCTGAACGGGTACGGGAGCCCGGTATATCACTGTCGAGCGACTAACTGCTTGGCTGTGCTCGACTCTCACCGGTAAGCAGCAACCCCGAAACCGAACGCGGTATATCGACCTCTTACAATGCCGTTCGCCCCGACCTTCCAGGCGTCTTGGATATGCACGCTGGGCCGATTCTGCGTTTCCCATCCACATGACAAACAGCGATGTGGCCGAGCCAAACGGCCGCGCCGGGCTCCCCCGTCTTCCTGCAACCTCCATGGTTAGCGCATATCCCAGCTTGCCAACGGTCAGTCCCCAAGACGAACTTTATTCTCCCAAGACGGACTTTATTACATAGGCTCACAGCAGCAACGCTCGTGAGCGACTCCCACCCGTTTACTTGACACCTAAACTATTTACACCTAAATTTCCCCCATCGACACGCGAGGAGGCACCATGCGCATCGTCTGCATCGGGGGCGGGCCCGCCGGGCTCTACTTCGGCTTATTGATGAAACTGCGCAATCCGGCGCACGAAGTCTCCGTCATCGAGCGGAATCGCCCCTACGACACCTTCGGCTGGGGCGTAGTCTTCTCCGACCAAACGCTAGAAAACCTGCGCACTGCCGACGCCGCGAGCGCCGAGATGGTCCTCGATGCGTTCAACCACTGGGACGACATCGACGTCCATTTCGGCGGACGCACCATTCGCTCCTCTGGCCACGGGTTCTGCGGCATCGGGCGCAAACGTCTGCTCAATATCCTGCAGGCACGCTGCGAAGCGCTGGGCGTCCAGCTCGTCTTCGAAACCAATGTGACGAATGACGAGGATTACGACGCCGATCTCATCATCGCCTGCGACGGCGCCAATAGCCCCATTCGCCAGAAATACGCCGCGACGTACCGCCCCGATGTCGACGTGCGCGATTGCCGTTTCGTCTGGCTAGGTACCCACAAGCTGTTCGATGCCTTCACCTTCGCCTTCGAAAAAACCGAGTGGGGCTGGTTTCAAGCGCACGCCTACCGTTTCGACCAAGACACCTCGACCTTCATCGTCGAAGCGCCCGAGCGCGTCTGGCGCGCGGCCGGCCTCGACGAAATGAGCAAAGAAGACGGCATCGCGTTCTGCGAACGACTATTCGCGAAGTACCTAGACGGACACCCGTTGATGTCGAACGCCGCGCACCTGCGCGGCTCCGCGCAATGGATTCGATTCCCGCGCGTGGTCAACCAACAGTGGGTGCATTACAGGCCGCGGGCGAACGGCGGCGCGACACCCGTCGTACTCATGGGCGACGCCGCCCATACGGCACATTTCTCGATCGGGTCCGGAACGAAGCTGGCGTTGGAAGATGCAATCGCACTCGCCGATAGCATCGATGCCCACCCTCACGATCTGCGCGCCGCCCTCGCCCACTATACGGAAACGCGCAGCGTCGACGTGCTGCGCATTCAAAACGCCGCGCGCAATTCGACGGAATGGTTCGAGCACGTCAGCCGCTACGCTTCGTTCGATCCGGAGCAGTTCGCCTACTCGCTGCTCACGCGCTCGCAACGCATCTCGCACGAAAACTTGCGTCAACGCGATCCGCACTATGTGCGCTCGTTTGAGCAATGGCTTGCTCAGAAAGCCGGCATCGAAGGGGCGCGCGATACGAAGCAATCCATTCCCCCCATGTTCACCCCGTTCTCGGTGCGCGACGTCAAGCTCAAGAATCGCGTCGTCGTTTCGCCAATGGCGCAATACTTGGCCGTGGGCGGCACGGTGGGCGATTACCACCTAACGCATCTCGGCGCGCGTGCGATGGGCGGGGCCGGACTCGTCATGACAGAAATGACCTGCGTTTCGCCGGAAGGGCGCATCACACCCGGCTGCCCCGGCATGTACACCGACGAGCATCTGCATGCTTGGCGCCGCATCGTCGAATTCGTCCATCGCATGAGCGATGCAAAAATCGGCATGCAACTGGGCCATGCCGGTGCGAAAGCATCGACGCGCGTCAGTTGGGAGGGCATCGATCAACCATTGCCCGATGGCAATTGGCCGATCGTTTCCGCTTCGCCGCAACAATATCTCGCCGGTATCAGCCAGTGGTCGCACGCGGCCACCCACGACGAGCTGCGCGAGATCGAAGCGCAATTCGTGCGCGCAGCCGAACGAGCCGAGGAAGCCGGCTTCGATTGGCTCGAACTGCACTGCGCGCATGGCTACTTTTTATCGGGCTTCATCTCGCCGCTCACGAACCACCGCACCGACGAATACGGCGGCTCGCTCGAAAACCGGCTGCGCTTTCCGCTACGAGTGTTCAACGCGATCCGGCAGGTTTGGCCTGAAGGCAAGCCGATCTCCGTGCGCATCTCGGCGAACGATTGGGTGGAGGGCGGAACGACGCCGGACGATGCCGTCGAAATCGCGCGCGCGTTCAAAGCAGCCGGCGCCGACATGATCGACGTGTCGTCAGGACAAGTCAGCAAAGCGGAAAAACCCGTCTACGGTCGCATGTTTCAGACGCCGTTCTCGGATCGTATCCGCAACGAAGCGGGCATCGCCACGATCGCGGTGGGCGCGATCTCCGAAGCCGATCACGTCAACAGCATCATCGCCGCAGGTCGCGCCGATCTTTGCGCCGTTGCCCGGCCCCACCTGGCCAATCCGGCCTGGACCCTCACCGAGGCCGCAAAAATCGGTTACTTCGATGTCGCGTGGCCGAAGCAATACGCGGCCGCAAAAGTCCAGCTCGAACGCAACTTCGAGCGCGAACGCGCGACCCAGGCCGCAGCTGCTACGCCTTCGGAGGTGGCCCAATGAATGCGAAAACGACGCTGCATTCGCTGGATGATCTACATGCAGTCGTCACGGGCGGCGGCAGCGGCATCGGCGCAGCAATCGCGCAAGCGCTCGTCGATGCGGGTGCACGCGTGACCCTCATGGGCCGGGATTCGGCGAAGCTCGAAGCACAACGCACGGCGCTCGGCGCACTCGGTGCATCGCGGGCGATCCACTGCGCCACCGTGGATGTCACGGACCCCGACGCCGTGGACGATGCCTTCACATCGGCGCGCAATGCACTCGGTCCGGTCGATGTGCTGGTCAACAATGCCGGGCAGGCGCAAGCTGCACCGTTCGCCAAGACCGACCTCGGGTTGTGGCAACGCATGCTCGAGGTCAACTTGACCGGCGTATTCCTCTGCACACGAGCCGCATTGCCCTCCATGATCGAGCACGGCTTCGGCCGAGTCGTGAATGTTGCGAGCACCGCGGGGCAAATCGGCTACCCCTACGTGACGGCCTATTGCGCCGCGAAGCACGGCGTCATCGGGTTCACCAAAGCGCTCGCACTCGAAACGGCCACGACGGGGGTCACCGTCAACGCCGTCTGCCCTGGCTACACCGAAACACCGTTGTTACAGACCTCGCTCGATCGGGTCGTCGCCAAAACCGGCCGAAGCGCAAGCGAAGCACGCACGGCGCTGCAACGCGCCAACCCGCAACGGCGCTTCATCGCTCCAGCCGAAGTCGCTCATGCGGTGCTGTGGCTCGTCATGCCCGAATCGTCCTCGGTGACGGGCCAATCGATTTCCATCTCTGGCGGAGAAGTAATGTGAGCGACGCCGTTCGCGCCTCGACAAAGAAGAAAGCCGCACCGCGCGAAGCGCGGGCGGTGAACGTCGTCGACCTCGAAATGAGCACAGGCGCCGACAGCCACACGAGCCTGCGGCTGTGGCTGCGCCTTTTGACGACGACCAACCTCGTGCAGACCGAATTGCGCCGCCGCTTGCGCACGGAATTCGACACGACGCTGCCGCGCTTCGACTTCATGGCGCAACTGGAACGCCACCCCGAAGGGCTGAAGATGAGCGAGATTTCCCGACGCCTGATGGTGACGGGCGGCAATGTGACAGGGCTGACCGATCAGTTGGAAAAGGAAGGCCTCGTCGCGCGCGACGCCGATCCCACCGATCGCCGCGCCTTCACGGTACGGCTCACGCCCGCGGGCCGCACGCTGTTCGACAAAATGGCCCAAGCGCACGAGCGTTGGGTTGTCGAATTGTTCGGCGGCCTGTCGATCGACGATAAATCGAAGATGCAGCAGCGTCTGGGCAAGCTGAAACAGCACCTGCTCGATTGCGTCAAGAGCTGAAGCGGGCGAGCCGCTGAGCGATGCCAAAGGATAGGAGAACTAAGCAATGACGGATGCCTCGATGAACGCCGATGCGCTGCGCGCTGGAAATCGCACGACACTTGCACAGTATCGCTCGCGTCACTTCGGTTGGCGCGTAACGGGCAGTGTCGGCACGGTCGTGCTCGATCGCCCGGAGCGCAAGAATCCGTTGACGTTCGATTCCTATGCAGAGCTGCGCGACCTGTTCCGCAGCCTCGCTTATGCAACGGACGTCAAAGCCGTCGTCATTCATGGTGCAGGCGAAAACTTCTGCTCGGGCGGCGACGTTCACGAAATCATCGGTCCGCTGATCGGCCTGCCGATGCCGGAGCTTTTGATGTTCACGCGCATGACGGGCGATCTCGTCAAAGCCATGCGCCACTGCCCGCAGCCGATCGTCGCCGCCGTCGACGGCGTCTGCGCGGGAGCCGGCGCGATCATTGCGATGGCCGCCGATATGCGGCTCGCCACGGCGCGCAGCAAGTTGGCGTTCTTGTTCACACGAGTCGGCCTAGCCGGATGCGACATGGGTGCATGCTCGATCCTGCCGCGCATCATCGGCCAGGGGCGCGCGTCCGAGTTGCTGTTCACGGGGCGCTCGGCCAGCGGCGAAGAAGGTTTCGCCTGGGGCTTCTATAACCGTCTGAGCGCACCTGACCAGCTGATAGCGGATGCCGAAGAACTCGCTCGATCGATTGCGTCGGGTCCGACATTCGCGCACGGCATCACGAAGAAGATGCTGCACCAAGAGTGGAACATGAGCGTGGACGAAGCGATCGAATCGGAAGCGCAGGCCCAAGCGATCTGCATGGCGACGCGGGACTTCGAGCGCGCGTATCGCGCGTTCTCGGCCAGGACGCGTCCCGTCTTCGAAGGAGACTGACATGGCAAGCGCCCAGTGGCCGGACATGCTCGATTGGCCTTTCTTCGAGGAACGGCATCGCAAGCTGGCCGTCGACCTGCAGGCATGGTGCGATGCGCACGGCTCGCTCCTGACGCACCGGGAGCCCATGCAAAGCGGCCCGAACGGCAGAGCGAACGTCGACGAATACTGCCGCCGCCTCGTGCGCAAGCTCGGAGAAGACGGTTGGCTGCGCTATGGCATAGGCGGCGCCGCATACGGCGGCCATGGCGATACGATCGATACGCGCGCCGTCTGTATCTTGCGCGAAACGCTAGCACGCCATTCGGGTCTGGCCGATTTTGCGCTTGCCATGCAGGGGCTCGGTTCGGGCGCCATCTCGCTCGCGGGCACCGACGAGCAAAAGCGCCGCTATTTGCCGCGCGTTGCGAGCGGGCAAGCCATTGCGGCATTTGCCCTGTCGGAGCCCGATGCCGGCTCGGACGTCGCGGCGCTTTCGCTCGCAGCGCGAGAGGACGGCGATCACTATGTGCTCGATGGCGAAAAGACGTGGATCTCGAACGGCGGCATCGCCAATTTCTATGTCGTCTTCGCACGCACCGGCGAGGCGCCGGGTGCGCGCGGCATCAGCGCATTCGTCGTCGATGCGGACACGCCCGGCTTCACGATCGCGGAGCGCATCGACGTCATCGCGCCGCATCCGTTGGCGCGGCTGCGCTTCGAGGGCGCGCGCGTGGCGAAAGCGCAGCGACTAGGGGCTGCCGGCGAAGGATTCAAGCTCGCGATGCGCACGCTCGACATCTTTCGCACGTCGGTGGCCGCCGCATCGCTCGGCTTCGCGCGGCATGCGCTGGCGCAGGGGCTGCATCGCGCAGCGACGCGCCGTATGTTCGGGCAGACGCTCGGCGATTTTCAGCTGACGCAAGCGAAGCTCGCGGAGATGGCGCTCACGATCGACTCCGCAGCCCTGCTCGTCTACCGCGCGGCATGGATGCGCGACCAAGGCAAACGCGTCACGCGCGAAGCCGCCATGGCGAAGTGGCACGCGAGCGAGGGCGCGCAGCGCGTGATCGACGCGGCCGTCCAATTGTGGGGCGGCCAAGGCGTTTGCAGCGGCACGCCCGTCGAGACGCTCTATCGCGAGATTCGTGCGCTGCGTATCTATGAAGGCGCAACGGAAGTGCAACAGTTGATCATCGGCCGCGACCTGCTCAAAGAGCATGCGCAAAGAGGGGACACGGCGCACGGTCATGGAGCGAGCCAATGAGCGAGCAAGCGCCCATCGTCTTCGAACGCCCCGTGCGCATCCGCTTCGCGCACTGCGACCCGGCGGGCATCGTTTTCTTTCCGCAGTATCTGACGCTGACGAACGCGCTCGTCGAAGACTGGTTCACCGATGCACTCGGCATCGACTACGCCGATATGATTGCGCGCCGCCGCGTGGGCCTACCCATCGTCAAACTCGAATGCGAATTTGCGCGGCCGAGCCGCATGGGCGAGACGGTTTCGCTCGAGCTTTCGTTGACTAAGCTCGGTCAGCGCTCGATAGGCATCGATATTGTCGGCCGAGGCAACGACGGCGTTCGATTCGTCGCGCACCAAGTGCTCGTCACGACGTCGCTCGACACCGGGCAATCGATCGACATGCCCAACGATATCCGCGCGGCGCTGCAACGAGCGGCCGCTTCTTCATCCCCGAACGCTCACGAGGCCCTTAGATGAAACGTCCCCTGTTACCGGCCGGTTGGTCCAAGCCGCGCGGTTATGCCAACGGCGTCGCCGCGCACGGCACGCAAGTGTTCGTCGCCGGACAAATCGGCTGGGACCACACGGAGCAATTCCGCTCCGATTCATTCGCCGAGCAAGCACGGCAAGCGCTCGAAAACATCGTCGCCATATTGAAAGAAGCAGGGGCACGGCCCGAGCACCTCGTACGCATGACCTGGTACGTGACCGATAAACGCGAATATCTCGCGGCGGCGCGCGAGGTCGGTCAAGCGTTTCGCGAGTTGATCGGCGATTACGACATCGCCATGAGCGCAGTGCAAGTGGCCGCGCTCATCGAAGAACGCGCCAAAGTGGAAATCGAAGCCACCGCCGTGATACCCGACTGACCCGGAGCGAGCCATGGAACCGTCAGCCCATGTCGATACGTTTGCGCGAGACCATTTGCCGCCGCAAGATCATTGGCCGGTCTTACTGCTCGACCACCCCGATCTCGCCTACCCCAAGCGTTTCAACTGCGCGACGGAGCTGCTCGACGCCACCATCGCGGCCGGGCACGCAGATCGCGTAGCGATCTGGTCGGAAGTCGACGATACGCCGCGCGGCACGACCTACCGCGAGCTCCGCGAGATGGTCGATCGTTGGGCGCATGTGCTCGTCGAGGAAATGTCGCTCGCGCCCGGCAACCGCGTGCTGCTGCGCGGACCCAATACGTTGCAGATGGCAGCCGCGTTCCTGGCGAGCTTGAAAGCGGGGTTGGTGGTCGTGCCGACGATGCCGCTGCTGCGAGCAAAGGAACTGAAGCAGATCGTCGACAAAGCGCAGATCCGCACAGCCCTTTGCGATGCGCGTTTGATAGAAGAGCTCGACCGATGCTGCGACGAGAATGACGAGTTCTATTGCGCCGATCTCGTCGACGTACGCGTGTTTCATAGCGATGCGCCTGGTTCCATCGAGTCGTTGGCCGCAACGAAACCCGCGCAGTTCACGGCGTGCGATACGGCGGCGGACGACGTCTGTCTGATCGCATTTACAAGCGGCACCACCGGAGCGCCGAAAGGCTGCATGCATTTCCATCGCGACGTGCTCGCGATGTGCGATCTGTTTCCGCGTCACATTCTCAAGCCGACTTGCGTCGATGTGTTTTGCGGGACGCCGCCGCTTGCTTTCACATTTGGTCTTGGCGGCTTGCTGTGCTTTCCGATGCGCGTGGGCGCATCGACCGTGCTGATCGAGCGGCTCACACCCGAAACGCTGCTGCGCACCGTCGAACGCTTTCATGCCACGACGATGTTCACCGCGCCGACGTTCTATCGGCAGATGGCGCCGCTCGTACCACGCTTCGATATCGCGAGCTTGAAGAAAACCGTATCGGCGGGCGAGGCGCTGCCCGACGCTACACGCTCGCTTTGGCGCAAGGCGACGGGGATCGAGATGATCGATGGCATCGGCGGCACGGAGATGATCCATATTTTCATTTCGTCGTCCGGCGACGAGGTGCGCCCCGGAGCCATCGGCAAAGCCGTGCCGGGCTATGTGATCGAGGTGGTCGACGACGAAATGCATCCCGTCCCCGCCGGCACGGTCGGCAAGCTCGCCGTGCGCGGGCCGACTGGTTGCCGCTATTTGGCCGACGAGCGCCAAAAGAAGTTCGTGCGTGACGGCTGGAATCTGCCCGGCGATGCGGTCTATGTCGATGCGGACGGCTACGTCTTCTATCAAGCGCGCGCCGACGACATGATCGTATCCGCGGGTTACAACATCTCGGGACCCGAGGTCGAAAGCGTCTTGATGCAGCATGAGGCCGTGGCCGAGTGCGGCGTGATCGGTGCGCCCGACGACGAGCGCGGGCAAATCGTGAAAGCGTTCGTGGTCGTCAAACCGGGCTACGTGGCCGACGATGCGCTCGTCGCCACCGTGCAGGCGTTCGTCAAACAGACGGTCGCGCCGTACAAGTACCCGCGCGTGATTCAGTTCATCGATGCATTGCCGCGCACGGAGACGGGCAAGCTCAAGCGGTTCGCGCTGCGCAGCCTGTGAGCGCTCTACATCTGCTTGAACAAACCCGCATACGCTCTACTGACGGGCAGCACTGCGTCATGATCGAGCAGGTGAATGCGTAGTCTGCCCAGCAAGTCACGTTCGATTCGATCGACCGCCGCATAGGCCACTATCACGCCGCGATGCACTTGGGCGAAGCGGTCGCCGTCCAAGCGCGGCAGTAGCTCTTTGAGCGGCGTGCGAATCAAATGCCGCCGATCGCGTGTGACCGCCTCGGTGTACTTATCGGTCGCCTGAAAGAACAAGACGTCTTCGATCGATACGAGCTTCGTGGTGTCTTTGACCCCGACCGTCAACCATCGAATCGGCGCCGCTTCCCTCGACTGCCCTAGCTCGTCGGCCGTTGCCCCGCGCTCCGGTGCGCCGCTGTGCTGCAAACGCGCGATACAGCGCAAGAGGCGCTCGTCCGTTACCGGCTTGAGCAAATAGTCCGTCGCGGCGGCGTCGAACGCTTCCACCGCATGGGCATCGAACGCGGTTACGAACACCACGCGCACAGGCGCGGCCAGTTGCGCGACCTTCAGGCCATCGATGCCCGGCATGCGAATATCGAGGAAGGCGAAGTCGGGGCGCTTCTCGTTCAACTGCGCCAGCGCCTCCACCCCGTCCCGCGGCATCGAGACGATCTGCAGTTCGGGCCAAAAGCGCGCTAGGCGCGCAGCGAGTTCGGCCGAAAGATTCGGCTCGTCGTCGGCAATCAGAGCGGACGGCATGAGCGACGGCCCCCTAGCGAAGCGGAGAAATCGGAATGCACAGGCTGGACGTGACACCGCGCGCGCCTCCGGTGTTCGCGACGACAGACACGCTCGCGCGCGGACCATACACGCTATTCAACCGAGCACGTACATTTGCGAGCCCTACGCCGCCATGCAACTTCGTGCCGTGTCCGAGCCCAACGCCTGTGTCGATGACATCGAGCGTCAACATATCGTGTTCGATTCGCCCTGCGATGCGAATCTCGCCCCCGTCGATCGACGGCTCGATTCCGTGCAGCAAGGCATTTTCCACGAGCGGCTGCATCAGCAACGGCGCGAGCGGCACTTGCCGCATCGGCTCGCCCACGTGGATCGAATAGCGCAACCGGTCGCCGAGGCGAATCGAGGCGATGTCGAGCAGCGCTTGCACGAGTTCGAGCTCGTCCTTGAGCGTCGAGGCCGCATCGCGTGTGCGTTTCAAGCTGGCACGCAAGTATCGATTGAGGCTATCGAGCATCGACGCCGCACGCTTCGGGTCACGCTCGATCAAACTCTGGACATTCGCCAGCGTATTGAACAGGAAATGCGGTTCGATCTGCGCTTGCAACAGGGCGAGTCGCGCCGCCGTCTCGGCTTGCCGCAATTCGGCTGCCTCGCGCCGTTGGGTTTCCAACGATGCGCGCATCCGCATCGCTTGCGCAGATACGGCGCCGAACGCACACGCTACGCCCGCAATGACGAACGACGTACCGTAGTGAAGCCACGCGTCGAGGCTCGAACGACCCAGCAAATGAGGCACGCCGCCGACCGTGTAGGCAGCGATTTCAACGCCCGCCACCACGCTCAACGGCGCAATCAGCAGCACCCTTGGTAAGAGGCCGAAGCGCCCCGCGCCGCGCGCGCCGGTCAACCTCCCAAGCGCCGAGGCGCTCAAGCCGATGCCATTTCCGACCACGAGATACCGCAGCAAGGGCTCGTCGCGATGCGCCGTCCAAAAACCCGCGCTGACGATGCTGCAAAACGCGACGAGCCATAAGAGCGAGACGACGCCGTGCGCGAGCGGCGCCGGACGGCGCGGACCGTCACCGAGCAGCCATAAGCGGCCAGGCAGAGAGCGCTTCAACTTGCCCGCAGCGCCGTTGCGATCGGCAATCGCGCCGCACGCACCGCCGGTAGCAAGCCCCCGAGCATACCGATCGTGCAGGCAACGAACACCCCCGAGACGAGCAACGAGGCGGTGACCGTCAAATGAAACACGACCTGGGTGAACCCCGCGCCGAGGGTGTTGACGGTGTTGCCGTTAAAGAACAGCCATGCCGCACCGGAGCCGATCGCACTGCCGATGATGGAAAGCAGCAGCGACTCGACCAACACCGAAATCACGATCGGCATGCCGGAGAAGCCGATCGCGCGCAGCGTCGCGATTTCACGGCTGCGTGTGGACACCGCCGTGTACATCGTGTTGAGCGCACCGAAGCACGCCCCTAGCGCCATGATGCCGCCCACGAAATACGCAAGCAGATTCAAAAGCTTCGACAAATTGCGCGATTGCGCCGCGTAATAATCGGCCTCGCGCTGGACGCCCACCTTGAGCGTCGGGTCGGTCGTCAACGCACTCTTGAATCGATCGAACGCAGCCGCCGAATCGAGCATGACCGTCACGGATTGGAACACATTGCGCCGATACGCGGAAAGCACGGTCTCGGCATCGCCGTGCAACTCCGACTCGTGTGCATCGCCGCCACTTTCGAAAATACCGACGACGGTCCATTCGGAGTCGCGAAAGGCGATGCGGCTGCCGAGATCGAGCCCCTTGAACTGCGCCACGGCCGATTTGCCGACGATCAATTCGCGCACGGCGGGGCGAAACATCCGTCCGGCAATCAAGTGCATTTCAGGCCGCAGCTTCGCCGCGTTTGCCCCGACCCCGCGCAACGTGACGTTCGCGTCGGCCCCATCCTTCTTTTGCGGCAAGGCGACGATCACGACCGCTTCGGCCGAAGCAACCGGCCGTCCGGCTTCGTCTTTGCGCGCACCGGGCGCATCCATGATCGTCTGCGCGTTTTCTCGATCGATGGTGCTCTCGAGCTCGGCCTGCGAGCCCGCGCGCAGCACGATGGCCCGGTCGGCGCGTGCCGTGCCCTTCAACGTGCGTTGAAAACCCGCGGCCATCGCCAATACCGAAACCATGACCGCCACAGTCACGGCAATACCGATCACGATGACCCACGCCGTACCGATGCGCTGCGGCAAACTGCGCAGGTTCATCGACGTCACGGCAACGATTTGCTTGATCATGAGCGCAGTGCCTCCACGATGACGAGCCGCTTGGCGCGCCAAGCCGGAACGATGCCTGTCGCCACAGCGAGCAGCGCGGCCATCAGCACGCCTTCGGCGATGACGGTCACGGGCATTTCGACCACGCCGAGCGTGCCGCGCAGCATCGGAAAGAGCAGATCGGCTATGGCAAGCCCGAGCAGCGCTGCAAAAACGCACAGCGCCAGCGATTGCACGAGAACGAGCACGAGCATGCGCGTATCGGAAAAGCCGAGTGTCTTGAGCACGGCCAATTCGGGCACTTGCTCACGCACGGCCTGCATGACGGTGCTTCCGACCGCGAACAACAGCGCGAAGAAAACGGCGAAGAGGATATAGGTGACGATGAGATTGATGTCGCCGATCTGCTTCATGAACGACTGTTGGAACTCCTTCTCCGTTTGCGTCTTGGTTTCGTCGGGCGAATTGGCGAAGCGGCGGTCGATCTCTGCCGCGATCTGCGCCGATTGGCTGGGGTCTTTCACCTGCACGATGTACCAGCCCACCTTGCCCTTCGCGAAGCTGCGCGCTTCGTCGAAGTACTTGTAGTTGAAGAACATGGCGTCTTCGCGCGAACGTTCGCTCGGCACTTCATAGATGCCGACGATCGTGAAATCCCAATCGGAATTACCGTCCGAGGCTTTCACCCAAATCGTGGAGTGCAGCGGAATGCGATCGCCGATCTTCCATCCGTACTTTTTCGCCAAGCCCGCGCCGATGATCGCGCCGTCGCGCGTGTGCTCGAGTGCGGAAAGTTGGTCCTTGGCGACGATCATCTCCGGGTGTGCCGGAAACTCGCGCTCGGGCTCGACCGGAAACGCGGCGATAAAGTTTTTCGGATCCTGGTAATAAGGCCCGAACCACGATTCGTGCGAGACGCGCTGCACGCCTGGGATCGTTTCGAGCTGGTTCATGTAGGCGTACGGCAGGCTTTCTGTGATCGAGATCTTGTTCGTCACCACGAGGCGATTGACGTTCGAACGTTCGATGGTTTGCTTGAACGCCGAGTTCACGCCTTGCAGCATGCCGAACAGCAGAAATGCGATCACGATGGAGAGCAGCGTCAGCGAAGTTCGCACCTTCTTGCGCCAAAGCATCGCCCATATCAGCGGGATGAATTTCATCGTCTACGCCCTCGCGTTAGGCTTCCGTCTTTTGCCGCTCTTCGACGAATCGGCCCTTGTCGAGATGCAGCGTATGCGTTGCATAGTCGGCCGCCTTTTGATCGTGCGTGACCATGACGATCGTCTTGCCGTACTCGCGGTTGAGCACCTGCAGCAAGTGCAAGATTTCGTCCGCCGTGGTGCGGTCGAGATCGCCCGTCGGCTCGTCGCATACGAGCAACTGCGGATCGGACACGAGCGCGCGGGCAATCGCCACGCGCTGCGCTTGCCCGCCCGACAACTCCGACGGTTTGTGCTTGGCGCGATCCTCCAAGCCGACGATCGCGAGCGCCGCATGCACGCGCTTGCCGCGCTCGCCTTTAGACAGCGAAGTGAGCAGCAACGGCAGTTCGACGTTGCGCTCTGCCGTGAGCATCGGCATCAAGTTGTAGAACTGAAACACGAAGCCGACGTTGTTCGAACGCCAACGCGCAAGGCCGCCGCCGCGCAATTGATCGATGCGCTCGCCCGCGACCACGATTTCCCCGCTCGTCGGCTGATCGATGCCCCCGATCAAATTGAGCACCGTTGTCTTGCCCGATCCGGACGGCCCCATCAGAGCGACGAAGTCGCCGTCGGCAATTTGCATGTCGAGATGGTGCAGCACTTCGACTGTTTGCTTGCCGCGCGTGTACGTCTTGACGACGTCCTTCAGAGACACCATGGCAGTCATTTCGCTTTGCTCCTTCGATCTCGATTCTGGATTCTGGGTTCGAGGGTTGCGTTGCCGATTTATCGATCGACGACCTTCACGTGCGCGCCGTCGGCCAATTTCGTGAAATCGCCTACCGCCACGCGCTCGCCCGCAGACAGCCCGGCGAGCACCGTTTGCGCCTCGGCGTCGCGCGCGCCCAGCTTCACTTCGCGGCGCTCCACCGTGTCGTCGTGCAACACATAGACCGTGCCGGTCGCCGAACCGGTGCTCGCCTGCACCGCATCGGCCGGCAACGTGACCGCGCCGGCGCTCGCCGCGCCGTTCGCGTCGTTTCGCGCACGGCTTAGGAACGAGACGCGCGCCCCCATCTCCGGCAAGATGCGTGGGTCGCGCGACTTGAAGCCCACGCGCACCTTGACCGTCGCCTTGCTGCGATCGGCCGTGGGCACCACCGCAATCACGTAGGCCGGGATGCTCCAGTCGGGATAGGCGTTCAGCTTGAGCGTCGCGGGTTCGTCCGCGCGCACGCGGCTGATGAAGTTTTCGCTGACGTCGACTTCGACCTCGAGCGAATCCATATCGACGAGCGTGCAAATGCCGCTACGTGTGAAACCGCCCCCCGCCGAAAGCGGCGAAACGATTTCCCCCGGTTGCGCGTTCTTGCTCGTCACGACACCCGTGAACGGCGCGCGTACGGTCGTATCGTCGAGATCGCGCTGCGCCACTTCGAGCGCCGCCCGGCGCACGGCCAGATTGCCTTCCGCGACGGCCACATCCGTCTGCTTCGCATCGTAATTCGCCTTGCTCTGATCGAGCGCGGTGGTGCTGATCACGCCCGCGGCGGCAAGCTTGCGATCGCGCGCGTAGATCGGCGCGATATCGGCCGCCGCGGCCTTCGCCTGCAGCAGCGTGCTTTGCGCCTGCGTCACGCCTGCCTTCGCTTGCAGCAGCGTGGCCGTTGCGTTGCGATCGTCGAGCTTGGCAACGACGTCGCCCTCTTTCACGTGCATGCCTTCCTCGATGAACAACTGTGAAAGCTTGCCCGTGATCTTCGCCGACACCGTAGCTTGACGACGCGCCACGACGTACCCCGACGCATCGAGAATCGATGCTCCGCCTTGCGCGCCGGAGCCCGTCGCTACGGGCCGAGCGACGGCCACTTTCACCGCCGGCGCGGCGGAATGCAAACCAAAGAAAGCAGCCGCCCCGAGCGCGATCAGCAAAGCGATCAGCGCCGCCAGCCACCACCACAGGCGCCGCGACGAGGTGCTCTCCGTGGGCCGTGCGTCGCGATCGATCCGCAACTGCCGCAACAACTCCGATTTATCGGTCATGTAATCGACTTCCGCGATATGTATTGGATGATCCTGCCACCGCTACCCTGCCCGCTGCCCGCTATCGATCGGCCTGCGCGCTTTCGCCCGCCCGCTTCCAATCGCCGCCCAATGCGAGGAACAGCGCAGCCGTGTCTTGGTAACGCGCCGCCAACGCCTGCACATAAGCGACGCGCGCGCGCTGATACTGCTGCTGCGCGATGAGCAGTTCGAGGTGATTCGCGCCACCGAGGCCAAAACGCTGTTCGATCAAATGCAAGCTGTCGGCCGCGGCCGTTTGCGCGCGATATTGCGCCGCCAGCGTTTGGGCATCGGCGTCCAATGCATGCAGCGCATCGGCCACGTTCTTGAACGCGAGCAGTACGGTTTGCCGGTATTGCGCGAGCGATTGATCGTAAGTGGCGATCGCCGCACGCCGCTTGGCGCTCAGCGTGCCGCCTTGAAACAACGGCGCCGTCACGTTCGCACCCAGCGAAAATACCGTGCTGTTGAACAACGACCGGAAAGAAGACGTCGATTCGCCATAGCTGCCCGTAATGCCGATCTGGGGCAGCATGTTCGCCGTCGCGACGCCGATCTGCGCGCTCGCTTCGTGCAACTGGGCTTCGGCTCGTCGGATATCGGGCCTTTGGCGCACGATTTCGGAGGGCACCATCAGCGGAATATCGAGCGGCAATTTCAGCGCGGCAAGGTCGAACGCGGCTTCGCCGTACTCGCTCGGCGGCTTGCCCAGATAAACGGCGAGTTGGCTGCGCGCAGCCGCAAGCTGCTGCCGTAGCGGCGGCAACGTCGCTTGCACGGTCGCCAAATTCGATTCGGCCGACAAAACATCGGAACGAGCCGCACCGCCTAGCTCGAACTCGCGACGACTCAAATCGACCTCATGCTGCGCCGAGGCAACGAGCTCTTCCGTCGCGGTAATTTGCGCGCGCAGCGAAGCTTCGAGCACCGCGGCCGTCACGACGTTGGCCGCGAGCGTCTGGTAAGTCGCTTGCAGTTCCTCGCGCTGCGCGTCGCGGCCGGCTTTTTGGGCCTCGATGCCGCGCCGCACGCCGCCGAACACGTCGAAGTTGTACGACAAGCTCACCGACGCGTTGTAAAGCGTGAATAGAAAATCCCCGAACCCCGGAAAGCCTTGAGCGGCGCCGTTCAGCTTTTCTCGCGTGGCGCCCGCGCTGCCGCCGATCGACGGAAACAACCCGCCGCGCTGCGCGTTCACCTGTTCTTGCGCAACACGCAACGCGGCTTGCGCCGAAGCGATCGTCGGACTATTGGCCAACGCAGTTGCGACGAGCCCATCGAGTTGGGCCGATCCGTACGAAGTCCACCACTGCGACGAAAGCTGAGCCGCGGGATCGAAGCGTTGCGCGGCGCCGCCCTCGATCGGCGTGGCTTGCGTTTGCGCAGGCAGCGGCTCGCGTGTCAGGCTGGCCGTGGCGGGCGCCGCCGGCGGTTTGAAATCGGGACCGACGGCGCAACCGCCGCAGGCAAGCAACGCGGCGCACGAGAACAACACCGCCGCAACGCCGCCACGCCGCGTGCGCGCATGGCATTCGGGGCTTACTCGACGCAATTGGCCACGCTCTTTGTTTTCCATATACCGAATTGGGGCTATTCGACTCAATTCCCCCGATCTGGCGACGGAGGTAAAAATGAAGCGGGCTATCGGGAGATCAAATGCGGCACAGAGTATAGCGCCCGCTTTCTTTTATCGATAGTCGCATCGCCGAAGCGACGCCCGCGCCCGCATCGATAGCCCCGCTCGACTCGCTCAAGGAGTCCGGCATAGCCTTGCGCTCGCCCCAAAGTCTCT
The DNA here is from genome assembly GCF_056498045.1 of Trinickia sp. Z7. Lineage (NCBI taxonomy): Bacteria > Pseudomonadati > Pseudomonadota > Betaproteobacteria > Burkholderiales > Burkholderiaceae > Trinickia > Trinickia sp. Z7. Next base: position 17,804 of record NZ_JAUEQW010000024.1, read on the forward strand.
TCACTACGAGACTCAGGAGTCGATACGGCCCGTATGAGTGCGCTATTTCCCGTTAACCGGCGCTAGCGGCATTTCGTCGGCGCTTCATGCGATTCGTCGCACGAAGCCCCAAGCGTATCGGAGCGCCAATACACTGGACTTCGTTCGCGCGTAAAGGCGCCGCATCGAAGACTCGTCATAAAAAAGCAAGGAGCGATTCCATGCATTTCATTCCGACTTACGTTTATTTTTTGCTCGCGGCACTCGTCTATGTGGGGGTGCGCCGGTGTTTTCCGCGCACAATGCGCCCGGAGCGCCTGCTCGTATTCCCGCTCGGCTTCCTGGCCCTCGGGGCAGCGAGCCTCGAGCGGGCATTCCCGGGCGCCGATCTCTCGATGAATGTCGTGTCGCTCGCAATGCTGGCCCTTGGCGCGGGCCTCGGTTGGATGCACGCGAGCCGTTGGCGGCTGCAGTTCAATGTCACGGATAAGCGCATCAAGGTGCGGATACCGGGCGATCCGAGCTTGCTCGTAACGCTTCTGCTCTCCTTTGCCTGCAAATTCGTCCAGCACTACGCGGTGGCCGCCCATGCGTCATGGAGCACCTCCATTTCTTTCGAATTCATCACATTTTCCGTATGGGGCCTCTTGGCCGGCCTGCCGCTCGGGCGCGCGCTCAACGTGGTGGTTCGATCGATGGAGGCCAGAAGCCGCGATGCGGGCGTTCCTAGCTTCGAATGAAGCGAGCGCATCGAAGCGTCCGCCCCTAGGGGATGGAACGACAATTGCTTTCCCGTGACAACGCCCGTTGGCACGTCGTCCCCGCTTAACGCCCGTTGCCTCAAGGAACGCAACGCTTTGCCGCTGCGTTCGGGCGCATACGCTCCTCGAGCCCGACAAAGGGCTGGACCCTCGCGCGATATGCAAGTGGTTGCGTATCATATACACCGAGGCAGCCCCCAAACGAAGCGAAAGGCCGCGTGCCGGTGCGAATCATGCCGGGTTGCCGGCGAGTCCATCGCGAACCACCCGTCGCGAGGCGCCGGCGCCGCCGGTGCCAGCTCACTCCATTTGTGCATAACAATCGCTATGTCTGATCACAGCCGAGGACGTTCGCCCGAAAGCCGTGACGTCCCCTCGAACGGCGCCAAAGAGCGGTTCGAGGCGGCGCACGCGAGCGCCGCGCTTCATGGCGAAGGGCATACCGACGATGCGGGCCAGCCCCTCATCTCCCAACTCGAACACGAGTTGCGGCGCACGCGCGAGCAACTGCAGGCGGCAAACGAAGCGCTGCGGATCGTCAAAGCCGAGCTCAGCGCCAAGGCCGCGGAGACAAGCAAGATCAACGGCGAAGTGGAGCGGCGGCGCGACGAGTTCCTGGCGGTCGTATCCCACGAACTGAAGCATCCACTGAACCTGATCAGCGCGAATACGGAGCTCATCGCGCGCTCGCCCGAGGCGCATGCAAACGCCGCGATTGCCAGAGCGGCCGATACGATACGCCGTACGGTCATCGGGCAAGCACAGATCATCGACGATTTGCTCGACATGTCGCGTCTGCGCACCGGCAAACTGTCGATCACGCGGCGGCCCGTCGACCTCAAAGAAGTCGTGCAACGCATCTGTCACACGATGCACGACGAAGCACAGCGCAAGGATGTCGATTTCCGGCTTTCGGTGCCGAGCGAGCCGGTATCGGTGAACGCCGACCTGACACGGGTCGAGCAGATCGTCTGGAATCTCGTCAGCAATGCGCTCAAGTTCACCGAGGGCGACGGCAAAATCGCCGTGCAGCTTTCGATCGACGAACATGACGCGGTCCTGAGCGTGTCCGACAACGGCGTCGGCATCGATCCGGCTACGCTGCCGCATATCTTCGAGATGTACCGGCAAAGCCGTGTCACCGCTGCGGCCGTGCGCGGCGGCCTCGGTATCGGGCTATCGCTCGTCAAAGAGCTGGTCGCGATCCATGGCGGCCAAGTACACGCCCATTCCGAGGGTATCGGGCGCGGTGCGACCTTCACGGTCAAGCTGCCGCGCATCGTCGAGACGGTCCCCCATGCGGCCGGCGGCCCGAACTCGACCACCTTCTTGAGAGGTGAACGCGTGTTGATCGTCGACGACGACGAGGACACGCTCGAGGCCTTCAAACTGCTGCTCGAAATGGAAGGCGCAGCGGTGACGATCGCAACGAGCGGCGAGGAAGCGCTCGAATCGCTCGCCAAGCTGACGCCATCGGTGATCTTGTCGGATCTCGGCATGCCCGGCATGAGCGGGTTGGAGTTGATTCAGGCCGTGCGCCGGCGGCCCGAGTTCGAATCGATCAAGGCCATCGCGCTCAGTGGCTTCGGCAGAACATCCGATGTCGAAGAGGCCGAGCGGGCCGGGTTCGATGCGCACTTGACCAAGCCCGTGATGCTCGATGCGTTGTTGAGCGCCATCGCGCAGGTGCGGACAAAACCGCGCTCAGCAGCGCCGTAACCGCCTCGGCTATTCGCTTTCGGCGCTTGCCTCGCTTGCGCCCCGTGCCCCCTATAAAAGGTTGGGCGTGCCGACCCACATGAGCAAGGCCTCCTGCTCGCCCGTGTTTTCCCAATGATGCGCATCGGTCGAATCGTAATGCGCCGAATCACCGTTGCGGAAAACGTAGGTCTTGCCTTCGAGCGTCAACGTCACGGTGCCCGAGAGCACATACCAGAACTGCTCGCCCGCGCGCGCGGTAAGGTCGTCGAGCTTGCGCCCGGCGGGGATGCGCACGAGCAGCGCTTCCATGCGCCCGCCCGCCATGACCTGCGTGAGCCGCGCGAAACGCTTGTCGGCATCGGCGAAACCGAAAAACGTCAGCTGATCGCCGCGCGCGACGTATCGCTCTTCACGCGGCGCATCGAGCAAATACTGCACTTCGACGCCCAGCACGCGGGCGATCGCCACTAGGGTCGCGACCGAAGGCCGCGCCCGACCGCGCTCGATCTGCGACAAGAACGGCGTGGAGATGCCCGCGCGCGTGGCAGTCTCGTCGAGCGTCAGCGCCAAGCGCTGGCGCAAGGAACGAATTTTCGACCCGAGCACGGTGGAATGCGCCCGGTCGCCCTCGATCCACGTGCCCTGCTCGCAAGTCTTTCGGTGGCGCCTCATGCCGTCTTTCATGACGACTCCCTTTCGGGATCCGTTACGCTGTCGGAACTCGCTTGCTCGTTCTGCGCTATGCCCTCGCTGACCGATGAAGCGCGCCGCAGCGTTGCACGCATGACGACATGGAACGCAACGGGCGTGAACACTAGGCCGAGGACCGTCGCTGCGATGACGCCGCCGAACACACCGGTGCCGATCGAATGACGGCTTTCCGCGCCGCCGCCGCTCGAAAATACCAGCGGCACGACGCCTAGCAAGAACGCCGCCGAAGTCATCACAATGGGCCTGAAACGCATCGCGCAAGCTTGCACGATCGCTTCGACCAGTGCGACGCCATGAGCGCGCGCATCGCGTGCGAATTGCACGATCAAGATCGCGTTCTTCCCGGCCAGCCCGATGACGGTAACCAACCCGATCTTGAAGTAGATGTCGTTGGGCAGACCCCGCAGGAGCATCGCCGCGACCGAGCCGATCATGCCGAGCGGCACGACGATCAGCACCGAAAGCGGAATCGACCAGCTTTCATAGAGCGCGGCGAGCGCCATGAAAACAGCGAGCAACGATAGGCCGATGAGAAGCGGCGTTTGCCGCGCAGCCTGCGTTTCTGCTAGCGCCGCGTCGGCCCAATCGTAGGCCGTCCCTTGCGGCAGTTGCGCAGCCAGCCGCTCCATTTCCGCCATCGCCGCACCGGAGCTGTCGCCCTGCGCCGCACGGCCCGTCACGTCGAGCGACGGGTAGCCGTTGTAGCGCGCCAGCACGGTCGGGCCGCGCGACCACTTCAACGACGCAAAGGAAGAGAACGGCACCATTTTGCCGGCCGAATTGCGCACGGCCAGACTCAGCAAATCGGCATCGGTCATGCGTGCTTGGGAATCGGCCGCTACCAGCACGCGCAACATGCGGCCCGCAGCCGGGTAATCGTCGATATACGACACGCCGAACGTGTTGCCGAGCACGTCTTCGATCGCGTCGAACGATACGTTCATCGCGTACGCTTTTGCCCGATCGATCTCGAGCACGACGCGCGGCGCATCGGGCAGCGTCTCGGAATGGACGTCGGCCAGCACGGCGCTCTTGCGCGCCAATTCGAGCAAACGCTCGCGGGCCGCTTCCAAGCCGGCACTGCCCATGCCACCGCGGTCCTCGAGATGAAACGTGAAGCCTTCCGCGTGTCCCATTCCCGGAACCGAAGGCGGCAACTGCGCGATCACCTCGCCATCGCCGATCTTGTCGAACGATCGATTCAAGCGGTCGCGCAACGCCAACGCATCGATGTTGCGCCGCGACCAATCCTTGAGGGCGACGAACGCCATGCCAACGCTCTGACCGCTGCCCGCAAAGCTCCAACCGATCACGCTCGTCACATTCTCGACCGCACTTTGCCGATGAAGCTCGTCCTCGACCTGGCGAATCACCGCGTAGGTGCGCTGCTGCGATGCCCCCGGCGGCAATTGCACCATCACCTGAAGCTGGCCTTGGTCCTCGGTCGGCAAAAAACCGCTCGGCAACGACGCGTACAACACCGCGCCGATACCAATCATGACGAGATGCGCGGCGAAGAAACGCTTGGGAGAGCGAAGCAACTTCGCGACGAGCCCACGATAGCGGACCGACGCGCGTTCAAACCACAGAAGAAACCGCCCGGCTGTCACGCCGTGGCGCATCACGTCCTCATTGCGCCGCGGCTTGAGCAAGTTCGCGCACAGTGCGGGGGCCAGCGAGAGCGCCATGAAAGCGGAAACGAGGATCGCCGCAATCATGGCGATCGAGAATTGACGATAGATGCCACCGACGCCGCCGTCGAAGAACGCCATCGGCACGAATACCGCCGTCAAAACGGCCGTGACGCCCACGATCGCCCCACCGATCTGCGCCATCGCCTTTCGCGTCGCTTCACGCGGCGCAAGCCCTTCGTCGCGCATGATGCGCTCGATGTTCTCGACGACGACGATCGCGTCGTCCACCAGAATCCCGATTGCCAGCACCAGCCCGAACAAGGTGAACACGTTGATCGACAGCCCGAACGCGTACATGGCCGCGAATGCGCCCATCAGCGCGACCGGAATCACGACCGTGGGCACGAGCGTATAGCGTAGATCGCGCAGAAAGAGCCACATCACGCAAAACACGAGCACGATCGCTTCGATCAGGGTGAGCAGGACCTCGCTAATCGCAATCTTGACGAAGTGCGCGCCGTCATACGGTATCTCGACGGCGATCCCGGGCGGCAGGGTTTTCGACAGTTCCGCCACGCGCCGGTGGATCGCGTTCGATGTTTCGAGCGCGTTGCCCAGCGGCCCGAGTTGGATGCCGACCGTCGCGGCCGGCTTGCCGTTCAAGCGCGACCAGAAAGTGTAGGTATCGCGCCCGAGTTCGACACGCGCGACATCGCCAAGCCTCACGACCGAGCCGTCGGGCCGCGCCTTGAGCACGATGGCGGCGAACTCCTGCGCCGTGCGCAACTGGCCGCGCACAGTGACCGAGGCCGTCAACGCCTGCCCGTCGACGGCCGGCGCATCGCCTATCGCCCCCGCAGTGACCGTCGCGTTCTGCGCGCGAATCGCCGCCGACACATCGGCCGGGGAAAGCCCGTACTCGCGCAACTTCATGGGATCGAGCCATACCCGCATTGCGCGATCGGCGTCCCACAGTTGCGCCGCGCCCACGCCCGGCGTGCGCTTGAGCTCCCGCAGCAAGAACCGGTTCAAGTAGTCGCTCAGAGCTGCGGAATCGCGCGTTCCGTCCGTCGACACGAGCGTCACGAGCATCAGAAACGTATTCGCCGCCTTGAACACCGAAATGCCCTGCTGCACCACGGGCTGCGGCAACCGAGGCTCGATTTGCTTCAGGCGGTTCTGCACGTCGACCATCGCCAGATCGGGATTGATGCCGGCGGCGAACGTTGCGACGATTTCGACGTCGCCTAGCGCGTCGCTCGACGTCTCGTAGTACTGCAGGCCCTCCGCGCCGTCCAGGCTCTGCTCCATCAAGCTCGCGACGTTGCTATCGACCTGTTCCGCAGACGCGCCCGGATACTGCGCATCGATGATGACGCGCGGGGGCGCGAGCCGGGGATACTGCGCGACGGGCAGCATCGGCAAAGCCAGCGCACCCGCAACGATGATCGCGAGCGCTACGATCCATGCGAACACCGGACGGTCGATGAAAAATGACGGCACGTGCTTGCATCCTCCGTTGTTATCAACGCTGCCTCCTCACGCAACGGCCTTGCTCGCATCGGGCGCCGGCAGCTGCATCGATGCGGCCAACAACGATTGCGTATAGGGATGCGACGGCGCGCGCAGCACGTCGCGGGTCTCGCCGGCCTCGACGATGCGGCCGGATTTCATCACGACGACGCGGTGAGCCATGGCGCGCATGACGGCGAGATCGTGCGTGATGAACAGGTAACTGAGCCCATACTTCTTTTGCAGCCCCGTAAGCAACGCCAGGACTTGCTGCTGCACGGACACGTCCAGGGCGCTCGTAGGCTCGTCGAGCACCAGCAATTGCGGTTCGACGGCCAGCGCTCGCGCAATTGCAATGCGCTGGCGCTGGCCGCCCGAGAATTCGTGCGGATAGCGCAGCAGGGCATCGGCGGGCAGCCCCACTTCTTCGAGCAATTGGGCGACGCGCGCCGCGCGCTCCCGTACGTCCAGATCCGGCTTGTGAACTCGCAGCCCTTCGCCGACGATCTGCTCGATCGTCATGCGAGGCGAAAGCGAGCCGAACGGATCCTGAAAGACCACTTGCATCCGCGCACACAGCGCGCACCATTCGGCGTTCGATGCCCGGTAGCTGGCGAGCGGGCGCCCGCCGATCTTGATTTCCCCCTGAGCCGCGCGCTGCAACCCCAGCACCGTTGCGGCCAGCGTCGATTTGCCCGAGCCCGATTCGCCGACGATACCTACGGTTTCGCCCCGCCGCAACGTGAGGTCGACGTCCTGCACCGCTCGAAACGTCGCACTGCCGAATAACCCGCGCAGCCCCTTTGCACTCGTTCGATAGTCGACCGAAAGACCGGAGATTTCGAGCACGCGATTCGATTCGGGCGGGACCGGATCGACGCATCGATGCGGTTCGCTGTCGAGCAGGCGCTTTGTATACGGGTGCTGGGGATCGGCGAACAGCGCATCGGTCGTGTTCGTTTCCACGAGCACGCCCTTTTCCATCACGGCGACACGTTGCGCGAAGCGCCGCACGAGGTTCAAATCGTGCGTGATCAACAGCACCGCCATCCCGCGCTCGGCCGCCTCCTGTTCCTGCAAGTCGATCAGCAGATCGACGATCTGCTGGCGGACGGTGACGTCGAGCGCCGTCGTCGGTTCGTCGGCCAACAGCAGACGCGGGCGGCACGCGAGCGCCATCGCAATCATGGCGCGCTGGCGCTGGCCGCCGGAAAGCTGGTGCGGAAAACTATCGATACGGCGCTCGGGCTCGGGAATGCCGGTGCGGCGCAATAGTTCGATACCGCGTGCACGCGCCGCGTTCGGCCGCAGGCCCTCGTGCAGGCGCAAGCTTTCGGCGATCTGCTTGCCTACCGTATAAAGCGGATTGAGCGCCGTCATCGGTTCTTGAAACACCATGGCGATATCGGCGCCGCGCATGCCGCGCATCTGCTGCTCCGTTTTCGTCAGCAGATCCTCTCCTTCGAAGAGGATGCGGCCCGACACCGTCGCATCCCGCACGAGACGCAGAATGGACAGCGCCGTCAGGCTCTTGCCGGACCCCGATTCGCCGACGAGCGCAACGCGCTCCCCCCGCGCAATCGAGAGGGTCAATGTGCGCACGCATTGTTTCTCGCCGAAGCCGATCGACAGATCTTCGATGCTGAGCAAAGGACCGGTGCGCATCACTTCGCTCCCCCGAAAGCGGCGCCGCGATTGCGCGTATCGAGCGCGTTGCGCAGCGCGTCCCCCATGAACGTCAATAGCAGCAGGGTCACGACGAGCGCAGCGAATGCGGAAATGGAAATCCACCAGGCGTCGAGATTATTCTTGCCTTCCTGCAACAGCTCGCCAAGGCTGGGGGTGGGCGGCGGCACGCCTAGGCCGAGAAAATCGAGGCTCGTGAGCGAGAGAATCGCGGCACTCATGCGAAACGGCAAGAACGTGATGACAGGCGTCAAACTATTGGGCAGCACGTGACGCCAGATGATCTGCCAGTTCGAGAGCCCCATCGTGCGCGCGGCCTTCACATAATCGAGCGACCGGTTGCGCAGAAATTCGGCGCGCACGTAGTCGGACAGCACTAGCCATCCGAACATCGACAGCAGAATGAACAGCAGCCACAGCGTGGGCTCGAAGATCGAGGCGAAGATGATGAGCAGATAGAGATCGGGCATCGACGCCCAGATCTCGATCAATCGTTGCCCGATCAAATCGGTGCGGCCGCCGTAAAACCCTTGCAGCGCCCCGGTGAGGACGCCAAAGAAAACCCCCGACGCGGTCAGCGCCAACGCCATCAGCACGGACACGCGAAAACCATACAACAGACGCGAAAGCACGTCGCGTCCGAACTGATCGGTCCCGAGCCAATTGGCCGACGACGGCGGCGCGGGGAAGGGGCGCACGGCGAAATAATCGATCGTGTCGTAGTAGTTATGGTTCGGCGGATAGATCGCGAAATTGCCGTTCGATTCGATCCGCGACCGAATGTACGGATCGAGGAAGTTGGTTTTCGCTGGGAAATCGCCGCCGAACTGCGTTTCCGGATAAGTCTTCACGATCGGAAAGTAGTAATGGCCGTCATAGCGCACGACGAGCGGCTTGTCGTTGCACAGCACCTCGCCCATGAGGCTAATGACGAACAGCGCCGCGAAAATCAGCAGGCTCCAATAGCCGAGCCGCTGCTGCTTGAAACGAAGCCACGTGCGCCGCCATGGCGACGGCGACGCTACCGGGCCGCCGGCCGCCTTAGCGGTCCATGCGGTCGAATTGGATACGGGGGTCGACGAGGACATAGCAGACATCAGCGATGAGTTTGGTGACGAGACCGATCAAGGTGAACAAAAACAACGAGCCGAGCACGACGGGGTAGTCGCGGCGGATCACCGAGTCGTACGAAAGCTGGCCCATGCCGTCGAGCGAGAACAGCGTCTCGATCAGCAGGTTGCCGTTCAAAAAGGCGCCGACGAACGCGGCGGGCAGGCCCGTCAGCAGCGGAATGGCGGCGTTGCGCAGCACATGCTTCCACAGCACGTCGCGCTCCGGCGCCCCCTTGGCGCGAGCCGTGAGCACGTATTGCCGGCCGATTTCTTCGAGGAACGTGTTCTTCGTGAGAATCGTCACGATGGCGAAGTTGCCGACGACCGATGCCGTGACGGGCAACACCATATGCCATAGGTAGTCGAGCACTTTGCCGAACGTCGTGAGATCGGCGAAGTTGTCGGAGGTCAGGCCGCGCATCGGAAACACCTGCCAAAACGTGCCCCCGCCGAACAGCATCAACAGCAACACGCCCAGCACGAAGCCGGGTATCGCATACCCGACCAACACGAGCACGCTCGTTACCGCGTCGAATCGAGACCCGTTGCGCACGGCCTTCGCAATGCCGAGCGGCACCGAAATCGCATACGTGAGCACGATCGTCCACAAGCCCAGCGAAATGGATACGGGCAACTTGTTGCGAATCACGCGCCATACGCTCGCATGCTGAAAGTACGACTGCCCGAGATCGAACGTGGCGTAGTGCTCGAGCATCAAGAAATAGCGCGTGAGCGGCGGCTTGTTGAAACCGAACTGCTTTTTGATTTGTTCGATCTGCTGCGGGTCGACGCCCTGGCTCGCGTGATACCCGCCGCCGCCACCGCCCCCGCCGTCACCGCCGTGGTTGGCTTGGCCGTGGCGCAGTTGAGTCACCATCTGCTCCACCGGGCCGCCGGGCACGAACTGCGTGACGACGAAAGTCAGCGTGACTACGCCGATCAGCGTCGGAATCATCAGTAGCAAACGTCGAAAAATGTAGGCGAACATGGCCGTTGGGAATCCTCAGTATCTCGATGTCTCAGTGCGCAGCGCCCTGAGCGTTCGCGCGGGTTGCCGATGCCTGCAAGCGCGCTGGGCCTTTCTTCGCCGGAAACCAGTAATCGATGATCCAATCCTCGGACTGATACGAATCGGGCACGACGCGCGGGTGGTCGATCGTGGTCTTGTAGCCGATGCGCACATCGCGCTCGTAATACTGCGGCACCACGTAATACTCGTTGATCAGCACACGATCGAGCGCGCGCGTCGCCGCCTCGAGATCGTCGAGATTAGTGGCCGCGATTGCGGCATGCACGAGCGCGTCGACCGCCTTGGAGCGGATGCCCGAGTAGTTCTCCGAGCCGATTTGCGCTGCCGCTCGGCTGCTGAAGCGGCGCTCGAGCTCGATGCCCGGGATCGTCACGGGCGGGTAGATGTAGGTGGTCACATCGAACTGAAAGCTATCGATCCGCTTCTGATAAAGCGCGCTGTCGATCTCGCGCATATGCGCATCGATGCCGAGCGTTTGCAACGCCTGCATGTAGGGAATCAATAAACGATCGAAGCCGGGCTCGTCGTCCATGATTTCGACCCTCATCGGCGTTCCTGCCGCGTTGCGCAGCGCGCCCTCGCGATAGTGCCAACCGGCCCGCGCCAACAGCTCACGTGCTTGCCGAAGGTTGGCCCGCAGCGAGCCCGGCGGCTTCGTGCTCGGCTGCTGCACCATCGGCCCGAAAACCTCGGGTGGCAAGTCCGCGCGGAACGGTTCGAGCAGCTTCAATTCCTTTTCGCTCGGCATGCCCGTAGCGCCGAACGGGCTGGCGTCCCAGAAGCTGTTGAGCCGCGTGTATTGCCCGTAGAACATCATGCGGTTCATCCAGTCGTAGTCGAACGCAAGCGCGAGCGCGTGACGCACGCGTCGATCCTCGAATTCGGGCTTGCGCGTGTTGATCATGAAGCCCTGCATCTGCGCGGGACCGTCCGGAAACGTCTCCTTCTCGAGCAATCCCGAATCGAAATTCTTGCCGATATACTTGCGCGCCCATTGCGTGGCGCTGTATTCGCGATCTACATCGTCGTTGCCCGCCTTGAATGCTTCGAGCTTGGTGTATTGATCGAGGTAGAGCCTGAAGACGATCCGATCGAAATGAAACATGCCGCGGCGCGAAGGCAAGTTCGCCGCCCAGTAGTTCGGGTCGCGCCGATAGACGATTTCCTTGTCGTTCTTACGCGCCTCGACGAGATAGGGGCCGCTCGCGATAGGCGGCTCCACGGAGATTTGATCGAACGGCAAGTGGGTTCCGTCCGGCAGCGCACCCCACTTCGGCGAAAACACGGGAATATCCCCTGCAATCAGCGGCGCAGCGCGCGAGTTGTCGATGAAATCGAACCGCACCGTCGAGCGATCCACCACTGTCGCGCGCTTGATTTCCGAGAACTGCGACGAAATCATCGGCGACGCCTGGGCGCTCTTGAGCATATCGAATGAATACTTCACGTCGCTCGCAGTGATTGGATCGCCGTTCGAAAAGTGCGCTCTCGGATCGATATGGAACGTGGCCGACAGCCCGTCCGGCGCGACCTCCACATCGTCGGCGATGAGCGGATATTCGGACGCGAGCTCGTCCCAGCTGCGCTGCATCAGCGTGTCGAACATCAGGTTGCGCACGTCCGGTGCGAACAAGCCACGCACGATGAACGGATTGAGCGAATCGTAGCTCTGCGATTGGTCGTAATTCTGAAAATGCAACGTTCCCGTATTGGGCGCGTCGATATCCGCATAATCGAAGTGCGTGAAATTCGGCGGATATTTTGGATCGCCGAATTGCACAATGGCCGGCTTGGCCTGAGCGCCGATCGCGCACGCCAGCCCCAGCGCCATCGCGAATGCTAGGCGAAACATGGAAGGTCTCATTCTTTCAATGCGTGTGGACGCACGCCGGAGCAGCCCGGCGCACCATTCATCGGAGCGATCGGAGGCAATCGAAATGCCGTCGCGCGTCATGTCCCCACGCGCGACGGCTGCCCCCTAGCGCCGCCTCACTTCGACGCTACCAGCAACCAGAGTCGCGCCAAATCGCTCGAACCGTCCGTGCCCTTCACCGCGCGGAACGCTTGAACGGCGCGGGCCTTTTGTCCGGCGACGTAATAAGCCACGCCTAGATGCAACTGCGCTTGAGCGGGATATTGCAACTTTGCGCCCGCCATCGCCGCGTCCATCATCGCAATGCCCTCTTTCGCCTGCCCCGCGAAAACGAGGTTCAAGCCCTCATCCACCGCAGCGGGCGGATTCGCCTTGTCGGCGCCGGCCGCTGCGCGCTTGGCAGCCAGCGCTTGCAGCCGCTTTTCGCGATCGGCAGTCTTCGGATCGCGGCCGAGCACGCCAGAAGCAAACCCTTGATCGATGACTTGCTCGGCTTCCGCGTTGCTGCCGGCGACGAGCGCCAGTTGCGTCATCTCCATGTAGTCGTCCGCGCTCGTCAGTGCGTTCGTCGCGCGGCGCAAGCGATAAGTGTCGAGATCGAGGCGCGACGAGTACCCTGGCTTATTGCGAATCGCCGCCAGCAAATCATCCCAGTAAGACTGCTTCGGATGGTATGCGACGAGCGCCTCCAGCGCGCCGCGATAGGCCGCGTCGTTCTTCGTGCGCTGCGCGCAAGTGCCGAGCAATTGCAACTGCGATTCGTCGGGCGCGCGGCCGGCCTTCGTCTGCGCATCGATGCTCGGCTTGAGCAAATTCACGACGCTCGCGCAATCGTTCGACAGGTAGTAGGACTGCACGAGCATCGTGCGCATCTGCGGATCGCCGCCACCGGCCTTCAAGTAGCGCTGAGCGGTCACGATCGCCCGGGGATAGTTGCGCTCCTGAAAATAGATGCCCGCCAGCGTCGCCGTCACGCGCTGCTCGTCTTCGCCTTGCAGCTTGCCGCCATTGAGCAGGGATTCGTACGCTTGCGCGGCCAAGCCCGTATCGCCCGCCGCAACGGCCGCCGCGCCGCGCATTTCCTCGACCATGAAGTTTTCATACGGCGTCTTGCCTGGCACGGCAGCGGCCTGCGCGATCTTGGCCAGCGCTTCTTTATACTTGTGCGCCCGGTAGAGCGTTTGCGCATCGTTCAAAGGCTTGCCCACCTCGGGGCGCAGCGTGTCCGCCGCGTACGTCGCGGCCGGTGCGGCTGCCAGCGCGAGGAACGCGCCACACGCGGCGACGAGCGCGGCGTGCTTGAACCGTCGTCGAATCGTTAGCATTGCCACTTCCTTATTGCATGTATTGCTCGTTGCCGATCAAGCCGATCTTGGTCGCGCCCACCCGCTGCGCCGCCGCCATCACCGCTGCCACGTCCTTGTAGGGCACGAGCTTGTTCGGCCGCAGGTGTATCTCGTCTTGCACCGGTTCCGCCGCCACTTGCGCGAGCTTCGATTCGAGCGTGGCCTTGTCGGGAATCGGCGTGCCGTTCCACGTCATCGTGCCGTCGAAGTCGATATCGATCTGCACGACTTGCGGCTGCACCGCCGGTGGCGGCGGATTGCCGACCGGCAGATTCATCTTCACGGCATGCATCTGAATCGGAATCGTGATGATCAACATGATGAGCAGCACGAGCATCACGTCGATCAGCGGCGTCGTGTTGATATCGACCATCACTTCCGGTTCGCCGCCACCGCCACCCGAGGGTACGTTCATTCCCATATTTGACTCCTTGCCGATCGGGCCGAACTAGCCCCCGCGCGCGGGCGGCTCAGTGATAAATGACACCTTGGCGATGCCGGCGCGCTCGCAATCGGTGATGACTCGGCCGATGAACTCGTAGCGCGTGTTCTGATCGCCGCGCACGTGGACCTCCGGCTGTGGAGCCATCGCCGATACCGATTTGAGCTTCTCGAGCAGAGTCGGGCCATCGACATGCGTCTCGTTCCAAAAGAAATCGCCGTCTTTATTGACCGCGATCTCGATGCTCTTGGGCGTCGTCTGCAGCGGATGCACCGTTTCATGGGGCAACTGCAACGGCACCGTATGCGTGACGACCGGAATGGTGATCAAGAAAATGATCAACAACACGAGCATCACGTCGACGAGCGGCGTAGTGTTGATCGCGGCGATGACTTCGTCATCGTCCTCGCCGCCAACGCTCATAGCCATGAGAGACCTCGCTTATCGGAACGGGGGTTACTGAACGAGCGAGGCCGGTCGATTGGCCGCACGTACCGCGCGCTTTCCGCCCGCGAGCAAGACAGTGTGCAGTTGCGCCCCGAACGCGCGCACCCGCTCCATCACCGACTTGTTGCGACGCACGAGGAAGTTGTAGCCGAGCACCGCGGGCACGGCCACCGCAAGGCCGATCGCCGTCATGATCAGCGCCTCGCCCACAGGCCCCGCGACCTTGTCGATCGACGCTTGGCCGGCAATGCCGATGGCCGTCAGCGCGTGATAGATGCCCCACACCGTGCCGAACAGGCCGACGAACGGCGCCGTCGATCCGACGGTGGCGAGGAAAGCGAGGCCGTCTTGAAGACGGTTGGATACGCTCGTAATGGCGCGCTCGACCGAGACATCGATCCACGTGTTGCGATCGACCGCTTCGAGCAACGCCTCGTCATGATGCTCGCCCGCCTCGATCGCCGTTTCCGCGATGAAACGGAACGGCGAGGTTTCGTCCAGTTGCTTCGCCCCTTCCGCCAGCGAAGGCGCGGTCCACAGCTGTTCATCGGCGGCCTTCGCGCGGCGGTTCGCGCGAAACTGCTCGAAGAACTTGGTGATCATGATGTACCAGCTACCCATCGACATGACGACGAGCAGGATCAGCACGAAGCGCGCGACGAAGTCGCCGTTTTTCCAGAGCGCGCCGAGGCCGTAGGGATTATCGACCGTCTCGGTCGCGGCAGGTGCGGGCGGGGGCGCCGGTTGGTCCGCTGCGGGGGCTGCGGTCTGGGGGGCCGCTGCGGTGTTCGATGCCGTTGTCGCTGCCGTTGCAGCCGTATCGCTCGCTTGCGCGTAGGCGACGCTCGGCAGGACGAGATTGGCCGTTGCGACGGCGATCAAGGTGGTGCTAGCCAATGCGGCGAGGGAACGCTTCTTCATAATCTGCTCCAGTTCGGTTCAATCGTTGAACTCGTGAAACCTGTTGTACCTATGTCGCTCGAATGCCGAGGTGCCTCGTTGCTCGATGCTCAACCGCGCTCAGTTGAGGTTGAACGAGAACGGCACCTGCACGCGAACGGCTTGACCTTGTGCGATGCAATTGAAGCGCTTGACCGCTTTGAATGCCGCGTCGTCGAGGCTGTCGTGATCCGACGATTTCGCCACGCGTTCATTGGTGACATGGCCTTGCGGATCAACCGTGAACTCGATCGTCACATCGCCCGTATCGCCGTTTTCCTGCGCTTCCTTCGGATACGCGATCGATCCGCGGATCTGATCCGAATTCGGGCATACGACTCCCACTTCCGTATGCACGACGGGCTTGACCGGCGCCGGCGCAGGCGGCGCAACGACGGGCGCCGACTGCACCGGCGTTGCTTGATGCGTGATCGTCGCTTGCGGCGGCGCCTGCACGGGCACCTCGGGCGGCGGCACGAACGGAGGTGGCGGCGGCGCGAACTTCGGCGGCGGCAGTTGCACGGGCGGCAACGGCGGCGGCGGCGGCGGCTTCACCGGCTCGATGATTTTGGTTTC
Organism: Trinickia sp. Z7; assembly: GCF_056498045.1. NCBI lineage: Bacteria > Pseudomonadati > Pseudomonadota > Betaproteobacteria > Burkholderiales > Burkholderiaceae > Trinickia > Trinickia sp. Z7. Next base: position 33,553 of record NZ_JAUEQW010000024.1, read on the forward strand.
GATCGGATGCTGAATGACGTGCACGACCTTCGTTGCGAAGCCGTTCAACAGTGCGTAGACCAGCACGACGTGCAAACCGATGACGATCGCGATACCGCCGAAGCGGCGCGCGGGATTTTGCTGCTTTCGCCCATACTCTCGTGGGCGACCTGACCATGCCATCCCGGATGCTGCCCCGGGCGAGTGTCCTTCGAGTTTCATACCCACCTTCGATCCTCCCGGCGTGAATCGCCTTGTTCCGTGATTGCGGCGCTCGTCATGCAACGAACCGCGGGATGAGGCCGATCACAAGGGACTTCTTGCAACTGCTTCAAAACAGGTCCGCCGCCTTTGCGGGCTTGGCCTCGCCTGCGAGGCCAAGCGTTGCTCGGGTGCGAAGGCGGCAGACCGACTAGCTATCTCGAGACGCCTTGTTTTTTAGAACTTGTAGGTCGCGCCGATCTGCGCGAAACGACCGATGTAGGTGTAGATCGATTGGTCGTAGCCGTTCAGGTCGAGCGTGCCTTCCGCAAAGATCGGATCGTACGGAGGCGTGCGATTGAAGATGTTGTCGATGCCGCCGTAGATCGTCCAATGCTTGAAGCCCGTGTACGAGACCATCAGGTTGAACTGGCTGTACGAGCCGACCTTGGCTGGCGCGGGCGCCGGCAACAAGTTTTGCGCGTAGGGGCCCGTGAACTGCCAGGTCAGCGCGGCATCGAACTTGTGATAGGTCCAATCCAACGTCGTGTTGCCGCGCCAGCGCGGGAAGCTACCGCCGAACGGCTGCGTGATCGTGTAGTTGTTGCCCGCGCCGTTAACCGGAGCGCGTCCCGGAGAGCCGATCTTGAATTGGTTCACGTAAGCCCAGTCGCCCAACAGCGTGAACGTGCCCAAGTGAGTCGGCAGTGCTTGACGGAACGTACCCTCGAACCCGTTCGTGTCGAGATAGCCCAAGTTCTGATAAGGAATGAACTTGTAGAGCACCGCGCCCGTCGTCGGATCGGTGACGATTTGCGACGGACGGCCTTGGCCGATCACGTTATCGACGCGAATCTTGTACCACTCGAAGCCGATATCGGTCGTACGCGTGGGCGACGCTTGGAAGCCGATATTCAGATTGCGCGTGCGCTCGGGCGCCAGATTCGGATTACCCACCGTGATCGACGTGTAGTTCAGACCCGTATTCGGATCCACCTGAATACCCATCGTTTGCGACCGGCTGTCCTCGACGAACGTCGGAGCACGGAAGCCGCGGTTGTACGACGTATACATCGTCAGCGCCTGAACCGGCTGATAGCGCAACGCGAAGCGCGGCGAGAACGCCCCGCCCACGTCGCTGTAGTGGTCGTAGCGGCCCGATTGGCTGAACGTCAGGTTGCGGATGATAGGCACGTCGATCTGATAGTAGGCGGCGCCAACGTTACGTTGGCCTTGCACTGTCTGCAGATTCGGATTGAGCACCTCGCCGCTCGAGAACTCGGAGCCCGGCATGAGCAAAACGCTCTGGTGCGTGAACTGAGCGCCGAAGCCGATACCTACGTCACCTGTCGGCAGGTGGAACAGATTCGGCGTGGAGATCGTCGCATCGATCGTATCGAGCTTCGAAATGCCGAGATTGCCTGCGTTCTGGTACAAGCCATTGAGCCCGTTGGGCGTGGCCGCGGGATTGGCAAAATTGAATGTGCCGTTCTGATAAATGTTGTTCAGCGCGGCAACGTTCAGCTGATTCGTATAGGTGTTCGAGACCACGCTCTGGGAGTGGCTGACCGAGGTGGCCCAATCCCAATCACCGTACGGCAGCGTGAACGAGCCCTTCACACCCGTTGATGCGCGCCAGTAGGTCGCGTCCGTTTTTTCGGCAATCGTATTCGGGAACGAGTACGTAAGCGCCGTGGGGACGCCGAACGGGTTGTACGGATTGCTGGCTGGCACCACCGTGTTGAATGGGGCGAGCTGCTGCGTCTGCGGATTCCATAAGAGGGCCGGGTTCTGCGGATTGCCGACCGTATTACCCCAGATACCGTCGTTGGTCGTCGTCTGGTTGCGGCTCACGAGGAAGTCAGCGAATGCCGTGGTCTTATCGTCGACCTTGAAATCCGCGTGGATCTTTGCGTTCAGACGCTGCGTTTGCGGCAGGATCGACATGCCGCTGGCCGTGTTGATGCCGCATAGCGTGCCTGCCATTCCGGGCGTCAACGAGTTGGTCGCAGCCGGGTGGACCGAGCCGCCGTATGCACACGAACTCAACGCTTGGGCGCTGCCGTCGGGCATATTCCAGAACGACGGTGCGAGAACCGACAAGCCGCCCGGCTTGCCCGTCCAATCCTCATTGCGGGTCGAGTCGCGATCGGCGAGCGTGAAGCCGCTCGATTGATAAACGCTTGCTGCGGCCGTGACGTTGAAACGATCGCTGTTCAAATTGCCGAAGCCGGCGAGAATGCCGAACTTCGTGGTGCCATCGCCGTTACCGCCGTTGATCGCACTGCCGTAGCTACCGTCGAGCTGGACGCCGTGGAAGTTGTGCTTCGTGATGATGTTGACGACCCCGCCGATCGCGTCGGAGCCGTATTGCGACACGGCGCCCGTCTTGACGATTTCGATGCGCTCGATATCGTTCAGCGGCAGGGTGTTCAAGTCGAAGAAGGAATCGACCGTGTTGGAGAAAGCCGCGAACGGCGCGACGCGCTGCCCGTCGACCAACACCAGCGTGTACTTCTCGCTTAGGCCGCGCAGCGCCATGCCGGCGGCGCCCGCCGCGAAGTTGCCGGTTTGACCTTCGCTCCAGCTGTTGGCCGAATTGGCCGTCGTATTGCGCAGAAAGTCCGCAACCGACGATGCGCCGCTTTGCTCGATTTCCTTGGCCGTCACCGTTTGGACTTGGTTGAAACCGACTTTGTCGGAGCTTCGAATCAGCGAGCCCGTCACTTCGAAGCGCTGCAACTTCTGAACGTTGCCCGACGCGTCCGCCGCCGGGGTAGCCGCAGCCGTGCCCGATGCAGCGGCGCTGGCCGCCGCCGCGGCCGGCGCAGGCGTGCCCTGTGCCGCGGGCTTGCTTTGGGCGAAGGCCACCGACGTCCCCAGCGCCGCCGTCAATGCCACTTCAGCCCAAACGATGGTTCGTATGGCCGATCCTAAAGCCGTCAGTTTCATTTTTCCCCTTCTCTCGTCAGTAACGCCAAGTTGTTCTGCGCGAAGGCCTGGCTCGCCCTCTCGCTTGCGGCGCCCCAGCACCGCCCCTGTTGACTGCCCCGTTCTCGCACTGCGTCATAAATCGTTCAACGGCCATCGCGCACGCTCGTCTAAAGACGAACGTGCTGATTCGCGTAGTTAGTAGTCCTAACTGAGCGAATATGGATTGCGCCCGCTTACCGGATCTCGGCATGCAAGCGTGCGATCTCGGCCGCAAATGGGCGGCGAGATTCGCTCGGCTACCGTTCCCGCGTCTTGGTTAGTTAGGATTCCTAACCGACATGCGAAAACCGGAAACCGCAGGAAAACGAACAGCGGCTAATCAAAACAACCTTGGCGTACCGACCCACACCAGCACCGTCTCATCGCTGGCGGTGTTGGCCCATCCGTGCGGAACCGTGGATTCATAGTGCGCGCTGTCGCCAGCGTGCAATACGAACGTCGCGCCCTCGAGGCTTAGTGTTATCTCACCGCGCAACACATACAGGAATTCTTCTCCCGCATGCGTTGTCACTTCCGACGGCGGCTGCCCCGCCGGCAGCCTGACGAGGATCGCGTCGAGCTGCCGATCGCCCCGCACATTCGTGAGCCGGGCGAACAGGTTGGCCGAATCGGCAAAGCTAAAGAACTGCAATTCGTCCGCACGCCGAACAGACTTCCCTTCCGTCGGCGTATCGACGAAAAACTGCACCGTTACCCCTAGCGCTCGCGCAATGCCGACCAATGACGTTATGGACGGCGTTGCCAGCCCTCGCTCTACTTGCGACAGAAACGGCTTTGAGATGCCGGCCACCGTTGCCGTTTCCTCGAGTGTGCGTTGGAGCCTTTTGCGCAGCGCTCTTATTTTGCTGCCCAGCGCAAAGGCAGCGGTTGTCTTATCTTCAGTGTGCGGAACCATATCAGGCCAGAAACCGGTCGTCAAAAATTGTTTGATATAACTAAATTAGGTTTACCTGATCCCAGTTCTTTGCACAATGCACCGCTTGGGTGCCAATGCTGCGAGAGCGTTCTTTCAAGGGCGAGGGCATCGCTTTGAGATTTTCGGTGTGGGCTCGCGAAAGGTGCAACCACTCCTTTGCCCTCGTGGAAGTCATCCGACTCCTTTGGCATAAGGTTGGGTGGCAGTTCACATGATGTAATTCGCTTTACGCGTACCGTTCTGTATAGCAACCTCATCGCAACCGCTTATGAGGCGTTGCAACCCGCACCAATGATAGGCGTGCCTTGTGTTTAATCACCAATAGCTACATGAAATTGGCAACCTACCCATTGCGCTTTAGAGTAGTTCATCTAACTTTGTTAACTACAATAATTTCATTTTCCTTTCTAGTTTCTTCCTATTTCATCTCATGAGAAGCGCTGAGTTAGGGAGCCGATTACGCGGGCGTGCGTTTTGGAAGTGGTCGCGGGCACATTGGGCTATCCGAGGCAGCGTCGCGATCGGCAGCGCGGTGACGATGCACATGAGATGACCCTCCTCTAGCCAGCGGCATATTCAAGCCGCCTGCGCCGGGGATGATTTGCGCAAGGCTCGACCGGTAGGGCGCACTAACGAGCAGGATTTTCCGGTAGGCGGGACGGCCCGCATTGTTCTGCGGCGGGGCGGGCACCGCTATACTTGCGTCCCGCTGAACATCGAACATGAAAGAACTCGTTGCTCCCATGAAGAAGCTGCTTGCCACGCTATTGATTGCGCTGAGCGCACACGCCGTTGCCGCGCCCGAATGCCCGCAATTCGCCCCGAATGGGCAATTCCCCGTCCTGGCCAACGCCAAGATGGCGCCGAAGAGCCGCCTGCTCTGCTACTCCGACTTCGCCGTCTTGCATTCCGGGGTGACTCACGGGCCGCTTTGGTCTGCCGAGCATTTGACGCGCGAGCACCTAGGAGAGGCGCGCGAGCAGGTGCGCACGAACAAGTTCTTCGAAGATCCGGCGCTACCGCCGGGCGAAGGCGCAACATTGGCCGACTACAAGCGCAGCGGCTTCGATCGTGGACACATGAGCCCGGCCGGCGACCGCTGGAACGGCGAGGCGATGGCTCAATCGTTTACGCTTGCCAACATCGTGCCTCAGGATCGCGACAACAATCAGCATTTGTGGGCGCATATCGAAACGGCCGTGCGCAAGATCGCCCTTCGTTACGGCGAGGCTTACGTCCTGACGGGGCCGCTCTTCACCGGACAAACGCTGCGCACGATCGGCGCGTCGCGTGTTTTCGTGCCTACGCAGTTGTTCAAGGTTGTATATGTGCCTGCGGCGAAGGAAGCGTTTGCGATCGTTGTCGATAACGTTGCCACGAATCGCTACGAGATGAAGACCGTGCACGAACTCGAAGGGATTAGCGGCATGCGTTTTCCCGGGATTCCGGAGGCGCTGAAGGACCAACGAATCGGAGGACTCAAAGGTGTCTGACTTTCATGCATTTGCTAACGACGACGAAGTGCTGAGCATCGAAGGCGATGCGCTGACTGTTTCGAACGGTACGACCTGCGTGTCGTTGGCGGGCTCGCTCGAGATCCGTAAGGACAAAAGGGGACTCAAAGCGGCGTTCGCGCTGAAGCAGGCGATCGATGCGATCGTCACGGCGCTGCAGGCGGAGAAGGCGTTGCCGGATAAAGCGAAAGACGAGCCGCCGGCGGCTACGGGGAGCGTCGGGAATCCGTTTGTTTGAGGCGGGGCTGGTATGCGGCCTGGGCTGGTAGGCCAAGTGACCTGGGCAGCAGTAATCGCGCTTACTGTATGAACCCGGTTCCGTCTCTGCGGCTTCGGCCACATCTACCAGCATTCCGCCCGTAGCCGCTTCGAGAACGCCATCTGATTACCCAACTGCCAGCGCGCTCAATGCATATTGGCGAATGCCCGCAGAAAGCGATCTCCCGGACCACCTTTCCGCACAATCAGGCGATCATCATATGGAATCCTTGGCAGCAAAAAACGGAAGTCGACTCTTTTTGTTTGCCGCAGTCCACGTACCAATGTATGCACCATCACGGACAACAGCCGAGAATTGCCCGGTGGCGTCGACGGAATCTGACGCAGGGTGCTCGTCCAATCGAAGTCTGTTCTCTTGCAACGTGCCAGTTAAGCTCAAGAGGCCTGTCTTTCCCTCATAGCGATAGGATCCGCTCACCTGCCCATTCTTGATATCGCGCGTTAAGCGAATCGGGTATGTTCCGATGCCCCCGAGAAGCCACTCTCTCGCCCGAACGTCATTTGACTCGCATCCTGAAAAGCACGCGATACTTTCTGGAGTCGCACCCAGCTTTTCGACATATACATACGTGCGCCGTCCCGCGGGGCGCCCGTTAGAATCGTGAATGGTGATCGCCACCGCGGGAAACCCGTTTTGAATCGGCGCACTGTCAGTCGAGCTTGCTGCGTTTGCGAGCCGGTCTTGACGTTGAAAGATGTCATCCCAAGAAAAACCGGCAATCGGCTCCGCCTTTGTCAACGTGATCTCGTCACCTCCCATTTCGCGCGACCGTCAGCCGACGATTTTTGCATCGCGAGCGAAAAATAGAGGATACGTCGAAATCCAACCTCACTCCCACTCACATCGAGGGGAACGATGATGAATGATTTATCGTTACCATAGCTTTCACGCACGAGGTAATATTTATCTGCCCGCGACATGACGTACTCACTGTAGGGCTGGGCCTCATCCCCGCTCCCGGTAAATATTGCGATCGGCGCGGCAGATTTTGGCTCAACACGCATCAGATCGCCATGCATATTTAAGTAAAACTCGCACGCAGTAGAATCTGGGCACTCTTTCGCTTGAGCGGCAAACGACAGGACCGCAAAAGCAAGAGCAAAAATCGAATTTTTGTTAAACATATCAAGAATCGTCTGTTTCACTCAGCAAGAGCTTAGATTTTTCCGCGTACTCAGTAAAATATGTCTGCCCTATCAAATCCGCTTATAATTTTCCGCGCCGAACGGTAATCGGCCCCGAGCACCTGATCCCACCACCACAACTCCTCGATCCGGTCGAACTCTGCCTGCCAAATATACCTGCGCTCCTTCGTCAACGAAGAAAGCGATTCCCACTTGCTGCGGTCGCCGCCCCACTCCCTCTCATAGCACCGCCAGATGCGGCATCGTCTTCACGACCCACCGCACGCGCTTCGCCCGTCCGCGTTCCTGCGCACTCCCCTTTACATCATTGCGAATCTTTAGATCGTTGAATACCTTGTCCGAAACTTGGCACCCTCGGTGTTTTCGATCCACAGCCCGAGAATAACGCTTGTGCTGTCTGGAGGAACACCCCGCGCAAGGTCAACGGCCTTCGTCGCTCACGGCAATGACGGGCTTGCCACGTGTACGTTCCAACATTCTGGGTAAACGCACCATTGCAATGTATTGGCGCGTTGCGATACCTGCGATCCATTGGGAAACGGAAACAGAATCAATGCGCCTAGTAGAATCGGGCCGTGCGGGCCAAATACCGGCGTTAGAAGCCGTCCGCTCACGAGCGACAAGGGCCCGATTAGCAGCACCATATACATGTACCCCTTTGAAAAGGGGCTACGCGAACTCAAGACTGCTTCCAGCTTTGCCATGTTTTGCAGCCGATACTGCAAGACACTGCCGGTGTCCTCAAACGCGTCCTCGACGAAGCGCGAGGTTGCCAGCGCCCTGTTGACATCGCGAGCTGTGATCGCCATCCAGTAGCCAGTCATTGCGAGCCCGAGCGCGAGTCCGCCCACATGCATATATGTAGGCATTGGGGCAAACAGGAAGTAGAAAAAGAAGGGAACGACACCGCAGAAGAAATAAAACGCCGCAGCCATGAACAGGTTGGAAAATCCGAGAGCAACGAGACGCGATTTCCCGCGGTCCATCAGAACGATGATACCCGGCCCCACGACAGCAAGTATCGACATTCTCGCAGCGAGCCAAAATGGCATCAACGACACACGAAACGCGATTTGATAAAAAGCGTAGGCGATAGCAATCGATACAGCGTTAACAAATATGGTCAAAGGGATTGTCTTTTTCACCACATCCCAGAGACAATTTCTTGCACTTTTGATGGCAGTGATCATGATGACATGAACATTAGCAGGTAACCGCTTTAATCGTTCGAGTGGCGCTGCTCCAGAGCTTGCGCTGCGTGCAGGTAGCTTATTCGTGATGTCGAACTCGTTACTAACCAGATAAATCGCGTGTCCTGCAAGCACGGCTATGTCGATCAAAGCGATGGCAGCTTCGCATACGGCCGCGCCAACAATCATAGTTGTGGACGGTTGCCATGTGGTCAGCCCCAGTCACGACGGCGAGCCACAACGGCCCCTCACGCTACCACGACAACGCGCTTATGTTTCTCTCTTTCAATTCTCACCGGAAGCGTCACCATCACGAAATATACGCGTACGAAGAGGCCGGCAAACCACAATGACACGGGCATGCCCAGGGCAGCGGCGAAAACCAACACACCGTCGCCACCGAAATTAGCGGACAAAATTCTATTCACCACTAGCCCGAAAGGAGCGATGCCGTACACAAAATACATAAGCACCTTTGGAAATGGCGATTTGTCCCGACATAACGCTTCAAATGTTCGCATGCCATCTTTCAAGCAATAAGTCACATCACCACCGCTTTCGACGAACATTTTATGCACGAACGGCGTCGCTGCAATTGTCTGCCGCACGTTTCGGCACGCAAGCCAAACCCACCAAACCGTAAGCCCTCCACCACAGATCAAACCCACCCACTTAAAGTACGCGCTTATCGATGAAAATACAAAGAAATAGAAGTACGCAAATACACCAAAGAAATAATAAATTGCCAAAACACTAATCGACAACATAAGGCCACAAGCCATCAACGCATTGGTGCCATGGTATTTTGCGCAAATAAGAAGAAGCAAAAAGCAGCAAGCAACAGCCACCACAATTCCGATCTGCCATGATAATTCTGATACCCCTCCCATGCCGCCATAAGCGAGGTACGAAATTCCAGCACCAAGCAGCGGAAACATCAAGCATACGGGGATTGCCTTTTTCACCATATCTGAAACGTGATCGGTGCTGAATCTCGGCGTTGTACGCACGACTCCCCCAGATAAGCTCGCCTTGCTTAATTTAGCCCACAAACAGTCGTGAATATTACCGTGGTCCCGTAGTTTACGCGGAGGCTTCCGTCCCGTTCGCAATGGTATTGTCGCCATGAAGTATCAGATAACGCCTCATAACTCGTCGCTCACGGCAATGACGGGTTTGCCGCGCGTACGCTCCAACATTCTGGGTAAACGCACCATCGCGATGTATTGGCGCGTTGCGATGCCTGCGATCCATTGGGAAACGGGAAACAGAATCAATGCGCCGAGTAGAATCGGGCCGTGCGGACCAAATACCGGCGCCAGGAGCCGTCCGATCACGAGCGACAGCGGCCCGATCAGCAGCACCATATACATGTGCACCTTTGCAAAGGGGCTGCGCGAACTCAAGACTGCCTCCAGCTTTGCCATATTTTTCAGCCGATACTGCAAGACACTGCCGGTGTCCTCACACGCGTCCTGAACGAAGCGCGACGTTGCCAGCGCCCTGTTGACATCGCGGGCTGTGAATGCCATCCAGTAGCCAGTCATTGCGAGCCCGAGCGCGACTCCACCCACATGCACATATGTAGGCATTGGGGCAAACAGGAAGTAGAAAAAGAAGCTGACGACACCAAAAAAGAAATATATCGCCACTAGTGTAATCAGATTGGAAAAACCGAGGGCGACAAGGCGTGATTTCCCGCCGTCAATCAGAGCGATTATGCTTGGCCCCGTAACAGTCAACATCAATACAACCACCGCCATCCGAAAAGGCACCAGCGATACACGAAAAGCGATTTCATAGAAACTGTATGCAATCGCCATTGCAACAGCATTAACAATCAATAGCATTGGAAATGATTTCCTAACCACACCCCATAGACAATTCTTTGAGTGACTCATGACTTATTCTTGAGGACATAAACCTAGAAGGGACTCACGTACCTTCATATCGTTGCGGGGACTATGCGCCTATTGCGGGACGACGGTGACGCCGACACTTCTGTACGACGACATGAGTTCTAGTCACTCCGCGGCGAGCAAGTAGTGAAAGGGGCACTGCAATTCTGATGCATGGCATCGGCACAAACGCATGATCTTCTGCCACCGTTCATAAGGGCGTCAGCCTTCGACGAAACGTTCACTTTTGTCATTTTCGGGTTTATCCACCTTGTTAAACAAGGACTCACATCCATCTTGTCGCTTAATATTTTTCTTTAAGATTAGGTCCCATACCCCAGGGTATGCTTCCGCTCGGCAATCCATCGATCCATCGGCGCTAACGTACCGACCACCCTGTGATATGCGACCCGGGGTCGACTCGATATAGCCAAAGGCTTCCTCCTTGATTTTTTGCCCCCCCTTTTCTTCACTAAAGATCCCTGGGGCATTTAAGATCGAGCGAATCTCTCCCAGCTTCGCCACCGTAGCCGTAAATGCCATCGGTGAAACGCCAACTAGATCGAGCGCTAGATAAATTTTACGCTTTGGATTAACATCAACGACAAACCCCACCTTCCCAGGTATATGCGACGGCTCAACCCGACCATCAGCAAGCGCGAACATCACTCACACTTAAGAAATCTACATTTGTCAATATATAACACTCTTATTCCAATTCAGTCGCGGTGCAACATGCGTCAGTCGCCTAGCTAGCACACATCGTTTCGCACGAGAATCACCACCATTAATAGTGACGGAATTAGCCGACAGATCAAACCTAACAGAATCGACCTCATCGGCAAGAGCCCGAGGTGCAATAAAATGCAAAAACACAAGAAGATATTTTTTAATATTCAATTTATCATCTTTAAGAAATCAATCAAGGCAAGATATTTCTTCTAATATTTTTCGTGACTTTCACGATTCTCCACCCACAACGATAACAGGCTTACCTTTTAAGCGCTCCAGCTTTTTGGGCAAACGCACCATAACAATATATTGCCGGATCCCGATCCCAGCAATCCATTGTGAAACTGGAAATAGAACTAAGGCACTCAACAGAACTGGGCCGTGCGCACCAAACACCGGGCTCACCATCCGCCCGATCATTAGTGACAGCGGAGCAATCAGCAACACCAGATACATGTGTAGCTTTCCAGAGGGACTGCGTGAACTCAGGACTGCCTCCAGCTTCGCGATATTTTTCAGGCGATATATCAAAACACTGCCCGCATCTTCAAATGCATCCTGCACGAAGGGTGAAGTTGCCAACGCATTGTTCACATCCCGGGCTGTGAATATTATCCAGTGGCCCGTCATCACGATGCCAAGCGCCAGCCCCCCGGCGTGCACATACGAAGGTATCGGCGCGAATAGAAAGTAGAAGAAGAAGGGGACAACACCGCAGAAAAAATAAAACGCCGCCACCATGAACAGGTTGGCAAATCCGAGAGCGGCAAGGCGCGATTTCCCGCCGTCCATCAGAACGATGATACCCGGCCCCACAATAGCAAGTATCGACATGCCCGTAGTGAGCCAAAACGGTATCAATGATACGTGAAATGCCATTTGATAAAAACCATAGGCAATAGCAACCGATACAACATTAACAAATAGAGTTAACGGAATTGTTTTCCTCACCACGTCCAATAGACAATTCCGTCTGGCTTTGATAGCGATGTTCATGATGGCATAAATATTAAAGGATAACCGCTATAATCTTTCGAGTGACGCAGTTCCAGAATTTTCGCCGCTTCACGCAATCCATCCGCCATCCGCTTGGTAATGTGGAATTCATTATCCGTCATATTAATCAAATATCCGACGGCCACGGCCGCACCGAACACTAGGGCAGCGACTGCCCATACGGACGCCCCGGCAATCAGCCCTGAAGCCAACAACCCGGTAGTTAACGCGCCCACCACTGCAGTCGAAATAGCTGCGGCAATTCCTGCAGCCGCGAGATCGACGCCAACTTTGGCAAAAAGATCAAACAAATCCCTTGAGGGCTTTCCATTCTTGTCCGCCTTCGAGTAGTCCCGATACCACTCTGCTCCGTCGAGTGCGATGGTGAGCACCAGCGCAACTCCCGTAGCACGCTCGAACGCGCCTTTACTGGCGCCCCACGCTGCGGCCGTCGCTGATTCGAAGGTACCTGCTCCTGCCGTGATCGCTAAAATTTTCGAACTCTTCGCACTATACCGAGTGCCAGTAATTACCGTCCTCAGTCCGGCATTGCCGCGGAATACGACGTAGGTCTTGGCTCCAGCTTTTGGGTGCACTATCTGCATCAGCCTGAAGCTACGGTTCCACAGATCCCGCAACTCCTCGAAATTATCCTTAACAAACGACGTTCCGCCGGCGAATTGCCCTATCAGCCAATTTCGCGTGACGATCTTGTTCGTATCAAGCGCCGTATCTTCGCCCCCGTTCGCCGCAAGCGCTACGACCGCTGCAGGCGCGTTGGCAAGGCTCACTTCAAAAACATGAACAACCGACTCTTCTTCCGCGCGCGAATGCGAGGAAGCCGACATCGCTGCCGCCGTGCTGACACCCGTCTGCAACCCGAAGTCCAAAGGAATCATCCCGCCCCACCACGCCGAGCCGGGCAATTCGCCGTCGGTGTTGCGACAAATTAGCGGAGCGGGTTTCGCAAAGAGACTGAGGCTCGGTTGCGGAACAGCGGTCGACCGGAGTTCGCCCTGTGAACCGAGCTGACTCCCGAGCGTCAGAATTAGCGGAGCCGGCTTGACCTTGGGGTCGCTACTTTCACCATGTACATTTAAAGCCGCAAGTGAATAGCGATGAAGTACCGAGCCATTCATGCTCAGGACCAACTCACCCTTGAAATCTCGCCCCACCCACAGGTGGTACCTCTCACCGTCCTGGAACTGCGCCTTTTGTACGCGCTTCTTCCGCTTAACGTCGTACATCCAATCCTGCGTCGCCTCAACTGAATACTTCGCACCCTTCTTTAGCTCGATATCAAAAATCACATCCCGATGCTTACGAAGCAGGACCGTGACATCTGTTTCCGCCCAACACTCGACTGGCTCTCCGGGAAGATCGATGCATACTTGATGCCCCATCATGGCGCGGCCGCTCATCATTGTTCTCCAATCCGTTTGACCTGGTGTGCAACAAATCGCCCGAAATCGACGTTCCTCAATTCTCCGATGCCTTTCTCGTCAAGCGTGAGGTGATGGGTCGCTCCATCTTCCGATACCAGCTTGATGGGTTCTCCTTCGGGTACGTTGCCGTCCGCGTCGACGTAACGGACGCGCAAATTCCCCTTCTTCCCTTCGGACTTGTACCGTTCGTAGAGACTCGTCGGCCCCGCAAAAACCCGCTTCGCCCCCTTCACGTCGATGGTCCCCGGCGCATGGATCTCGATGTTGCCGTCCTTGATGCGAATATATGCGCCACCGGACGTCAGCAGGATCTCTTTCTTGCCGGCC
>NZ_JAUEQW010000025.1:0-32625 GCF_056498045.1 Trinickia sp. Z7
TGCCCCCTGCAACCCCGGCGCAAACCCACTCGCCACAAGGCCCCGCTTCCCTTCGCTCAGTCGCATCGACTGCGCGAAAGGGCGTGATTCTAGGCGCGTTCCGAACGCGCCGCAAGCGAAATTTCGCGACGCCGGTCAGCGATGCTTGAACACCGGCTTGCGCTTCTCCAGGAACGCGGCCATCCCCTCTTTCTGATCTTCCGTCGCAAACAGCGAATGGAACAGCCGGCGCTCGAAGCGAATGCCCTCGGCAAGCGTGGTCTCGTACGCACTGTTGACCGATTCCTTCACCATCATGACGGCAGGCAGGGGGAACTCAGCGATCGTCGCGGCCGCCGCAAGCGCCTCGTCGAGTAGCGATGCCGCCGGCACGACACGGGAGACCAGCCCCGCGCGCTCGGCCTCCGCGGCGTCCATGAAGCGCGCGGTCAAGCACATATCCATCGCCTTCGCCTTGGATACCGCGCGCGGCAGACGCTGCGTACCGCCCGCGCCCGGCATCACCCCAAGCTTGATTTCCGGTTGCCCGAACTTGGCTGTATCCGCCGCGATCACGATGTCGCACATCATCGCGAGCTCGCACCCCCCCCCCAGCGCAAAGCCCGCAACCGCCGCGATGATCGGCTTGCGAATGGTGCGCACCGTCTCCCAATTGCGCGTGATGTACTCGCTCTTGTAAACATCCATGTAGGTATAGGTGGCCATCATGCCGATGTCGGCGCCGGCCGCGAACGCTTTCTCGCTACCCGTGACGACGATGGCGCCGATGCCGTCGTCGGCGTCGAAAGCCCGCAACGCTGCGCCGAGCTCGTCCATCAACGCGTCGTTCAACGCATTCAGCGCTTTCGGTCGATTCAGGGTCACGAGGCCCACCCGCCCGCGCGTTTCGACCTGAATGTTTTCGTAGCTCATTCATCCTCCATTTCTTAAGTGTCGATAGGGCGCGAAAAGCTTTCGCGCCCGCCCGGAAACAATGCTAACATTCGCCAACCAACCGGTCGGTCGGTTAATTGATACGATTCTTCGTCCATTACCCGCCCGGCCTTCGTCCAACGCCTGGCCTGCCCCTGTCTCGCTATGACCCATCCTCTATTTGCGAAGCACGAAGACACGCTGAAGACCGCTCTCGACGCCATCGGCTCGCGCGGCTATTGGAGCCCGTTCGCGGAAATGCCAAGCCCCAAAGTGTACGGGGAAACCGCCGCCGCGGATGGAGAGGCCGCCTTCAAAGCGCACCTGGATCATCCATTCGAACTCGACCAGCCCAGTACCGGCGAATCGATCGGGGCGGAGCGCTCACCGTTCGGCTTCGCGCTCGGCGTACGCTACCCGAAGGCCAACATCGACGCGCTGATCGCCTCGGCCACCGCCGCCGAGAAAACCTGGCGCAAGGCCGGCCCCACGGCTTGGGTCGGCGTCAGTCTCGAGATCTTGAGCCGATTGAACCGCGCCAGTTTCGAGATCGCCTACAGCGTGATGCACACCACCGGCCAAGCATTCATGATGGCCTTCCAAGCCGGTGGCCCGCACGCGCAGGATCGCGCGCTCGAGGCCGTGGCCTACGCTTGGGACGAACTGCGTAGAATCCCCGCGGACGCACACTGGGAAAAGCCCCAGGGCAAGAACCCGCCCCTTGCCATGCACAAGCGCTTCACTATCGTGCCGCGCGGCATCGGCCTCGTGCTCGGCTGCTGCACGTTCCCGACTTGGAACGGCTATCCGGGGCTATTCGCCGATCTGGCAACGGGCAACGCCGTCATCGTGAAGCCGCATCCGGGCGCCATCTTGCCGCTCGCCGTCACGGTGCGCATCGCGCGGCAAGTGCTGCGCGAAGCCGGCTTCGATCCGAACGTCGTGACGTTGCTCGCCACCGAGGGCAACGATGGCCCGCTGGTTCAAGATCTCGCGCTGCGGCCGGAAATCAAGCTGATCGACTTCACCGGCAGCACGGCGAACGGAACCTGGCTCGAGCGCAACGCACATCAGGCGCAAGTGTTCACCGAGAAAGCCGGCGTCAATCAGATCGTGATCGACTCGGTCGACGATGTAAAGGCAGCGGTGCGCAATATTGCGTTCTCGCTCGCGCTGTATTCGGGCCAAATGTGCACGGCGCCTCAGAATATCTACGTGCCGCGCGACGGCATTCGCACCGCCGAAGGGCATGCTAGCTTCGATGAAGTCGCGCAGGCGCTCGCGACCGCCGTGCAAAAGCTCGTGAGCGATCCCGCCCGCGCCGTCGAGGTGCTTGGCGCGATTCAGAACGAGGGCGTGGCGAGTCGAATCGATGAAGCAAACTCGCTCGGCCGCGTGGTTCTCGCCAGTCAAACGATCGAGCATCCGTCCTTTCCGCAAGCGCGCGTACGCACGCCGCTCATCGTTCAACTGGACGCTGCCAAAGATATGGCGAAGTTCAGCGGCGAATGGTTCGGCCCGATCTCGTTCGTGATCGCGACCGATTCCACCCAGCAATCGCTCCAACTGGCCGCATCGCTGGCAGCTCGGAGCGGCGCTTTGACGTTGTCGGTGTACAGCACCGACGACACGACCATCGAAGCCGCGCACGAGGCGGCGATCGACGGTGGCGTGGCGCTCTCGATCAACCTGACGGGCGGCGTTTTCATCAATCAGTCCGCCGCGTTTTCAGATTTCCACGGGACGGGCGCCAACCCGGCCGCCAACGCAGCCCTCACCGATGCCGCGTTCGTCGCAAATCGCTTCCGCGTCGTTCAAAGCCGGGTGCATGTTGCCCCGCGCGAGTCGTCAGCGGAAGTCGGCCGAACGGCATAGTCCGCCCGGGCGAATGGAGCCGGCGCCGCGGCTCCTCTAATATGAACTCGATCGACCCCGTTGCCGTGACGGGGTCCCGTTCGCTGGAAACCATCCGATGACCGATGCCTATATTTGCGATGCCATTCGCACCCCTATCGGCCGCTACGGCGGCGTATTGAAAGACGTTCGCGCGGACGACCTCGCAGCCGTGCCCATCAGGGCGCTCATCGAGCGTAACCCGGACGTGGACTGGCGCGCGGTGGACGACATCATCTACGGCTGTGCGAACCAGGCCGGGGAAGACAACCGCAACGTCGCTCGCATGGCCGCGTTGCTCGCCGGCTTGCCCACCGATGCGCCGGGGTCCACGATCAATCGGCTCTGCGGCTCGGGCATGGACGCGATCGGCTCCGCCGCGCGCGCGCTGAAAGCCGGCGAAGCGAACATGATGATCGCGGGCGGCGTCGAAAGCATGACTCGGGCCCCATTCGTCATGGGCAAAGCGGCCAGCGCGTTCGCGCGCCAAGCGGAGATCTACGACACGACGATCGGCTGGCGCTTCATCAACGCACGGCTGAAAGCGCAATACGGCGTCGACTCGATGCCTGAAACAGGCGAAAACGTCGCCGCGCAATTCTCGGTCAGCCGGGCCGACCAAGACGCCTTCGCGCTGCGTAGCCAGCAGAAGGCGGCGCGCGCGCAGGCAGACGGCACGCTCGCCCAAGAGATCGTGCCGGTCGAAATCCCGCAGAAGAAAGGCGAGGCGCTCATCGTCACCCGCGACGAGCACCCGCGAGAGACATCGCTCGAAGCGCTCGCCAAGCTCAAAGGCGTCGTTCGTCCGGATGGAACCGTCACGGCCGGCAATGCATCGGGCGTCAACGACGGTGCGTGCGCGCTACTGCTTGCCAATGAAGTCGCGGCATCGCGGTACGGTCTACGCCGGCGCGCACGTGTGCTCGGCATGGCCACTGCGGGAGTCGAGCCGCGCATCATGGGCATTGGCCCCGCTCCCGCCACGCAAAAATTGCTGCAGCGGCTCGGGATGTCGCTCGACCAATTCGACGTGATCGAACTGAACGAGGCTTTCGCGTCGCAGGGCCTCGCGGTGTTGCGCACACTAGGCTTGGCCGACGACGATCCGCGGGTCAATCCGAACGGCGGCGCCATCGCGCTCGGTCATCCGCTCGGCGCCTCCGGAGCACGGCTCGTCACGACTGCGCTTTATCAACTGGAACGCACCGGCGGCCGCTATGGCCTATGCACGATGTGCATCGGCGTGGGCCAAGGGATCGCACTCGCCATCGAGCGGACGTAGCCCGAAGGACTGCGAAGACCGCCGGCTCGACGGCTACCGCGTGCCGCGTAACGGAATGAATGGAGGAGACAATCGATGCAAGATGAAGCAATTCGCGTCGAGATCGAAGCGACGACCCATGTCGCCACGGTGACGCTGAACCGTCCCGACAAGCTCAACAGCTTCACGCGTGCAATGCACGAGCAATTGAACGACGCGTTGGACCGCGCGGTCGGCGCAGGCGCGCGAGCACTCGTGCTGACAGGCGCCGGCCGCGGGTTCTGCGCCGGCCAGGATTTGGCGGATCTGAGCTTCGAGCCGGGTGCAATGACCGATCTGGGCGCATTGATCGACGAGTACTTCAACCCGCTCGTGCGCCGTCTACAAGCGCTACCGTTGCCAGTCATCGCAGCCGTGAACGGCATCGCCGCCGGCGCCGGCGCCAATTTGGCCTTGGCGTGCGATATCGCGATCGCCGCGCGCTCGAGCAGCTTCGCGCAGTCGTTCGTCAAGATCGGGCTGGTTCCCGACTCGGGCGGCACGGCATTCTTGCCGCAACGGGTCGGCATGGCGCGCGCACTCGGCCTCGCGATGACGGGTGAGAAGATCGGCGCGGATCAGGCCGAGCGTTGGGGATTGATTTGGCGCGTCGTCGACGATGAAGAGCTACTTCCCGCCGCAACCGAGCTCGCCACGCAACTGGCCCAGCAACCCACTCGCGCGATCGCCGCCATCAAGCGCGCCATGCGCGCAAGCACGACCCATTCGCTCGATCAGCAACTCGACCTGGAGCGTGACCTGCAACGCGAGCTCGGCAATTCGCACGACTACGCCGAAGGGGTCCAGGCATTCATTCAAAAGCGCGCGCCGCGCTTCGAGGGCCGTTGAAATGTCGTCTACCGATACACAAGCAGCGCGCGAACATCGCGTCTCGGCACAACTGCAACCCGACGAACTGGCACGCGCGGTGGGACGCGCCATGTACGAAGCGGACGCGTGCAGCCGCGCGCTCGGCTTCGAACTCGTCGAAGTGCGCGCGGGCTATGCACGCATGCGCGCCGCCGTGCGACCGGACTTCCTCAATGGCCACGACATTTGCCATGGCGGATTGATCTTTACGTTGGCCGATTCGACGTTTGCCTTCGCTTGCAATTCATATAACGTCAATGCGGTCGCCGCAGGCTGCTCGATCGAGTTCTTGCGCCCCGTTCACCGCGGCGACACGCTCACCGCCGAGGCGGTGGAGCAAACGGTCAGTGGCCGCACCGGCATATACGACATCCGGGTCGTCAACGATTCAGGCGAAACGGTGGCGATGTTTCGCGGCAAGTCCGCTCACATCAAGGGGCACGTGATTCCCCCAGCGTAAGCGGCCACCAGCCGCAGCCGCCGCCCGTCGTCTTCGCGCCGACGGGAAATGTGCGCCCGGACACACGCCCGAAACCACCATTCGTCATACGCGACAGGCTGCTTCCGAGCATGCCTGCGGACAGCTATTCTTAAGTGAAACAGGAGACATGCGATGAATACCGCGCTGCCGCTCGAACCCATCGAAACCGCGAGCCGAGACGAGCTCGCCGCCCTTCAGCTGGAACGGCTGAAATGGACGCTCAAACACGCTTATGAAAACTCGGCCGTGTACCGCCGCAAGTTCGACGAAGCGGGCGTCCGCCCGGAAGACCTCGAGACGCTGGCCGATCTCTCGCGCTTTCCGTTCACGACGAAAAGCGATTTGCGCGACAACTACCCGTTCGGGATGTTCGCCGTGCCGCAGGAGCAGATCTCGCGCATCCATGCGTCGTCGGGCACGACCGGCAAGCCAACCGTCGTCGGTTATACGGCCCGCGATATCGATACATGGGCCAATCTCGTCGCGCGGTCCATTCGCGCCGCCGGCGCGCGACGCGGCGACAAAGTGCACGTGAGCTACGGCTACGGCCTCTTCACCGGGGGTCTCGGCGCGCATTACGGCGCCGAGCGCGCGGGTTTGACCGTGATTCCGTTCGGCGGCGGTCAAACCGAAAAACAAGTTCAATTGATTCAAGACTTCAAGCCAGACATCATCATGGTGACGCCGAGCTACATGCTCGCGATTGCCGATGAACTCGAGCGGCAAGGCGTCGATCCCGCGAGCTGTTCGCTGCGGATCGGCATCTTCGGCGCCGAGCCGTGGACGAACGACATGCGTCGCGCCATCGAAGCGCGCATGGGTATCGACGCCGTCGACATTTACGGACTATCCGAGGTGATCGGCCCGGGCGTCGCCTCCGAGTGCGCGGAGACGAAGGACGGCCCGACCATCTGGGAAGATCACTTCTA
Source organism: Trinickia sp. Z7 (assembly GCF_056498045.1). NCBI lineage: Bacteria > Pseudomonadati > Pseudomonadota > Betaproteobacteria > Burkholderiales > Burkholderiaceae > Trinickia > Trinickia sp. Z7. Next base: position 6,386 of record NZ_JAUEQW010000025.1, read on the forward strand.
CCCGGAAATCATCGATCCAGCCACCGGCGAAGTCTTGCCCGACGGCGCTTTCGGCGAGCTCGTGTTCACTTCGCTGACCAAAGAGGCGCTGCCGATCATCCGCTATCGCACGCGTGACTTGACACGCCTGCTGCCCGGCACGGCGCGCACGATGCGAAGAATGGAGAAGATCACGGGCCGCTCGGACGACATGATGATCATCCGCGGCGTCAACGTGTTCCCCACTCAAATCGAGGAACTGCTGCTCAAGCAACCGTCGCTCGCGCCGCATTATCAAATCGTGCTGACCAAGGAAGGGCCGCTCGATGTGATGACGCTGAACGTGGAACCGTGCCCCGAGACGCAAGCGGACGAAGCGACGCTCGCGGCCGCCAGATCGGCGCTCGCGTACGACATCAAAGCGCTCATCGGGGTTACCGCATTGGTGCGCGTCCTACCGGTGAACGGCATCGAGCGGTCGGTGGGCAAAGCGCGGCGGGTCATCGACCAACGATCGGCCTGAAGCATGGCCGAGCGCGACGGGCCGCGCGCTCAAGAATTCGGCAGCAGCAGCCACATGCGGCCCGCTTGTTTCATCTTGCCCGCTAGATCTCCGGCGTCGTCGCCAAGGCCCCAAAAGTAGTCGGCCCGCACGCCGCCGCGTATCGCCGACCCGGTGTCTTGAGCGAACACGAGCCGATTCATCGGCGTATTCGTGAACGGCCGCGTCGTTTCCAAAAATACGGCCGTGCCAAGCGGGATCGAGGCCGGATCGACCGCAATCGAACGCTCGGGCGTAAGCGGCACGCCGAGCGCTCCGACGGGCCCGTCGCCGCCCGCAGATGCAGATGCCGGTTGCGTCTGCGGCATCTCGCGGAAAAAGACGAAACGCGGGTTCGTATCGAGCAAACTCGTGACGCGCGCCGGGTTCGCGCGCGCCCATGCTTTGATCCCTTGCATCGTCGCTTGCGCAGGCGTGATTTCGCCATGATCGAGCAGCCAGCGGCCGATCGACTTATAAGGCTGATTGTTCGAGCCGCCGTAACCGACGCGCATTGTGCTGCCGTCCTCGAGCTGGACGCGGCCAGAGCCCTGCACTTGCAAAAAGAACGCTTCGATCGGATCGTCGACCCACACGAGCTCATTGCCGTCGAGCACCCCGGAGCGTTCGAGCTGCGCTCGCGGCGGCAAGGGCGCGCCGGCGCGATAGCCGGACGGCCAGCGATAGAGCGGATATTGATACGGACCGCGGCGCGTGCGCGCGCCATGCAGCAACGGCTCGTAATACCCCGTGACGAGGCCGTCCACCGAGCCGTCGCCGTTCGACAGCTGAAACGGCGTGAAATACGTTTCGAAAAACGAGCGCGTGCTCGTGGCGTCCAAGTCGTCCAGATGCGAGGCGGCCGAGCATGCGCGCCGCCAACTCGGCAGTTGCGCTACCCGCACGCAGTTTTCGCGCAGCGCGGCGGCCGCGCCGATCAGGGAATCGTCTTGCCAGCCGGGCACCTGTTGCCAAGCGACCGGCGTCAACCGCGCCGACGACACTGCGCCCCCAAGCGTGCCCGGCGCCCCCGCGCCGATGGTCGCAGTGGGCCGCATCGCCGGTCGCCCTCCGCACGCCGCGAGCAGCACGGCGGCGAGCAACGCCACCGCACGGCCGAAGAAGGACGAATGAATACGCATACAATGTTCGTTCTTGATGGAAACCGCCATGTCCGACCTGTTCGACGAATACCCGATGCTGATCTTCGCGCTCGAAGCGCTCGCGGCTCTGACCTTACTCGTTGTCATCGTGGTATGGACGATGACGGGCAGAAAAAAGGACGTCGGCACGCACAACGACCGCGGCATACCTCGATAAGGTAAGCGTCGCGCCGGGCGGGGCCGATCGCCTGGCATCGACGCACTGCGCCCACCGCAGCGCCCCGCGCTGCATCGATCCGCCTCGCCGCCCTTAATGTAGCGTACGTGGCATCTGCAGCGCGAATTCCGGCACCGGCGCTTCGAACCGTTCGCCATCCTCGGCCACGCAGAAATACGAGCCGCGCATCGTCCCCTGCGGCGTCTCGATCACGGCCCAGCTCGTGTACTCGAATTGCTCGCCCGGCTGCAGCAGCGGCTGATGGCCGACCACGCCGAGGCCCTTCACTTCCTGCACCTGATTTTCGCTGTCGGTAATGACCCAATGGCGCGCGATCAACTGCGCCGGCACCTGCCCCGTGTTGCGGATCGTCAGGGTGTAGGCGAAAGCATACTGACGGCGCTCGGGATTCGACTGCTCGGGCAAATAGCGCGTCTGAACCGACACGCTGAATTGATACTGGCTCATCGTGATTCCATTCTTGAAGAATCGACGCACCGCGCGGGCGCGATCGAATCGCGGTAAGCCGGACGGCTTGCCGCTTGGCGCTTGGGCGCGCCGACTTTCGGTTTCGCATTCTGATCGATGCGCTTGCCGGCCGCAACCGCTGTGCCATGCACCCGCCGAGCGCGGCGCGCGGCGCACGGTAAAATACGGGTTTTCCGCTCGCGGTCGGCTTGCCGGCTCTCCCGCCTCTTACGCCATGACGCAATTTCGCATCGCTCCCAGCATCCTCTCCGCCGATTTCGCCAAGCTCGGCGAAGAGGTTCGCAATGTCGTCGCCGCAGGCGCCGACTGGATCCACTTCGACGTGATGGACAACCATTACGTCCCGAATCTGACGATCGGCCCGCTCGTGTGCGAAGCCATCCGTCCGCACGTGCAGGCGCCCATCGACGTCCATCTGATGGTACGCCCCGTCGACCGCATCGTGCCGGACTTCGCCAAAGCGGGCGCAAATATCATCAGTTTTCACCCGGAAGCGTCCGAACACGTCGATCGCACGCTCTCCCTGATCCGCGACCATGGCTGCAAAGCGGGGCTCGTCTTCAACCCGGCCACACCGCTCAACTATCTCGACCACGTCATGGACCGCGTCGATCTCGTCCTGATCATGTCGGTCAACCCGGGCTTCGGCGGCCAGTCGTTCATCCCCGAGGCGCTCAATAAGTTGCGCGAGGCACGCGCGCGGATCGACGCCTATCGAGCGCGCACGGGCCGAGAGATCCATCTCGAAGTAGACGGCGGCGTGAAGGTCGAGAACATCGCACAAATCGCCGCAGCGGGCGCCGATACGTTCGTGGCAGGCTCGGCCATCTTCGGCAAACCCGACTATCGCGCCGTCATCGACGACATGCGCGCCCAGCTCGCCGGCGCTCGCGCATGAGCGCCGCGCCCGGCCAGCACGACACGGCGCCGGTGCAAGCACGGCGCTTGCGAGCGGCGGTGATCGACCTCGACGGCACGATGGTCGATACGGCCGACGATTTCACGGCCGCCTTGAACGGCATGTTGGCCGAGCTGGGCGCCCGGTCGATCGCACGCGACGAAGTAGTCGGATATGTCGGCAAGGGTTCCGAGCATTTGGTGCGCACGGTGCTGTCCGCACGGTTTTCCGCAGACGAAAGCGAAGCGCGCTTCAGCGCGGCGCTCGAGCGTTATCAAGCTCATTACGCCGAGATCAACGGCCGCCATACGCGGCTTTATCCCGACGTCGAGGCGGGCCTTGCGGCGTTCGCCGGGGCCGGCGTGAAGCTCGCCTGCGTCACCAATAAGCCGCACCGCTTCGCGCTCGCGCTGCTGGGCCAATACGGTCTTGCCCGCTATTTCGCCGTGATTCTCGGCGGCGACAGCGTGCCCCGCAAGAAACCCGATCCGCTGCCGATGCGCGCCGCTTGCGAGGCGATGGGCGTCACCCCGAGCGAGGCCGTCGCGATCGGGGATTCGGAAAACGATGCGCTCGCCGGCCGCGCGGCAGGCATGGCGACCTTGACGGTGCCCTATGGCTACAACCATGGCAAAGCTATACAAACGATAAATTCGGATGGTATAGTCGCGACGTTGCTCGAGGCCGCGCGGTTCGTCACACATTCCGCGCCCGGCCCCGCGGCGGCCTCTCAATCGTTGACGATCTAAGTCATTGAACTCATGTTTCTGAACAAAAAACGGAGTCCGAGCAGTATCGACCGGGGAGCCTGGCCCTGGCGCCGCTCGTCGCGCTAACCTCTTTCGAGGTACGCTGAAGTCTGTCGTCTTCAGCGCCGTTTTTTGATTTCGCCGCGCATTCGCGCACTATTCGCCGTATCGCCCCGACGCTCGCATCCGCGCGTTTTCTTGCCCGCTGCGTCCGCGCGTCCAAGGTTTGCCGCTCGCGTCCTTCGCCCGTCCGCGGGCAACGAACACGGCGGCCGTTCGAACAGGATCGAAACATGACCGAACTCGAGTTCCAGTCCCTCGCCAGCGAGGGTTACAACCGCATCCCGTTGATCGCCGAAGCGCTGGCCGATCTCGAAACCCCGCTCTCGCTTTACCTGAAGCTCGCGCAACCCGAGCGCGGCGGCGCCAATTCGTTCCTGCTCGAATCGGTGGTGGGCGGCGAGCGGTTCGGCCGCTATTCGTTCATCGGTCTGCCGGCGCGCACGCTCGTGCGCACGCGAAACGGCGTCAACGAGGTCGTGCGCGACGGGCAAGTCGTCGAGACGCATGAAGGCGACCCATTCGAGTTCATCGAACGATTCCAGGCGCGCTTCAAAGTCGCCCAGCGTCCCGGGCTGCCGCGTTTTTGCGGCGGGCTCGCCGGCTACTTCGGCTACGACGCCGTGCGCTACATCGAAAAGAAGCTGGCGCACTCGGCCCCGCCCGACGATCTGAACCTGCCCGACATCCAGTTGCTGCTGACCGAAGAAGTCGCCGTCATCGACAATCTCGCGGGCAAGCTCTATCTGATCGTCTACGCCGATCCGTCGGCGTCCGAAGCCTATGCGCGCGCCAAGCAGCGCCTGCGCGAATTGCGCCAGCGGCTGCGCACGACGGTGCAGCCTCCCGTCACCTCACCGAGCGTGCGCACCGAAACCTATCGTGAGTTCGCGCGCGACGATTACCTGAACGCCGTGCGCCGTGCGAAGGAATACATTGCCGCGGGCGAACTGATGCAGGTGCAGGTCGGGCAACGGCTGATCAAGCCGTATCGCGACAATCCCCTGTCGCTCTATCGCGCCCTGCGCTCGCTCAATCCGTCGCCGTACATGTACTACTACAACTTCGGCGAGTTTCACGTGATCGGCGCTTCGCCCGAAATCCTCGTGCGACAGGAAAAACGCGGCGAGGACCGCATCGTGACGATTCGCCCGCTCGCGGGTACGCGTCCGCGCGGCAATACGCCCGAACGCGATGCCGAACTCGCGACCGAACTGCTGAACGATCCGAAGGAAATCGCCGAGCACGTCATGCTGATCGACCTCGCGCGCAACGACGTGGGCCGCATCGCACAGACGGGCTCGGTCGCCGTGACCGACAAGATGGTCATCGAAAAATACTCGCACGTGCAGCACATCGTCAGCTCGGTCGAGGGCAAGCTAAAGCCCGGCATGACGAACTTCGACGTGCTGCGCGCGACATTCCCCGCCGGCACGCTCTCGGGCGCGCCGAAAGTGCGCGCGATGGAGCTCATCGACGAACTGGAACCGGTCAAGCGCGGCCTATACGGCGGTGCGGTGGGCTATCTTTCGTTCACGGGCGAGATGGATCTCGCGATTGCGATTCGCACCGGGCTCATCCATAACGGCAATTTGTACGTGCAGGCAGCGGCGGGCGTCGTCGCCGACTCGGTGCCCGAATCCGAATGGCAGGAAACGGAAAACAAGGCGCGCGCCGTGCTACGCGCAGCCGAGCAAGTGCAAGACGGCCTCGATAGCGATTTCTGAGACGCCCCCTACCTGTCGCCTGAGCGCCAGGTCCCCAAGGGGCGAAACCAACTTGGGCGGCCGGGCGCTTCCTTGAAAGCGCGGAGACACATCATGCTGCTGATGATCGACAACTACGATTCGTTCACCTACAACCTCGTGCAGTACTTCGGCGAACTCGGCGAGGACGTGCACACCTATCGCAACGACGAAATCACGCTCGACGAAATCGAGGCGATGAAGCCCGATCACATCTGCTTATCGCCCGGGCCGAGCAATCCGCAAAACGCGGGCATCACGCTCGACGTGCTGCGTCGATTTGCGGGGCGCATTCCGATCCTTGGCGTCTGCCTGGGCCATCAGGCGATCGGCGAGGCGTTCGGCGGACGAGTCGTGCGCGCGCAAACGATCATGCACGGCAAGGTGAGCCGCATCGAAACCGACGGCAAGGGGGTATTCGCGAGCCTGCCGAAGCATTTCGACGTGACGCGCTATCACTCGCTCGCCATCGAGCGGGAGTCGCTGCCCGACTGCTTGGAAATCTCGGCCTGGACCGACGACGGCGAAATCATGGGCGTGCGCCACAAGACGTTGCCCGTCGAAGGGGTGCAGTTCCACCCCGAATCGATTCTTTCCGAGCATGGTCATGCCCTGCTCGAGAACTTTCTGAAGGGATCGAAAGCGTCGTCCGCGGCCGAGGCCGCGCACAGCGCATGAGCGTGGCGCCTGCGCACGAATCGGGCTTCAGGAACCACGAAGCGCGAACCGCGATTCACCCCTCGCTAAGCACGGTCCGACGAACGGATAGGGACGAGACCATGACCATCACTCCGCAAGAAGCATTGCAGCGCACGATCGAGCACCGCGAGATCTTTCACGACGAGATGCTGCACTTGATGCGGCTCATCATGCGCGGCGACATGTCGCCCGTGATGGCGGCGGCGATCATCACCGGCTTACGGGTGAAGAAGGAAACGATCGGCGAGATCGCCGCGGCGGCCACGGTCATGCGTGAGTTCGCGCGTCATGTCGAGGTGCACGATAACGCCAACTTCGTCGACATCGTCGGCACCGGGGGCGACGGCGCGAACACGTTCAACATTTCCACGGCGACGATGTTCGTCGCAGCCGGGGCAGGCGCGAAAGTCGCGAAGCACGGCGGCCGCGGAGTGTCGAGCAAATCGGGGAGCGCGGACGTGCTCGAAGCGCTCGGCGTGAACATCGATCTGCAACCGGAGCAAGTCGCTGCGTCGATCGCCGAGACGGGGATGGGCTTCATGTTCGCCCCCAATCACCACCCGGCCATGAAGAACATCGCGCCGGTGCGGCGTGAACTCGGCATCCGCACGATCTTCAATATCCTCGGGCCGCTCACGAATCCCGCCGGTGCGCCCAATCAGTTGATGGGCGTCTTTCATCCCGATCTCGTGGGCATTCAGGTGCGCGTCATGCAGCGCCTCGGTGCGAACCACGTGCTCGTCGTCTATGGCAAGGACGGCATGGACGAGGTGTCGCTCGGGGCCGCCACGCTCGTGGGCGAACTGCGCGACGGCCAGATACACGAGTACGAAATCCACCCCGAGGACTTCGGCCTGCAGATGGTGTCGAATCGTTCGCTGAAGGTGCAAGATGCCAACGAATCGAAAACCATGCTGCTGCAGGCGCTCGAAAATCGCCCCGGCGTCGCGCGTGAAATCGTCACGCTCAACGCCGGGACGGCGCTTTACGCCGCCAATATCGTCGCGTCGATCGCAGACGGCATCGAAGTGGCGCGCGAAGCGATCGCGACGGGCCGCGCGCGCGCGAAGGTCGACGAGCTCGCGCGCTTCACCCAACAGTTCAAGCAATAATCACATCGTCAGGCATCGGAAAAGGGCTTCGTCCATGAGCGACATTCTCGAACGGATCATCGCCGTCAAACGCGAAGAAGTGCGTGCGGCCCAGTTGAGCGCGCCGCTAGAGGAGCTGCGTCTCGAAGCGTCGGCGCGCGACTTGCGCGATTTCGTCGGCGCGCTGCGCGCCAAGCACGCGGCAGGCCAGGCCGCCGTCATTGCCGAGGTGAAGAAGGCGAGCCCCTCCAAGGGCGTGCTGCGCGAGCATTTCGTGCCGGCCGAGATCGCGCGTGCGTATCAACGAGGCGGCGCAGCCTGCCTGTCGGTGCTAACCGACGTCCAGTTCTTCCAAGGTAGCGCCGCCTATCTCGAAGAAGCCCGCGCAGCCTGCGAACTGCCCGTGTTGCGCAAGGATTTCATCGTCGATCCGTATCAGATCGTCGAAGCGCGCGCCATGGGCGCCGATGCGATCTTGCTCATTGCGGCGGCGCTCTCGCTACCGCAAATGCAAGAGCTCGAAGCGTTCGCCCATTCGTTCGGGCTGGCCGTCCTCGTCGAAGTGCATGACCGCAATGAACTGACCCAAGCGCTGACGCTCAAGACGCCACTCATCGGCATCAACAATCGCAATCTGCGCACGTTCGAAACGTCGCTCGATACGACGCTCGGCATGCTCGACGCACTGCCCGAGGATCGGATCGTCGTCACCGAATCTGGCATCTTGGCAAGAGCCGATGTCGAGCGCATGCGCGCCAACGCGGTCCATACGTTCCTCGTGGGCGAAGCCTTCATGCGCGCCGACGATCCGGGCGCCGCGCTAGCGCAGATGTTTTTCTGATCGCGGCGTCTCCCTCGCCCTTCCCTACGGTCACGCACATGGGTATCGAACGCGAAATCAAACTGGCGCTACCGCCAGAGCAAGCCGGCGCAGCCGATCGGTTCTTCACCGACCTGGCTCGCGCACCTGGGCGCGATGTGCCGCTGACGAACCTTTACTTCGACACGCCTTCGCTCGCGCTGGCGCGCGCGAAGATCGCGCTGCGCCTACGTAAGACGCCCGATGGTTGGTTGCAGACACTCAAGGCGGCGGGCACGGCACAAGGCGGTTTGCATAGCCGCCACGAATGGGAGATGCCCGTTTCGAACGAGGCGCTCGACTTCGACGCGCTCGCCGCCGCATGCGACGACGACGCTGCGCTCGCGGCGTTGCGCGCCGCGCGAGCGGAACTCGCCGAGCGCTTTCGCACCTCGTTCGCGCGGCGGCTTTGGCGATTCGAGTTCGACGGCGCGCGGATCGAGGCTGCGATCGATCGCGGTGAAGTGACAGCCACGGTGAGCGGAGACGACCGGCGTGAGGCGCTCAGCGAAATCGAGCTCGAACTGCTGAGCGGCGACGAACGCGCATTGCATACGCTGACGAGCGCGCTCTCTGCCAAAGTACCCGGCCTCGCGCCAGAAAACGTAAACAAGGCGCAGCGAGGCTATCGGTTGTGTGCGCCGTGAAGTCCAAACCAACACGAGCGCGAGCACGCGCTAGCGCTGCGAGCGACTCGGCTCAGGGGGCGCTGTTCGATACAGCGAGCGGCGACGCGGCCGGTGTCGAATCGTCGATGGCCGCACAGTCGGCCAGCGAGATCCGTGGGGCATCGACGCAGCCGGGCGCCGGGCGCAGCGCTGAAGGATTCGAACCGGTCGACGTGCAAGCGCTCTGTACGGGGCTCGGCGCGCCGCTCGAATCGCAGTTCGACGCATTGCCTCGCGGCTGGCGCGAACACTTGCGCTCGTTCATCGACAGTCCCGCCTATCGGCCGCTCTGCAGCTTCGTCGACGCGCAAATCGCCGCCGGCAAAATCGTCTACCCCACGGAAGTCTTTCGCGCGCTACGGCTGACGGGACCTGACGAGGTCAAAGTCGTCGTCGTCGGTCAGGACCCCTATCACGGCGACGACAAAGGCCACCCGCAAGCGCACGGCCTGGCGTTTTCCGTGCCCGCGCCCGTGCGGCCGCCGCCTTCGCTGCGCAACATCTTCAAGGAAATCACCGCAGAATTCGGCCATGAGATGCCGGCTCACGGCTGCCTGGATGCCTGGGCCCGTCAAGGCGTCTTGCTGCTCAACACCGTGCTGACGGTGGAGCAAGGCAAAGCGGCCAGTCACGCCAAGCGCGGCTGGGAGGCCTGCACCGATACGCTGATCCGCGAACTCGCGCATCGGCACGAGCATCTGGTCTTCATGCTCTGGGGCGCTCACGCTCAAGCCAAGCGCGCACTGCTCGATGCGCGGCCGCACTGCGTGCTCGAAGCTCCGCATCCGTCACCGTTGTCGGCGCATCGCGGCTTTCTGGGCTGTGGGCACTTCCGGCTCGCGAACGAGTATCTCGTAGCGAACGGCCGCTCGCCGATCGACTGGCGGCTCCCAGCAACGGTCGATGGCTGAGGGCAAGGCCGAGGGCTGAAGCCCAAGCGCCACAAACCGTCGCGCCGCCCGCAGGCAGCGCGACGGTCTTGCACCGCGCTCGAGTGCGAGATCGAGAACCGCTTAGGCGGCTGCCGCAATCGCTTCGCGAGCCGCGGAAAGCGCCGCATTCGCGGCGTCCGGGCCGAGATTCAAGCCTTCGGCATAGATGAATTCCACGTCCGTAATTCCGATCAGGCCGAGAAACGCTTTGATATGCGGCGTTTGGCTATCGTGCGGCGTGCCGACGTAGCGTCCGCCGCGCGCAGACACGATATAAGCCTTCTTCCCTTTCACGAGCCCTTCCGGACCGGTCGCCGTATAGCGGAACGTCACGCCGGCGCGCGCGATCCAGTCGAAGTAGGTCTTCAACTGCGACGAAATACCGAAGTTGTACATCGGCGCACCGATCACGATCACGTCTGCCGCCTGCAATTCGTCGATCAATGCATCGCTGCGCGCGACGATTGCGGCTTGCTCCGGGGAGCGCTGCTCCGCCGGCGTAAAGAAGGCGCCCAGGACTGCGTCGTCCAGGTGAGGCAGCGCATCGGCCAGCAAATCGCGCACGACGAGCTTGGCGCCGCCGCTCGATCGTTGCAGCTTGGCCGCCAATTCATTGGCGAGTAGCGTCGAATTGGCGCCTTGCGAGCGCGCCGCCGAATTCAGTTGAAGGATCGTGGTCATGTCGGGCTCCGGGTGGGGTTGCGCATCGTTGCGCGAGTGGAGCCATTGTCGTGATTGTCCCGGCCCGGAAAAAGTAGCCTTGCAACGAAGGATCGTTGCAAGGATAGAACGATCAGCCGTGCAGCCAGCGCTCGCGGGCCCGCTGCATCGGCGCACCACGCTTCTCAATGCTGGGAATCAGCCGATAGCGCGTCGTTTCGGGCGCATCGAGCTTGACGCGCGTCAGCAGCAGCTCGTCGCGGCGGAATGCATGAACCTCGACCACCGCACCCGGCAGATAACGGCCGAGCAGGGTATCGAGGTTCGAGCCCGTCACCCGCAGCCCGTCGATGGCAACCAGCACGTCGCCGGCCGACAAGCCGGCTTTCTGCGCGGCGCTGCCGTCATGGACGGCGGCCAGCGTACAATCCGCGCCGCTCGCGCGCACTCGCACGCCGAGCGACGGCTTGCCATTCGCGCCGTTCTTGCCATTCGCGGCGCCCGCCTGGGGCTCGAGCGCGACGCCGAACGGCACGAGCAACTCGCCCAGCGGCAAATCGCGCGTGCCGTACACCGCGTCGCGAAACAGCTGACCGAGTTCCACGCCAGTCGCTTCGGCGATCAACGCTTGCACTTCGTCCTCGCCTACGCCGGCCATGTTGCCGTTGTAGAAACGACGGCCGTACCGTTGCCAAAGCAGCCGCATGACATCGTCGAGCGACTTGCGATGATCGGTGCGCGCACGGATCGCCAAATCGAATGCGAGCGCAACGAGCGAGCCCTTCTGGTAATAACTGACGATCGCGTTGGGTGCGTTCTCGTCTTGCCGGTAGTACTTGATCCAGGCGTCGAACGAGCTTTCGGCGACGCTCTGCTTGAGCCGCCCGCTACCGCGCAGCACGCTGCCGAGCGTCTTGCCGACGAGCGTGAAGTAGTCCGCTTCGGTGATCGCACCGCTGCGCACGAGCATCAAATCGTCGTAGTACGAGGTGAAGCCCTCGAACAGCCAGAGCAGCGACGTATAGTTTTCGCGCGATAGATCGTACGGCGCGAACGCCGCCGGCTTGATGCGCTTGACGTTCCACGTGTGGAAGTACTCGTGGCTGCACAAGCCGAGATAGGTCCGGTAGGCCTCCGTCGCTTCCGGGCGGCCCACGACCGGTAAATCGGTGCGATTGCAAATCAGTGCGGTCGACGCGCGATGCTCGAGCCCGCCGTAACCGTCGCTGACCACTTGCGTCATGAAGACGTAGCGATCGACGGGCGCTTTTTTCGTACGCGGCTCGAACAAAGCAATCTGCGTTTCGCAGATGCGTTTCAGATCGGCCGTAAGCCGCGCCATATCGACCGAAACGGTGCGTCCGGCGATAACCACATCGTGTGGCACGCCATGCGCCTTGAACGTCGCGAGCGCGAAATGCCCGAGCGTCACCGGGTGATCGACGAGCTCATCGTAATCCTGCGCCCGGTATTCGCCGAAGCCGTAGCGCTTGGTGCCGCGCGCCTCGGGCAGCGCCGTCGCCACGCGCCATTCGCGATATGCGGCCCCGGCGGGCTTTTGAATGTCGACGATGCAAGCGGCGTGCTCGCGCCCGGCCGGCAGCAAGAACACGCTCGTCCCGTTGAAAAAGCCCGCGCGTTCGTCCAAATGCGCCGTGCGCACCGACATATCCCAGGCGTAGACCTCGTAGCGCAGCGTCAGCGCGCCGCTCTTCACTGGAGCCGCCTGCCAGGTTTGCTTGTCCGTCTTCTCGATGCGAACCTTGCGGCCGGCCTCGTTGAAGGCGCTGACCGTCACGATGTTGCGCGCGAATTCCCGCACGAGGTAGCTGCCGGGAATCCATGTCGGCAGCGAGAACCGCTGGCCGGCCGGATCGGGATCGGCCAGCGTCAGGGTGACTTCGAACAGGTGAGCGGCAGGATGCTTGGGAACGATGGCGTAGCGAATAGGCTTCATCGGGCGGCGCGAAGTCTCGAATGGAAGGGGTCGGGCAATGCGCGATGGGCTCAGTGCGCGCTGGCCAACGCGCTGTTCAATTCAGTGGCCGACACCGCGCCGGGCAGGCGTCGGCCATCGGGCAAGATCACCGTCGGCGTGCCCGTCACGTTCAGCCCATGTCCGAGCGCGAGGTTCTTCTCGAGCGCCGTCGTGTCGCAATTGGCCGCCGCGCTCGCCGGCGCATGGCGATCGAGCATCCACGACTCCCACGTCTTGGCACGGTCGGGCGAGCACCAAATCGCCTTCGACTTCGCCATCGAGTCCGGCGACAGCACCGGATACAGGAAGGTGTAGACAGTGATGTTATCCACCGACTTGAGCGTCGTCTCGAGCTGCTTGCAGTACGGGCAGTTGGGATCGGAGAAGACGGCGATGCGGCGGCTGCCGTTGCCCTTGACGACCTTCACCGCATGATCGAGCGGCAAGCTGGCGAAGTCGACTTTGTTCAGATCGGCCAAGCGCGCCTCGCTCATATTGCTGCGCGTCTTCGTATCGACGAGATCGCCCGCGATCACGTAATCGCCGCTGGCGTCCGAGTAGACCATCTGCGTGCCGAGATTGACCTCGTACAAGCCCGCGATGGGCGCCTTCGAGATGCTCTTGATTTGGATTTCCGGCAGACGCGATTGCAGTGTCGCCTTCAGCTTGTCGGTCGTCTGATCGGCCTGAGCGGTGCAGCCGAGCGTGGCGGCGGCGGCGAGCGCCGCGGCGGCTGCGATTCTCTTGGCAATGTGCATGGTGGCTATTCCTTGAAGTGCCGGCGCCGCGCCGGTCTACCGGGCGTGCGCGTGAAGGGGTTGCGATGCGGTGTGGCAGCGCATGCCGCCCGCGCCGACCGTGATGATCCGAGCGCTATCCGAGCGCGGCCGATACGAGCCAGCGCTTGACGAGCGGCTGTGCGCCCACGAGCGCCATGCCCGCGTTGCGCAGCGAGCGAGCGAGCGTGCCGGGGACGGAAAACAGGCGCTGCAGGCCGTCGGTGGCGAGCGTCAATGCGCCGATGTCTTCGCGCCGCGCACGCTCGTAGCGGCGCAACAGCACCAGATCGCCCAGATCGCGAAACGGCTCCTTGTTCGCCAGTGCGTGCGCGAGCGCCGCTGCGTCTCTCAGTCCCAAGTTCATTCCTTGACCTGCCAGCGGGTGAATCAGATGCGCCGCATCGCCGATCAGCGCAACGCGCGGCGCGACCAGCCGATCGACCGATTGCAGTCCGAGCGGGAAGCCATGCGCGGCGCCGACGCATTCGAGCGCCCCGAGGCGGCCGTGCGTGATCTGTTCGACGGCTGCAGCGAGTTGCTCCGGCGCGAGTGCGAGCAACTCGCGCGCATGCTCGGTGCGGGCCGACCATACCAGCGAAACGTGCGAATCGGGCAGCGGCAGCAGCGCGACGATCTCGCCGTCGACGAACCACTGGTAGGCGGTTTCGCCATGCGCTTTCTCGGCCTTGAAGTTTGCCACCACGCCGGTTTGCCGGTAGTCGCGCCGCTTCACCTGCGCGCCCATTTGCGCCCGGACCCAAGAATGCGCCCCATCCGCGCCGACGATGAGATCGGCCTCCAATACTTGGCCGCTCGCCAGTGCCAGGCAAGCGCAATCGGGCTTGATGTCGAGACCTTGTGCGCGCGTATCGTACCAACTCACGTGGGGCTGAAAACGCAGCGCGGCATCGAGCGCGTGCTCGATCAGCGACGACTCGACGATCCATGCCAGTTGCGGCACGGCGGCTTGGAACGCGGAAAAATGCAGCTCGGCCAGCGCATCGCCGAACACGCGCATGTCGTAGACGGGGGCGAGGCGGTCGTGATCGAGCGCTTGCCAGATGCGCAACCGCTCGAGCAGCGCTTGCGAGCTGGACGAAAGCGCATAGATGCGCGCGTCGAACGGCGCACCGGCGGGACGCGGGGCGGCGGGCTGCGCGACGAGGGCGACGCGCAGCCCCGCTTGCGCAAGGGCCAGCGCGGCGCTTTTGCCGACGAGGCCGCCGCCGACGACGGCAACATGGAACGTCTGATGATGGGCGATCATAAGCGCCGATTATAGCCGCGCGCTTGTGTTCGCACCGAGCGCCTTCGGGTTCCGGTGCGCCGGTGCGCCGCGGCGCACCGGCCAACGGCTTCGGGACGTTCGTGCGGTTCGGCGAGAGCCGGAGCTTCGCAGTCGGACGCGACCGGTAACGCTAAAAGCGAACCGCAACCACAGTCGCAGTAGCCGGCGGCAATTTGCTCGCAGCGCCCGCCACCTGCGGGCCCATGGGCTTGCCTTAGATGCTGCCCTCTTTCTCGATGACTAGCACGCGGGCTTGCCCGATCGGATGAGCGACATGCTCGGCGCCTACGGAGGCAAAGAAGATGTCTCCCGTGTTCATGACGACGGAGTGGGTTTGGCCGTTTTCGCGGTAATCCATGCGCACTTGTCCGTCCATCACGGCGAAAACCTCTTCGCCGTCGTTCACGTGCCATTGGTAGGGTTTGTCGGTCCAATGCAACCGGACCGTGATGCCGTTCATGCTGGCGATGTCGAGCGCGCCCCACGCGCGCGCCGCGGTGAATGCGCGGCTTTCGATGAATTTCATGTTTCGTGCCCCGAAGCGATGAAAGAGGTCTCACATCCGTCTGCGCGCATTTTCGGATAAGCGCGCGAACGTGGAAACGGCAACGAGAGACAAATTTGGGGCAAATCCGGCCACGGGCGCGCCTATCCCGGAGCGTCTTCGAACGGCGCCTGCGCCGGATGCCGGCCGAGCAGCGTCACCTTGTTCCGCCCGGCCGCTTTGGCGGCGTACAGCGCCCGGTCGGCGGCGCGGATGACCGCCGTCACGTCGCCGTCGTCCTCTGGCATCCATGCCGCCGCGCCGATGCTCGCCGTCACGCAGCCGAATTCGCTTTCCGCGTGTTCGATCCGCAGGTCGCTGATGGCGAGGCGGATGCGCTCGCCGATCGCCGCGGCCCCCTGCGGCGGGGTGTCGGGCAGTACGACCAGAAATTCCTCTCCGCCGTAGCGCGCCGCGCTGTCGCCCGGCCTGCGCAGGTTCTCGCCGATGCACTTGGCGACCGCGGCAAGCGCATCGTCGCCGGCCTGGTGTCCGTAGATGTCGTTGTAAGCTTTGAAGCGGTCGACGTCGACGAAGAGCAGCGAAAAGACGCTGCGCGTGCGCCGTGCGCGGCGCCACTCCTGGTCCAGAATCTCGCCGAGCGTGCGCCGGTTGTTCAACCCCGTGAGCCCATCGGTGCGCGCGAGCAAGGCCAGTTCGCTCTCGGCGCGCATCCGTCGCCGCAGCTGCCCCGCAAGGACCAGCGCGAGCGCGACGAACGCCACGGCGAATGCGGCCATCAGCGACCCGATCACGAGCGTGCGCCGGCTCCAGGTGGCATAGATGTCCGACTCCGCCGCCGCGACCATGACGATCAGCCCCAAATTGCTCAGGTGCTTGAAGTAGTAGAGCCTGCCGACGCCGTCGATCGTCGATTTGTCGATGAAGCTGCCTTCGGGCGCCGACATGAACCGTTTGAACGTGCTCGCCTGGCTGATGTCTCGCCCGATGACTTGCGCCCCGTACGGCTGGCGCATGATCATGACCCCATCGCGGCCGATCAGCGCAATCGATCCATGAGGGCCGAGCGCGAGCCCCGAAAACAGTTCGTGAAAGTAATCGAGGCGAACCGCCACCATTGCGACACCGCCGAACGAGCCGTCGGGCTTGGAAATGCGGCGGCTCAAAGCAATGCTCGGCGAGCCCGCGCGCAGCCGCGAGCGATAGGGGTCGCTCACGAATAGGCCGACATCGGGGCGGTCGCGATGGACCGTGAAGTAGCGCCGATCCGCGAAGCTCATCGTGACCGGTTTATCGGTGAGCGAATCCAATTTGACGTGCCCGGTTTCGTCCAGGACCAAAATGGAGCCGAGGTAGCTCGCCGTAGCGGCGCGGTCGAATAGCGCGGCATCCCGCAGCGTGGGCGACGCGCCCATGATTTCCGGGTTGTGAATGCCTTCGATGACGGCCTGCAGCGAGAGCCCGTACAACTCGAAGTTACGCTCGATGTCGCGCTCGGCAATCAGCGCGATGTTGCGCGCCGTATCGCGAGCGTGGTCGAGCGCGTCCGCGCGCGCCTGATATACGACGACGCCGCACAAGCCCATCATGAATGCCGCAATGAAGAGCGCCCCGGCGACGATTGCGCCCGGGGTCAGCAAATCGAACCGCACACGCTCGAGAAAGACGCGTCGCGGCGTAGGTCGAGCGTTGGGGGGTTGTTTGCCGATTCCCTGCATGCCGGGCCCATGTTGAAAGACAATGGGTGCCTCCTCCGAGCGCACGCGGCCCCAGTTTATCATCCGCACTGCGGCTTCGCGACGCACCTGCTGCGAGATAAACCCGTGGCGAGATTGGGGGCGGCAACGCGCGGCCCCCAACCGTCGGCCTGCCGTTACGCCGCTGCCGATTCGGGTTCCCGAAAAGGTTACAATTGCCATCTTTCGAGTGCGAAATCGGTACGAATTCGTTGCGCCAACGCGCCCGATTCGTACGGTGTCGTCGCTGCTCCGAATTCACCTTGCGGCTACCGCGGTGTTGCCCGCGGGCAGGCACCGCCCCGAGCACATCAGCCGCAAACGCTTGATATACAAAGGTTTCCCATGAGCCTCAAATGCGGCATCGTCGGCTTGCCCAACGTCGGCAAGTCCACCCTGTTCAACGCGCTGACCAAAGCGGGCATCGCCGCCGAGAACTATCCGTTGTGACGACGGGATCAACGTTCCCTTCGTAATCAGATAGTTAGCGACTCATCGGGGATTGAGAGACAAAACAAGTACAAAAATCCGTGCGCACCATCTATTCAGTGGCGCGATGTCCGAAGATTCCGCGCCACCCCGCTGTCAGCGATTGATCGCTTCGATTACGTTGATCAAATCCGAAGCAGTATGGTTTTCGAAGCTATTGCCTTGGAAGTTCACGGTACCGGTATTGAATACATTCATTACCAGCCCACATGGAAAATCGACCTTTGTCTGTAGTGCGGTCGGATGCGAAATTTTTGCTTCAGGGTGCTTGTTCTTTACGAAGTCCATCAGCATTTCCGGATTACTGCATTTGATCGGCATTCTCTAATCCCGTTTTCGTTGTGGTTCCAAGCGGCCTTTCGGTGGGGCATGGTCCCCTGCCGACCACCAGTGTATGCGAAACGAAGGTACTCTTCTACGGTCGGTGCGCGACAAAAAGGAAGCACGCGATCAGCCATCAGTGCAGCAGTTCACCACCGGTCGGTGCTGATCCTGCGTCAACCACGGCGGGCACCGCGTTCGACGCACCGAAGTCAATCAGCGCGTTCTCGTTGTACGCATCGACCACGAATTCCAGCAGCGATGCGAACCGATTGACAACGGAAACGAAGGTTCCAGCCACCATGCCCCCGGTGTATGGCAGCGAGTACGCCACGATCAGATCCCCATCTTGGTCGATGGTGAAGACCGGAAGGAATACGTCTTCGTTAAGACGCCGCGCCAGTTCATGCTTCTGGTCGATGCTCGCGTGCCGATTCAGGGGAAGATATGTGCTAAACCGGGTGAACTTCCGGTCCGCGATGATCGAGATTGTGAAGGCTATGCCCTGTTCCGTGCGCAGTCGGATGTGGTCGGGCTGAACGTTGTACGGAACGACGCCACTGTCGCGAAGATGGGCGTCGAGCGTTTCGACGGTAATGTCGGATTCTTCAAAGATTTTCTTCAATAGGCGCTCCTGCAAGGATGGTGAACTGAAGACAGGAAGGCGGGCGATGCGCCCGCCCATCAACCACATCACGTCAGTCGATGTACTTCCAGATGTTGTAATACACGGTCTGTCCCACGTTCCATGTCAGTTCGGCAAGGCGTGCTCCACCCGATTGCAATGCCGGGAACTGACATGCCGACGAACACTGCTGCACACCGAACTGGTCCACACCAGCCGTCACCGTGGACGAATACTGGCCCGAAGTAGCGAACGTCGCCAGTCCCGGCCACCACCCGTCCAGTGTCCCCGATGTCGCCGTAGTCTGAATCTGCGTTCTCGATACCAGCGGCGCGATGTTCTGGTTGTTGACCATGTTCGACCACGACAGACCAACGGACGGCTGCGCACCCACCAGCGAACCATTCGGGTTCAGGAAATTGTTCTGAACACTGGTCGCGAGTGTTTGCCATGCGATGCCCGCACCCGATGCTGCACTGATTGGCGGCGTCGTGTTGACGACACTCATCGGCTGCCCGATCTGCGTTCCAGTCGAGTCATAGAACGTGACCGTGTAGGTCGCGAACTGCGGCACGGTGGACAGATCGACCGCCGATGGCGCATAGAACCCACGTCTGCCGGTCGGCGGGGTGTAGGTGCCGGTCGCACCCGGAAGGGCTTGCCACGACCACCGATAAAGGTTCGTGTTCGAACCCGACGTGACGCCGCCCGTAGGTACGCTGGTCTGCGCGGTAGATGTCAGCGCCAACGTGCTGTTACCCGATGCCGCACGCGGTACCAGATACAGCGTGCCGTTGATGCCGGGACCCGTCACCGATGCGGACGCGAGATTCGCCGGATTCGGACCGCCGACCGGAATGCTGATGTTCAGGCCCGCTTCGTATCGGTTGTACGACGCATCATTGGTATCAAGGAACTGCCAGCGGCTCAGATACGACCAGATGCTCACGTTGTACTGCTGCTGGTTGCCAATGATGTCCCACGCCCCACCAGACGTTAGCTGGACCACGGTCACTTCCGTGCCCGCCACGCCACCGCTCGTCGTGTACGGGATCGAAACCAATGCTTCCTGAACACCACCAGTGCCGGTGAAGAATTCAAGGGTTTGCGGCGTGCCGATGGTCACGCCCGACGCGGCGATCTTCGGATGCGCTGCCGCGAACGTCGTGAAGCCGTTCTCCTTGTAGTTGGCGTCAATGGCATTCGAACAAGCCGACGACGTTCCAGCAAGGCACTGCGTCAGTGCTGTCATCACTTGCGACAGGTACGCGGCTGATGCAGGCGGCGCGGCCAGCGGTGTCGATACCGAAGTCGATTGATTCAGGGCAATGCTGTTGGAAGGCGACGCCGATGAAATGATCTGGGACCCACCGGTCGGCGCGGGAACGACCTGAACCGCATCGATCACGGCGTCCGCACCGGTCTGGTTCGCCGTGAAGGCAGTCCCCACCGGGTCGAACGATGCGACAGTCAAACCATTCGCGGGCAGGATGTTTGACAAGGCCGTGTTTAGCTTGGCGATAGCTGCCGTTACCGAAGAAGTCTGCGCCAGCGACGACAGGCTACCGCTGCCGGTTAGTTCCAGCGGATTGCCGCTGGTCGTCAGCAGTGCCGCCACTGCGGTCGTCAAGGTCGTAACGTTCCCGACCACGGGTGCGCTCGTACCAGTGGGGATGCTGGCAACCACCGAAGCCAAGGTCGGATGCACGCCAGTGGGATCGGATGCAACGACCAGCAACGGTGCGGTCAACCCCGATAGTGAAATCGAGTAGTTGCCCGATGCGTCACTGGTTGTCGTGACGCTCTTGCCGGTTGCATCGATCACCGTGATGTTCGCCCCGATGACGCTGCCGCCAACAGCCACGGTTCCGGCCATCGAAGTCGGTGTCGCGTTGCTGGCGGTGCCGCTGCCCGAACCGCCACCACCGCATGCTGCCAGCGCAAACGCAGCCGATACCGCAACTGCCGCCGCCGCTATCCCCGAATGGATGCCGCGTCCCGTTTGTTTGTTTTCATTCATATAGGACCTTCTCGTTGAGTTACTGCCGATGAAACGCAGCACCAAGCCGGGACGACGAAGACTTCGCGCCCCGAGTTGATGCTGTATAGGATTCAGACGCCGCCGACTGCGGCGCTTACATGGAAGAAAGATGGGCGATGCGGTCGTTGGTCACGCGAACAAGACAGGCGGTATCCGCACAAGCGTTGCGCTCGTTCGTCAGCCAGTTGCGTTGGTCCGCCTTCAAAGCGTTCAGGTCGTTCGACTTCGCGCGGGCAGTCGCGTAAGCGACTGCTAGACGGCGGTCGGCATCACCGCTTTCCGGGTTCGAACAGATCAGCTTTTCGATCCTAGACGACGCTTTGCCGCAGTCGAAACTCGCATGGATGCCAGACGGAATCGATGCCGGGGCTGTAGTCATTGTCTTCACTGAAGAACTGGCGTCAGCGGCGGTCGTGGTGATCGCTTCCGAAGCCGTCTGCGATGATGGTGTCGTAGACGGGTTGATTCCAGCCGTGTTCGCCGACCCATTGACGGGTTGCGCGTCCGTCGCCTGAGACGACGATGCAGCGCTGGCCGGGTTCGCTTCACTCGTTGGAGTGTCTTGACCATTGGCGACCGCTTGCGCTTCAGTGCCCGTCGTGGCGCTCGCGACCGCTTGCGCATCCGCCGCGACACTAGCTGACGACGACTTCACTTCCGACGACGCAGCTACCTGAGTGCCCGGTCCGAACACGATGCGGTCAAGCGGCACAAGGAAGTAAAGGCCGGTCAAAAGAGCAACGAACAGCCCACCAGTCAAGAAAATCCGCGCACCGTATTCATAGTAAAAGCGTTGCTTGGCCAATTCGCCCGCACTGCTGGCAATGATGATGTCGGGCTGTCCTGCATTGCGAGCGAGAAACCCAACCTGCCATGCCTTTGGGGCCAAGAGCAGGAAGACCAGCCCGAATACAACGCATATCGCGATGTCCAGGTATAGCCGTTCGGTGTACGCGCCGAAGGCAAGCGCCCCGAAGACAAGGGCACCGACCACCGCCCAGAACTTCCCAAAGCCGTTGCTGTACGACTGCTCGAATTTTGCTTCCTTAGCCGCAGCTATCGCAGCAGCGATGTCGGCCCCGCAGTGGCGGCAGCGGATCGCCGAGTCCTGAATGTCTTCGTAGCAGAAGTGGCATTTTTTCATTTGAATTCCCCCGTAGCTCCATTCCCAAGGCCGGACGCGAGCGATGGCATATCCGCCATCGCCGCCGCCCGGAACGCGATTGCAAACGCCTGGATACTACCAAATATGACTACCAAATCGGTAGTACACAGGTTGTAGCAAAACCCGACGATTCTTGTCTTCATACTGAAAAGGCAAGCATGTCGGTATTCGCAAAGCGGCTGAAAGAAGCGCGTCTACGGGCCGGACTGTCTCAGGAGCGGCTTGGAATTGAAGCCGGACTAGACCCGATGTCGGCCAGCACACGGATGAACCGCTATGAACTCGGCAAGCGTATGCCGGACCCACTGATCGTCGAACAGCTTGCCGCGATCCTGAGAGTGCCCGTTGCCTACCTTCATTCCGTCGATGACGAAGAAGCCGAACTGCTGCTGAAGTATCACCGCCTGAACAAGAAGCAGCGAGCCAAGGTTGCCGCCTTTGTGGACGAAGTTTCGGGTTAGCGAACCCTGCTTATGAAATAGCAGCCGATTGCGCGGCAGTTGATTCGCGAACCCGCATGGTCTGTCGGCTGATGGTCATGCGCCGCGCGACTTGCGACGATCCGACCAATCAACGAGCGCACATGGGACGCCATCCGGTCCCATACCAGTCGGTTCACGTGACGGATTCACCACGGCCAGCACACTCGCCCGTGAGATGCCGTAGGTCCGCGCCAAGGCACTTACCGTCTCACCCGCCGCGTACTTGCCCTTCATCTCTTCGCGTTGTGCGGGCGTCGTCTTGGATGGACGACCAAGGGCTTTACCTTCCGCTTTCGCGCGTACGAGTCCCGCTTGTGTGCGCTCGACCAGCAGTGAACGCTCCATTTCCGCAACAGCCGACAGCATCGTAAGCATCAGCTTCCCGGCAGATGACCCGAGATCGAGTTTCCCAAGTTGAAGCACAATGACTTCAATCTTGCGTTCGGCCAACGTCCGCACGGTCCGCAGAACATCTTCGGCATCGCGTCCCAATCTGTCGAGACGGGAGACAACCAACGTCTCGCCATCCCTGATCTTGTCCAACATCGCGACGAACTGCGGGCGCTGCGACGCATGGGTCTTGCCGCTGATTCCTTCGTCCGTGAACCAGTAATCGACCTTGAAACCAGCATTTTCGATTTCGAGACGCTGATTCTCGGTTGTCTGTTCCCGCGTGCTGACCCGACCGTACCCGAAGATCGCCATAGGCACCCCGAAGATGTTGGAAAAGGGTGTCAGAATATCACCGCATGTCGGAAATAGTCAACCCTATATTTCTAACGCATTGCCATGATGTGTCGAATGACTGTTAGGAAACGGTGGTTTGGCGACAGTCGCTTGGCGATGCACAACGACGGGTGTGCCCGGTTCGGTACGCGTAGGTCATATCAGTTCGACATGGATTCTCGTTCAGTCGTATGCCGAACCACTTGCGGACCCGGTTCGGCTAAGGCATAACCCACAGAGAACCGGGATGTTGCCGCAGCATTGGACAGTGTCATGAATACTGCTCAGGAACGTGTAAAATCGTGCAGCAGTCCCATCCCCCAAAGCATCCCACGTTTGTAGCCGTCCGATTGCTCCATATCGTCCTAAAAAAATGAAAATAAGCTTCGGTTCTCCCCACAAGTCAATAAAATCGTTCCCTACGGTCGAACTGCCAGATTTTGTGGTGCTGACCGGCGTAAACGGCGCTGGTAAAAGTCATTTCCTTCAGGCGCTTGAAGCTGGATTGCTTCGCATCGAAGAAGTCCCCCATAACCCGCATACTAGAAATATCCGGCGGTTTGATTGGTCCAACATGGTTCCGAACGACAGCGGATCGTTTGCGGGATTCCAAGCAAAGCAAGAACGATCACAAATGTGGTCGCAACTCTCATCCCTTGCTGCGCCGTTATTACCGCAGATACAGCAGATTGGCGGCCAATACCCAACGTTGTCGAAATTCAGCGTTAAACAATTGACTTTGCTTACGCCTGAAATATTGAGCGCAGAAGGATTCACAGAATCCGAAGTTACGGCAATACTTCAGCAAATTCAGAACTTAACCAACAATGTCGATCAGGCACTAACTCAGCAATTTGTACAACAAGACCCGCAAAACCGTTCGCGGCTTTTGTCTGGAATTCGAGCATCAACACAACTTCGACTAGCAGCGTTCGAAGAAGAAGATTTTTACGAGAACTTCCCGCTGACGTGGCAACCGGTAGATATGTTTCAGCAGTCGTTCGCTCGACTATTTGCCGAATACCAAGAAAATCACACAAGAAATCAGTTCAAGAGATTTCTCAATTCACAAGGCGAAAATCACCGAGTATTCAGCGAAGACGAATTCGTATCACGCTATGGAGCCGCCCCGTGGAATTTTGTTAATGACATTCTGGAAACCGCAAAATTAAGCTTCCGGATTAATGCACCGGACAAGTTCGACGAGCGTCCGTATGAACCGAATCTCGTAGACCAAATCACCGGCATCCGGGTAAAATTTAATGATCTATCTTCTGGCGAAAAGATTTTAATGTCTTTCGCGCTCTGCCTATATTACGCGAAAGACAAAAGACAGATTGTCGAATATCCACAAGTGTTGCTGTTCGACGAAATAGATGCACCGCTACATCCTTCAATGACGCAATCGCTGCTGCGCACGATTGAGACAGTATTGATAGGCCAACACAAGATTAAGGTCATTTTAACGACGCACTCCCCTTCGACGGTAGCATTAGCGCCGGAAGAATCGTTGTACGTCATGAGAAAGGCTGATACCAATCGGTTGGTAAAGACATCGAAGGACAGTGCGCTTTCCATCCTAATGGAAGGCGTGCCGTCTTTAAGCATGCATTATCAAAATCGCCGTCAGGTTTTTACGGAAAGCCATTACGATGCAGAATTCTACGAAGCGTTCTACGAAAAACTAAAGTCACGTCTCATCCCCGAAATTTCCCTGACCTTCATTGCAGCAGGTGGTGCAAAGGACGGCGGATGCGCTCATGTTCGCGATGTTGTAAGCAAGCTGCACGGCGCAGGAAACGGGACGGTTTTTGGCATAATCGATTGGGATTGCGTTAATTCCAGCACCGACCGAGTGAAGGTGCTAGGACAAGGATTGCGCCACAGCATCGAGAATTACATTTTCGACCCAATCCTAATTGCCGCGCTTCTTTTCAGAGAGCGATTTGTATCGCGAGAAGAGCTAAAACTCACCGAAGAAGAAACGCATGCAGATTTCGCTCGATTCGATGATGCCAGATTGCAAGGCATCGCAGATATTATCGTAAGCAGGGTAAAGCAACGACTAACGAATGAACCGCCGAATGACACCATTGAGTGCCGCTATGTCGGCGGAAATTCCATTCGCGTGCCGAGTTGGTATATCACCATGCAAGGTCACGATCTTGAAAGCTTACTTAAATCAACTTTCGATGAATTGAAACGCTTCCATAGAGAAGGCGACTTGAAAAGAGCGGTGACATCGAAGGTGATCGACGAGCTTCGATCACTGATACCAGATTGCTTACTTAAACTGTTCTCAGCGATACAGGCAATGTAAGTTAAGAACATAATTTTGAAACGCGCCGCGTCTCAGAACATGGCACCTTCACCCGAACTCGCACCGAGCATGTACCGATACTTCCTTGATGGCATGGTCCATCCCGAACGGGCGCAGATACCGGATCGCCGCATCTCCGCTAAGTTCAGGCATGCCGCGTCCGGCATCGACGCGAAAGCCGATGTGCGAATTCTTCTGAATCAGGTGGCCGTGTGGGTGGAAACCGAAGTCGAATGGAACGCGCTGGACCTGCGAAACGTCGTCAAGTATCTGGTCCAGTTGGAGATGGACTTGGTGGGCTACGTTCTCGGTCACACCTATGATGTCGAGATTCGGCGCGTGATCTGCCCGGAAATCCGACTCGATGTCGTCTTCGGTATCGACGTGCCGTGCATCACCGAACTGCATCGCGGCGTCGATCTGGACTCTCGAATCGCAGCCATGCGTCCAAAGCTGGTGGGCGAATCCGGCATTTTCCTTCATCGCTGCTTGCGCGACCTTATCACCGCGATGAAGGAACCGGACGACGTTGCGTTTCATTGCTATCGGGCCATTGAATCGCTGCGACAGCACTGCATCGCCATTCGATCACTGGACCCGAAGGACAAGGCGACGCAGTGGACAACCCTGCGCGAGATAGCAGGGTGTGACGAATCCGCCACAAGGCTACTGGAAAAGGCGGCGCAAGCACCACGTCACGGCGAACCCGAAGTCGTCCCGGAAGCAGATGCAGCCAAGCTGTTGAGAACCGCGTGGACTATCGCGGACGGCTACATTCTCAACTGCTAGTTCTGCTGCCCGTCAGTTGCCCGGCATCGGGACCAAGTGACGCCCGCTTGCACATCATGAATCGCGACCTGCGGTCGCGCCGCTTCGCGGAGCATCAGGGCGGATCAATCGATGTGCCGCGAAGTAGACATGGACAAGGGCTGGACATTTGTGGTATAATCCGCTTTCAATTTTTGACCTACTGAGTCGGCCCTGAACAATTCATTTTGCTCGGCAAATGAGTTCACGCTGCCGACGGCGTAGCGGTTTCGAAGCCAAGCAAAGCGACGAGAATCAGGGCGTAAAAAAGCCGCAGCTTGCGCAGGA
>NZ_JAUEQW010000026.1:0-22236 GCF_056498045.1 Trinickia sp. Z7
TGGTAAAACGTGAGATACCCGTCGCTACCCAACCGCGAGAACGTTTTCACATAGCCGTGATGCGGCAGATACGAGCCGTCGGCTTGCTGCAGCCACAACGTCACCGGCTGCGCAATCAGCGCCTTCAGTTCGATTCGATCGCCCTGCGACGAGGCGACATCGACGATGAACTCGTAGTCGCGCCCGAGCCGAGACCTGCCCTTCGCCTGTAGCGGCACAAGCCAGTCTTTGCCCAACGGCGTATCCAGCTTGATTAAACGAGCGTATTGCGCATTCCCATAGAACAGCGCGTCGAAAAGCGCACCGAACGCCATGCCGCACTCCTTGCCTATCTACCGGCCGCAAGATTTCCAGAAGCACGGAATTCTAATTCAGACCCAAGAGGAAATCGACAAAGATACCGGCGAATTGCGGATAGTCTCGAGCTATACCAATCTGTACATAAGATATATTTTCCGATTTCCACAGGGGCACCGATAGCGCACCGCCTTTTTTACCGATTTACCAGCGATGCCTGCAGTTAGGCGGTATGAAAGGCCTCGTAGCTAGCTAGCGCTTTACAGCTTTGCAAGGAAAGGCAAAGCCAATTGGCGAGCACGTCCAGCAGACATGGCCGCAAGCGCCCGCGGGCACGCCGCGGCAACCGCCGCCCATGTTTTATGCGAATGAAACATTCAATCGCTTGAAGATCCAACCCGCGCATGCGATGTTTCGCAGATTCATAGCAGCTCGCATCGACGAAGGCACCCCCTCACATGAAGACGCTAACCGACCAACTCGCACAATATGCGTCCTACCATCGCGATCGGCGCAACATGGCCACACACTTCGTCGGCATTCCGATGATCGTGCTTGCGTTGGCCATTTTGCTCAGTCGCCCTCAATGGCATGTCGGGGCGTTGCCCTTCGGCCTCTCCCCCGCGCTGGTCCTGTTCCTGTGCGCGACCGTCTATTACATCGTGCTCGACGCGGCGCTCGGGTTTCTCATGGCGCTGATCTCGGCGGTCTGTCTAGTCATCGGCGCACTACTCGCCCAAGCATCGACGATCGCCTGGGCCGGCAGCGGCGCCGGCCTATTCATCGTCGGCTGGATTTTCCAATTCGTGGGACATGTCGCGTATGAACATCGCAAGCCGGCGTTCGCCGACGATCTGATCGGCCTTGTCATCGGTCCTCTATTCGTCCTTGCCGAAATCCTGTTCGGTTTCGGCTGGCGCGGCGCACTGCGTGATTGCGTCGATCGAAAAGCCCGCGCGCTACGCGAAGACCAGCGCAACCGGCATCAACCGATCTGAGCGACGCCGTCTCGCATGCGCAATAACAACACGCTATGAACGGCAGTCGCCACGACGGCTATCCAAATTGGGACGTAGGTGCCGAGCTGTTGCGCCGATAACGATTCGCCCAAAAACGTCACCGAAAACAAAACGAGCAATACAGGCTCGACATAGCCCAGAATCCCGAACAATGCCATCGGCAACATACGGCTTGCCTTCAGATAGCTCGCAAGCGCCATCGTGCTCAACACGCCCAGCCCTGGCAGCAGCAACGCCCACAAAAGCGGCCGTTGCAACGCCGCCTGTGCTCCGGCGCTCATCGCGATGACGAGCACGGCTGCCGGCAGCAACAGCAGCACCTCCACCGCGAACGTCACGAGCGAATCGCCACCCAACTTGCGACGCACCACGAAGTAAGGCGGATAGCCGATGGCCACTACCAGCGTCGGCCACGAAAACGCATGCGTGACCCACAATTGGTGCGCCACGCCCACGACAGCGCAGGCCACGGCCAACCATTGCAACGGCACCAATCGCTCGCGGTAATGGAAGCGGCCGACCAGCACCATCGTGAGCGGCAGCAGAAAATAGCCCAGCGACACCTCGAGCATGCGCCCGTGCAACGGCGCCCACATAAACAGCCAAAGCTGGGCGCCCAGCAAGCCGCTCGCGAGTAACAACATCAGCCCTCGCAACGGTTCGCGCACGGCGGCTGACATGAGTTGCACCATCTGTGCGCTGCGCCCCCGCAGCGCGACCAACATCAACGCCCCCGGCACGGTCCATACGATGCGCCACGCGAAAATATCGAGCCCATCGAGCGGGCGCAGCATTCGGGTATACACCGATAAAAGCGCGAATAATGTCGTCGCCGCAACCGATAGCGCAATGCCCCGCCCCATGTCCTGTCTTTTCATTTTCTTACTCAGCAGTTCAGCGCCGAGCGGGTTCGTTAGCGCAGATCGTTCAAAACTCAAACTGTGGGATTGTTCAGTGCTGTTCGAAACGCGCAAAACGTTTATCGATCTTGCGTTCCTCGCTCACACACTCCGTCACGCGCGCCGAAGGCGGCCCGCGTCGCATCCATTCGAGCATCCGATCGATTTGGTTGGCCGAGCCCTGCAACATCGCTTCGACGGAGCCATCGGCCACATTGGCCACCCAACCGGTAATGCCAAGCGCATGCGCTTGCCTTAGGGTCGCATGCCTAAAACCAACCCCTTGCACAACGCCACGCACACGCACGTAGTACGTCTCGACCTTCTTGTCCAAATCCGGCCCTTCCATTGCCCGCTCTCCAGCATCCATTTCACTAACGCCGCATTGTAATCGCCATGCCGAGAAGGCTTTGAACGCCTTCTCGGCGCTCAGCGCTAAAGAAAAGTCGTTTGCCGGTCGTTAAATGCATTGATTGCCTATGCGCGACAGGTCAATTGGCGAGAGGAGACTCGGGGTGGCGCTACAGGATCATGGGGCGAGAATCGGTCGCACCCGCTTGCTCAAAAGCTGGTTCGATGACAACAACACTGCCATCCTGACCGTCGCGGTGTGCGCGATCGCGGTCGGAATCGTCGCGTTCGGCGCCAGCCAGATTTTTGCCGGACGCGAACTCGACGACGCGCAGTTCACTCGCACGTTACAAATCCGTGACAACGTCGAGCATCTCGAGAGCCTTTACGCTGATGCGGACGCCGATTTCCTGCGCTTGGTTGCCGATCCGGCCTCGCGCGCAACGCCATGGCCCGTTTCGCGCATCGAGCGCGCGGAGCAAGCGCTCGACGCATTGGCGCGCAATCGCGATTCGTCGCAAGAGCGGACGCAGCACATCGAAGCGTTGCGCGCGGCCACCCACGAATGGCAGCGCAGCGTCGCGCAAGCCCTAAGCGGCGTGCGGCCAGGAGCGGCCGAATTGCCGCGCGGTGCGCTGGTTGCCGTCGAAACGAGCCGCCATCGAGTAAGCGTCGATCTGCGCCGCCTCGACGCCGAGCAAGACCTGTCCGCCGGCGCGCGCGAGAGCAAGATGGCACGCCGCTATGCCTCCGAGCGCATTGCCTTCGCGTCCGCCGCGGCAGCGGCCTTCGTTTTTCTGGTCTACGGCTTTCTCGCGAATCATCGGTTCGGCCTCGAACGCGCACGGGCTCGCATTTCAACTGAGGAGGGCGAAGCGCGTTTTCGCGAGTACTTCGAAGAGCATCCGCTGCCGATGCTCATTTACGATGTCGAAACGCTCACCATCGCCGCAATCAACGGCGCCGCGGTGCGACAGTACGGATACGAGCGCGACGAACTCGCGGGCATGTCGATCGCTGCGCTGCGTCCTCCAGAAGACAGCGCCGAGTTCATGGCGCGTTTCGTCGAACTGGCATCGGCATGCGGCACGACGAGCGGCTCCACTCACGTTCGAACGCACGTGCGCAAGGATGGCTCGCGCTTTTCCGTCGAAGCGTCGTATCACTTCATGACCTATGCGCATCGCCGCGCGTGCTTCGTCGTGTCCATCGACGTAACCGAAAAAGAAAACGCAAAGGAAGCGTTACGCGAATCGAAACAAATGCTCGAGGCGGTCATCGATAGCGTGCCGCAGCGCATCTTTTGGAAAGATACGCAATCGCGCTACCTCGGATGCAATCGCGCGTTTGCGCACGATGTCGGTCTAACCGATGCCGCGCAAATCGTAGGCGTGACGGACGACGAGCTACCCTGGCGCGACGGCGCCGAGAATGCTCGCACCCGGGACCGCCAAGTCATTGAAAGCGGCGAGCCCCTGGCGACTTACGAAGAGTTTTCCCCCGCGGCGAGCGGCGAGTGGCGGTGGTTGCGTAAGACGAAGGTGCCGCTGCGCAACGCGCGTGGCGAAGTCATCGGTCTCTTGGCCACTTACGAAGACATCACCGAACGCAAGGGCGTCGAGCTTGCACTGCATTTGCGCAGCCGCGCACTCGATGCCATCGTCAATGCTGTTCTCATCACGCGCGTGACCGAAGACGGCAACTTGATCGAATACACCAACCCCGCTTTCGAGCGCATCACGGGGTATTCGGTAGAAGACGTCAAAGGTCTGGATTTCCGCTTCCTGCAAGGCGAAGACCGGCAGCAGGAAGGCATCGATTCGATCCGGCACGCTCTGGCCGAAGAGCGCGAAGTCACGACTTTGCTGCGCAATTACCGGCGCGACGGCACCCTGTTTTGGAATCAGATCTACATCGCGCCCGTGCGTGACGAGTACGGCAACGTCACGCATCACATCAGTGTCGTCAACGACGTAACCGAGCTCGTCCGATCGCGTGACTTACTGAGCAAACAGGCCAACTACGATTCGCTCACTTCGCTGCCGAACCGCTATCGCCTGAATGAACGCCTCGCTCAGGCGATCGGCGATGCACAGCGCGACGACACTCGCGTCGCAGTCGTGTTCATGGACATCGATCACTTCAAGGATGTGAACGACAGCCTCGGCCACGGGATCGGCGATCGCCTGCTGCAGGAAATCAGCGCGCGTCTTTCCGCCTGCGTGAGCGCCTCGGACACCGTGGCGCGCTATGGCGGCGACGAATTCGTCATGGTGATCCCCGAAAACGGGGAGGAAGACCGCCTCACCGAGGTGCTCGCCCGCGCCTCGCAAGCATTCGCGCGGCCCGTGTGGATCGACGATACGGAGTTCTATGTCGAAACGAGCATCGGTGTCGCATGCTTTCCCAGCGACGGCGGCGATCCGGAAACGCTGCTGCGTCGCGCCGATCTTGCCATGTATCGCGCCAAGTCCAACGGCCGCAATGCGCTGCAACGCTTCACGCCCGATCTGGGCCGGCGCGCCGACGAACGACTCGCCCTGTCGCGCCGCATGCGGGCTGCGTTGGCCAATGGCGAATTCCGCCTCGACTATCAGCCCCAAGTCGATCTCCATATGAACCGCGTAACCGGCGTCGAGGCGCTGTTGAGATGGACCGACGGCGAACTCGGGCCGGTCAGTCCCGCGACCTTCATACCGATCGCGGAAGAAAACGGCCTCATCGTTCCGATCGGCGAATGGGTGATGCAGCAAGCGTGTTTTCAAGCGCAAGTGTGGCAAGCGTCGCTGCCGGGCTTGCGCATGTCGGTCAATCTGTCGCCGCGCCAATTTGCGCGCGCCGATATCCTGCGCGTCGTGCAGCGCGCGCTGACGCGTGCACGGCTTTCGCCGCGATTGCTCGAGCTCGAGATCACCGAAGGTGCGCTAATGACGAGCGGCGCACTCGACGTGCTGCGTGCGCTACGGGCGATGGACATCGACATCGCCATCGACGATTTCGGCACCGGTTATTCGAGCCTGTCCTACATTCGCAACTTCCACGCCGAACGGCTCAAGCTCGATATGTCGTTCGTCTCCGGCATCGGCCGGCACCGCGAGGATGAAGTCATCACGCGCGCGATTCTTTCGCTCGGTCGCGCGCTCGGCTTCAAAGTCGTGGCCGAAGGCGTGGAGACCGAAACGCAACTCGCGTTTCTGCGCCGGCACGGCTGCGGTGTCGTGCAGGGCTATCGCTTCGCGCGCCCGATGCCCGCCGCCGACGCGCACACTTTCATCACGCAGTTCAACCAAGGCACGATGACCTACGCCTGAGGCTCGGACAGAACACCAAGTACAATCTCGGCGCATCGACGTAACCAATCCATACGCGCCATACCATGACCGAATCTTCCCGCGATCTCGTGCTCGTCACGGGCGCATCGGGCTTCGTCGGCTCTGCCGTCGCACGCGCGGCGCTCGCGCGCGGCATGCGCGTGCGCGTGCTCGTGCGCGCCACGAGTCCACGCAAAAACCTCGAATCGCTCGACGCAGAGGTCGTCCTCGGCGATATGCGCGACGAACGCTCGATGCGGGCCGCGCTACGCGGCGTGCGATATCTCTTTCACGTGGCGGCCGACTATCGGCTATGGGCGCCCGATCCTTCCGAGATCGAACGCGCCAACCTGGAAGGCACCGAAGCGACGATGCGGGCCGCGCTCGCCGAAGGCGTCGAGCGCATCGTCTACACGAGCAGCGTCGCAACGCTGAAAGTCACGCGCGAAGGGCGCATAGCCGACGAAACCGCCCCCCTCACGGCGCAGCAGGCGATCGGCGTCTATAAGCGCAGCAAAGTGCTGGCCGAGCGCGCCGTCGAGCGCATGATCGAACGCGACCGGCTGCCCGCCGTCATCGTCAATCCGTCTACGCCCATCGGTCCGCGCGATGTGCGGCCCACGCCCACCGGCCGCATCATCGTCGAGGCCGCGCTCGGCAAAATTCCGGCCTTCGTCGACACGGGCTTGAACCTCGTGCATGTCGACGATGTCGCCGAAGGTCATTTGCTGGCGCTCGAACGCGGCAAGATCGGCGAACGCTATATTCTGGGCGGTGAAAATTTACCGCTGCAGCAAATGCTGGCCGACATTGCGAAGGAAACGGGCCGTAAGCCCCCATCGATCAGCTTGCCGCGCTGGCCGCTCTATCCGCTCGCATTCGGCGCAGAATGCGTGGCGAAACTGACCAAGCGCGAGCCGTTCGTCACCGTCGACGGACTCAAGATGTCGAAGAACAAAATGTATTTCACGTCGGCGAAGGCCGAGCAGGAAATCGGCTACCGGGCTCGGCCATATCTCGAGGGGTTGCGCGATGCGCTGCAATGGTTTCGCGAAGCGGGCTACTTACACCCGTGACCGCCGCGCGTGCATTTTGTTACAACTGGACGACGGCACGCGCGAATAGAGATGCCACGCAGCCGGTAGAATCGCGTCTCTTTGGTTGAAGTAGCTGCCGCATGAACTTGGAAGAACAGATCGGTGCGATCGACGCGCAGGTCGATCGGCTTAGCGAACTCCTTCGGCTCGCCCAAGCGGCCGCAGAGCAGGCACGGCATGCCGCGCAGGCACAGGCGCCCGCCGCGGCCGAGCCACACGCGACTCGCGAGGCGAAGCAATCCGCTGACGAAACGCCCGCGCAAAGCGATACACGGCCGACACTGCGCGTCGCGCGTCCGGCGAACAACGCGCTGACGCTCGGCATCGGCTCCGAGTCCGTCACGCTGCACCCCGAGCAAATCGGTCAATTGATCGAGGAACTCGCCAACGCACGCGCCTCGATGACACCCGAGCCGCCGATGGCGCTCCCGCCGGGCTGGCGTTTCGCTTCGACCAAAAATCCCGCCATGGCGATGCAGAAACAAGCGAACGGCGACCGTCTGCTGGTCGCGCGGCATACGGGTCACGGCTGGGTGCCGTTCACGTTCTCCCCCGACGCCGCCGTTCAGCTCTACCTCATGCTGACTCAGTCATGACGGCGCGAGCTCATTTGCCCTGCGCAGGCGCTTGCACGCGCGCTTTCCACTGTCCGCCTTTGCCCCGCCAGTAACGCATGGCGGACGCAACCGTCGCACCGACGTAAAACAACGCAACGAGCGGCAGCGCGGGCGCCCACCAGGGCGAACGGCCGTAATAGCGCAGCATCGGTGCGTAGGCGCAGCACATCGCCGCCCATGCGAGCCAGGCGGGCCAGCCGAGCGGACCGAGCGCCATCGCAACCACGGGCGGCGCGAGATAGATCACCCCCATCCCGGCCAAAGTTCCCGCAAGCAGCCACGGCGAATACCGCAACTGCGTGAAAGCCGTGCGCGCGATCATGTTCCAGATTTCGCCCGGGCCGTCGTACGGACGTAGCGAGTGGCTGCTCGCGGCCACGTCCAGACGGATCGCATGGCGGCCTTGGCCGCGATGCTTGATGCGCGCCGCAAGCGAGCAATCGTCGATCAGGGCGGAGCGGATCGACGCCATGCCGCCCGCCTCCTCCAACGCCGCACGCCTCACGAGCATGCACCCGCCGGCCGCGGCGGCCGTCTTGTTGCGAGGATCGTTGACCCACTTGAACGGGTACAGCTTGGCGAAAAAGAAGACGAACGCGGGAATGAGCGCCTTTTCCCAGAACGAATCGCAACGCAGCCGCACCATCAGCGAAACGAGATCGCGCCGCTCGATCGTTGCTCGCGCAACGAGCTGCGCGACGGCATCGGGCGGATGCGCGATGTCGGCATCGGTCAGCAGTAGAAAATCGGCCGGGAGACCGCGCGTTTCGATGGCGGCGATGCCCTGCGACTGAGCCCACACCTTGCCGGACCATCCGGCGGGCAGCGGCTCGGCAGCGATCACCGTCAACCGCTCGGGCACGCCCCGCGCGAGCGCCGCGGCGCGTGCGGCTTCGGCGGTGCCGTCGGTGCTGTGATCGTCGACGACGACGACGTGGAACGCCCCCGCATAGGCTTGCTCGATCAGCGACGTCACGGCCGCGCCGATCACGTCGGCTTCATTGCGCGCCGGCACGACTGCGACTACGGCGGGCCATGCGCCGAAGGCTTCGATGGCTTCGGCGGCAACTTGCGGCGCGCAGCGCGTGCGCCAAAACCCGCCCCGCGCGAAGAGCAGGACGCACCATATGATCAGCGAGAGCGCCGACAATCCGAAGAGCGCGGTGGTCATGCGCGCCCCGTCCCGGCAACGAGGACGGCGGACCGACGACGGCGGGCTGCGCCGGGGGTGAAGCGGTATGAAGAGTGAACGGAGGGCATCCTACGCGGTCATCGAAATGAAAATGAAAGGATTTGCGCAAACATCGGCGCGAACGAAACGCAGTGAAATGCGCGCGGCCCGCTAGTTTACCGGCTTGCCGCGGCCGTTGGCGCAAGCCGCGCCACCTCGCCTGCTGGCATTCTTGCAACGCCTGCCTGGCTTGCTGGCAGCGTTCTAGGCCCGATAGCGTTAGAATGCGCGTTTGGGTTGGTTTGCCGGCTATCACGCCCGCTTTCTAATAATAGGTTTGGAATCTGGGCGATCACGCCGCTAAGTGCCGGCGGCCGATATCCCGATTCGGTCGGAGTTCGCCATAAATGCGAGTCATCCTTGCTCAACCCCGCGGCTTTTGTGCGGGCGTCGTTCGCGCGATCGAAATCGTCGACCGCGCATTGCAACGGCACGGTGCGCCCGTGTACGTGCGGCATGAAATCGTGCACAACCGGCACGTCGTAGAGAATTTGCGTAGTAAAGGCGCGCGTTTCGTCGAAGAATTGGACGAGGTGCCGCACGGGGCAGTCGCTATTTTCAGCGCACACGGCGTGGCGCAAAACGTCGAGCACGATGCGCAGGCGCGCGGGCTCGATGTGCTCGACGCAACGTGCCCGCTCGTCACGAAAGTGCACGTTCAAGGCCGTCAATACGTCGCGGCGGGCCGCACGCTGATCCTGATCGGCCATGCGGGGCATCCTGAAGTGGAAGGCACGATCGGCCAGATTCCGGGCAAGGTGCTGCTCGTGCAAAGCGAAGCCGAAGTCGCCAAGCTCGACCTGCCCCAGGACACGCCGCTCGCCTACGTGACGCAGACCACGCTGTCGGTCGACGATACCCGCGGCATCATCGAAGCGCTGATGCAGCGCTTCACCAATATCGTCGGTCCCGATACGCGCGATATTTGCTATGCCACGCAGAACCGGCAGGCCGCGGTACGCGAATTGAGTGCGCAAGTCGACGTCTTGCTCGTGGTGGGTGCGACGAACAGTTCGAACTCGAACCGTCTGCGTGAAATCGGCGCCGAAACGGGTGTGCCGAGCTATCTGGTCGCCGACGGCTCGGAGCTCAAACGCGAGTGGTTCGCCACAGCGGGGACGGTCGGGATTACGGCCGGCGCCTCGGCGCCCGAGGAAATGGTCGAACACGTGATCGATGCGCTGCGCGCGCTAGGCCCTGTCGAAGTTTCGACGATGGCAGGCCGGGAAGAAAAAGTTGAATTCAAGCTGCCGGCAAAGCTCATGGAGCCTGCCGACGCACGCCAAGTTTAAGGAGGTTGCCTTGTCGATCCCGCTTTTGCAGAAAGTCCGCGTGGGCGCTTATATCGCGCGCCAACATTTCAGCGGCAACAAACGCTATCCGCTCGCGCTGATGCTCGAGCCGCTTTTTCGCTGCAATCTGGCCTGTAACGGCTGCGGCAAGATCGATTATCCCGATCCCATTCTGAATCAACGGCTGTCGGTCGAAGAATGCCTCGGCGCAGTCGACGAATGCGGCGCCCCCGTGGTCTCGATCGCCGGCGGCGAGCCGCTGCTGCACAAGGAAATGCCGACCATCGTCAAGGGCATCATCGCGCGCAAGAAGTTCGTCTATCTCTGCACGAACGCGTTGTTGATGGAAAAGAAGATGGACGATTACGAGCCGAGCCCGTACTTCGTTTGGTCGGTCCACCTCGACGGTGACCAGGCGATGCACGACCATTCGGTGTCGCAAGAAGGCGTGTACGAGAAGGCCGTCGCCGCGATTCGCGAGGCGAAGCGCCGCGGCTTTCGCGTCAACATCAACTGCACGTTGTTCAACGATGCGCAACCCGAGCGCGTCG
This sequence comes from Trinickia sp. Z7, assembly GCF_056498045.1. NCBI lineage: Bacteria > Pseudomonadati > Pseudomonadota > Betaproteobacteria > Burkholderiales > Burkholderiaceae > Trinickia > Trinickia sp. Z7. The sequence continues at coordinate 10,666 of NZ_JAUEQW010000026.1, forward strand.
CGGCATTCTTCGATACGCTGGGGCCGATGGGCGTGGACGGCATCACCGTCTCGCCCGGCTACGCCTACGAGCGCGCGCCGGATCAGCAACACTTCCTGAATCGCGACAAGACCAAGCATTTGTTCCGCGAGATCTTCAAGCGTGGCAATCGCGGCAAGAACTGGTCGTTCAGCCAATCGGCCATGTTCCTCGATTTCCTCGCGGGCAACCAAACCTATCACTGCACGCCGTGGGGCAACCCCGCGCGAACGGTGTTCGGCTGGCAGCGCCCGTGCTATCTCGTCGGCGAAGGCTATGCGAAGACCTTCAAAGAGCTGATGGAAGAAACGGATTGGGACGCGTACGGCACCGGCAATTACGAAAAGTGCGCCGATTGCATGGTTCACAGCGGCTTCGAAGCGACGGCCGTGATGGATACCGTGGCGCATCCGCTGAAGGCCCTGGGGGTGAGCATGCGCGGCCCGAAGATCGACGGTGCATTCGCCAAGGACATTCCGCTCGATAAGCAGCGTCCCGCGGAATATGTCTTCTCGCGCCACGTCGAGATCAAGCTCGAAGAAATCGGCCGCGCAGCCAATACGAAAAACGCACGCACGGCGGCGGTACACTAAGCTTCGGTTCTTGGTGCGCCTCGCTAGAGCGGCGCGGTCCCGAAGGGCCGCGCCGCTTTGTTTTGCGGCCGCACATTACGCTGTTTTGTTCACACGAATGCCCGTTCTCACGAATGCGGCGCTGTCGAGATGAAGATCAAGACGAAGATCTTTTTGCTGGCGATCGTTCCGTTCGTCATCGCCATCGCAGGCATCGGCATCGGTGTGCGCCTGCAGGCCGCCGCGCTAGTCAAAGCGCAGCGCGAGACCGTGGAAGCCGCGTATCTCTCGAGCAAGAGGACCGAACTCAAGCATTACGTCGACCTCGCGGTGACGGCCATCACGCCGCTTTACGAGGCCGGCGGCGACGCGAAAGACGACGAGGCGCACCAACGCGAAGCGCTTGCCATGCTGCAGCGCATGGACTTCGGGCCGGATGGTTACTTCTTCGTCTACGACATGAAGGGCAACTCGCTGATGCACCCGCGCGAGCCCGATCTCGTCGGCCACAATTGGTGGCAGCTCAAAGACCCTCGCGGCGCATTGACGATACAGCGGCTCATCACGGCCGCGAACGCGGGCGGCGGCTACGTGCGCTATGTTTGGCATCGTCCGTCCACCCATCGCCTCGAACCCAAGCTCGGATACGTCGTACCGTTGCCGCGCTGGGGCTGGATGATCGGCACGGGCATTTATCTCGACGGCGTCACCGAGGCGCTCACGCGGATCGACGCAAGCGCTTCGACCAATATCACGCGCACCATGACGTGGATCGGCGTCATCGCACTCGCCGGCTTCGGGGTCATTACGGCCTGCGCGCTGTTCTTGAACGTCTCCGAATATCGCAGCGCCGACGCCAAGCTCAAGCGGCTGGCGCAACAAGTCGTCGAATCGCAGGAGCATGAGCGCGCGCGACTTTCACGCGAGCTGCACGACGGCATCAGTCAAATGATGGTGTCGGTCAAGCTCTTGCTCGAATCGGCGCTCGCACGCCTCGAACACGCGAGCCACCCGCAACTGCGCGTGCCGAGTGCCGAATCGGCGCTCGGCACCGCCCTGACGCGGCTATCGCATGTCCTGCGCGAAGTGCGGCGCATCTCGCATGCGCTGCGTCCCTCCATGCTCGACGACCTCGGTTTGGCCGCAGCGCTGGAGCAGTTGACGCGCGAACTCGGCGAGGAGACGGCAATCGACATGCGTGTCGAAACGGACGCCGCCTCGCGCGCCGCCGTGCTGCCGGCGGCAGTGAACACTGCATTGTTCAGGATTGCTCAGGAAGCGCTGACGAACATCGTGCGGCACGCGCAGGCGGCGCATGTCACGCTCGCCTTCTCCGTTGCCCAACGAGCCGTGAATCTGACGATTGCCGACGACGGGCATGGCTTCGATATCGAACGCGTGCACGCGGATGCTCGCGGCGGTATCGGCTTGCGCAACATGCGCGAACGGCTCGATGCGCTCGCTGGTACGCTGACGATCGCATCGGAACCGGGTCGAACGGTCGTCGCCGCATCGGTGCCGCTAGCGCACTCCGCACCGGCGCGAGCGGCCGATTCTTCGCAAGACACTCATCGTCTATGAACACACTTGCTTCCTCGCGACCCGCGAGCATCATCCTCGTCGACGACCATCCGCTCGTGCGGGACGGCTTGCGGCTACGGCTGGAAGGCGTGCCCGGCTTCGTCGTGGCTGGAGAAGCGGGCAACGCCGAGGAAGCGCTGACGCTTGCGCAAAGACTGTCGCCCGATCTCGCGTTGATGGACGTGGGCATGAACGGCATGAGCGGCATCGCGCTGGCCGGGGTCTTCCACGAACGCTTCCCCGCCGTGCGCGTACTGATGCTGTCGATGCACGACAACATCGAGTATGTGACGCAGGCCGTGCGGGCCGGCGCGAGCGGCTATGTCTTGAAGGACTCGCCGGCCACGGAGATCGTTCACGCGATTGCGGCCGTGCTGCAGAACCGCACGTTCTTCAGCGCCGGAATCGCGGCACGCATGATTCAAGCCAGCACTTTGCAGACACCGGCGGAGCGCTTGACGCCGCGCGAGAGCGAAATTCTCGATGCGCTCGCGGAAGGGCTGTCGAGCAAACAGATTGCCGAGCGCTACGGGCTTTCGGTGCGCACGGTGGAAACGCACCGGCTGAACGTCAAACGCAAGCTCGAGATAGAAGGACAGGCCGAACTCATCAAGTTCGCCGTCGAGCGACGCCGGCGTTGACCGGAGGCCGCTCGCTCACTGCCGCTCACTCGCTGCGGGCGTTGTGCTGGGTGAGGTACTTGATTAGGCCGTCGACGCCGCCTTTGGCCAATTGCGGCTTGAACTGACTCTGGTAGACCTGAATGAGCCACGCGCCTGACATGTCGATGTCGTAAATCTTCCATTCGCTGCCGGCTTTGCCGAGCCGATAGCCGACCTGCTGGCTGTCGCCGGGCGTCGTGACGGTGGACATGACCAACGCATCGTTGCCCGTCGCTTGATCCTGCTTGAAGGCGAAGCGCGCATCTTGGGTGCCGAGTTGCGCGAGCGAAGCCGCGTAGGTGCGTGTCATCAGGACTTTAAATTGCTTCGTCAGCTCTTGCTGCTGCGCCGGGGTGGCTTGCTTCCACGCATCGCCCACGGCGATACGCGCAGTGCGCTCGAAGTTGGTAGCCGGCAAGAAGTGGCTTTGCACGATTTGCGTGATCTTCTGCATATCGCCGCCGCGCGCGGCCGGATCTTGCTTCATGGCGTCCACGGTGCCCACGACAGCCTGCTTGACCACGTCTACGGGAGCCGATTGAGCCCAGGCGGCGGCGCTGACGAACGCCGCGGTGAGAAATGCAAACAAATGACGTTTCATGGAATGTCGAACTCGTTTGAAAAGGGATCGATAGCACCGCTCGAGCCTAGGCACGCGAATGCGGTCATGGTGCGATCCGGGCAGTATACCGGTCCTAGTGCGGCCATCCTGGCGTTGGACGCATGCCGGGCATGGCCGGTTCCGCGCCGCTGTGCGTGGCATCCGGGGCCCATGAGCCGTCCGCCGGTATACTCAGGCGTTTTGCTCCCCCGATTTCCCCTGCCGGTCGATTCATGCTGACGCCTCTCATCGTTCGTCTCGTCGCCTTTTCCGTGCGCCGCCCCGTTTGGATCGTCGCGCTCGCGCTCGTCTTGGCGGCGGCGAGTGGCGTGTACGTGACGCGGCATTTCAAGATCAACACCGACGTCAGCAAGCTCATCGAAACCGATGCGCAATGGTCCGCGCTGAGCGACGCGATGGACCGGGCGTTCCCCGATCGCGATCAGACCATCCTCGCAGTCGTCGAGGCCGGCGCGCCCGAGTTGGCGGACGCCGCCGCCGATGCGCTGGCCAGCGGGCTCTCGAGCCCCGCCTACCGCGCCCGGGTCGGTGCGGTGTCGCAGCCGGGCGGCGGCCCGCTGTTCGAACACAACGGCATGCTGTTCTTGCCGGCCGACAGCGTGGCGAAGACGACGGCGCAACTCTCGCAAGCGCGCCCGCTCATCAACACGCTCGCCCACGATCCGAGCGTGACGGGCCTTGCCACCACGTTGTCGACGATGCTCGGGCTGCCGTTGCAGTCGGGGCAAGTGCAATTGCCCGCCATGGCCAACCTGCTGACACGGGCGGCCGATACCGTGGATGCTGTCCTGGCCGGTAAAAGCGCGGCTTTTTCATGGCGGGCGCTCGTCGACGCCGATGCAGCCCGTCAACCTGCCCGAGCGTTCGTCACGGTACAACCGGTCGTCAACTACGGCGCATTGCAAGCCGGTGCACAGGCGTCGGAGACGATCCGCACCGTGGCACGCGAGCTCGATCTGCAAAAGCGCTATGGCGCCGTCGTGCGCCTGACCGGCGCACAGCCGCTCGCCGACGAGGAATTCGCTTCGGTCGAAGACGGTGCGATCGTCAACGGCATCGGCACGCTCCTCGTCGTCCTCGCGATTCTCTGGTTTGCATTGCGTTCGAAGCGGATGATCCTGGCCGTGCTCGTCACGCTGGCCGTCGGTTTGCCGATCACGGCAGCGCTCGGCCTGATGATGGTTGGCTCGCTGAACATGATCTCGGTCGCGTTCATGGTGCTGTTCATCGGCTTGGGCGCCGATTTCGCCATTCAATACGGCGTGAAATACCGCGAGGAACGGCACCGCGACCCTCGGCTCGACCATGCGCTCGTCGGCGCCGCACACTCGATGGGGCTGCCGCTGACCTTGGCGGCGGCAGCCGTCGCCACCAGCTTCTTTTCGTTTTTGCCCACCGCCTACCGCGGCGTGTCGGAACTCGGCCTGATCGCTGGCGTGGGCATGATCGTCGCCTACTTCAGTACGATGACGTTACTGCCCGCGCTGCTCAAGCTGATGGCGCCCCCCGGCGAGGCGTCGCGCCCGGGCTTCGCGCGCTTGGCGCCGATCGACGATTTCCTGCAAGAGCACCGCAAGCCGATTTTGCTGGGCACGCTGGTCGTCGTGCTCGGCGCCACGCCGTTGCTGCTGCATCTGCGTTTCGACTTCAACCCGCTGCATTTGAAAGACCCGACCACCGAATCGATGGCGACGCTGTCGTCGCTGAAAAATTCGCCCGAAGCTTCGATCAACGATGTCGCCGTGCTCGCGCCGTCGCTTGCCGCGGCCGACTTGACGGCTCGCCGTGTCGGCGCACTGCCCCAAGTTGGGCGCGCCACCACGCTCACGAGCTTCATACCGCCCGATCAACCGCAAAAGATTTCCCTGATCGAGCAGGCCGCGCAAACCCTTCTGCCCGCACTGACGCAACCGCCCGCGCCCCCGGCGGCCGATGCGCAGCGTGTCGCCGCGCTAAAACGCGCATCGAATCAGCTGACGTATGCGGCCGATGACCATCCCGGCCCCGGCGCCAACGAGGCGCGGCGGCTCTCGGCAGCGCTCGTCAAGCTCGCGGCCGCGGACGCCGCGGCGCGCGACCGTGCCGAAGCCGCCTTCTCGACCTCGCTGCGGCTTGCGCTGCGGCAACTCACGACGTTGCTGCAGCCGTCGGTCATCACGCGCGAAACCTTGCCGCCCGCACTCGTGCGCGATTGGGTCGCCCCGGACGGCCGCGCGCTCGTGCAAATTTCACCGCGCGTGCCGCCGGGCGTCGACTCGAGCGACGATGCGATGCTGCGCCGGTTCGCTCACGCCGTGAAGAAGGCCGAGCCGAGCGCGATCGGCGGACCGATTTCGATCCTGCATTCGGCCGATACGATCATCATGGCGTTCTTGCAAGCGGCGGCCTGGGCAGTGCTTTCGATCACGCTGCTGCTGTGGGTCACGCTGGGCCGATTCGGCGATGTCCTGCGGACGATGATTCCGCTGCTCGTGTCCGCGCTCGTCACGCTCGAGCTCTGCGTCGCCTTCGACATGCCGCTGAACTTCGCGAACATCATTGCGTTGCCGCTGATGCTCGGGGTGGGCGTCGCCTTCAAGGTCTACTTCGTGATGGCGTGGCGCGCCGGCCAGACGAGCCTGCTCGCGTCGAGCCTCACGCATGCGGTATTGTTCAGTGCCGCCACGACGGCCACGGCCTTCGGCAGCCTATGGCTATCGCACCATCCCGGCACTGCCAGCATGGGCCGCCTGCTGGCGCTGGCGCTTACTTGCACGCTCATCGGCGCGGTGGTGTTCCAACCCGTGCTCATGGGCAAACCGCGCGCCGCTCGCGCCCAAAAGAATGGATTAGAAGGAATCGATGGATAACCTACGAACCTTGTCCGCGGCGGTGCTCGCCGCGGCCCTTTTGGGCGGCTGTGCAAGCCCTGATCAGCGCACCGCGGGCGATCCTTTGGAGCCCATGAATCGTGCGATCTTCAAGGTCAACGACACGATCGATCGCACCGTGGCCGTGCCGATCGCCAAGGGCTATCAGAAAATCACGCCGCACCCGCTGCGCACGGCGATCAGCAACTTCTTCTCGAACTTGGGCGATCTGAACAACTTCGCAAATGAATTGCTGCAGTTGAAGATCACCGATGCCACGCAAGATTTGATTCGCTTCGCGATGAACACCACCTTCGGCATCGGCGGGCTGATCGATTTCGCCACGCCGGCCCGCTTGCCGAAGCATCATCAAGACTTTGGCCTGACGCTCGGCCGCTGGGGCATACCGTCGGGCCCTTACCTCGTGCTGCCGATTTTTGGACCGAGTTCGTTCCGCGACGGCGTGGGGCTTGCCGTCGACACGCGCTTCAGCCCGCTGATTTACGCGCCTACCGATTCGCGCAGGCCGCTGTACGCCCTGCAGTTTGTCAGCGCACGCTCCGACATGCTCGGCGCGACGAACATCCTGGAACAAGCCGCGCTCGACAAGTATTCGTTCGTGCGCGACGCATATACGCAGCAACGTCGCGCCGCACTGGGCGCGGATTCGTCGAAGCCGCCCGCGTTGCCCAATTACGGTGACGAGGACGAAAGCAGCACGGGCGCCACCGCGCCCGATGCGGCAAGCGCGGCGTCGGCGCCCGGGGGCGCTTCTGCGGCTTCTGCGGCTTCTGCGGCTCCTGCGGCTTCTGCGGCCGCTCCTGCTGCAAGTGCCTCCGCCGCGACGCCGGCTTCCGCGCCCACGCCCGCCTCGGCGCCGGCGCCGGCATCCGGTATCCCGCCGTTCAATGCGCCCGCGGGCGCGCCCCCGTCGAACGGCATGAACCCGCCGCAATGAATCGTAGCCACACCTAAATCATGTTTCCTACCGCTCACGGCATGTTGAGTTCCACCTTGCATGCGATGGATCCTTATGCCCTAGCCGGTATCGTCGCCGCGCTGCTCGTGGGTGGAATGGTCAAAGGCATCGTCAGCATTGGGGTGCCGCTCGTGGCCATGCCGATCCTCAGTCAAATGATGCCGGTCAAGCAGGCGGTGCTGCTGCTGTCGATGCCGGTCATTCTCGGCAACATCCCGCAGGCCTTGGAAGGCGGAGAAACGCTCTCCACGGCGCGCCGCATCATCGCGCCGCTCGTGGGGACGGTGCTGGGCAATATCGTCGGCGTGTCGATTCTCATCTCCCTCGAACCCCATCACGCACAGGCTGCGGCCGGTGCGCTGTTGGCCTTGGCCGCCCTCTTGCTGCTGGCTTCGCCGCGCTTCACGCTCGCGCCGGGCTGGGTCAAGCCGATCGGTTTCGCGCTGGGCTTCGGCGCGGCGCTGATGGAAAGCATCGCGTCGATTCCTGGGCCCCTGCTCGCCATCTACCTCATTTCCTCCGGCGTCCGCGGCAAAGCGTTCACGAAGCAAATGGCCATGATTCTCGTCGTTTCTATCGTGACGCTGCTGCTTGCCTTCAAGAGCGGCGCCCATGCGTCGAGCGCGGACTTGCTCATATCTGCCGCTGCCAGCATCCCCGTCATCGCCGGCATGCTGATCGCGCGCCCGCTGCGCGACAAACTACCGCCGCACGCTTTTCGAATCATCGTCTTGCTATTCGTGCTCGGCGCCGCCGGCCAAATGATCCGCAAAGCCATGGGTGCATAGCCCTATTCGAGAGCCGGGAAGCGACGTTCGGTAATCAGGCGCAACTTTATACAGATCGTTCTGTAATCGAGGAAATATTTCCGATATTGCAAACTTCTTCCAGGGCGTCCAAGTATTTTTTTCTGCCGTCAATGCACGATAAACACCGCGCAGGCCGACAAATCTGATTGCGCGTGCCATTCGCATATTTTGAACGCAATCGCTATCGATTTCGTCATGTAGGTCTATTAAAATCACCGCCTCCCTAGCGCTGTCGATAGCGCAGCCCTTGCTCTAAAGGAATGGCGGAATGACGTCCAATACGCTCGTCGATGCGCTCTATTACGGCGCAGCCCAGCGCAATCGTCTTCTCAAGCTGGATACACCGCTTGGTGCGGATTGGCTCGTGCCGCTTCAGGCAAAAGGCAGCGCGCAGCTTGGGCGCGATTACGAATTCATTGTCGATGTCGCCTCGATCCGCGGCAGCGAGATCAAGCTCGACGCGCTAATCGGACAAGCGGTCACGCTTTGGCTGCAGAAAACCGACGGCGCCTATCTGCCGTACCACGGCTATGTTCATGCGTTCAGCCGATTGGGGGCGGACGGGTCGCTCACTTACTATCAATTGCGATTTTCCTCGTGGCTGCATTTTCTGCGGTTGCGGCGCGACATGCGCGATTGGCAAGAGCAAACGGGCGAACAGATCATCGCCGACGTTTTCGACCAGCATCCGCAAGCACAAGGGGCTTATCGTTTCGATTTGCGGCAGCCCATGCCGCAGTATTCGAATCGCGTGCAATGGGAATACGACTGGAATTTCGTCCATCGCAGCCTCGAGGAAGCAGGCGTCTTCGGCCGCTTCGAACAAGCGTCCGACGGCAAATCGCACACGCTCGTGTTGATGGACGACGCGTATTTTCTGCCTGAACTCGAGCCCAAGACAGTCGAGTTTCGCCGCACCGGGTTGCGCGAAGAAGTGGACGGTCTCACGCAATGGAAGGAACAGCAAGCGATCCAAAGCGCGACGCTCACGACCCGCACGTTCGATTACAAGCGTCCCGACTTGCCGAAGGAAGTCACGAGCGCGATCAACGCGCATGACGACATTCCCGCGCAAGGCGAGGTGTACGACTACACGGGCGCCTACACCTGGGGGCCGCGCGATCGCGGCGAGCATCAGGCCGCGGTGCGCACGCAAGCATGGCAATCGCAAGCGAAGCGCTATCACGGCATCGGCAGCTTGCGCTCGGCCAGTCCCGGCCATTGGTTCACGTTGACGGGTCATCCCGTCCACGACCGCGATGCGCCGCAAGATCGCGAGTTCGCCATCATCGGCACCACGTGGATCATCCGCAACAATCTGCCCGGCATGGATGATGTTGCGGATTTCGCCGAGAGTTTGCGCTCCGAGGTCAATCATGCCGCTGCCGCGAGCATCGGCGGCGTCGCGGTCAAACATCCCGATGGCAGCGAAGGCTTTTTTCAAGTCGAGATCGAAGCGCAACGCCGGCGCACGCCGTTTCGCAGCGCACTCGAGCATCGCAAGCCCGTCATGCAGTTGCAGACCGGGATCATCGCCGGGCCGAACGACGAAGAAATCTATACCGATGCATTGAACCGGGTGAAGGTGTGGTTTCCGTGGAATCGGCGTAACGAAGGCGACGAAGGCGCATCGGTTTGGGTGCGCGCAGCGTTTCCCGATGCCGGCAGCAGTCGCGGCGGACACTACCCGCTACGCAAGGGCGACGAAATCATCGTCGGATTCATGGAAGGCGATTGCGACCGCCCCGTGATCTTGAGTCGCATGCATGGGGGCGCAACCCCGCCGACGTGGCATACGCACGGGTTGCTGTCGGGATATCGGTCGAAGGAATACGCGGGAAGCGGTTTCAATCAACTCGTGATGGACGATGCCACCGGGCAAAATCGCATCCATCTTTATTCGACCAGCGCCGATTCGCACTTGCACTTGGGGTATCTGGTCGACCACACGAACAATACGCGCGGCGCGTACCTCGGCAGCGGCTTCGATTTGAAATCGAACGCCTACGGTGCGATCCGGGCGGGGCAAGGGCTTTACGTCTCGACGTATGCCAAGGGTTCGGGCAGCCAGCCCCTCGACGTCAGCGAATCGCAGAGTCAGTTGATCAACGCCGAGAGCGTCGTCGAAGCGTTATCGCAAGCGAGCGAGCTGCACCAAGCCGAAAGCCTCAAGGACGGCTACGAGGCCATGCGCGCCTACACCGATGCCACGCGCAAGAGTGTGCCGGGCGCCGTCTCGAGCAGTGGCCGCACCGCGGGAGGCGGCTCGGGCAACGCGAACGGGTTCGAGCAACCGGTGCTGCTTTTCGGTAGCCCCGCGGGCATCGGTCTGTCGACGCAGCAGTCGGTTCATGTGTCGGCGACGGATCATGTGAACTTCGCAACCGGCCAGAGCATGCACCTTGCGGCCGGAAAGTCATTGCTGGCGAGCGTCGGCGAAAAGTTGAGCCTGTTCGTGCAGAACGCCGGCATGAAACTGTTCGCGGCGAAGGGAAAGATCGAGGTTCAAGCGCAATCGGACAACGTCGAACTCACCGCGCAGAAAGGCGTGAAGATCGTATCGTCCACCGACGCGATCGAGATCGCGGCGGATCAAGGCATCGTGCTCACGAGCGGCGGCGCCTACATCAAGATCGCGGGCGGCAACATCGAGATTCACGGGCCCGGCACCGTCGATGTGAAAGGCGCGCAGCGGCTATTCAACGGCCCGGCCAGTATGGGCTATCCGCTGCCTTCGGCGCGGCCGGACGCACCCGGTCAGCTCGAACTGGTGCACAAGTACGCGAATGAAGCCGCGGTGAAAGGCGGAGCGTTTTCCGTGTTCGATTCGAGCGGTGGGCTGCTGAACAAGGGTGCGCTCGATGCGAGCGGAAAGACGATCGTGAGCGGGCTACCGTCTGGCGTCGTGCAAGTCAAATTCGGCGACGATCCCCGCAAACAAGATCAAACCGCGAGCAAGTTCGAGACGCCACAGTGGCCGACAGCGGACGGCGCGAATGGCGAACAGAGCGGTGCAACGGCCGATGCAGGGGACTCGCTCGGGGAATTGATGCCATCGCTGGCAAATGGCTCGGGCAATGGATTCGCGGGTTCGGCGGCGGCTTCGTCCGAAGGCGCTTCCTCGGGGATGGGAGCAGCGATGCAACAAGGAATGAGCTTCGCCGAACAAGCCATCGCCAAGGTGCTACCTTCGGGCGCGCAAAGCGCGCTCTCGCAGGTCAACCAACTCGGCACCGCGGCGCCTGCGATCAGCCATGCGCTGCAAGGCGGCCTCGGCGGCCTTTCGATGCCGAAATTCGGCTGATCATCGATTCGTTAGTGGTCCTTAATACTCCTAGAAGAAGCATAACGACGCCATGGCCGACGCGACCGTATTGCAACCCAAGCCGACCGACGTGTTCGTGTCGCCGCTCGTTAAGATCTCGCCTGAGGACGTCCATTCGGCGATTCATTCGCTCGATGTTTGGCTGCAAAGCATC
>NZ_JAUEQW010000027.1:0-19962 GCF_056498045.1 Trinickia sp. Z7
GCGTCGACAACAATGCGACGAACCACTCGACGATCATGACCAATGCCGAGCATGCGGAGAAGGCGCTGGCGTATGACGTGGCGATTGGCCTTTGCTACTTGTCGGACGAGGATCTGAAGAGGCTTCGTATCGCTGCGGATTGGCGCTTCGGCGAAGATCTAAACCCTTACGATCCTGGCTACCCGTATGCCGAGTACTTCGTGGAGGGCGTCATGAAAAAGCAACCGCTGAGCGATTGGTTGACGTCCGACCCCGAGGCGATGATGCCATCGAAGATCGTCGATCAACGCGATGGGGTGCTATGAGGCTGATCTCGACCTGGCGCCGCCGTTTTGTTCTGACTGCACTCGTGATGCTTACCGCATCAATCTTTGTGGCGGTGTTGATGTTTTCAGGTGAGTCGGCGCATCGTTCATGGAGCGTGAAGGAAGTGATGGTCCAACTTTTCGTGTTTCCTGCCTTATTGGCCACAGCCATACTTTGCTTCTCCACCGCAGCGGCTGCGCCAGCGCCACCCATGATGAACACCGCTCATCGAGCCGAATCGGGATCGCCGTCGTCGGAATCCTCTCGAACGTTCGCTGCGCAAGTGGTCGGCGTTGAATGGCTCAATCCCCTGCAACGCCGAGACTACCCGACCGAGTGGCAGCTTCTATGGACTCTGGGTCTCGTAAAACCCAACGCCAATGACGACATGGTAGGGACTGATCCCGAGAGCTTCACGTCTATCAGACCAGTGGCAGGCGTTGCGAACGGCCTTTGGGGGGAGGAAACATTTGACGGATTCCATCGCAAGTATGTCCGCCGATTGCTACGCGTTTTCGCCGAGAGGTATGTGATGAATCAATACTACTTCTACACCGTAGCACCTACATGGAAACGTAGCTGGCGTGAACTCGCAGGAGTACACATCGAATACGCACTTCCCGCCGGCAGGCTCGACCCCAAACAGGCGCGTGATCGCCTGCAAGAGGAGATTGTCGGCCTGTTCAACATTGGCAACCCCTATTTTCCAGATCTGTGGTCCAAAGATACGCCACCCGACGTCAACGTCACGCTCGGCGGCGCGAACGCAGGTTTCGCGTCGTTGAACGCCGCCCTCGATTATCTGGAATCGCATCCGCAGGAAAGCGTGTGGGTGATGAACTGGGATGCGCCCAGTTTCCCGCCGGAGGACGCGCAGATGAACGAAAACATGACCTTGCTGATCCTTGCAGGGCCGCAAATGAAGACCGAGCGCGATCCGCTAGCGTGGATCAGCCGAGTGGCGACCGCGAACGTTGGCGATTTCGAGCCGAGAGTGGGTACGTCCCGCAAGGTGCAAGCCTGGAAGGCTGCGATCGACGCTGCCGCCCTCAATGCAAACATCAAGTCATCGGATATTAGCTACGTGATCCACGACGCGGGCCAGGGCAGCGATGCCGCATCCGAGCGCATTGGGGCGTTAGCGCAAACGTTGACGGAAACGTTGCCCGACTTCGACTTCCAGAAGCAGACCTTCAACATGCCGGCCTTGCTCGGCGAAACCGGTGCAGGCACGGCGCTGACCGCGGTCGCGCTGGCAATTGGCCGCGCGAATCATCTGGGCGGACACGTATTGGTTGCGGGCACGACGGACTTTGCTCAACTGAGCGCGGTAATCGTCACGCCACCCGCGCAGCTGGTTCCTATCCGCCCGGAAGAGAACTGGTTCAGGGCGCGCGGCGAAGGCGACGCATACCTTCCTTGGTGGGGACGCCGTCACGATGTCTCGTATCCGAGGCAAGGATTCACGTACTAAGAACGGTGGCGCGCGAGAGATCGAGTGCGCCGACAACGCGACGAATCGCAACGGCGCCCTATCCGGACGACGCCCCAACATCGGAGTGTGAAAACATGCGCGGAGTGATTCGCGTCGGCGATTCAACGTCGCACGGCGGCATAGTGACGACCGGCAGACCACAATCGGCCGTGATGGGCCGGGCGGTCGCATGCGTCGGCGACGAATGCACGTGCCCGGTATCCGGGCATCGAAAATGCGTCATCATCGAAGGAGACAACAACGTATCGATCGACGGGCGTCCTGTCGCGTTCCACGGGCACAAAACCTCGTGCGGCGCGACACTGATCTCGAGCATCCCGACATCGGGCCGCCCATGACCGGCTCCGTCGACGATCTGCTCCCGGACTATGAGCGTGAACTGGCGATACTGCGCCACTCGCTAGCTGAATTCGCGCAACGCAATCCAGATGCTGCAGCGCGGCTTTCGATTTCCGGCGAGCACTCGGACGATCCGCACATCGAACGATTGATTCAATCCGCGGCGTTGCTCAATGCTAGAGTAAGCCTGCGCATCAACGACGACTACCCGGAATTGCCGGCCGGTCTGCTCGAAATTCTTCGCCCCGAGTATTTGCGACCTTTCCCGTCTTGTTCGATTGCGCGCTTCGAAGGCAGCGCGGCCACGGCGAAGCTGACGAATCCATTCACGATCGAACGCGGAACCGAACTCAAAACACGGACGGGCGAGTATCGATTTCGGACGGTCTACGATGCAGTCCTATCGCCGTTGCAGATAACCGGCGCGCACTACGCGCCGGCGACTTCAGCCCCGGCGAGGATTCATTTGCACGAGGAAACGACGGGCATCGTTTCCATCGAGTTCGCCGGCTTGTGCGCTAGTCCTCTGTCGAGGAGCGTTGTTCCCGAACGTGTGCGCATCTTCGTCGACGGCAATCGCCGTGAGGTTGCCGCGATCATCGATACCTTGCTGCTTCGTACATCGAACGCATTCGTCGAAGTCGATACAAACGGAGCCTGGATTGCGTTGGATCCTGTCCTCGTGTCGTCGGCGGGCTTCGATGGTACCGAGGCGATCATCGAGCGGCGCGACGCGAGTCAGTCGCATTTTCGAATGCTGCTCGAATATTTCTCGTTTCCCGAGAAGTTCGATTTTGTCGACGTCGACTTTTTGCCGCTAATGCGGATAGCCGGTTCGTGTCGTAGCGTGACCCTGCATCTGCCGGTCAACGGCGTGCATCGTGATTCGCATCTATCGCAGCATCTGCAGGCGATTTGCGCGGCGAACTTCAAACTGTTCTGCACACCCGTCGTCAATTTGTTCGCCACGCCAGCAGAACCCATCGCACAGGAAAAGACGAAGCCCGCTGTCTATCCGATCATACCGGGCGAGCTGAGCGGACCCGAGGCCGTGGTGTACCGCGTCGATGAAGTTAGCGTCACCATGGTTACTCCGAAGGGAGCCATCGCCCGGAATGTCGAGGCCTTCTTGTCTCTTTCTAAGCACATGTATCACGCGGCTGAGCACGATGCGTCGATGTATTGGCTTGTCGAGCGCGATACACGGTTCGCCGAAACCGAGGCCGAGCAGAACATGTTGCTTTCGCTCGTCGATGCCAACGGTGCGATGCTGATGGCGGGTGGGATGCAGATCGACATGGACCTGACTTGTACGAACGGCAATGCGCCTGCCGAGTTGCAGATCGATCATCCTAGCGGGGATTTCGTCTACGGCAACGAAGCGCTGAGCGGGCGCGTATCGATGTCGATTCGGCCTACGCCAAGCATTGCACGGCGAAATGTGCGTAATCAGCTGTGGGACGTCGTCGCGATGCTGTCCGCTGGACCGTTGTCGATTTGCGAGGCCGGTTTGCCGGCGTTCAAGGAACTACTGACGGCTCACGCGCCGTCGCAATCGGCGCGCGTGAAACGACACATCGAGAGCTTGACTCATCTCTCGCACGAATCCGCGCTGGACTGGGTGGTAAGGGAACCGCAACCGGGCTTGATGCGAGGTATGCGTGTGCGGTTGGCTGTCGATGAGGTGCTGCTCGCCGATTGTGCGATGAGTGTATTCGCCCGTGTGCTCGAAACTGTTTTTGCGCATTACGCGCCGGTGAATAGCTTCGTGCAGTTGGTTTTCGTGTCGGCACAGAATGGGGCCGAACTTGTAAGAGGGAAGCCGCTGCCCGGCGCGATCGAGCTTGTTTGACGAATAATGGCGCGTGTCGAGGGCAGCGCATATCGTTGTCGTGCGCGCGTGTATTGAAGCGATCACCGTGCCGCTCGGTGGACGGGAGAACCCGTCCGCATTTTTGTGGCGAGGTGTTGAGCAACGTTTATCCGTCCGATCGGCAGCGCTCTGCTCGCCGCTGAGCCGTGGCGTCTTCGACGGCTTCGATGCCTTTGGCCGCTACGACCATTTGGCCGTCATCGCCAATGCCGCCCGTGCGCGAAACGCTGCGCAACGCCTGCTATCGCTAGCGTGCTGTCCGCCACCAGGCCGTTAGTCCTCCCGCTTCGACATCGCCAATGCCCGAGCATAAAGCGCGTTTCGAGAAGCGCCGGTAATCGCAGCCGCCAACCGTGCCGCGCTGCTGACGGAAACCTCTTCGAGCAACAACGACAGCAGCGCGTCATGCGCCGCCTCGTCTTCGTCGGTGCGAGCCGGAGCGCCTTGAACCACGAGCACGAATTCTCCGCGCTGCCGGTTCGGGTCGGCTGCGAGCCACGTTGGCCCTTCGGCTAGGGTGCAACGATGAATCGCTTCATGTAGTTTCGTCAATTCGCGCGCGACGAGTAGTTGCCGCTCGCCGCCGAACGCATCGGCCAGCGCTTGCACGGTTTCGACGATGCGGTGCGGCGCCTCGTAAAAGACCATCGCATGCGGATGCGCGGCGAGCGATTGCAGATGCGCGGCGCGTTGCTTGGCTTTCGTCGGCAGAAAGCCGAGGAAGGAGAACGTGCCGACGAAGTCTCCGGCAGCGGAGACGGCCGTCGTCACTGCGCTCGCGCCGGGCAGCGGCACGACGGCGAAGCCCGCTTCGCGCACGGCGTCGACGAGTTTGGCGCCTGGATCGGACACGCCGGGCGTGCCTGCGTCGGACACATAGGCGACACGTTCGCCGGCGCGCAGGCATTCGACGATACGCTCGGCCGCTTCGCGCTCGTTGTGCTCATGCACGGCCACGAGTGGCTTGGACAGGCCGTACAGCCCGAGCAGTTGCCCGGTATTGCGGGTGTCTTCGGCGGCGATGCGATCGACGAGGCCGAGCACGTGTAGCGCGCGCAGCGTGATGTCGGCGGCGTTGCCGATCGGCGTTGCAATGACGTAGAGCGTGGCGCAAGGGCACTGCTGCCGCTGCGCGAGATCGAGGAGATCGGACATGAAGCGAGAGACGCCAACGAGCGAGGGAAGGCCGCCATTGTGCCATGTGCGGCAGGCAGGAACGGTGCGTGGGAGCGAGCCGCGGCCCCCGGATGAAAGCAGATCGAATGGTGCGGACAACTTTTCCGGGCGAGGCGAGTCGAAACGCCTCGGAGCCGTATTCGAAGCGCACGCGCTGGATTTTCTGCGGCGACAGCGGCTGCGCCTCGTCGCACGCAACGTGAGCTGCCGGGGCGGCGAGATCGACTTGGTAATGCGCGACCGCGACGGCTCGCTCGTTTTCGTCGAAGTGCGCGCTCGGGCGGGTGGGCGATACGGCGGGGCGGCGGCTAGCATTGGCGTGCACAAGCGGCGGCGCATCTTGCTTGCGGCTCGGTATTTCTTGGCGACGCGGGGGGAGGGCGCTAGCGCTTGCCGGTTCGATGTCGTGGTGTTCGAAGGGCGGCGGCTGAATTGGCTGCGCGACGCCTTTCGCGAGGATGGGAGTTAAAACGTGCCTGAGGAGACCGGCCAGTACGGTAAACTTGCGCGCTGACGAACGGCCGCGTATTGGCGGGGCCGGCAGAATAGAGAACCGATGTCAGTCGAACGAATTCAACAGCATTTTCGCGAAAGCGCGGCATTGAAACTCGAAGCGCTGGACGCGTTGTCGATGCCGATTGCCGCGGCCATCGACACCTTGTTCGGTGCGCTTGCGAACGGCAATCGAATTTTCGCGTGCGGTAACGGCGCGGGCGCCGCGGACGCCCAGTGCTTCGCCGCGCATTTGATCGGCAGTTTCGAGCGCGAGCGCCCGAGCTTGCCGGCGATCGCGCTCACGGCTGATAGCTCGGTGCTGACGGCGCTGAGTGCGGGTGGCGCATTCGATACCGTCTACGCGAAACAGCTGCGCGCGTTGGGGCATGCGGGCGACGTGTTGCTCGTCATTGCGTCGGCGCGGGATGAAGCAAATTTGCTCGAAGCGATCGCGGAAGCGCATGAGCGCGAAATGATCGTGATTGCGTTGACGGGGGATGGCGGCGGCAAAGTGGGCGAAGCGCTGGCGGATTTGGACATACAGATTTGCGTGCCGTCGCAGCGGGCGGTGCGGATTCGCGAAGTGCATGTATTGGCTATTCACTGCTTGTGCGACGGCATCGATGCCATGTTGCTCGGCGAAGATTGACTTCGAAGGAGTTCGTTGATGAGGGCAGATCGCGTCATGAAGACGCTCGTGCGTGGAACGCTGGCGGTTACGACGGCGGCGGCATTGGTGGCGTCGTTGCAGGGGTGTGTGCTGGCAGTGGCGGGCGCGGCGGGCGGCGGGGCGCTGATGGCGACCGATCGTCGCACGGTGGGTACGCAAACCGAGGATCGCGAGATTCAGCTGAAGGCCTATTCGCAGATCGCCAACGAACTGGGGGACGACACGCACGTGGACGTGACGGTGTTCAATCGGCGTGCGCTGCTGACGGGCGAAGCGCCGACGGACGCGGTGAAGCGGCGTGCGGAAGAGATCACGCGCGGAGTGGGGAACGTCGAATCGATCGTCAACGAGATCGCGATTGCGCCGAAGACATCGTTTTCCGATCGGGCGAACGACTCGTATCTAGTGGCGCGGGTGAAGGCGGCGTTGATTGCCGAGAAGGGGATTTCGGCGAACGACTTCAAGGTGGTGGGCGAGCGCGGGAACATCTATTTGATGGGGCTCGTGACCACGCAAGAGGGCAATCTTGGGGCGGCGGTTGCGGCGAACGTGCCGGGCGTGATGAGCGTCGTGAAGGTGTTCCAGTACATCAAGCCGGAAGACGCGCAGACGCTGGCGCCGGCGGCGGGGCAAGCGGCGAGCGCGCCGAGTTCGGCGCAATCGGCCGAGGCTGAGCCGACGGTGGGGGCGGTGCCAATGGGCGGTGTGACGGCGCAGCCGTTGGAGCAGAAGACGCCGGCGCCGGTTTCGAGCTCGACGCAGGTGCATCCGGGTAGCTCGGGGCAAGTTAAGCAATGATGGGCGGGGTTTTGCGGGCCGGGCTTGCTGTTTGGGTGGGGTTGGCTGGGATGGTTTGGGTGGCATGGCCCGGGGCGGCGGTTGCGGCTTCGGCGCCGGCTGGGTATGAGATCGCTCAGCAGAACGCCTGCTTGGGATGCCATGCCGTGGATCGGAAGCTTGTCGGGCCGGGCTTCAGGGATATCGCGGCCAAGTACAAGGGCGACGCGGGCGCGCAAAACCGGCTGGAGAAGAAGGTGCGCGACGGTGGGGCCGGGGTTTGGGGCGTTATTCCCATGCCATCTCACCCACGGATGAGCGACGCCGATATTCGGACGGTGGTCGGATGGGTGCTCAGCGGGGCGCCGACGGCGGCTCAGTAGTTGCGCTAGGAGGCGGTTTACAAGGAGGGGCTTGTCAAACCCCATAACCCCGTGCCAGAATTGCTGCTTCGTTGGGGCGGTAGCTCAGCTGGGAGAGCGTCGCGTTCGCAATGCGAAGGTCGTGAGTTCGATCCTCATCCGCTCCACCAATAAAATCAAAGGGTTACAGGTGATTTGCCTGTAACCCTTTTTCGTTTCGCGGGCCATGTAGTCCAGGAGTAACGGGATTTTGGTCCATCCTATTCGTTCCGACCACCCACCCCACAAAGCCAAACTGGCGCAAATGCACCTGTCGAGACGAGCGAGTCGCAAGTTCAGACTCTCGTTAAGACTTCCTACGGTGTCGCAGGGAGCTTCCGTGTCTCGACTCGCTCGAACGTTACTCGACTGTGCCTTGCTACTCGGCACCAGTTGAGGTGTTCTACGATATGTCCAAGACCTTGTCGTTGCGCCCACGCGAGATACCGACGGAAATGCTCAGCAGTCTCAGCGTGCCTCAAGTAGACGTAGCACCCTTTGATCCCACGAGACAGCAGCACCTCCATACGTGTTCTTCACCCATCGGGTAAAGTCTTCGCGCGATTTCTTCACCTCTGAATCAAAAAGAATAGGTGTCCGTTTTTGCGGGTCAACTTCACTCGCCACTCTTTTGTACCGTGCGATGTGCGGGGGCAGCCGGCGCGCGCGGTGTTTCGCCTTGTCGGTCATGCCCGAAGCACAGCATGGGTCAGCTTCTCAAGTCGAAGTGAAATTTGACGATAACAAGTGGTAATCCATCGACATTGGATTTGCGCGTCCGCAGTGTTACCACGGCCCAAAGCAAACGCCTCGGGACATCTGAATTGGATGTTGATCCGGCGACTGCCTCGGTACCAAGCTAGAACTCGGCGCTTAGCGATTTGCTTTGCGATCTGCGCATTCCGTCGTGGTTGGCCCACCGACAATCAGAGAGCGCGATATGCTGCCGCCAGTGAATAAAGAAGAAATTCGACGAGCAATCACGGAATTTGACATTGGCTTACGAAATGCTGTCGAATGGAAAGGCTGGGAACAAAGGAGCAATCAGCGCTGGGCGCTTGAGGAGGGCGGCCGGCTCTACCCGCCAAAGAAGATAGTCTCCCTCGCCACCGGAAAGCCCGTTTCGACGTTCTCCGGTGGGCCAATGACAAATAATTATCTTGGCGACTTAGGGTTTAAAGTCGTCAGCCTGCCGGGAGCGGTTCCCACGCCGGGCGAAATACCGGTATTCGTCGTTGGTAGCGCATACCGTCGCAAGGATGAAATCACCGGACGGTTTGGCGGAAGCAGTCAAAGCGGCATCGCGCCGTCGAGCATTGTGCCGGCCATCTTTCTTTTCTCAGGGGGATCAGGCGAGCAATACGGGTACAAGGACCACGAGGACGAAACCGGATGCTTGCTATACACCGGGGAAGGCCAAGTTGGCGACATGACGATGACCCGCGGAAATGCAGCGATCGCAATGCATGCCCAGCGTGGACGCGCGCTGCATATCTTTGAAAATACAGGTAAAGGCAAGCCGTGCGTCTATAAAGGCGAGTTCGTATACGGTTCGCATTTCACAGTGCGCGGTCCAGATCGGAATGGGGACGACCGCGAGTTGATCATCTTTCGGCTTATTCCGGTATCGAAAATATCGGAGATGGCACTCGAGCTCGATGGCCGCGACGTTAGTCAAGCGTCGCAGGAACCGACCATCGTGGATGCGTTAGACCTTCGGCAACTGCGGGACGCTGCTGTCGCCGCATGCCAGTCCCCTACGTCATCGGCGGACCCAAAGCAGACCCTAAGTGTCATTTACCGGCGGAGCTTGCAGGTGAAGCGCTATGTGCTTGCTCGGGCTCGCGGGCATTGTGAACTCTGTTATGAGCCGGCCCCCTTCAATCGAAAGAGCGATGGAAGCCCGTATCTCGAACCTCACCATATAAACCGATTGTCAGATGGGGGCTTGGACCACCCGCTATACGTCGGGGCGATTTGCCCCGCGTGTCACCGCCGGATCCATTTTGGGGTCGATGGCGCGGCTCAAAACGAGCAGCTGCGAGCGAACGTTGAGGAAAGAGAGGCTGAAGTTAGTCACAACGGCGACTTATAGTCTTTGCATGCCGCTTCGCGGCGGCCAACGGACCAACTCTGAGCTGACCATTGCGTGAGAGCGGCGAACTCGCGGGCGACGCGCCGGGCACCTCGCGTTCAGCCCGGATATCGCTAGTGGGGACTATTGGATGACCGATGACACAAGATACCGTGGCTCGGCACGAGCTTATAACCGCACGGAGTTCATCGGCGACCGCGTTGCTGCAGCGTCCGTCTGCCGACGGCCGCCGCTCGATCAGCGCAACATATTCAGCATTTTTTCTGCTGCGGGCCAGGGCAGCCGTCGTTTGCCGGACTTCATTCTGTCGAGCGCCCACATGGCGTCGTCGACCGTCAGCAGTTGGTTCTCGACCATGGCGCACAGCCGCGCTGCCAGCAGCAGATGCCCCAGTTCATGCGCCAGGGTGAACCGCTGCCGATCACCGGGCCACCGCTTGGAAACAGCCACGACAGGATATTCCCTGCCATCTTCGGTTCGCGCCTTGGCAGTCAAGCCAGAGAACCCGCGGTTCTCTTCATCGACCGCGATGACTAGCAAGCCGAGCCCTTCAAGGGTGTCGGTGAGGTCGGCTACCCATGGATTTGCGCTCCTGCATCGAACCCGTTCGTATCTTCCAGAGTTGCAATCCGTGCTAATGGACGAAGACACCTTGCTTCGACACACGGCGCTTTGGGTAGACGAAAATGAGCAGCATCCGGCGGCGGAACTCACGCTTCTGACCGAGGCCGAGCAACGGCTCTATCGAAATCTCAAGCAGCAGCGATGGGGGCAGAATGTCCGCTTGGAACAGGAGCGGGTTGATTGGGACACTGCCTGGCATGCGTTGCAGCGCTTGATTTTTTGAGCTGCCCTCTCAGTCGAGTGAATCCTGGCATGACCCAATCTGTGCGGGGCATCCCATACCCGATTTCGCCATTCCCTCAGTCCGTTGCGGCGATCGGCGATCTTTTCGCCGCACGCCGCGCGGAGATTGGCTTGCCCTTGCAGCGAATAGGATGTTTAATCCCCGCATGAACAGCGGAGAAAACCTCTACATCTGGCAGGCCGCCGACTGGCCCAACTGGCGCTACGACCTGTCTGCGCTGATCGGGTCATTGACCGAGGTCAGCCGTGCCCAGGGCGCGCTGTTGGGCCGTTTGGCCGACGTGGGCATCGGGCTGCGCGATCAGGCCAGCCTTGCCGCGCTAACCGACGAGGTGGTCAAGACCAGCGAAATCGAGGGCGAGCTGCTCAACGTCGAATCGGTGCGATCCTCCGTCGCCCGGCGTCTGGGCGTGGACATCGGAGCGATAGCGCCGGTGGATCGACACGTCGAGGGCGTGGTGGAGATGGTGCTCGATGCCACGTCCAACGCCGCCTCCCCCCTGACCACCGAGCGACTGTTCGGCTGGCATGCAGCGTCGTTCCCGACCGGCTACTCGGGCATGAACAAGCTCGCCGTGGGCCGGTGGCGCGACGATGCCGCGGGGCCGATGCAGGTGGTTTCCGGCCCGGTGGGGCGGCGCAAGGTCCACTTCCAAGCGCCGCCCGCCGGTGTGCTGCCCGGCGAGACAGCGCGCTTGCTCGAGTGGGCGAACAAGGAAAATGGCGAGCCCATGCTCGTCAAGGCCGGGCTGGCACACCTGTGGTTCGTCACTCTGCACCCGTTTGACGACGGCAACGGGCGTATTGCCCGCGCCGTGGGCGACTTGTTCCTGGCCTGCGCCGACGGCAGTCCGCAACGCTTCTACAGCTTGTCGGCGCAAATCCAACGCGAGCGCAAAGACTACTACGACGTGCTCGAACTCACGCAGAAGGGCTCTCTGGATGTCACCGGCTGGCTGTCGTGGTTCCTCGGCACGCTAGGGCGCGCCCTCGCCAGCGCGCAGACCACGCTCGATGTCGTGCTGGTCAAGGCGCGCTTCTGGCAACGTTGGGCTGGCACGCCGTTGAACGAGCGGCAGGTGAAGCTTCTCAACCGGCTGCTCGACGGCTTCGAGGGCAAGCTCACGAGCAGCAAGTGGGCGGCCATTGCCAAGTGCTCGCCCGACACTGCGCTGCGCGACATCACGCAGTTGCTTGAACTCGACATGCTGAAGAAGTCGCCCGGCGGCGGGCGAAGCACCGGCTACGAAGTCGCGGATGCTTGTTGAGCATCGCGCGAACGACCCTGCACGAACGGACGGCGCCGGCCAGTAGCGAGCTCATCGGTAGACGCGCACTTCCAAGCAGCGAATCCAAAGGCCGCAGAACTCCAACTTTCTTGGCGTCAAGCACGCCGCAGCCATGCCTGTGTCCGCGCCCCCGTGGCTCAGAATTACTTTGCGCGCAGCACCTCCGCCGCGTGATTCCGCCCACGGGGGGATCCATATCTCCTGAGCGACGCGTTCCCAAAATCTGCCCACTCGTCAGCGCCCAAATGGCCCCTCCCAAACCCCTCGCTTGAACTAAACTTAAACCCCCGGCAGAAAAGCCCGTTCCCCATGGCGCACCTTTTCTTCGCCCCATCGATCCAGCGCCACTTGCCGCTACCGGAGCGCGACGTCGCAGCGCGCTCGGTCGACGAGGCGTTAGCTATCGTCTTCGCCGAAGAGCCGCGCTTGCGCGGCTACATCCTCGACGACCAAGGCGGTCTGCGCCGTCATTTGGCCATCTTCGTAGACGGCAGACCTTTGCGCGATCGCCGCCGTCTTTCCGACGTAGTCGAAGCGGACAGTCGCATCTACGTAGTGCAAGCGCTATCGGGCGGCTAACACAGCGACACGCCCAAAGCACTAGGGCACTAGGGCACGAAAGCAAAGGAAACTCGGAGACAACCCGGAGACAACCGTGAACGACGACCGCTTGCTCATAGGCACCCGCAAAGGGCTCTTCATATTCGAAAAAGACGCTACGAATCCGCGTAGCTGGAAGCAGACCGCCCATCATTTCATCGGCGAGCCCGTCAGTTCCGCGCTGGCCGATCCACGCGACGGCACGCTATACGCCGCGCTCAACCTGGGTCATTTCGGCGTGAAATTGCATCGCCTCCGCGCTGGCGCGCAAGAATGGGAGCCGTGCGCGGCGCCGATGTATCCGCCGCAGCCGCAACCTGAAAACCCACCCGCCACCACGTCCATACCCACCGACGAAAACGCCGCGCAGCCGGCCGAGCCCCTATGGTCGCTGGAACAAATCTGGACGCTGGAGCCAGGCGGCAACGACCAGCCCGGCACGCTCTGGGCCGGCACCATCCCGGGCGGCTTGTTTCGTTCCGATGACAGCGGCGAAAGCTGGACGCTGATCCGTTCGTTGTGGGACCGTCCCGAGCGCCGCGACTGGGGCGGCGGTGGCTACGATCACCCGGGGATCCATTCGGTATTGGTCGACCCGCGCGATAGCCGTCACGTGACGGCAGCCGTATCGACGGGCGGGCTTTGGCAAACGCACGACGGCGGCGAAACATGGCGGCAGACCGCCAATGGCATGCAAGCCGATTACATGCCGCCCGAGCGGCGCGAGGAGCCGAACGTGCAGGACCCGCACCGAGTCGTGCAATGCGCGGCCGCACCGGACACGCTATGGACGCAACACCACTGCGGCATCTTTCGCTCGACAGATGGTGGCAACCATTGGTCGCGCATCGAGGCGCAGCCATCGAGCTTCGGCTTCGCAGTCGCCGTCCATCCGCGCGACGCCGATACGGCGTGGTTCGTGCCCGCGATCAAAGACGCGTTTCGCATTCCCGTCGATGGGCGCTTCGTCGTCACACGCACGCGCGATGGCGGCCGCACCTTCGAGCCGTTCGCCGAAGGCTTGCCGCCCGCGCCCGCTTACGATCTCGTCTATCGGCATGGCTTGGTCGTCGATTCGACCGGCGCCGGTCTAGCCATGGGTTCGACGACGGGCGGCCTATGGACGTCCCACGATGCCGGAGAAAGCTGGCGCGAAATCTCCGCGCATCTTCCGCCCATCTATCATGTGAGCTTTGCCTAATCGCCATTGACGTTATCCGTCGGCGCAGGCCCCGCGGCAGGCGAGTCGCTCGACTTCGACTCGTTCGAGAAGACGATCGCCCGCCGCGCGTTCTCAGTCACCCGATGCCCTTACGTCTCTCGACGCGAGGTACCGATCACACGAACGACGTTCACCGCCCAGTCCCCGCCATCTTCACCTCGCCCAGCGTAGGCTGGATCGCCACGCCTTCTCCCGCATCCATCTGCACGCCGCGATGCTCGCGCCCGAGGCTGATCAGCACCGATATCACCACGGCCACGGTCCCGGCAACGAGTGCCATCGCCATTCCGTAATTGTCGCCATGCTGATGGGCGATACCGGCTTGGATCGTTGCATTGGCCGAAGCCAGCAAATTCCCCAGTTGATAAACGAGTCCCGGGAATGTCGCACGCACTTCGGGCGGCGACATTTCGTTCAGATGCGCCGGTATCACACCCCAAGCGCCTTGCACGGAGATCTGCATCAAGAACGCGCCGATCGCCAACGCAATGCTGCCGCTCGCAAACGCCCACAACGGCAACACAGGCAACGCGATCAACGCGGCGATCGCAATCGCCTTGCGCCGGCCAATCTTCTCCGACAACGAGCCGAACAAGATCCCGCCGATGATCGCGCCGATGTTGTAGGTAATCGCGATCGCGCTAACCGTATGCGTCGAGAACTTGTGTTGCACCAGCAGGAACGTCGGATAAAGATCTTGCGTGCCGTGGCTGAAGAAGTTGAACGCCGTCATCAGCACGATCATGTAAAGCGCAAGCTTCCACTCGCGCGCCAACACGGCGACGATGCTCGGCCGCGTAGCGACGTGGCGGCTACGCTCCCACGTGGGCGATTCCGGCACGTTGCGGCGGATGAACAGCACGAGCAACGCAGGCAGCACACCGATCATGAACATGCCGCGCCAGCCGATCGAATCGTGCAGCAGCCCGAATACGACCGATGCCAGCAGGTATCCCGACGGGTAACCCGCTTGCAGAATGCCCGACATAATCCCGCGCGATTTCGGCGGAATCGACTCCATCGTCAACGCCGACCCGACACCCCATTCGCCGCCCATTGCGACGCCGAATAAGCTACGCAGCACCAGCAGCATCGCCAGGCTCGTGGCGAAGCCGGATGCAAGGTCGAGCAACGAAAACAAAACGATGTTCGCCATCAGCACGGGGCGGCGCCCGTACTTATCGGCAAGCCGCCCAAAAATCAACGCGCCCAAGGGGCGCAATGCTAGCGTGAGCGTAATCGCCACGGTCACGCTGGTGATTTCGGTGCCGAAGGCTTTGGCGATGTCTTTCAGGACGAACACCATCAAGAAGAAGTCGAAGGCGTCGAGCGTCCAGCCTAGATAGCTCGCGAGGGCGACGCTACGTTGCTGCTTGGTCCATGTCATGAATCTGTCTCCTGTAGGGCTTTAGTTGTGGTCACGGTTGGCGCGGCCTGGTGCCGTCGCCGTGACGCCCTATAACGCAGGAGGTATGCCAGCCGTTGAGCGCAGCTAACACATTGATTTAGAGAGATTAACGGTTCCGCAGTACAACGCCTGCGCGCGGAAAACCGCCCGGCAAGCGCTTATCGATGTGCGGAAATCGTGACGAGCGAGACGGTGTAAACCCGAGGGCGACGCCGGTGCGCAGAGGGCCGCGTCACTGTCATGCATCGGCACACCGCGCTTATGGTTTGGCGAAGATTCAGCAAGGCTTCGCCGAACGTTCAACGAAAGTCCTCGGATGTAATCCCGAGCCTGCGCATTTTGTCGTAAAGCGTTTTCTTCGGCAGTCCTAAACGCTCGCAGGCCAGCGCGGCTCGCCCCTGGCAGGCGCGCAGCGCCTCTTCGATCAGATGCCGCTCGAAGCGATTGACCTGTTCTTCGAGCGTGCGCGGCGCCGCACCCATGGGGGCCTGCGCATCGCCGACATCGGTCAGCAAGCCAAGCGTGAAACGCTCGGCGACGTTGCGCAGCTCCCGCACGTTCCCGGGCCAACTGCGCGACATCAGCGCGTGCATTTGCTGCGGGCTCAATGCGTTCGGCACGGTTCGCCCATAGCGCGCCGACGCTTGCAAAACGAAGTGATCGAACAAGAGAGGAATATCCTCGCGTCGCTCGCGCAGCGGTGGGACCTCGAGCACCACCACGCCTAGGCGGTAATAGAGGTCGTCGCGAAAGCGTTGCTCGCGCGCCAGCGCCAGCAAGTCGGCCTTCGTGCCCGCGACGATGCGGCAATTCATCGGCAGCAACTCGTTCGAGCCTACGCGCTCGAACGCGCGCTCTTGCAGCACGCGCAGAAACTTCGCTTGCAGCGACATCTGCATCGTCTCGATTTCGTCGAGAAACAGCGTGCCGCCATCAGCGTATTCGAGCTTGCCCACTCGTCGCTTGAGCGCACCCGTGAACGAGCCCGCTTCGTGACCGAAGACTTCGCTTTCGAACAGCATCTCGGGAATGCCCGCGCAGTTGATCGCCGCGAAGTTGGCATCGCGGCGGCGGCCCGCGTCGTGCAGGCAACGCGCAACGACTTCTTTGCCCGCGCCAGTCTCACCGAGGATCAACACGTTCGTATCGGTGTCGGCAAGATCGACGATGACCCGCCGCAGCCGTTCGATCGCGGGCGATTGCCCGAGTAGCTTCGCCTCGATGCGATTGCGGCTGCTCGCTTGCCGCCGCAGCGTGTCGAGTTCGAGCGTGAGGTGACGCTTCTCGAGCGCGCGTTGGGCAACGTCGGCGATGTGTTCCGATGAGAACGGCTTCTCGATGAAGTCGTACGCGCCGCGCTTCATGGCTTCGACCGCCATCGCTATGTCACCATGACCGGTCACGAGGATCACGGGCAGGTCGGCGTCGATCGACCGGATCTGTTCGAGCAGCGCGAACCCGTCGATGCCGGGCAGGCGCACGTCGGTCACGACGATACCGGGAAAGCCCTGTCGAACATGCCGCAGCGCTTGCTCCGCACGCTCGAACGGCTGCACCTCGATGCCGCGCAATTGCAGCGCCTGCACACCGCCGAGGCGCACTGCAGGTTCGTCCTCTACGAACAGTACCCGTAGGTCATCGGGCTCCGTGCGGTCTACTGACATCATGCTTTCCTTGCTGGCGGCGGTTGCAGCGACTGCGTAGGTTGCTCGGGTGCCGCAGGCGGCGTTTGTCGAATCGGTGATGACGGTTGCTCGTTCTTCGACTCAGCGTCGACCCACGTATGCGCGATGGACTCGTCTACGCGCTCATCGTGAGGCTGCGCATTAGCTCGACGCAGACGCAACGTAAACGAGGCACCCGCCGTCGCCTCGGTCGCATCTGCCTTCAGCGTGCCGCCGAATTCGCGTACGATCCCCGCCGAAATGGCGAGGCCTAGACCCAACCCGGCCCCTGGCGGCTTCGTCGTAAAGAACGGTTCGAACAGGCGCGAGCGCGCCGCTTCCGGGATGCCCGGCCCAGTATCGGTGACCGTGATCTTAGTGAAGGCGTCATCCGCTTCATCGGCGCAGACGGCAATCGTGAGCCGGCGCACGGCGCTGCCGAGCATCGCATCGAGTGCATTCGCGAACAAGTTGACGAGCACTTGCTCGAGCCGGTTCGCATCGCCCAGCACCACGCGCTGCTCGGGCGCGGGCGTGTCCGATGCGCTGCGCACGACTTGGACCTTCTCTTTTCTCAGCCTCAGTTCGACGAGGAACAGCGCGTTGGCGAGCGCACGCTCGACGTCGACGGGCGCAAGCTCCGCGGGCGCCTTGCGCGAGAAGCGGCGCAATTGCGCGGTAATCGTGCCCATTCGCTCGATCAGCCCCGCGATGATGCGTAAGTTGTTTTCGGCTTCGTCGGGGCGCCCGCGTTGCAGAAACAGCAAGGCGTTGTCGGACAACGTGCGCAGCGCCGCCAACGGTTGATTGAGCTCATGCGTGATCCCCGCCGACATCTGCCCGATCAGCGCCATCTTCCCTGCTTGCACGAGTTCTTCGAGCGTGGCCTTCAGTGTCGTTTCGGTGCGCTTGTGTTCCGCGATTTCACTGCGCAGGCTTTTGTTGGCGCGGGCAAGCGCCCCGGTGCGTCGAGCGACCTTGCGTTCGAGTTCATCGTTCATGCGCTCGAGCGTTTCGCGCATGGCCAGGCGTTGCGCGATCACCTTCCGGCGTTGCAGCAGATAGAGCGCGACGATCGTCGCGAGCGACAAGCCGAGCGCCGCAACGAGGGCCGCGTAGCGCGCGCTTTTGCGTGCGGGGGCGATATCGGTGAGCGACATGATGCGCCAGTCCGTGCCGGACACCGTTCGGCTGACGACGACGAATTCGTTT
Organism: Trinickia sp. Z7; assembly: GCF_056498045.1. Lineage (NCBI taxonomy): Bacteria > Pseudomonadati > Pseudomonadota > Betaproteobacteria > Burkholderiales > Burkholderiaceae > Trinickia > Trinickia sp. Z7. Next base: position 17,890 of record NZ_JAUEQW010000027.1, read on the forward strand.
CGACGCGTTGCTGGCTCATTCCCGGCGAGCGGATCGCGGGGCGATATCTCATCGATCTCGGCATCGGGCGAGAGACGGCGGCGTGGCACGAGGCCGATTTCAGCGAGCGCGCCTGGGCCGCCGTATTGCCGCTTGGCGTCGATGCGCGCGCGAGCCGCGGCAGAGAGCGGATGCAGCGTGCGATATTTCCACGCGGCAAACGAGCTCAGGAACACGACGCCGTTCGCATCGGCCACGAGCACGGTCTCGTCGCCGCGCTTCCAAAGTGCTTCGATCGGATCGAGACTGATCTTCGTTGCGACCACGCCCAGTTGCTTGCCGTCGGCATCGATGCGTGCGGCGTAGAAATAGCCGGGAAGGCGGCTCGTCGACCCCAGTCCGTAAAAGCGTCCCGTGCCGTTGTTCAGCGCATTGATGAAATAAGGCCGGTACGAAAAATTTTGTCCGAGGAAAGTGATGGGCTGATTCCAATTGCTCGCCGCGAGGGTCGTGCCGTGCAAATCGAGCACGTAGATGGCTGCGGCTTGCGAATCGGTCGTCACATCGGCCAAATAGTGATTCACGCGCGAGATGAGCGCGGCATCGTTGGGATGGCGCAGCAATAAGGCGATGTCCGGGTTCAAGCTCAGCAGCGCGGGCAGGTAGTCGTAGCGCGTCAGCTCGCCCTTGAGCGTGCTCTCGTCGATGTCGAGCCGGTGCGTGGCGCGCTCGATCATCGCGCTCGTTTCGGCGCGTTCCGCGTAGCGATAGGCGGACCATGCCCCGGCGGCGACGAGCGCGGCGAACGCGAGCGCCTTCGCTGTCTGCGAAGCGCTGGGTAAGCGGGCGGCGATGCGCGCGGGCAAGTGCAGCCGCCACGGTGCGGGGGCGGACTGCTCGGATGGGCTCATCTACAGGACAAACGCAAAAAGTAGTACGGCCGGGAGCGCGCAGTTTAGCGAAAACGGCGAAGCGCTGCGATTCGGGTAAATAGGGGCGGCGCGTTCTGCGTTGTTGCCTGAGTGATAACATTTGTTGTCATCGCAACCGCTGCATCGTTACCTCATCTCATGCCCGAGACGTTCGACCAACTGGCCGCATTGATCCGCGCGCGTTTCGCGGAATGGAGCCCGCAGTTTCAAGCGGGCGCCGCGTTCTTGCTCGACCATCCCGACGAAGTCGCCGTACTGTCGATGCGCAAGGTTGCCGAGCGCGCGCAGGTTCAGCCTGCGTCGTTGGTGCGCTTGTCGCAACAGCTCGGTTTTCCGGGGTGGAACGAGCTGCGCGATCTGTTCGTCGCTCGTGTGCGGACCCGGCCCGAGCCGTTGACCGCGCGCGCACGATCGCTCGTTGCGGGAAACAAGAAAGACACGTTTGCGCATGATTTGCTCGTGGCGCAACAGCACAATCTGGAAGCGACGGCCGCTTTTAACGAAGACAACGTCCTGCAAGCGGCGCGCGTGTTGCGTAAAGCGCGGCACGTTTATGTCGCGGGATTTCGCTCATGTTATGCGGTGGCATTTGGTCTTGTGTACGGCTATGGGTTGTTCCGGCCTTCCGTGTCGCTTTTGACGGGTGAGGCGGGAACGCTCGAAATGCAATTGCGTAGCATCACACGCGATAGCGCTACGGTCGTGATCAGCTTTGCGCCTTATTCGGTCGAGGCGGCGCGCGTAGCCGAAGCCGCGATGGAGAAAGGCAGCCGCTTGATCGCGATTACCGACAGCGCCGTGTCGCCTATCGCTTTGAATGCGGACAGCGTATTGATTTTTTCTCACGAAAGCCCGTCGTTCTTTCCTTCGCTCGTTGCCGCCACGGCGCTGGCCGAATCGCTGGTCGCACGGCTGCTTGCGTTAGAGGGCGGAGAAGCCGTCGAGCAGTTGGAACTGGCCGAGCGCTCGCTGCATGCGAAGGGCGCTTACGTGCCATAAGTTATTGATGGCACGTTGGGGGGGCAACGAACCCCAATAGTGAGTGATAGCGCCGTCTGATAACGATTACGGTTAGTGGCAGGGTATGGAGCCCCCGTCTGTTCCTTCAATTCACTAGTTGCACCGGCATTACCGGTTCTATCTGCTTGCCGAGCGACGTTCT
>NZ_JAUEQW010000028.1:0-19018 GCF_056498045.1 Trinickia sp. Z7
TTGGGCGGAGGTCATGATTCGGCTCCTGCTGAAGAACGAGGCGGATTGCCTCATTCGCCAACATAAAACCGCGTGACCGGCTTCGCTCTGACCTCCAGCGTCGGGCCGGAGCCCCTACCGCGGGAGCAGTTTCGTTCCGCGGCCACAAGCGGCCAGTCGACAAAGCCGCGTACATCGTCGACAACGATCGATGCTGAACTTTCTGTGGGGAACGTCATGGTCGAGATCAGCGGTGGTTTGCTGATTCCAAGCGTGAATATGTGGCTATTCACCATCGACCAACTTGATTCGCTGGTGAAAGCTTCGATCGCGCAATTCGCAAAATGCAACCGAATTGATTGACATCCCCAAAAAATAATGGGTCATGTTGCAGCAGATAATACTGTACCAAAAAAATGAAATGGACGTCCCCACCTCAAGGCGAGAGCAGTGCGCCAAAGTGGCTCAAGATGGGCCTAGCCTCGCTCTATCGCCTTCTATGTGGATTATTGCTGCTAGGTGTATTTGTGCTCGTTGAAATACATGTATTTGATATACAGATTCACGTCAATAAAATTCGGATAATTTCTCTACTTACCCTTACTGGTGGCTTGATCGTCATCACAGACGCATGGCGCAATTGGCTCTTGCACCTTCCTGTCAAGACTCGATTCACCCTACCGGTATCATATGGTTACCCAGGGTGGCGCGCCATTATTCAATCTCAGTTTGCCAGCGGATGTTTCCTGCTTATATTCGGCGCGCCACTATTTTCAATAAAATGATGCGGCGATTAACGCCGAAGAGGAATATATGATCCGATCGACTAAAATTCATAACACCGTTTTCAAAATTTGAAGTGAATCTTAACTCCGTTAGGCAACGTGCATCGCACACTGAGTAATACGGAAGACGTCATGGCAACGCTTGACGCCGCGCCGAAGTCGCCTCGTCAGTGGCTCCCGAGAACGACTTCTAAGAGCCGGGAACAGTTGACCGCCAGCGTCCGTTCATTCAAATTCGTCACACCGAGCAGTAGTCCCTGCTGTCTCGGCTCGGTCGTGTACCAAGGCGAGAGAGGAACTGGGGCCAACCCAAAAACTCGCGCCCGTGAAGCGATATCAATATCCGACACGGCGGATTGCGGCAGCGCGGCCACCACGGTCATGCCTGCGGAACCCTCCACTTGGATTGATTCTGAGGCGAGTTCCTTCAGACAACGAACCAGGGCTTCTTGCCGGCCCGCGTAAAGACGCTTCATACGCCGTAAATGGCGAAGATAGTGTCCATCGTGCATAAACTCGGTCACGGCGTGCTGCACGGATGCTGCCGGGGCGGGCGAAAGGCACGCCGCGACGTCGCCGAAGCCGCGTGCCATCGCCGGCGGGACAACGAGAAAACCCAGGCGCAGTGCCGGGCTGATCGTCTTGCTGAAGGTCCCGATGTGGAGCACGCGTCCGTCCCGATCAAGCGAGGCCAGAGCGGGTGCAGCCCGTCCTCTCAACTGCAACTCGCCGAGATAATCGTCTTCCACGATCCAGGCATCGTGGTGCTTGGCCCAGTCGAGCAGTGAAATCCGCCGAGCGAGCGACATCGTCATCCCGAGCGGCGCTTGCTGGCCCGGCGTAACCACCGCTACGGCGGCTGCAGGCGCGATTCGGATGCCGGCGTCGACATCGAGCCCGTCCGTATCCACCGGCACCCCTGCCACGGTCATGCCGGCCAGGCCGAGCGCCGTGCGCGTGAGAGGAAAACCGGGATCTTCCACCCAGGCTTGTTTCCCTTCGATGCACAAGCCGCGAATCGCGAGGTTGAGCGCGCCGGCAAAACCTGCGGTGACGAATACCTGGGACGGACTGCAGAGAAGACCGCGAGACACCGCAAGATACGACGCGATTTCCTGTCGCAGATCGGGATCGCCGCGCGGGTCGGGATAGCCGACAGGAGCCGCTGCCGCCCGGCGCGCGGCGCGCACCTGAATGCGTGACCAGAGCTTGAATGGAAACGCGTCCTGCGAGGGAACACCCATTTGAAAAGCCACGGGCGTCGTGCTGAAGTCGTCGAAAAGCTCAGGAAGTGGCGGTGCCTCGGGCAACCATTTGGTCGTCGCCGGCGAGGGCCTCGCAACTACCCGCGTGCCGGCCGCACCCAATCCGACCACGAATTGTTCGTCGATTAGTCGTTCATAAGCCGTACGAACCGTGCCTCGTGATACGCCGAGCTGGGCGGCCAAATCTGACCAGGAGGGCAGCCGTGCGCCGGCGGTGAGCTGACCCGACTCGATCGCATTTCGGATCGAGCTATAAATTTGCGCCGACAGCGCGATACCTCCAGCGCGATCGATGCCAATAGAAAGCGTTGCCATGGACGCGATAGTACATTGGAATTTCCCGATCTTGGGCCTACTCCATGACCCATGCGAAGCGTAAGTTCTTCGGTGTAGCGCCGTGAATCAGTTCGGGCGCTAGGTCACCCGCCCGAGCGGGACGATCCAGAAGATGCATGCTTCGAAGTGGACGGCGCCAACGCCGCACGCGATTTTCTGCCAGCCACCATGTCGACGAGGCGGACGTGGCGAAGGTATGGACCGCTGTGGCGCTTCATACGACGCCGGCCATTCCGGAACACATGCACGGCGAAATCGCGCTGGTGCAGGCCGGAGCGGGGACGGACGTGGCGGGACGGGACTTCGATGCGTTCACGGAAGAGCAGCGCGGCGGCGGTCGCGGCTTATCCGCGCGGCGCCGACTTCACCAACAAAATGATCGATGCCTTTTACGACGGCATGAAGCATCGCCCAGGCACCACGTTTGGCACGTTCAACGATGATTTTCTGGCGCACAAGGATCCCAGCTTCGAGCGCGTGAACCTGTGCAGCATCATGTTGAATTCCAGATGGGGCTGACTTCGTCGGCATAGGATCGTCGCCGGCGGCTCGGAGGTACGGTGGGCGGCGACGGCGACCAATGATCGTCCTCTAAACACGATCAGTCGCTCCAACCTCCGGTGTGCATTGCTCCGCCACGCTCATCGCTCGTACTGGCAGCGCGATGGCCGGATACTAGCGAAAGATTCAGGTCTTTTTGTGGAGTTCTATGTCGCCCGTGCGTGTCACAGTGCTGACGCTCCTCGCAATGGTCGCATTTGCAGCGAATTCGTTGCTATGCCGGCTTGCCCTCAAAGGAACCCACATCGACGCAGCGAGTTTTACGTCGGTCCGTATCGCTTCGGGCGCTCTCGCGCTCTCGTTGATAATGCGGCTCCGGGGCGGCAAGCTGGTCGGCGCCGGAAACTGGCTGTCTGCACTAGCGCTGTTCGCCTATGCGGCTGCATTCTCGTTTGCATACCTGAGCCTGCCAGCGTCCACTGGCGCCCTGCTTCTGTTCGGCGCCGTACAGACGACCATGATCGGGTACGGCATCCGAAAGGGCGAACGCTTTCATGGGCGGCAATGGATCGGGTTGATTTGCGCGCTGGCAGGCCTTGTCGGGCTGCTGCTTCCCGGTCTCTCAGCGCCGCCTCCCGGAGGCGCTGCCCTCATGCTCGGTGCCGGCGTCGCTTGGGGCATCTATTCATTGCGCGGCAAGGGCGCAGGAAATCCCACCGCGGTGACGGTCGGCAACTTCCTGCGCGCAGTCCCACTTGCCGCTGCGCTCAGCGCCGTCATGTCCACTCACGCTTCGATTGATTACGTCGGCTTCTGGTACGCAACGGCTTCCGGTGCAGCGGCCTCCGGCATTGGCTACGCCATCTGGTACGCGGCGTTGCCCGCTCTGAAACCCGGCAACGCGGCCACGGTGCAATTGAGCGTGCCGGTCATCGCGACGCTCGGCGCAGTTGCATTTCTTGGAGAGAGCGTGACCGTCCGCATCGTGTTGGCCTCGGCAGCAATCCTCGGAGGTATTGCCCTCGTTGTGATGCGTCGGGGAACCCAGCACGACAGGCCGGCGTAAAAGCACGGCAAGCAGCGAACCCACGCAAGACGCTGCGCCCGCGGCATAGGACTTTCTTTTATCGCGGCCTCCCCACGTGTGTGCGGAGCATAAGCACGAACTCCCATCTCCCTATGCGGGGCGACGAACGGCCGTTGTACCTTGAAAGCCGCCGATGAAGTCGCAGCGGATTGATTGGCTGCAGTCGTGAGACTTCCACCCATAATCGCTTCGTCAACGCAAAGGCTACGGCGCGCCTTCCATCAACTGACGTGCGAGCAAGCCGGCGTGCGGCGTCAGCACGAGAAAGTCGCGCGCGCAAAGGTAAAGCCGCCGCGCGGCCCATGCCTCCGACAGTGGCAGGATGGCAACGTCCCGACGCAGCGTGCTCGCCAATGCCTTGGAAAGGATCGATACGCCGATGCCGGCCTCGACCAGCATCGCCACATGCTCGACGCTGCGCAACTGGACGCGGTAGTTGAGCTGACGACCAAGGCGCGACGCGCGTTCCGCGAGGTGCGTTTCGAGCGCACTGTCCGCCATGCCGACAACCGGTTCGCCAAGGATGTCCGTGAATGCCACGGACGCTTGCGTCGCCGCGCGATGCGCGCGGCTGGTCACGACAACGAGCTCGTCCTGTGCAATCAGATGCGTCTGTAGGTTCGCGAGGTCGGTGATGTCGGCCACGATCCCAAGGTCCGCGCGCCGGTCCACCAGCGCCTGAACGATTTCGGAACTGGGCCGTTCTTCGAGATCGACGCCAAGGTCGGGATGCGCCGCCAGGAACTCACATAGCCGGGGCGGCAGGAATGCCGCGAGCGCCGCGGTGTTGGAGAGCAGTCGAATGCGTCCTTTCAGCCCCGTTGCGTAGGTTCGCAACTCCCCGCGCATTTGCTCGACCTGGCCCAGGATCGAACGGGCATGGCGGATCAAGGCCTCGCCGGCCGCAGTTGCGCGCACGCCGCGACGGTTACGCTCCAGCAACGGTGCGCCAAACGCCAACTCCATGCCCGCGATGCGCTCACTGACGGACGCCAGCGCCAGGTGCATTTCCCGCGCGCCTTGCGTCAAGCTGCCGGATTCCACAACCGTTAGGAAGAGCCGCATATCTGTCAGGTCGAAGCGCACGACAAAGTCCCCTGCCTTCGGTTTTTCCGAAGTCTAGCACTGGAAATGCCAGATTGCGGACAGATGGTCGAGTGCCTAGCATTACCGCCATGGAATCCATTTTGCTGGTTTTTACGGCCGGATTAGTGGCTGGTGCAATGAACGCACTGGCCGGAGGCGGCTCGTTTGTCAGCCTGCCTGCGTTAATAGCGGCGGGTGTGCCACCGGTTTATGCGAATACCTCCAGTACGGTGGCGCTGTTTCCTGGCGGCCTCGCCAGCGCGTTGACGTATCGCGACGGCCTGGGTCCGGTCGGGCCGGTGTCGTTGCGCGCGTTGCTGGTTGCTACGCTATGCGGTGGCCTCGTTGGCGCCATCCTGCTGCTGCACACCTCGTCTGCAGCATTCACTTTCGTGTTGCCCTGGCTGCTGCTGATCGCATCCGTTGCGCTCGCATTCGGACGGCGAATCGGCGATGCACTGCGTGCGCGCTGGCATATTCGCGCAGGCGCGGTGCTGGTCATCCAGTTCGCGCTCGGCGTCTATGGGGGCTACTTTGGGGGCGCGGTGGGGATCATGATGGTCGCTATATGGGGGCTGCTCGACACTCGCGATATCAAGCATCTGAATGCACCGCGTACGCTGCTGGTCAGCGCGGCAAACCTTGTCGCAGTGCTGGCATTCATCGGCGCGCAGGCGGTGCGCTGGCCCGAGACGCTGGCCATGCTGGCCGGCGCAATTCTTGGCGGGTATGGTGGCGCGCGCATTGGCCGGCGCGCTTCGCCTGCAGTCATTCGTACCGGCACGCTACTGGCAACGTCCTGCATCACATTGGCGTTCTTCATGAAGACCTACGCACCGATGCTGCTGCATCGTTGAGCATGTTGGGGGCCCTACTGGAAACCATCGGATCGCTCGCCATCCTGGCAAGCATCGCGGCGCATGTGGCGATGTCACGCCGCAAGCCTATGTCGCGCGACGTTTTTGGGCCGGCTCGTCGAGCCGATAGTTGACGGACATTTGGACGACTTCCCGCTTCGTGCAACGTGAGCCCCGTCGACGTTCTCCGACCTGGTCACTCAGTCAGCTATAGCGCCAGCTTTTATCTCACGAACTGCCTGCACCCGACAGCACAGATTCAGGGGGGCGATGTAGGCGAACCAGGAAGTTTTCAACTGCGCGATTGAACGCCGCATTGTCTTCGACATGAGGTATATGCCCGACTCCGGGCAACACGTTCATGTGCGCGTCAGGCAACAGTCGTGACAGGCGTAGTCCCTCACTAACGGGCGTCACGCCGTCGGTCGCCCCCCAGATCACTTCGACCGGCATTGTCAGTGACGCGTAATCCGATGAACGGCTGCTTCTGCTACGGCCTGGATCATTGACAAATGCATTCAGCCAGTTGCCGTAAGCCTGCGTTGTTCCAACCAGTGAGAGCGGTCGCTGGTAGACGGCAATCCGGTCAGGCGTCAGCGCGTCATGACGCGAGGTGAACTTGCGCAGAAACCATCCGGTGAGCCGTGGATTGGTTGCCGTCGCGGCGATCACCGGTCGCGCGACGGCCGGTAACTCCATCAGACTACCGACCAACCCGTGGTCGGTTGGCGGCGGATCGATAGACAGCGCCGCATCCACCAGCACCGCCGCTTTAAATCGCCCGGGCTCGGCCATCAACGCTTCGACCGTGGCTCGCCCACCGAACGAATGGCCAACGATAATCACCTGCGAAAGCTTCAGCGTATCGAGCACCCCGAGAATGCGCAAAGCCTGGTGGCCCGTGTCGTATGTATTGGCCGCAGGCCGGCTGGTGTACCCGAAAGGCGGCAGGTCCACCGCGATGCAGTGATAGCCGGCCTGACCGAGATAGTCCATGGTCTGAAGCCAAGTCGAACTCCAAGCGCCCAGACCTGAGATGAAGACGATCGCCTGCCCGTCAGCGGGGCCGCGCTCCTGTATCAGCATGTCCACGTCCGCGGCACGCACGAAGCGTGATCCGGGCGGCGCCGCGCTCCGCGCGATGTCCCGCTCGCGGTTGTGGGCACTCAAGTCCGCGCCGCCCAATACCGCAACCAGCGCGATGATCGGCACGGCGACCACTGCGATCGCGACTTTATAAATTCTCATTAAATCTCACGCGCTCTTTTTATGCTTTATGGGTTCCGCGGCACCTTACCACGGCGAATGATTACGTACAGTTATGCTCGGCCATTTTTCTCAAGATTGAGATCGACCGATGATATCAAGTCCGCTTAAACTTGCGCACCGAAGCTTGAAACGCTTTGACGGCTTCAGGAACCGTCAATTGACTCCCGAGAATAGGCAAAAACAAAAATGCTATTGACTACCCTCGCCTCCGCTTTCTTTTTGAGCCGCGGTCGCATCACCCGCAGCGAATGGCTGACCCGGATCGTCATCGCCGCACTCGTGTGCGCCGCCTTCGGCAGCCTAGCCGGCTCCGGGTTTGGCGAGATGGGCACGGGCCTCTTCGCGATCGTCTTCCTCTGGAGCGCGGGCGCGCTCTGCGCCCAACGCCTGCACGACATCGGCCGCTGCGGATGGTCCTTACTGACCGCCATCGTCCCGGTGTTCGGCCCGATCTGGCTGCTGATCCAGATGCTGCGTCGCGGCGTCGATCACGAAAACCGCTTTGGTCCCGATCCGGCGACGCGCTCCGATTACCTCAAAGTCAATATCGCGGAGTGATGCAGACATGGCAACGGTCAACGACGTCACCCAGCTGAACCGCATTCCCGTATTTTCAGTCGCAACGCCCACCACCACAAAGGAAGTCGTCGAGGCGCTCACCCAGACCAATCTGCCGGTATCGGTAGGCGGCGGCCATTTCAGCATGGGAGGGCATACCGCGAGTCCGGGCACCCTGCATCTGGATATGCGCAAGATGAACCGTGTGCTCCGTTTCGAGCCGCATACGCCGGTGATTCGCGTGCAGGCCGGCATCCGCTGGTGCGACATTCAGCGTTTTATAGATCCGCACGGCCTGTCAGTCAAAATCATGCAGACCTACGCGAACTTCACGGTGGGCGGCGCGCTGTCGGTTAACGCGCACGGGCGATACATGGGATTGGGGCCGGTTGTGCTATCGGTACGGGCGATTACGCTCGTGCTCGCCAACGGCGAGATAGTCAACGCCACCCCTTTCGAGAACGCCACGTTGTTCAACGCGGCGATCGGCGGATATGGCGGCGTGGGCATCATCACCGAAGCGGAGCTGGACCTTGTGCCCAATACGCGGGTCAAGCGCAGCGACAGCAAGATGCGCACTGCCGATTACAAGGCATGGTTCGATACGAATGTGCGCAGCCATCAAGATGTGATCTTCCACAATTTCGATCTCTATCCGCCGCACTATACGCGCGGCCGGGCAATCAGTTGGACGGTCACGGACGAGCCGGCTACGTCGGCACGATTGCAGCCTCTCAGTCGCGGCTTTCTTGCGGCGAAATACTTTCTATGGGCCATTACCGAAACGCCGCTCGGCAAGTTCCGTCGCGAGTTTCTGTACGACCCGCTCCTGTATTTCGGCAAGAAGGTGCATTGGCGCAATTACGAAGCCGGTTACGACGTCGCAGAACTCGAGCCGGTCGGGCGGCGCCGGCGCACGTACGTGCTGCAGGAGTACTTCGTGCCCGTGGACGCCGTCACGCGATTTGCCGAGGCACTATCGGCGATCCTCTCGCGGCATCGGGTGAACGCAGTCAACATTTCGATCCGCCATGCGCTGGCCGACAACCGTACGGTCATGGCATGGGCGCGCGGCGAGACGTTCGCCTTCGTGCTCTACCACAAGCAGCGCACTCGCGAGAATGCCAGGGAACGCGTTGCGGTATGGACGCGCGAACTGATCGATGCCGTCCTAGCCGTGGGCGGCACCTATTATCTGCCCTATCAACTGCACGCGACACACGAGCAGTTCCATCGCGCCTATCCGCGAGCGCGCGAAATGTTTGCGCTCAAGCAGCAGCTCGATCCGCAATACCGCCTGCGCGGCGCGCTGTGGGATCGCTACTATGCTCCCGAACGAGGCGCGCTCGACCCCGCGACCTCGTCGGCTGCTGCATCGCCCGCCGCTTTGCCTACCATTACGGCGAAGCAGGAGGACAGCAGCGGCGCCCTGTTCGCCACGATCTATCGTAACGAGCACGAAGCCGATCGTTTCTATGCGTTCCTGCAGAACATCTTCAACATCGTGCCAGAGGACCGTCTGCATACGTTGATCAAGACGTCGACGGCCGAACATATCGGCGACGAGCGCATCTATCGCGCGATCCAGGCGGGCCTCAAATCGATCACGCCGCGCTTCGCGATGCTCACCCACGCGCTGCCGTCGCTGTCGACGCAGAAGGCGGAAATGGGCCGGCAAGCCGCCATGCTGCTGGCCGATGCGCCGTTGCAAGACTACGTCGAGATCGGCACGACGGGGCGCTACGTTCGCGCCATGAAGAAGTATCTGTGCCTCAAAGGCCGCGTCACCCTGGTTCATGATGTGCGACCGGGGATGAGCCCGGTCGATATCGTCGAGCGTGGGCAGATCGGCTCGATAGGCGAGTTCCAGCCCTTGAACGACTACGCGCCCATCGCGCTGCCCGCGGCTAGCGCGGACCTGGTCAGTTGCTTTGTCGGCTTGCACCACATGGCGCCGGAAAAGCTCACGCCGTTTCTCGACTCGATCGCGCGGATCGTCCGTCCGGGTGGCTATTTCGTGGTCCGCGATCACGATGTTACGACGCCGATCATGGACGCATTCGTTTCGCTTGCCCATACGGTCTTCAACGCGGGGCTCGGCGAAACGTGGGAAACGAACCGGTCGGAACTCCGGTATTTCGCCAGTGTGAACGCCTGGATCTCGCGCATCGAAGCGGCAGGCTTTCGCCATACCGGATTGCGCCTGACGCAGCAGGGCGATCCGTCGGACAATACCCTGATGGCGTTCGTGCGCCATGGAGAGGCTGCATGATGCGGCAGTTGCGAAACGCGCTACTCGCCATCGGCCTCGCGCTTGCCTTCGCCACGCCGGCGGCGCATGCGGCGGCGGCGTCCTCGGCACCCGGGACGCAGGGCGTCTCATACCAAAGCCCCGTGCCTGCAGCGGATCGCCGCGGCGCCGAGCAGACGCTGCTGACCTTTCCGGAGTGGTACCTCGTGCACAGTCCCGCGGAGTACGCGCGGATCGTGCAAACCGGGCCGTCGCACGATTTTCCGTTTCTTGACCAGATCGCTCAGCTCTGGTCGAGCTACGCGGCCGTCACGCGCGAGCAGATGCGCGACAACTATCCGCTCAATCCCGGTTACCACGTGATGATCTGGGTCATCGCATCGAGCACGACCGTGGAATATGTCCTGCGCTCCGCCTACGAAAATACAGTGGGCCGCGCGAGCTGGCTTCTCGGCGGGAAAAAGCTTACTGATGAGGACCGCTATGGCGCTAAGGCGGCTCAGGAGTACGTGGACTTCATCCGTCAGGAGCCTTGGTACCTGTTCGACTTCAGCGCACGGCTGCGCCATCTTTGGAGCGACGTCCCGATGTGGGGGCCGGGGCTCGTGCGCAAATGGGAACGCCGGTACGCGTTGACCACCGAATACGCAATCAAGGCTGTCTATGGAAAACTAATCGAAAAGGCAACGCGGGCCGCCTACACGCCTGCCCTGATGACCACCGATGTTGTCGTGGACCACCTGCCCGACGGCTGGTTGGCGCCGGCTCACGTGAGCGTGCTTGCCCGCCTGCCCGACGGTCGGGCGTTACTTGCGTTGCCACGCTATTTCGACTTCAGGCTCGCGGCGACATCGCTCGCGCAACAGGGAATTCGTTTTACCGATATCGCCGGCAACACGTCGGAGATTCTGGTCTCGCTGTGGATGAAGGACGGCACGGCATTGCCGGCCGAAAGCGGCCGCGTGTTGTTTGAACAGCCGCTAACGATGCCTGCCCATACCCGCCGGGTCGCGCTGCTGATACCGGTTCGCGGCTTGTCCGATTTTCTGGCGGTAGCCGGGAAGGACGGCCTGGTTACGGAGCATGTGTACGACTACTGAAGCGGTGGTTGGTTTGCTTTGTGCCGCCAATTGTCGCCGATCTAAACAACGACGTCGACCGATCGCCTGTGGCCGAACCGCGCCGATGACGCCGCCAGGATACTGCGCCGACTCCGTCGAAATCCGGGGAGACAGGCGGCTGCCCCGGCTGTTTTGGGACGATTACCAATGGTCGATACTCGGCGCTGGCAAGCACCAGATACCGCTCCTTACCTATGGCGCCGTGATGGGCTCGCATGTGCGAGTCGGCCTGGAGGACAGCCTGTATCCGGTGCCGGGGAAAAAGCAAAGTCGAATGGCGAGCAGGTGCGCAAAATCCGGCGCATCCTGGAGGAACTCGGAATCGAGGTTGTCGCGCCGGATGAAGCGCGGCAGCTGCTCGGCTTGAAGGGGCGCGATGAGGTCGCGTTTTAAAGCGGCGGACTAGCGCGATACGCATCGAGACTTCTACGCGCTTGCGCTCGGATTGCGCGCTGCACGAAAGGTGTCCAGCCGAGCAACGCCCCCTTCGGGCCGAGCGCTTGGCGCGCCCAGCGCCACAAACGTTCCTGGTGTGTGAGAAGTAGTCCATCTCGGGACGGAATGCCTCGCTCGGTTCGAGGATATCGCTTTCGGTGAGCGGCGGGAGAGCCGTCGAGCTGTTGAAAAAGCGGCTCCTCGACGTCAAGCAACTGATCTCCGGCGTGTTTCCTTATCGCGAATCGGTGCGGACGTTTCGAACCGCGAGTGATCGATCGAAGCCGTGTGCAACTGACTGGGCACCTTGAGCGTTTCTTCTTTCTTTGCTTTCGGTCGACGCTGGACACGACCTCCCGAAAGGCGAGATTCCCAAGGAAGCTCAGACAGTTGCTTGACTACGAGATTTCTATTCTGAGCGCTGTAAGCCTTCGCTAGATCATGCCTCCCGCCGCCGCAGTTTGCTACCGGTAAACCCGCGAGCACACGATTCGCCTTTCAGCACGCTTGAAATACCGAAAGGTTTGCCCTAAACCCGTATCAATACTCCAAGAAATATAAAAATTGTGCGCCGTACCCATTCGGCAGTGCGATCACAGTCATTCGAGCGAACGACATCAATCCACACACAAATCCAATCAATTCGCTCCCTCACAACTCATAACGGAGGAGACTATGAGTCTTAGCCGCAGGCAATTTCTCAAGCTCACTGGTGGTGCGGCCGCCGGAGCCACCGTCACCGTCGCAGGCACTCAGGTCGCTCAAGCAGCTCAAGCAGCCCGAACCGATGCTGGTCGAACGACTTTGCCCTACACCCCAAAGGTGATCGCACATACTGCTCAATTACGAGAGAACGTCCCGCTCGCGTTCACTTTTCCAGATGCCTCGTCGCCGTGCGCCGTGGTGAAGATGGGCACGCCCGTGCCCGGTGGCGTCGGCCCCGAACGCGACATCGTGGCGTTCAGTGTGTTGTGCACGCATATGGGTTGCCCGGTTTCGTACGATACGGCCACACGCGAATTTAGATGTCCATGCCATTTCAGCACGTTCGATGCCGAAAAATCCGGTCAGATGATTTCGGGGCAGGCAACCGAGAAGCTCCCGGCCATCGTGCTCGATTACAACGCGAGCGACGGCACGGTGCGTGCAATCTCGGTCGACGGTTTGATCTACGGCCGTCAATCCAATCTGCTGTAGAGAGGGGCGATCATGGCTACCAACAAGGATCGGGTGGCGCTGCCGCCCGTTCAAGCCCAGCGCACGAATCTCACGTGCCACTTTTGTATCGTCGGATGCGGATACCACGTCTTCAAGTGGCCGGAAAACACCGAGGGTGGGCGCGCACCCAATCAGAACGCATTGGGGCTGGACTTCCGTACGCAATTGCCGCCGTTGTCCTTGGTCATGACACCGGCAATGCAAAACACGGTCATCGACAAGGATGGGCACCGGTACAACATCATGGTCGTGCCGGACAAGCAATGCAGCGTCAATCTCGGCTTGTCGTCGACGCGTGGCGGGCAGCTTGCGAAGGTGATGTACAGCCCCGATGGCGGGGTAGCCAAGGAGCGTTTGCGAAGCCCACGGGTGTACTTGGCTGATCAATGGATGGACACGAGCTGGGACGACGCGCTTGCGCTGTATGCTGGCCTCACCAAGAAGATTCTCGATAGCGCCGGCCCTTCGGTGCTCGCCTTCGATTGCTTCGATCACGGCGGCGCCGGCGGCGGCTTCGAGAATACCTGGGGCACGGGCAAACTGATGTTCACCGCGCTCAAGACGCCGCTCGTACGCATCCATAACAGGCCTGCCTACAATTCGGAGTGCCATGCGACGCGTGAAATGGGCATCGGTGAGCTAAACAACAGCTACGAGGATGCTGAACTGGCCGACGTCATCATGGCGATCGGGTGTAACTCCTACGAAACACAGACCAACTATTTCCTCGCCCACTGGCTGCCGAATCTGCAAGGGCAGACAGTCGACAAGCGCAAACAGCGCTTCCCCGGGGAGAGTGTTCAGGCAGCGAAGATCATCTTCGTGGACCCGCGTCGCACCACCACGATCGCGATCGCTGAGCGCGTTGCCGGGAAACAGAACGTATTGCATCTGGACATCGAGCCCGGTACCGACATTGCGCTCTTCGACGGCCTGTTGACATACGTCGTGGATCAGGAATGGCACGACAAGGAATACATCGCGCAATTTACCAACGGATTCGACGATGCGTTGAAGACCAACCGTCTTTCCTTGGACGAAACCAGTCGCATTACGGGAGTGCCTGTCGAGCGTCTGAAGCAGGCGGCTGAATGGGCGTATAAGCCGAAGGCGTCTGGGCATCGCCCACGGACCATGCACGCCTATGAAAAGGGAATCATCTGGGGAAACGACAACTACCTCATCCAATCCGCGCTGGTTGACGTCGTGTTGGCCACCCACAACGTCGGGCGCCGCGGTACCGGTGTCGTTCGCATGGGCGGGCATCAAGAGGGCTATACGCGCCCTCCGTATCCGGGAGACACGAAGATCTACGTCGACCAGGAGATCATTCACGGCAAGGGCATGATGTACACCGCGTGGGGGGCGAATCCGTTCCAGACGACCTTGAACGCGGAGGAGCATCGTGCGGTCATCCTGCATCGCGCCGGCATCGTACGAGAAGCGATGTCGCGCCAACGTGGCGCGTCGACCGCGCAACTCGTGGATGTCGCTTATGACGCGGTGAAAAACAAGGGGGGGCTGTTTGTCGTCGCTATCAACCTGTACCCGACCAAACTTGCCGACGCGGCGCATCTGATGTTGCCGGCTGCGCATCCGGGCGAAATGAATCTGACCTCGATGAACGGCGAGCGGCGCATGCGTCTGTCGGAGCGCTTCATGGACCCGCCCGGTACCGCGTTGCCCGACTGCTTGATTGCAGCGGCAATCGCGAACACCATCAAACGTATGTATGAAGCCGAGGGCAAGCATGACATGGTCGCGCGGTTTTCCGGCTTCGACTGGAAGACCGAGGAGGACGCGTTCAACGATGGCTTCCGGCAAGCGGGACAACCGGGCGTCGCTCCGATCGACAGTCAGGGCGGCAAGACCGGAAATCTGGTGACGTACGCTCGGCTGCGTGCGATGGGCAACAACGGGGTTCAATTGCCGGCCAAGTCGTACGAAGGCGGCAAGCTGATCGGCACCGAGATGCTCTACACCGACGGCAAGTTCGACACTTCTGACGGCAAAGCGCAATTCAAGCCGGCGAAATGGCCTGGCCTGCCCAAGCCAGTTGCCGATCAGAAGGCAAAGTACAAGTTCTGGATCAATAACGGACGCGTGAACGAAGTCTGGCAGACCCTTTATCACGATCAGTACAACGAGTTCGTTCGCGAACGCGTGCCGATGGCGTTCCTCGAACTCAATCCGGACGACGCGCGCTCGCTCGGTATCGCTTCCGGCGATGTCGTGGAGCTCTATAACGATTATGGGTCGACCTACGCGATGGCCTATCTCGAGCCCGCGATCAAGCACGGCCAGACGTTCATGCAGTTTGGGCATTTCAACGGGATCGTGGGCAACGTAACGACACCGTGGACAGACCGCAACGTCGTGCCGTACTACAAGGGGACGTGGGCGAATTTGCGCCGGGTGGGCACCGTGCAGGACTTCAAGGAAACCGTGAGCTTCAAGAGCCGACGGATCGATGCGACCTGAGCGCACTCGTCACTGTCCTTCGACATGACAGAGCTCACCGACGCGAATCTCGTCACGGTCGAGCAGCGTGGCCGCATCATGATCTATTCGGCCAATGATGCGGCCATGAACGCTCACACCTTTACCGCCCGGAAGCATTCACCAAGCGCGAAATACGCGAAATACGAATACTCCAGGCGGGTAAAACACTCAGTGCAAAAGCGCCATCAAATTCTTCGCGGTAGACGTCGAGGAAGCCGGATTCTGGCCCGTGACCAACCGGCCATCGGTAATCGAAAAGCTTTGCCAATCGTCCGCCTTCTCGTAAATACCTCCGAGTCGCTTCAATTCATCTTCGACAAGAAACGGTACGACATTCGTCAGTTTCACGGCTTCTTCCTCGGTATTTGTGAAACCGGTGACGCGTTTTCCTTTCACAAGTGGTTGGCCATCGATCGTCACGTGGTGCAAAACGGCCGGGCCGTGGCACACAGCGGCCACGGGCTTGCCGGCCTTCCAGAAGGCCTCGATCAACGCGATCGAATTTTTGTCCTCTGCCAAATCCCACATCGGGCCATGGCCACCTGGATAGAAGACTGCGTCATAGCCCTGGGCCCGCACGTCAGCAAGCTTGACCGTGTTGGCCAGGACGGACTTGGCAGCCGGGTCCGCCTTGAATCGCTTTGTCATATCCGTCTCGCCTTCAGGCGTGTCGCTCTTGGGGTCGAGAGGTGGCTGGCCGCCCTTCGGGGACGCAACCGTGACATTCACGCCCCCATCGAGGAACGTGTAGTAGGGAGCGGCAAACTCTTCGAGCCAGAACCCGGTTTTCTTCCCGGTATTTCCTAACGTATCGTGAGAGGTCATTACCATCAGAATTTTCATTGTCTGCTCCGAATCAAGAAGGCCCGAACCGACTCCGCCACCTTCGGTTCTTGCACGTACACGCCCGCGTTGTGACTTGTCCCCTCGTCGAAGGTTGGCTGTGTGCGGATTCAGGCTGACATCGGACTCGAACGATGCGATGCGTCGGCAATCGGCCAAGCCCGTCCGCTATACAGAATAGGTTGCTTTTTGAATGACGACCGGATTTTTAGTCGACGATGCAGGCAGGGTGACCCCCGGCGACGACGGTCTCGTTCGGCAGCACGGTGCGATATTAGGCCGTCGGTATATGCTGACGGTATCGGCACAACCTGCGATGCTCGCGATTTTGCAGCTTGCGGTCATGAACGCGTTGACTATGGCGCGACGATCTGGATGAAAGGTTCTCATCTTGATTGACGCGCGGCAGTTACCGATTGCGCCGACCGAACGCGACGGGACTAATGCGACCGGGTCGAAAGTCGCGTCATGGCTTGATCGTTAGTTGTTCCGCCTTAATCCATCGGAGAAGATGCTTGCCAGAAGCGTTGACATAGTCCACGTAGGCCCAGCCGGTTGGCACCTGCTTCAATACTGTCACAGTATCGTTCCGGACCAAATACGCACGGCTCGCGCGCCCGTCATTTGGCGCGGTATAGAGCGCCGCTTTTTCTACCGATACGATTCCTACGTGATGCTCCGTTTCCGTCGGTGACGGGAGGGGCGTATTCGGAGCACTTTCTCCCACCTTCGAGAGTCCCGCCTCTATGAGTCGCGCCTCGCTTTGCGCACCCGCGGTGCGCAAAGCGGTCGCAATTTTCTGATACGCCTGACGACTGGCAGGCCACGGCGGATCGCAACGCTGAACATTGTCCGCACCCGAATCATCATCAATTATTGACCGTGGCGGCTGACCAGCTTCTGATAGCGCTCGTCGGATATCGCATGCGCGAGAACCGCAATGGCGGGATTCGGCAAATAGTGACGGTAGGTGTCGTGTTGGCAGGCCACCCGGATTTTTTCGCGAAGCACCGTGCCTGTCATGGGAAGCCGCGCAGGCGTATTAGCGAAGCGCGGTATTGCGCCCTTGCATACTTCGAGCACGATGATAGTTGGGCGATCAGAACGCCGCCTTTCCCACCGACGCGCCACCGTCAACGAATAGTGTTTGTCCAGTAATGAAGCCCGCATCCTCGGACAGAAGAAATGCTAGAGCCGCGGCTAATTCCTCAGGCTTGCCAAATCGCTTCATCGGCACGAGCGACAGGAAACGCTGCTCCGCTTCGCTGCCAACGGGCGTGTTCTGCCGAAATAATTCGGTTTCAGTGGGCCCGGGCGCGACGGAATTGACAGTGATGCCCGTCTGCGCAAGCTCAAGCGCCCACGTGCGCGTAAAGCTCATCATCGCGGCTTTCGCCGCAGCGTAAGCCGTGCGGTTGGCCACGCCAAGGACGACAAGGCTGGAAAGGTTCACGATTCGCCCCCAGCCTCGATTCCGCATGCCGGGCAGCAAGGCTTGTACGGTCTGCACGGCAGAAGTGAGGTTATGACGGAAGGACGCTTCGAGATCGTCGAGATCGATCGCTTCGACACCGGCCAGCCGGACGAAGCCCGCGTTATTGACGACGCCATCGAAGGCATAGTGCTCGGCCAGCCGCTCGAGCGCACGCGCGGTCGCATTTCGATCCGTCAGATCGACGGACACCAGTGTGCCGGGGAAACTTGGATCGTCGGCGCCGCGTGCGAGGCCGACGACCTTGTGTCCGTCGGCGGCGAGCCGGTTCGACAACGCACGCCCGATACCCTTGCTGGCGCCCGTTACCAAGAATGTACGTTTGAACATCGGAAAATCCTGAAAGGCATAAGAGAGTTGGCCCGTATGGTCCGAAAAGACGTTAGCCCCAACGGGAATTGAGAATGACACTGCACAAGTTCACGCGCTTGAAGCTAGGGTCCTTGTACGCCAAGAAATCGTCGTTGAACGTGCCAACCGTGGTGCTGGGGCGATGCTTCATGCCGTCGTAGAAGGCATCAATCATCTTGCCGGCGAAATCGGCACCGCGCGGAAAGCGTGCGACCACCGCCGCGCGCTGTTCCTCGGTGAAGTCATCAAAGCCCCGTCCCGCCACGTCCATCCCGGCTCCGGCTTGCACCAGCGCGATCTCGCCGTGCATGTGCTCGGGTATGCCCGGCGTCGTATGGAGGGCTACAGCGGTCCACACCTTGGCTACGTCCACCTCGTCGACATGATGGCTGCGTAGGAAGTCGCGGGCAGCGTTAGCGCCGTCGACTTCAAAACGCAGTTCGCTTTCGCGATAGGCCAGCGTCAAACCGATGTCGTGGAACATGGCCGCCACGTAGAGCAGTTCTGGGTCGAAGGCGACGCTCTTTCGTTTTCCTAGTAGCGCACCCCATAGGTACACCCGTGTCGAGTGGTTAAACAGCAACTCGCTTTCGGTGTCGCGAATGAGCTGAGCTGCCTCCCTGACAAGCTGACTGTCGGGAATGACGATGTCGAGCATTTCGTCCGCCGTCGTTGCTTTATCTTGCTTCATCGAGATACTCGATCTGTAAGGAACGTGCGATTACTGCCGCAAACTTGATTTCCGCACAGCCCGAAGCGGGCGGCTGGTCTGGCGCCGGAAGTGACTGGAGGCGCTACACCGAGGAAGGTACGCTTCCCATGGGTCATGGAAAAGGCCCAAGATTGGGGAATTGCAATGTACTATCCGCCCATGGCAACGCTCTCTGTCAGCCTTGATCGCGGCTGACGCATCCCGCTGTCCGCGCAGATATCCAGAGCTTCTATATGTTGCGGCGTATCCGCCCGAGAATCCCCGTTATTGAATGAACGTCGCTGATCGCTGACGATTCTCCCATTGCGACGACGGGAGGATATTCATGCAGGAAACGCAGAAGTTGCCTGGGGACGCGGCGGGTGTAGCG
>NZ_JAUEQW010000029.1:0-18384 GCF_056498045.1 Trinickia sp. Z7
TCTGGTCGTACGCCTTCGCCTCGCCGCCGAACTTCGCCGTCAGCACCGTCGTGATCGCCGCCGTCAGCGTCGTCTTGCCATGATCCACGTGACCGATCGTGCCGACGTTCACGTGCGGCTTGGTCCGTTCGAATTTACCTTTTGCCATGATTCTCTTCTTTCAAAAGTAGTCGATGAAAAAGCCGGGAGGCTTACTTCCCTTTCGCGCTGATGATCGCCTCAGCGACGTTGCGCGGCGCTTCGGAGTAATGCTTGAACTCCATCGTGTACGTCGCACGACCTTGCGTGAGCGAACGCAGCGACGTCGAGTAGCCGAACATTTCCGACAGCGGCACTTCGGCGCGAACGATCTTTCCACCGCCGACCATGTCTTCCATGCCCTGGACGATACCGCGACGGCCCGACAGGTCGCCCATCACGTTGCCCATGTAGTCTTCCGGCGTTTCGACTTCCACCGCCATCATCGGCTCGAGGATGACGGGGCTCGCCTTGCGCATCGCGTCCTTGAACGCCATCGAACCGGCCATACGGAAGGCGTTTTCGTTCGAGTCCACATCGTGGTACGAACCGAACGTCAAATGCACCTTCACGTCGACGACGGGGAAGCCCGCCAACACGCCGCTCTTCAAGGTTTCCTGAATACCCTTGTCGACCGCGGGGATGTATTCGCGCGGAATGACACCACCCTTGATCTCGTCGAGGAACTCGTAACCCTTGCCTTGTTCGTTCGGCTCGAGGGTGATCACCGCGTGACCGTACTGGCCGCGACCGCCCGATTGCTTGACGAACTTGCCTTCGACATCGGCGGCCGTCGAGCGGATCGTTTCACGATACGCCACTTGCGGCTTGCCGACAGTCGCTTCCACGCCGAACTCGCGCTTCATGCGGTCGACCAGAATTTCGAGGTGCAGCTCGCCCATGCCCGAGATGATGGTCTGACCCGATTCCTCGTCCGTTTGAACGCGGAACGACGGATCTTCCTGAGCCAGGCGATTGAGCGCGAGGCCCATCTTTTCCTGGTCGGCCTTCGTCTTCGGCTCGACGGCTTGCGAAATCACGGGCTCCGGGAACACCATGCGCTCGAGCACGATCGGGTTGGCCGGATCGCACAGCGTGTCGCCCGTGGTCGCTTCCTTCAAACCCACCGCGGCCGCGATATCGCCGGCGCGCACTTCCTTGATTTCTTCGCGCTGATTCGCGTGCATCTGCAGAATCCGGCCCAGACGCTCCTTCTTGTCCTTGGTCGAATTCAGGACCGTGTCGCCCGAATTGACCACGCCCGAGTACACACGGAAGAAGATCAACTGACCGACGAACGGGTCCGTCATGATCTTGAACGCGAGCGCCGAGAACTTTTCGTCGTCGGCAGCCTTGCGCTCGGCCGAATCGCCGTTTTCGAGCTCACCCTTGACCGGCGGAATATCGACCGGCGACGGCAAGAAATCGATCACGGCGTCGAGCATGCGCTGCACGCCCTTGTTCTTGAACGCAGTGCCGCACAGCATCGGCTGGATTTCGCACGCGATCGTACGGTCACGCAACGCCTTGACGATCTCGGCTTCGGTCAGCTCTTCGCCGCCGAGGTACTTCTCCATCAACTCTTCGCTGGCTTCGGCGGCCGATTCGATCATCTTCTCGCGCCACTCGTTGCAGGTATCGACGAGCTCAGCGGGGATGTCGACGTAGTCGAACTTGGTGCCTTGCGACGCCTCGTCCCAAATGATCGCGCGCATCTTCAGGAGGTCGACGACGCCCTTGAAGTTCTCTTCCGACCCGATCGGCACCACGACGGGCACCGGATTGGCCTTCAGACGCGTCTTCAACTGGTCGTAGACCTTGAAGAAGTTCGCACCGGTACGGTCCATCTTGTTGACGAACGCAAGACGCGGCACCTTGTACTTATTGGCCTGGCGCCACACCGTTTCCGATTGCGGCTGCACGCCGCCCACGGCGCAGTAGACCATGCACGCGCCGTCGAGGACGCGCATCGAGCGCTCCACTTCGATCGTGAAGTCGACGTGACCCGGGGTGTCGATGATGTTGATCCGGTGCTCCGGATAGTTGCCGCCCATGCCCTTCCAGAAGGCCGTGGTTGCAGCGGACGTGATGGTGATGCCGCGCTCTTGCTCTTGCTCCATCCAGTCCATCGTCGCCGCGCCGTCGTGCACTTCACCGATCTTGTGATTCACGCCGGTATAGAACAGGATGCGCTCGGTCGTCGTCGTTTTGCCGGCGTCGATGTGAGCGCTAATACCGATGTTGCGGTAGCGCTCGATAGGTGTCTTACGAGCCACTTTGATCCTCTATTGGGATAGCGCGAAGGTTATCGATTGCCTTCGCGCCCTAACACAAACGGGCGAGGCGCTTAAACAGCGCACCCGCCCGGAAATTTTCCGCTGTTGCTCAAGCCGTGGCTTAGAAACGGAAATGCGAGAACGCCTTGTTGGCTTCCGCCATCCGGTGGACTTCGTCGCGCTTCTTCATCGCGCCGCCGCGGCCTTCCGCGGCTTCTTGCAGTTCACCGGCCAGACGCAGAGCCATCGACTTCTCGCTGCGCTTCTTCGCGGCCTCACGCAACCAACGCATCGCCAATGCCATACGACGCGACGGACGCACTTCGACCGGAACCTGGTAGTTCGCCCCACCAACGCGGCGGCTCTTCACTTCGACCACCGGCTTGACGTTGTTGAGCGCCACCGTGAACACTTCCAGCGGGTCCTTGCCACCCTTGGTCTGGATCTGTTCGAAAGCGCCATAAACGATACGCTCGGCCACCGACTTCTTGCCCGAGAGCATCAGCACGTTCATGAATTTAGCTACATCTACGTTGCCGAATTTCGGATCCGGCAACACTTCCCGCTTGGGGACTTCGCGACGACGCGGCATGTTTCTTCCTTTGACTTTTTCAGTTGGAGCTCATTTGAGCCCCGCGGCCACCAACTAACCCGATCCATCCTTCACGACTAACCAGCTTGGCCGGGTGGCCACTTACTCGACAGCACCGGCAATTCCGGCGCCACCGCCCAAACTACCGAGACAGGTGACTTACTTGCCTGCCTTAGCGCGCTTCGCACCGTACTTCGAGCGAGCTTGCTTACGATCCTTGACGCCTTGCGTATCGAGCGAGCCGCGGACCATGTGGTAGCGCACACCCGGCAAGTCCTTCACACGGCCGCCGCGAATCAGCACGACCGAGTGTTCCTGCAGGTTGTGACCTTCACCACCGATGTACGAAATGACTTCGAAGCCATTCGTCAGACGAACCTTGGCAACCTTACGCAGCGCCGAGTTCGGCTTCTTCGGCGTCGTGGTGTACACACGGGTGCACACGCCGCGACGCTGGGGGCAGTCCTGCAAGGCCGGGCTCTTGCTTTTGGTCGTTTCCGACGCACGGCCTTTGCGAACCAATTGATTGATGGTTGGCATTGTGTATTCCTGAAATTGATCGAAAACACCGCATCGCCAGCTGGGCAAAGCAGCCCGCGATACGTGTCAAAACTTCCCGCGAAGGCTTTGGCGAAGTTCGCCCACGCATGGACGGACCCCTCGGCCAATAGCCAAGAACAGGAACCCAGCATGATAAGGCGGAAAGGTCAAGCGCGTCAATAGGTTGGGTGGCTTGCGGCGATGGCGTCATGCGCGTCCCACGCCCGGCGAGGGCGCGGAGAGAACCGCCCGATCCGTCAATCCGCCGCGACAACCTCGATCAACTCATCCCCGAAGCGCTCCAGCTTGCGTGCTCCGATTCCTGGAATGTGTCGCAAATCGTCGATCGAATCGGGGGCCGAGCGCGCGATCTCGGCCAGTGTCGCATCGTGAAAGATGACATAGGCCGGCACGCCATCGCGCTTTGCCGTATCGGTGCGCCAAGCACGCAGCCGGTCCCAGCGCGCGCGCTCGCGTGGCCCCAGCCCTGCCGTCGGATCGGCCCGCTCGCCCGTACGCGACGAGGCTTGGCGCGTGCGTGTCGGCTTCACGTAACGCCTCAGGGTGACCGATTCCTCTCCCTTGAGCACTGGTTTGCTCGCCTCGGTCAGCACGAACGCGCCGAAACCATCGTGATCCACGGTGAGATAGCGGTAGGCCACCAGCTGACGGAATATGCCCCGCCATTCGGCCTCGGACAGTTCCGCGCCGATGCCGAAGGTACTCAGCGTGTCATGCCCGCGTTCGCGCACTTTCTCGGTGCGATTGCCGCGCAGGATATCGATCAGATGCCCCGCCCCAAAGGGGAACCCGCTCGCGCGACGCGCGCGAAATACGCAGGAGAGCGCCATCTGTGCCTCGCGCGTGGCGTCCCAGGTCGCCGGCGGTTCGAGGCAAGTGTCGCAATTACCGCAAGGCTCGCTGGCCTCGCCGAAGTACGAGAGCAACCGCACGCGCCGGCATGCGGCGGTCTCGCACAAGCCGAGCAACGCGTCGAGCTTGCCTGTCTGCACCCGCTTATGCGTTTCGTCTGCGTCGGACTCGTCGATCATTTTGCGCTGTTGGACGACGTCACCCAGCCCATACGCCATCCAAGCGTTCGCCGGTAAGCCGTCGCGCCCGGCACGCCCGGTCTCCTGGTAGTAGCCTTCCACGCTCTTGGGCAGATCCAAATGCGCAACGAAACGCACGTCGGGCTTATCGATGCCCATGCCGAACGCGATCGTCGCGCACATGACCACGCCTTCTTCGCGCTGGAACATCTCTTGATGACGCTGCCGCGTTTCGAAATCCATACCCGCGTGGTAAGGCAGCGCACGCACGCCCTGCGTCTTGAGCCACTCCGCCGTTTCCTCGACTTTGCGACGCGAGAGGCAATAGACCACGCCCGCGTCCGTCGTGCCGTCCTGGTTCGTATGCTCGGCACGAATGAAGTCGAGCAACTGCGAACGCGCGTTGTCTTTCTCGACGATGCGATAACGAATGTTGGGCCGGTCGAAGCTCGACACGAACACACGCGCCTCGTCGAGGGCCAAGCGATGCACGATCTCGTCGCGCGTAATCGCATCCGCGGTGGCCGTGAGCGCAATGCGGGGCACCGATGGAAACCGCTCGTGCAGCACCGATAGCTGCATGTACTCAGGGCGGAAATCGTGCCCCCATTGGGACACGCAATGGGCTTCATCGATCGCGAACAAACCGATGCGAGCACGCTCGAGCAATTCGAGAAATCGCGGCGTCATCAATCGCTCGGGCGCGACGTAGAGCAAATCGAGATCGCCGTCGCGCAACGCGCGTTCGGTGGCCGCCGCCTCCGCGCCCGTCAGCGTGGAGTTCAAATAGGCTGCCCGCACTCCGACTTCTTTCAATGCAGCGACCTGATCTTGCATCAGCGCGATCAGCGGCGAAACGACGACGCCCGCGCCAAGCCCCGCTTCGCGCCGCACGAGCGACGGGATTTGATAGCAAAGCGATTTGCCGCCGCCGGTGGGCATCAGCACGAGGCAATCGCCCCCCTCGGCAACATGTTCGACGATGTCGCGCTGCTGCCCTCGGAAGGCGGGGTAACCGAAGACTTCATTGAGAATTTCTAGAGCACGCGACATGTAGGCGATTGGAACGGCAAGCGGCGAATGAGCGCAATTCTACCAACGCGCTCCCTGCTGCGACGCGTGGCGTGAAAACGTTGGCCGTCCGGCCGATGAAAACGCTCGTTGCGCGTTGCCCCGGCCCCGCACCCGGCAAGCGCGGCCCGGGCCGCGAAGCATAACTAACGCCCCATTTCGCGCTGCGAGGCGCGCGGCGAAAAAAAACCGCCCAGTAGAAACTGAGCGGTTCTTGTGCGGTTCGCGCTCGAGCGGAACCTCTCGGGGAGCGGCACGAGGCCGCTCGGACTTACTCGGCCGAGTGCTGCTGATGCGATTCGTCGGTCGGCGTTTCGGCAGCCGGGGCTTCCGGCGTACCGAACTCGAACGACTCTTCGGCAGCGATCTGATCGAATCGCTCGCGATCCGACGATTCCTTCGCCTTGCGCGCCTTGTGGAACGACAGGCCCGTACCGGCTGGAATCAGGCGACCGACGATGACGTTTTCCTTCAGGCCACGCAGATCGTCGCGCTTGCCCATGATCGCCGCCTCGGTCAGCACACGCGTCGTTTCTTGGAACGATGCCGCCGAGATGAACGAATCGGTGGACAGCGACGCCTTCGTGATACCGAGCAAGACGTTCTCGTAGATAGCCGGACGCTTGTCTTCCGCGGTCATCCGATCGTTCTCGTCGAGCATGTCCGACCGCTCGACTTGTTCGCCCGGGATGAAACGCGTATCGCCGTTGTCGGTGATCTGCACGCGGCGCAGCATCTGACGCACGATGACTTCGATGTGCTTGTCGTTGATCTTCACGCCTTGCAGTCGATACACGTCCTGCACTTCGTCGACGATGTAGCGCGACAGCGCTTCGATACCCTGCAAACGCAGGATGTCGTGCGGATCGGCCGGACCATCCACGATCATTTCGCCCTTGTTGACGACTTGACCGTCGTGGACGAGCACCTGCTTTTCCTTCGCGATCAGGAACTCGTGCTGGTTGCCCTCGAGGTCCGTGATGACGAGACGCTGCTTGCCCTTCGTGTCCTTACCGAACGAAACCGTACCCGTGACTTCCGCCAGAATGCCGGCATCCTTCGGCGAACGCGCTTCGAACAGCTCGGCCACCCGCGGCAGACCACCGGTAATGTCACGCGTCTTTTGCGATTCCGTCGGAATCCGCGCGAGCACCTCACCGACCTGCACCTGCTGGCCGTCCTTCACCGTAATCAGCGCGCCGACTTGGAAGCCGATCTGCACCGAGTGCTCGGTACCGGGGATCTTCACTTCCTCGCCGCTCGCATCGAGCAACTTCACCTGCGGACGAACGCTCTTGCTCGCCTGCGAACCGCGGCGCTTCACGTCGATCACGACGAGCGTCGAAAGACCCGTCACGTCGTCGATCTGCTTGGCGACCGTCACACCTTCTTCGACGTTCTCGAACTTCACCGTACCGCCGTACTCGGTGATGATCGGACGCGTCAGCGGATCCCACGTGGCCAACTGCGTACCGGCCTTCACCTGCACGCCGTCGAGTTGCAGCAGCGTTGCGCCGTACGGCACCTTGTGACGCTCGCGCTCGCGGCCGTGGTCGTCGGTGATCATCGCTTCGCCCGAACGCGAGATGACGATCTGCTCGCCCTTCGCATTCGTGACGTAACGCATCGTCGCCGTGAAGCGCACCGTACCGTTGCTCTTCGCTTCGACGGACGAAGCCACCGCCGCACGCGACGCCGCACCACCGATGTGGAACGTACGCATCGTCAGCTGCGTGCCAGGTTCGCCGATCGACTGCGCCGCGATCACGCCCACCGCTTCGCCCACGTTCACGAGCGAGCCGCGGCCGAGGTCGCGGCCGTAGCACGAAGCGCACAGACCGTAGCGCGTTTCGCAAGTGAGCGGCGTGCGCACGCGCACCTCGTCGATGCCGAGGCGCTCGATCTCTTCGACGGCCGTTTCATCGAGCAGCGTGCCGGCTTCGTAAAGCGTCTCTTGCGATTCGGGGTTGACGACGTCGGCCGTCGCCACACGCCCGAGAATCCGGTCGCGCAGCGCCTCGACGACTTCACCGCCTTCGACGAGCGCCTTCATCGCCACACCGTTGCTCGTGCCGCAATCCTCTTCGGTCACCACGAGATCTTGCGTCACGTCGACCAGACGACGCGTGAGGTAACCCGAGTTCGCCGTCTTCAACGCCGTATCGGCCAGACCCTTACGCGCGCCGTGCGTCGAGATGAAGTACTGCAGCACGTTCAGGCCTTCGCGGAAGTTCGCCGTGATCGGCGTCTCGATGATCGAGCCGTCCGGCTTCGCCATCAGCCCGCGCATACCGGCGAGCTGACGAATCTGCACCGCCGAGCCGCGAGCGCCCGAGTCGGCCATCATGTAGATGGAGTTGAACGACTCTTGACGCACTTCCTTGCCGTCGCGATCGATCACGGGCTCGGTCGAAAGCTGCTCCATCATCGCCTTGCCGACCGCTTCCGACGTTGCCGACCAGATGTCGACCACGTTGTTGTAACGCTCTTGCGCGGTGACGAGACCGGACATGTACTGACGGTCGTACTCCTTCACCTTCTTTGCGGCGTCGCCGACGATCACTTCCTTCTGCGGCGGCACGAGCATGTCGTCGACGCAGATGGAGATACCGGCGCGCGTCGCCAGGCGGAAGCCCGACTGCATCAGTTGATCGGCGAAGACCACCGTCGCGCGCAGACCGCACTTGCGGAACGCCGTGTTGATCAGGCGCGAAATTTCCTTCTTCTTGAGCGGCTTGTTCAGCACCGAGAACGGCAGGCCCGGCGGCAGAATTTCCGACAAGATCGAGCGGCCGACCGTCGTCGCATAGAGCGAGATCTTCGGCACGAACTTCGGAGCCCCTTCCGAGGTGTCCTCGTTCACCACCATTTCGGTGATGCGCACATTCACGCGCGAGGCGAGCTCGACTTCCTTGTTCTCGTACGCACGCAGCGCTTCGGACACGCCCGTGAAGGTCATGCCTTCGCCCTTGCCGTTGACGGCTTCGCGCGTCGCGTAGTACAGGCCGAGCACGATATCCTGCGACGGCACGATCGACGGATCGCCGTTGGCCGGGAACAGGATGTTGTTCGACGCCAGCATGAGCGTGCGCGCTTCCATCTGCGCTTCGAGCGACAGCGGCACGTGCACGGCCATTTGGTCGCCGTCGAAGTCGGCGTTGAACGCCGCGCAAACGAGCGGGTGCAGTTGGATGGCCTTGCCTTCGATCAGCACGGGCTCGAACGCTTGAATGCCCAGACGGTGCAGCGTAGGCGCGCGGTTGAGCATCACGGGATGCTCGCGGATCACCTCTTCGAGGATGTCCCACACCACCGCCGTTTGGTTCTCGACTTCCTTCTTCGCGGCCTTGATGGTCGTTGCCACGCCCATCACTTCGAGCTTGTTGAAGATGAAAGGCTTGAACAACTCGAGCGCCATCAGCTTGGGCAGACCGCACTGGTGCAGCTTCAGCGTCGGACCCACCACGATGACCGAACGGCCCGAGTAGTCGACGCGCTTACCAAGCAAGTTCTGACGGAAGCGGCCGCCCTTGCCCTTGATCATGTCGGCGAGCGACTTGAGCGGACGCTTGTTCGCGCCCGTCATCGCCTTGCCGCGGCGACCGTTGTCGAGCAGCGAATCGACGGCTTCCTGCAGCATCCGCTTTTCGTTGCGGACGATGATTTCAGGCGCCTTGAGCTCGAGCAGACGCTTCAACCGGTTGTTCCGGTTGATGACGCGACGATAGAGGTCGTTCAGATCCGACGTGGCGAAACGACCGCCGTCGAGCGGCACGAGCGGACGCAGCTCGGGCGGCAGCACCGGCAGCACTTCGAGCACCATCCATTCGGGCTTGATGCCCGAACGCTGGAAGGCCTCGAGCACTTTCAGGCGCTTGGCGAACTTCTTGATCTTCGCTTCCGAGCCCGTGTTCTTGAGCTCGGTGCGCAGCGTCTCGACCTGCTCGTCGATGTTGATCGCGCGCAGCAACTCGCGCACGCCTTCCGCGCCCATCTCGGCGCGGAATTCGTCACCGTACTCTTCGACCTTGTTGTAGTAATCCTCTTCGGTCATGATCTGACGCGCCTTGAGCGGCGTCATGCCCGGATCGATCACCACGTACGCTTCGAAGTACAGCACGCGCTCGATGTCGCGCAACGTCATGTCGAGCACCATGCCCAGACGCGACGGCAGCGACTTCAAGAACCAAATGTGCGCGACGGGCGAGGCCAGTTCGATGTGGCCCATGCGCTCGCGGCGCACCTTCGCGAGCGTCACTTCGACGCCGCACTTCTCGCAGATCACGCCACGATGCTTCAGGCGCTTGTACTTGCCGCACAAGCATTCGTAATCTTTGATCGGCCCGAAGATCTTCGCGCAGAACAAACCGTCGCGCTCGGGCTTGAACGTACGATAGTTGATCGTTTCGGGCTTCTTGACTTCACCGAACGACCACGAGCGAATCTTGTCCGGCGAGGCCAGACCGATCTTGATCGCGTCGAAAACTTCTTCTTGTTGGACTTGCTTGAATAGATCGAGCAGAGCTTTCATTGCCTTCTCTCCGTAGTCCGATTAGTTGCGGTCGAGATCGATGTCGATGCCGAGCGAGCGGATTTCCTTCACCAACACGTTGAAGGATTCCGGCATGCCGGCGTCGATCACGTGGTCGCCCTTGACGAGGTTCTCGTACACCTTCGTCCGGCCCGTCACGTCATCGGACTTCACCGTCAACATTTCCTGCAGCACATACGAAGCGCCATACGCTTCGAGCGCCCACACTTCCATTTCACCGAAGCGCTGACCACCGAACTGCGCCTTACCACCCAGCGGCTGCTGCGTGACGAGCGAGTACGGACCGGTCGAACGAGCGTGCATCTTGTCGTCCACCAAGTGATGCAGCTTCAGGTAGTGCATGTAGCCGACCGTGACGGTGCGTTCGAACGCCTCGCCCGTGCGGCCGTCGTACAGACGGACTTGATTCTTCGATTTCGTCATGCCGAGCTGCTCGGCGATGTCGTCCGGGAAGGCCAGATCGAGCATCTTCGACATTTCCTCTTCCGTCGCACCGTCGAACACCGGCGTCGCGAACGGCACGCCTTCGCGCAGATTCTTCGCCAGTTCGATGATGTCGTCGTCCGAGAAGCTGTCGAGCTCCTCTGCGCGCCCCGACTCGTTGTAAAGCTTGGTCAGGAATGCACGCAGCTCTTCGATCTTCGCCTGACGCTGCAGCATTTCGCCGATACGCCAGCCGAGGCCCTTCGCAGCCCAGCCCAGATGAACTTCCAACACCTGGCCCACGTTCATCCGCGACGGCACGCCGAGCGGATTGAGCACGACATCGGCGGGACGGCCGTCGGCCATGTACGGCATGTCTTCGATCGGAACGATCTTCGACACCACGCCCTTGTTACCGTGACGGCCGGCCATCTTGTCGCCAGGCTGCAGGCGGCGCTTGACGGCCAAGTACACCTTGACCATCTTCAGCACGCCCGGGGGCAACTCGTCGCCTTGCGTGAGCTTCTTGCGCTTTTCTTCGAAAGCCAGATCGAATTGGTGGCGCTTCTGCTCGATCGAATCTTTGATCGCTTCGAGTTGAGCGGCCGCCTCTTCGTCGGCCAGACGAATGTCGAACCAGTGGTAGTGGTCGAGATCTTCCAGGTACGCTTGGTCGATCTTCGTGCCCTTGGCGAGCTTCTTCGGGCCGCCGTTCGCCACTTTGCCGACGAGCATGCGCGCCAAACGCTGGAATGCGTCGCCTTCGACGATACGCAGCTGGTCGTTCAAGTCGAGGCGATAGCGCTTCAGTTCATCGTCGATGATCTGTTGCGCCCGCTTGTCGCGCTGAATGCCTTCGCGCGTGAACACCTGCACGTCGATGACCGTGCCGCTCATGCCCGAGGGCACGCGCAGCGACGTGTCTTTCACGTCGGATGCCTTCTCGCCGAAGATCGCGCGCAAAAGCTTCTCTTCCGGCGTCAACTGCGTTTCGCCCTTCGGGGTGACCTTGCCGACGAGCACGTCGCCCGCTTCGACCTCGGCGCCGATGTAGACGATGCCCGACTCGTCGAGACGGCCCAGTTGCACTTCGGCCAGGTTCGAGATGTCGCGCGTGATTTCCTCAGGCCCGAGCTTCGTGTCGCGAGCGACGACGTTGAGCTCTTCGATGTGGATCGACGTGTAGCGATCGTCGGCCACGACCTTCTCGGAGATCAGGATCGAATCTTCGAAGTTGTAGCCGTTCCACGGCATGAACGCGACGAGCATGTTCTGGCCGAGCGCGAGCTCGCCCAGGTCGGTCGAAGCGCCGTCGGCCAAGACGTCGCCGCGCGCGACCATGTCGCCGACCTTCACGATCGGACGCTGGTTGATGTTCGTGTTCTGGTTAGAACGCGTGTACTTGATCAGGTTGTAGATGTCCACGCCGACTTCACCGGCGACGGCTTCCTCATCGTTCACGCGAATGACGATACGGCCCGCGTCGACATAATCGACGACGCCGCCGCGCAACGCTTGCACGGTCGTGCCGGAGTCGACCGCCACCGTGCGTTCGATGCCCGTTCCGACCACCGGTTTTTCCGGGCGCAGACACGGCACCGCCTGACGCTGCATGTTCGAGCCCATCAACGCGCGGTTCGCATCGTCGTGCTCGAGGAACGGGATCAGCGAGGCTGCGACCGAGACGATCTGCGACGGCGCCACGTCCATGTACTGGATGCGGTCCGGCGTGACCATCAGCGTTTCGCCCGCTTCACGCGAGGAGACGAGTTCGTCGGTCAGCGTGCCGTCGTCGGCCACCGCAGCGTTCGCCTGCGCGATCACGTAGCGGCCTTCTTCGATCGCCGACAGATAGTCGATTTGATCGGTGACCTTGCCGTCGACGACCTTGCGGTACGGCGTTTCGAGGAAGCCGTACTCGTTCAGGTGCGCGTAGAGCGCGAGCGAGTTGATGAGGCCGATGTTCGGGCCTTCCGGCGTTTCGATCGGGCACACGCGGCCGTAGTGGGTCGGATGCACGTCGCGCACTTCGAAGCCTGCGCGCTCGCGCGTCAAACCGCCCGGGCCCAGTGCGGAAACACGGCGCTTGTGCGTGATTTCCGACAGCGGGTTGGTTTGGTCCATGAACTGCGACAACTGCGACGAACCGAAGAACTCGCGAATTGCCGACGAGATCGGCTTCGAGTTGATCAGATCGTGCGGCATCAGGTTTTCGCTTTCGGCTTGGCCGAGGCGTTCCTTCACCGCGCGCTCGACGCGAACGAGGCCGGCGCGGAATTGGTTTTCCGCGAGCTCGCCCACGCAGCGCACACGACGGTTGCCGAGGTGGTCGATGTCGTCCACTTCGCCCTTGCCGTTGCGCAGCTCGACCAGGATTTTGATCGTGGCGAGGATGTCGTCGTCCTGCAGCGTCATCGGCCCCGTGATTTCGTCACGGCCCACGCGGCGGTTGAACTTCATGCGGCCGACCTTGGACAGGTCGTACGCGTCCTCGCTGTAGAACAGCCGGTTGAACAACGCCTCGACCGCTTCTTCGGTCGGCGGCTCGCCCGGACGCATCATGCGGTAGATCGCGATGCGCGCGGCCGTCTTGTCGGTCGTTTCGTCGATGCGCAGCGTCGACGAAATGTACGGACCTTGATCGAGATCGTTCGTGTAGAGCGTCTGGATGTCCTTCACCTTGGCTTCGCGCAGCTTCTCGAGCGTGCCTTCGGTGATTTCGTCGTTCGCGTTCGCGATGACTTCGCCCGTTTCGCTATCGATGACGTTCTTCGCCAGGACGCGGCCGAGCAAATAGTCCTCGGGCACCGAGATGAACTTCGTCTTGGCGTTCTCGAGGTCGCGGATATGCTTCGCATTGATCCGCTTGTCCTTCTGGACGATGACGTTGCCGTCGCGATCGGTAATATCGAAGCGCGCGACTTCGCCGCGCAGGCGCTCGGGGACGAACTCCATCTGCGCGCCTTCGCCCATCAACGTGAAGTTGTCGAAGACGAAGAAGTTGGCGAGGATTTGCTCAGGCGTCAGGCCGATTGCCTTGAGCAGGATCGTGACCGGCATCTTGCGGCGACGATCGACGCGGAAATACAGAACGTCCTTCGGGTCGAATTCGAAGTCGAGCCACGAGCCGCGGTAAGGAATGATCCGCGCCGAGAACAGCAGCTTGCCCGAGCTATGCGTCTTGCCCTTGTCGTGTTCGAAGAACACGCCCGGCGAACGGTGCAGCTGCGAGACGATCACACGCTCGGTGCCGTTGATGACGAAGGAGCCGGTGGGCGTCATGAGCGGAATCTCGCCCATGTAGACTTCCTGCTCCTTCACTTCCTTGACGACCGGTTTGCTCGGCGACTCCTTGTCGAGCAACACGAGGCGCACCTTGGCGCGCAAGGCCGAGCAGTAGGTGAGACCGCGCTGCTGGCATTCCTTGATGTTGAACGCCGGCGGCGACAACGCGTAGCTCACGAACTCGAGGCGCGCGAAACCGTTGTGCGAAACGATGGGGAAAACGGACGTGAACGCGGCCTGCAAACCCTCGGGTTTGCGAGCATTCGCGAGTACGTCAGCTTGCAGAAACGTGCTGAATGATTCAAGCTGGGTGGCCAGCAGGAAAGGTACTTGGTGAACGATGGGGCGCTTCGCAAAACTCTTACGAATGCGCTTCTTCTCGGTGAAGGAATATTGCATACGATCTCCGAATCACGGCGGGCATGGTGTCGAGGCAAGGCGCCAGGATGAGACAACCCGAGTGTTCACCGACTGAGACCCGATGGCCGTCCTGAGGCTTGAACGAGCCTAGAAGCTTGGTGGTTGGCCGCTACCAACCGCTGGCTGACGGCAGCGGATGCCAATGTTGCCCGCTACCCGACCAAACTTGCCTTCTGCAGTCGCTTCAGAAGACAAAGAGAAGTGCCGGTCGATCGACACCCGAGGGTGCGAGGAAAGGCAATTTTCTTTGGCCTCTGGGGCCCTGTTTCAAGCCCCGAAACGCCGGGCCAAAACAAAGTCCCACAAAAGCACAAAAAGGCTGGCGGTGGAAAACCGCCAGCCTGCGCTCAACGCGAGGGGCTTTACTTGATTTCAGCCTTCGCGCCGGCTTCTTCCAGCTTCTTCTTCGCTTCTTCAGCGGCAGCCTTGGGCACCGCTTCCTTCACGGGCTTCGGTGCGCCGTCGACCAGATCCTTCGCTTCCTTCAGGCCGAGACCCGTCAGTTCGCGAACGGCCTTAATGACGGAAACCTTGTTTGCGCCGGTTTCGGTCAGGATCACCGTGAATTCCGTTTGCTCTTCGACAGCAGCTGCGCCGCCGCCGGCGCCCGCCGGGCCAGCCACTGCGACAGCAGCAGCCGACACGCCGAACTTCTCTTCGAACGCCTTGACGAGTTCGTTCAGTTCCAGAACCGACATCGCGCCAACGGCTTCGAGGATGTCTTCTTTTGCGATTGCCATTTGAAATACTCCTAAATTGAATTCGGATACAGCCAGCGACCGGTTACGCTCGACCGGAGTGCGCCATGCACCGCCTGCTTAGGCGGCTTCGCCCTGTTTCTTCTCAGCGAGCGCGGCAAGCGCGCGCGCGAAGCCCGAAACAGGCGCTTGCATGACGAACAACAGCTTGGAGAGCAGTTCCTCACGGCTCGGGATGTTGGCAAGCGCTTGCACGCCGGCCTTGTCCATCACCTTGCCTTCGTATGAGCCAGCCTTGATGATCAACTTGTCATTGCTCTTGCCGAAGTCGTTGACGACTTTGGCGGCGGCAATGGCATCTTCCGAGATGCCGTAGATCAGAGGACCGGTCATCTGCTCGGCCAACGGAGCGAACGGCGTACCTTCGACGGCGCGACGCGCCAGCGTGTTTTTCAACACGCGCAGGTACACCTGTTGCTCGCGTGCTTTCGCACGCAGCTTCGTCAGATCGCCAACCGTGATCCCACGATACTCGGCCAACACCATGGTCTGGGCCTTCGCGACTTGCGCGGAAACCTCAGCCACGACGGCCTGCTTATCTTCTTTGTTCAGTGGCACGGTTAACCTCCAGATTCGATGTATCGAACGGCTAAGCCCGATACACCGCGTTCAACAACGGCGTCCGAGGGTTAGGAGTATTTCGACCATCGGCGCCACGCATTCCTGCGCAACGCCCATGAACTCAATGACTGCAAAACTTTTTCGGGTTCGCCATCTGCGTTGGCTCGCATTAAGGAAACGCCTGACTGCTGCGCTTCCGCCAACGGTCTTTGACAACCGGCCGCGTGAAGCTTGACGCCACCCGCGACCGCCCAAAGCCCTTTCATACCGCCGCGACCCGTGACTCCGGAACGCGGCGCGATTGATTCTTTACTGCGCTGCGAGCGACCCTTGGTCGACACGCACGCCCACGCCCATCGTGCTCGACAAGGCGATCTTGCGCAGGTACACACCCTTGCTCGTCGCGGGCTTCGCCTTCTGCAACGCTTCGACCAGAGCCGACAGGTTCGTCCGCAGCGCTGCCGGTTCGAACGAGGCACGGCCGATCGTCGCGTGGATGATGCCTGCCTTGTCGACGCGGAATTGCACCTGACCCGCCTTGGCGTTCTTGACGGCCGTGGCGACATCGGGGGTGACCGTGCCGACCTTCGGGTTCGGCATCAAGCCGCGCGGGCCGAGGATCTGACCCAATGTACCGACGATACGCATCGTGTCCGGGGAGGCGATTACGACGTCGAAATTCAGATTCCCGCCCTTGATCTGCTCGGCGAGGTCTTCCATGCCGACGATTTCGGCGCCGGCGGCGCGGGCTTGCTCGGCCTTTTCGCCCTGCGCGAACACAGCGACGCGCACGGACTTACCCGTGCCCGCGGGCAACACGACCGAGCCGCGAACGACCTGATCGGACTTCTTCGCATCGATGCCGAGTTGAACGGCGACGTCGATCGACTCGTCGAACTTTGCCGTGGCGCATCCCTTCACGAGCGACAGCGCTTCGTCGACCGGATACAGCTTTTGACGATCGACTTTGTTCGCGAATGCTTGCAGACGCTTGGAAACCTTAGCCATTTACACGCCCTCCACGGTGATGCCCATCGAGCGGGCGCTGCCGGCGATCGTACGAACCGCGGCGTCCAAGTCGGCCGCCGTAAGATCAGGCATCTTCGCCTTGGCGATATCTTCGGCTTGAGCGCGCGTGATCTTGCCGACCTTGTCGGTGTGCGGCTTGCTCGAGCCCTTGTCGATCTTCGCTGCCTTCTTGATGAGGACGGTAGCGGGGGGAGTCTTCAGGACAAACGTGAAGCTCTTGTCGGCGAACGCGGTGATCACGACGGGAACGGGCAGGCCCGGTTCCATCGCTTGAGTCTGCGCGTTGAACGCCTTGCAGAACTCCATGATGTTCAGGCCGCGCTGGCCGAGTGCCGGACCAACCGGCGGCGACGGGTTGGCTTTACCTGCAGGGATCTGCAGTTTGATAAAGCCGATGATTTTCTTTGCCATGTCGAAAACCTCGTTGGAACGCGTGAGCGTTCGGTGAGTAGTAGCGCGCGTTCACCGCGATCAACCATGCGATTACTGGCGCTCCTCAACGGTCATTACGCGGACCGTAAGCGCGAAAGCGGACCGCCCGCTGCCGGGCGACCCGCTGGAATGAGTTACAGCTTTTCGACCTGCCCGAATTCCAACTCGACAGGCGTGGCGCGCCCGAAGATCGTGACGGAGACGCGCACGCGCGACTTCTCGTAGTTCACTTCCTCGACGCTGCCGTTGAAGTCTGTGAACGGGCCATCTTTGACGCGGACCATTTCGCCCACTTCGAACAGCGTCTTCGGCCGAGGCTTCTCGACGCCTTCTTGCATCTGCGACATGATCTTTTCGACTTCCCGCGGGGAAATCGGGCTCGGCTTGTTGCGCGTGCCGCCGATGAAACCGGTCACCTTCGCCGTGTTCTTGACGAGGTGCCACGTTTCATCCGTCATTTCCATTTCGACGAGGACGTAGCCGGGGAAGAATCGTCGCTCGGTCACGGACTTGTGACCGCCCTTCACTTCCACGACTTCCTCGGTCGGCACGAGAATCTGACCGAACTTGTCTTGCATGCCTGCGCGCTCGATACGCTCTTGGAGCGCTCGCTGCACACTTTTCTCCATGCCCGAATAGGCATGGACCACATACCAACGTTTACCGCTCGGGGATGCCGGAGTATCGCTCATATCATTTCCAACCCAGAATCGCCGAGAAAATGACCCATTCGATGGATTTATCGCTGATCCACAGCAGCACCGCCATCACCAGCACGAAGCCGAAAACGACGAGTGTGGTTTGCGTTGCTTCCTTGCGAGTCGGCCAAACGACTTTGCGGACTTCTTTGTAGGAATCCTTGGCGAAAG
This sequence comes from Trinickia sp. Z7, assembly GCF_056498045.1. NCBI lineage: Bacteria > Pseudomonadati > Pseudomonadota > Betaproteobacteria > Burkholderiales > Burkholderiaceae > Trinickia > Trinickia sp. Z7. Next base: position 17,879 of record NZ_JAUEQW010000029.1, read on the forward strand.
CGATAAAGCTCTTACCGGGGGAGGACAGGAGACCAACCACAACACCCGCGACGACACCAACCAGAAGCGCCGCGCCGCGCACGTACCATTCCTGGCCGCTCAGCCAGAAGAAACCCACGAATCCGGCCAAGACCAGCAATACGCCCGCGATAACCATCAACTTGTCGCTGGAAGTATCCACAGCTTCGACGGAAGGATTCGCCATAACACCCTAACTTGCGCCTGTTCGACGCAGAATTTTGGCAGGGGCAGAGGGAATCGAACCCCCAACCTTCGGTTTTGGAGACCGACGCTCTGCCAGTTGAGCTATACCCCTAAACCATTTGGGGCTGGCCCTACAGCCAACCCCGAAACAACCGATCAACGAGAATGAACTGGCTTACTCGATGATCTTGGCCACGACACCTGCGCCGACGGTACGACCGCCTTCGCGGATGGCGAAACGCAGGCCTTCTTCCATGGCGATCGGTGCAATCAGCTTGACCGTGATCGCCACGTTGTCGCCC
>NZ_JAUEQW010000030.1:0-13439 GCF_056498045.1 Trinickia sp. Z7
ACACAAGCGCTCCAACGGCGACGACGTCGCCACGTGTCGGCCCCGCCGACAATCACTCTCCCCGACGGTACTGAAGTCTCCGCGAAATCGGCAGCATTCGCTACTGCGGGGATTCTCGGGCGGATACCTTGCGTGGGCCGGCGGTGAGCCTGCTCCATTGCCGATAGCGCTGCGATTGCTGAACGGTGACGCTGCGTTCGGCGAGTTGGGTGGATGGTTTAAGATCGGCGTCAGCCATGATCGACTCTCCTGTTCAGAGTGGATGGTGGTGAGCGGGCCGTGTCGGTTGCAGCCGATGCGGCCCGCGCTTCGTTTGCTACGAATCTCTCCTTCTTAGCGGCTGCGCCGCTTGGCTTCGGTCGCTGGCGCGATCGGTGCGGCGACGGCCTGCGTCCAACGCTTGGCGTCATGCATGTGCAAGACGCTGGCAATAACGGTTTCGATCGCTTCGCGCTCCTTCGGATCGAGCTTGGAGACGGCCTCGAACTGAAGCTTAAGTCGCTCGTCGGACCCTCGCTCATTCTCCTCAAAAAGCAACGTATCTGCGCTCACGCTGAGCGCGAGCGCGATGCGTCGAAACACTTCGATGGTGGGCTGGGAGGTGCCGGCCTCGTAGCGCTTGTACTGCGAGACATGCATGCCGATCTTGTCGGCCATGCGCAGCTCACGAGCACGCAGGTCTACACGCAAGTGGCGATCCGGGCCTTGAAGGAGATCCACACGGCGACGCACCCGGCGCGACTGGAGAGGCGGGAGGAGGCCGAGCGGATCGAGCAGGCGCGGCCGAATCGACTGCTCAAGCGGGTGTACGGTCAGAAAGACGTGCGACCGTTACGCGATGACCTGAAAATTAGGAATGCACGGGCTGAGCCACCAGGCGCACGCCGAGCGCTGTGCAAACGCGGTTGACCGTGTCGAAACGCGGAGCGCTGCCGGGGCGCAGCGCTTTGTATAGTGCTTCGCGGGTAATTCCCGCAGCCTTGGCAATCTCGCTCATGCCGCGCGCACGCGCGATATCTCCTAACGCAGAGGCCAGCAAGGCAGCATCGTTTGCTTCGAGAATATCGGTCAAATAGGCAGCGATGGCGTCCTCGCTGTCCAAATACGGTGCTGCGTCGAACTCGGGCAGATCGGCCACGTTGATTCGTTTGCTCATGTTCGTTTCCTCCGATCAATCCAACAAGGCGGCCAGCGCCTTAGCGCGTTTGATATCGTTCTTCTGAGTGCGCTTGGAGCCGCCGACAAGCAACACGATCAATTGCGTGCCGCGCTGCGTGAGTACACACGCCAACCAGCCCCGACGTGAATGCGCAGTTCTGAAATGCCTTCGCCGACGGGCTGCACGTCACCCATGAGTCCTCGCTCCAATCGCTTGATGCGGGCCACCACGACGCCGCGTATGGCTGCGTCGGTCAGTCCGTTGAGCCAGGATGTGAAGTCGGGAAGCGGTTTGACGAGAAACATGGTGAAACTGTAATCGAACGACTACAATAAGTCAAGCTATCGACCGACGGCTCGCTACCGCGTAACGGCATGTCGCATGTCAATCGAGTTGGGCGCGCCGCGTTGGTACGCTTGCCGATGCCGAGTCTCCACTAGAGGGGCCGAGCTTCTACGCCTATAGAGGTCTGGTGTATCGCTACATCATGTCGAGGGCGCATGACTCGTCATTGGCGAATGCTCGTCTCGAACACGATGCGGCGTATTACGCCGAACACGATAGGACCCATTACGGCGCGTTGCTTCGCTTGTGGCAAGGGTCGGAAACGTCGGAGCAGGCAATAGCCGAAATGGGAAAGGTTATCGGCGGACTATCGGGCACCGATAGGCAAGAAGCCCGGGCCGAGGAATTTTTCTACACGGCGGCACATGCCAAATTCGTGATCGGCCAGCCCGGAGGTGGTGAATTGGTATTTAAGAGCCTCGATCAACTCGCTCCGTACGGAAGTATTGAATGGGTCTACGGTAAGCGAATATGGGACTAGGCGGGCCGCGTCTGTAAGCGGCCGCGTGCTGAGTGCAACGAGAATGCGATATGGCGCGATGGTCAGTCGATAACGCTATCGTCGCCCGCCGACACGATCGACATGCGGCGCTTATGCGCCCTCAGCGCTTCGCCCGCGTGTTCGACATTTCGTTTCATGAACCAGCGATGCGAGGCCGTTTGCGGACAATCGTCCCCTGAGTGAACAAAACTGCAAACGTGAGGACATCCGGGTGATTTACGAGAACAACGACCAGTTCGATCCATGGGACACGCCGGACGATGCTTTCAGCGTGTCCGTGCCGGTTTCCATGGTCCACCACTCGTCGGGGGACATCGATATCCTCGTCATCGACTTGGCGCAGCAGGACGAAAGCGGGTGCTTTGCCGAGCGCCGAATTCGCTTCAGCGCGCAAGCGGCAGCGCAGCTACTCGATGCCATGAGCGGTGACGTCCAAAGTGGGCACGTCCTGTTCGGAGACGAACGTCCCGCGATGGCGACGCTGCACTAGCGCTAGATATGGTGGAAGGGCCGTTCAATAAGTCGCCCGGTAAGGCGAGAGTTCGAAGACTCGTTGGAATGCCAGCGGCACCCCAACCTCTGGCACGTTCGCAAACCTGAAACCGGCGTGGTCGAGTTTAGGCGCCGCCGCGCACGTGGCCTGCTCAGCTCAGATCGAACGTCGTCGTCAATATGACGGTACGGCCCGGCAGCACGGGGATGGCAATCGCGTGCATCGAGGCGCCATAGAGGCGCCGATCGAAGACGTTCTTCATGCCGAGTTGCGCGGACCAGTGCTTCGCACGATAAAAGACGGTTGCATCGACGCGTGCGTCGCCAGGCAACGAATAGCCGGGCAAATCGGTCGGCTCGCGCGAATGGCAAAAAATGCCGCCGCCCACGCTCCAGCCCCGTGATGGGTCATGGCTGAACGCATAGGTGCTCCACAGGCTCGCGCTGCGCGCCGGCACCGCCGGGGAGGGCGCATCGCCGCCGCCTGAAGTCGAGTTCGCGACGGTTAGCATGCCGATCACATTCCAGCCCGGCAGCGCTTGCCCTTGGACTTCGAACTCAAACCCTCGGCTGTGCTGGCCCGGCGCCTGCACGGCGTAAAGCGGATTCGTCGGGTCAACGCCGATCGAAAAGTCGTTGTGTACGCGATAGACGGCCGCTGTGGCGTAGAGCTTGTCGTCCAGCAGGTTGAACTTCACGCCGGTCTCGATCTGCTCGCTGCGAATTGGCGGGAGCGCTGCGCCGCTCGACGTCTGCTGACCCAGCGATTGATCGAACCCATGCAGCCAGTTCGCGTAGAGCGTCGCGGACGATGTCAGCCGGTAGCTGACGCCCAGATTCGGCGTCCAGTCGCCGTTGTGTTGATCGAACTGATTGAGCCGATCGGAGAACAGCACGTTGGTGTGGCGCAGCGAAGCCAGCACGCGCACCCGCGAACCGAACGCCAGTTGTGCTTGCACATAGGTGCTCCATTGCTTCGAGTCGTAAGAGGAGAACGGCATGAGCGGGCCGCCCGGAACTGTCGGTAACGGCTGCGGTGTATGCAGGTTCTGCATGGAAAAATTGTCGGGCGCCTGATCGTTGGCATAGCCGAACCGCCAGAAGTCCAGGCCCGCGAGCACGGTACCCGAGACACCGCCGATCTTGAACTTGCGCACCAGCTCGCTCGCCACCGTAGCCTGGTGCTCGACCGTCCGGTCATGGATTGCGTCGAGTCCCACGTCGCCGGTGGTGTTGAACACTACCACCGGCAAATCCCAAAACGTATCGGTCTCATAGCGCAGTAGGCGCGCACGCGCTCGCACGCTCCAACCATCGCCGAACGAATGCTCGGCCAGCAGATGCACTTCGGTCGATTCGTTGGAGATGTAATCGCTCGGCGCACTGACCGGAATCAGAGGCGTGTCGGGCAGCGGCTCGCCGGCGGGCCCTCCCACCGTATACGGCAGGATTGGCAAACGATTGCGGTAATGTTCCAAGCCGACGGTGATACCGGTTGCGGAATCGCGATAGCGCAGCGACGGCGCCAAATAGAATTCGCGTTCTCCGTTATAGCCGCCGTAGTTGTGGCTGTCCAACTCGCCGGCGGCCACGAAACGGTAACCCAGATGCGATTCGTTGTAGAAGGTGCCGCTCAAGTCGACGCTCGCCCGGCGCTGGCCGTTCGAGTCGATCTGCGTCGTGAACGTGCGCCGCGTCTCGAACTCGGGCTTCTTGGTGACCACATTGACGATGCCGCCCGCCGGGACGCCTCCCGCGATCAAGGTGACGGGACCCTTGATCACTTCGACGCGCTCGATCCCCTCCACCGGCGGATAGGCCGACGCTTCGTAGAGCATGCCGTCGGCCATCAGCGTCGTGGTTTGAAAGCCGCGTACCTTGACGTCGTAGTCCGCATTGTTGAAGCCGAACAGCGGCGTGGCGCCGCTCACATTGGCGAGCGCGTCGGCGACGGTCGCGGTTTGCCGCGTCGCCATCACTTCTTGGCTGACCGCGCCAACGGATTGCGGTACGTCGGAAAGCGCCATGTCGGTGCGCGTGGCCGTCGACGAACGTTCGACGACGAAGCTGTGCTCGTCCGGATCGTGCTCGGGGCGCGCCATCACGGTTATCGTCGGCAAGACGCGGTCGGGTGCCGATGGAGCGGCTGTTTCGCCTGCCGTTGCGGCGCGGCGCAGCGTGAGCGTGTCGCCTGCCACTTCCATCAGCTCGAGCTGGCTGCCGGCAAGCGCATTGGCGAGCGCCTCTTTCGCCGTCATGGTGCCGTCGACAGGGGGAGCCGCCAGGCCGCGCGTCAGTGACGCATCGAACGTAAGTACGAGATGCCCCAGCTTTGCGATTTGCAACAGCACCTTATCGAGTTCGCCGGCCGCCACGTGAAATTCGATGGGCGGCGCATCCGCAGCCCAACTATGCGGCGCCGCAATCGAACAGCCCATGACCACCGCAAGCCACGTCCAACGTGCGCCCGAACCGCGCCCAATTCTCGCCATTGCATTGATCTCGACTACAGCACTGTCGACTCGCTCGCTTTCGATCCGAGCGATGCAAAACCGAGCGCCGTGACTGTTTGGATGGGAGCGCGCTCGGCATGTGCGCGTCGCTCCCCCGTGCAACGGCCAAAATAGCGATTAATTAAAGTTTGTTGGCGTCAGGGTGGTCTGATTGTCGCGTCAGGATTTTCTGACTTGGCTCGTTCTTAGACCAGTCCGGCGTGTCTAGCCGGCTCCGCGGACGGCGCGCGCGATGCGCCGCCTTCGAAGCGTCCGTGACCGAGCTCCCCGCTGGAGGAGACTTCGAGCCGGTAACCGACCGAATAAACGGTGCGCAGCGTGACGCCGTGTTCGGCGCCGAGCATGAGCTTCTTGCGCAGCTTATAGATGTGCTGCTCGATCGTGCGATCGGCACAATCGGTTTCGCTGCCCCAGATCGATTTGGCCACCATCGCTCGAGTCAGACTGACGCCGGCGTTCGTGAAGAAGAGCCACGCGGTAGCGAATTCGCGCGGCGTCAATTCGATCGTTTTGCCGTGAAGCTCTACGATGCAGCAGGCCTTATGAAGCGTATAAGCGCCGATGCACAGGCGCGGCGGATCGCGATCCGCCGGGGGGGCGTTGAGCAGCATCGCGCGCGTCGCGCGAACGTAGAATTCGTTCGCGTTGAACTGCAGCGACAGGATATCCGTGGCGCCCGCCTCGTACCACTGAAAGAGATTGGCCGGATCGGCGAACGAGCCGATGACTAGCAGCGGCGTGTCTTGCCGCGAATGGCACGCGCGCCAGGTCACGATCGCACTCGACGCCGCACTGGTGGTGCGAGCGTCGATCACGATCAAGTCGTAGGCTTTGCGCCGCAGCGTGCGCAGCATATCGATTTCGTCGGCGAATACTTCGCCGCCTGCATGGCACAGCACGAGACATTCGCCAATCCGTCGCGCTAGGCTGCCGTCTTTGGTAAGGATGACGTAATTCACAATGACCCCTTCGTTGCAGTTGGCGTAAGACGTTTTATCCGCGCTCACGGCCGAGCGAGCTTGAAATCGATCTCGGGATGCGCCAAGACGACGAATAGGGCGACGCCGACCGCCCGAGCCTTCGACCAGGGTTCGGACGGGGGAACTGCATCGAACGTGGGCTGACCGTATTCGTCATCGCTTTCGATCGCATGGGTTGAGCGCATTTGCGCCCTCGCATTTGCGCTTTCAAACGGTATGTGCAACGAGCGAGCGAAAGTGACGTAGTGGGAGCGAAATTTTTTGAGGTCGGCTATTTTCGATTGAGCGCTGAGCGCGGCACTCAGGCGCGCGCGACGAGAACGAGATATCCAGCGTAGCGGCTGATCTTGAGCGGCAGGGTATCGGCCAGCGCATCGAGCGCGCGTAGCGGCTGATCGAGCGGGAGCACGCCGGTGACCGGGAGCGATGCCGCATCGTCCGTAACGCGAATCACGCCCGGGAAATACGGGCGCAGGCGTTCGACGACGGAGCCGAGCGGCGCCTCGTCCACTTGCAATTCGCCCGACGCCCACGAGGCTTCGAAGGCAGCGCTCTCACGGAGCGGCTCGATCCGCTGCGCGCCGGCGCGTGCGGTGCGACCCGGTGCGAGCGTCATGGTCTCGCCGCCGGGCACGGAGATCCGCAGCGGCGTGTCGATTGCCGCAACGTGTAGCCATGGCCCTTGCGTGCGCACCGAGAAGGAACCCGCATGGGCGTGCACGCGCCGAGTCCCGTTGCGAACCACGAAAGGCCGGATGTCGCGGTCGGTCACCCGGACAAATGCGGCGCCGGTGCGCAACACCAGCCGGCGCGCCTCGGCGCTATAAGCGAGGTCGACCGCGCTGCGCGCGCCGAGCGTGACGGTGGAACGGTCGGCGAGCAGCGTTTCCTTGCGCTCGCCGGTGTTGGTGTGGATATCCGCCGTCCACTGGCCGATCGGCACGAGCCGATCGACGATCGCGCCCGCGCCGAATGCGATCGCCCCGAACGAGAGCACGCCGCGCACGAGCTTGCGGCGCGAGGGCAGGGCAAGCAGTGCATCGCCGACGGCACGACGCGGCATGCCGGCCGCGCTGGGCGGTACGAGCGCGCCGAGCGACGCCTCGACGTGAGCGACAGCGTTCGCATGGGAGGGATCGGCCTCGCGCCAGGCCGCGAATCGCTGACGGTCGCGCTCGGTAGCCTCGCCCGAGCGCAGCAACACCATCCAGCGAATCGCGGCGCTGATGGCCTGCTCGGTCGTGTTGTCGCCGGTGCTGGGAGTTGCCTGCCGGGCCATATCCTCGATCAATTGAGCGATGCGAGACAGCAGGCATGCATCGCTTGTGCGAGGTAGTCGCGGACCGTCCGTTTGGACACGCCGAGCCGCTCGGCGATTTCGGCGTGCGTCATATCGTGGAACTGGCTGTAGACGAACGCGTTACGTGCCTTCGCGGAAAGGCCCGCCAGCGTGCGATCGATCGCGTGAAGCGTTTCGACGACGATGGCGCGCTCCTCCTCCGAGGGCGCTGCCCCTTCGGGCAGTGCGGCGAGCGCTGCCAGATAGGCTCGCTCGAGATCGCGCCGACGCCAGAAATCGTAGACGAGCCGATGGGCGATCGTCGTCAGCATTGCACGCGGCTCGCGAATAGATGCCGGATCGGGCAGTTCGACCAATTGGACGAACGTTTCCGAGGCGATGTCTTCGGCGGTAAACGCGCAGCCGAGCTTCAACCGCAGGCGGCTGAGCAACCACCGGTATTCGTTGCGAAAAATCGATTCGATCGGTGCAAGATTGAGGCTGGCAATGGCGTCTGGCATACAACTACTCCGCGTGCTTTATCCGACTTCCTTCCGTTGCCCCCAGTGCCGCGGGTGAGGCGTTCGGAAGCTCACCCAGAGCGTACGGGAAGGAAAAAGTCTTATCAATCAGGGAAATGGAGGATGCAAGCGGTAACCGGACCGGCGAATCTAATCAAGTTTTGTGTCAATAGTATGACAAATTGCGGGACATGGGAGCGGCGCGCGCCGGGCCCCCTTGCCGCATCAGGCCAGACGGAAGATATGAAAACGATTCGTCTGGACGATCATGATATCGTTTCTGGTGAGCCCTGTTTTAGCCGTGCGTCCCTTTGTGCGGCAGGCTGATCTTTGCAGGTGCCGCATGAAAAATGTTTCGCGCGAATCGCTATACGATGTGCAAGCGCTGCGGCGGGAGAACGACGCTCTCCGTGAGACGGTGAAGGCACTTGAACGGCAATTGGTCAGCCGCGAGGAGGGCCTCGTTTCCAAGAGCGACGCGCTACAGTTTCGCAGCCTGGCGGAGAGCAGTTCGGACGTCATTTGCCGATACGATCGCGCGTGCCGCCTGGTATATGCGAACTCGGGCCTGACGACGCTGCTGCGCAGGCCGTTGCAGAGCCTTTTGGGCAAGACGCCGAACGAGCACGAACCCGACTTGCGTCTAGCGCCGTATCAAGCGCTGCTCCAGCAGACCATAGAGACGGGGATCCAACACGACATCGAGCTCATGCTGCCCGGGGCGGGCGATGACGTCCGCTACCATCACATCCGTATCTTCCCGGCGCGCACACTGCACGGTGAAACAATTGGCGCGCTCGCACTCGGCCGCGACGTGACCGAACGCAAGTTGGCCGAAGATCGATTGCACGCCAGCGAACAAGCTTTTCGCGCCGTCGTGGAGCATTCGCCCGATTACATCGCTCGTTACGACCTGAACTTTCGGCGCATCTACGCGAATCCCGCGTTGCGCTCGCTCACGAAGATCGACGTGGTCGGGAAAACGCCGGCCGAGATGGGCGCGTTCGTCGACCCGGCGCATTACATGAGCCGTTTGCGCACTGTCGTGGAGACACGTCAGGAAGTGACGGAGGAGGTTCGGCTGCGTGACAAGAACGGAAGGATTCGCTGGGGGCACATTCGCATCGTTCCGGAATTTGCGCCGAGCGGCGCGGTGGCGAGCGTGCTCGCGATCAGTCGCGATATCGACGATCTGAAGCGCAGCGAACAATTGTTCCGCACGCTGACGGAAAACTTCCCCGACATGATCGCTCGCTTCGATTCGGCTTGTCGGTATTTGTACGTGAATCCCGCCGTGACCAAGGCTTTCGGGACCACGCAGGAAGAGATGGTCGGAACCGTGCTGGGCACGCTGCAGATCGACGGCTCGACGGAGTTGACCACCAGTATTCGCATGGGCCTCGAGCGAGCCTTCGCGGAAGGCGTGCCGAACGAAGCCGAGGCATGCTGGTATTGCGAATCCGGCGTGCGCGTGTTCGAGCTTCGACATATCCCCGAGCACGATTCCGAAGGACACGTCGTCAGCGTACTCGGTGTGGCGCGCGACATCACGTGGCTGCGGGCGATGGAAACGGCGCTTCGCGACAGCGAGCGCGCGTTCCGTACCCTGGCAGAGAACGCACCGGACCCAATCATCCGCTACAACCGCGAATGCCGTCGCATTTATGTCAATCCGGAATTCGAACGTGTGTGCGGCATCGACGCATCGGCGTTGCTCGGCCGAAAAGCTGGAAAGGTGCTGTCCGCCCCCGCAGTGGTCGAGCGCCGCTTCCGCGATCGGTTGAGGGCCGTGATGAGATCCGGCGTGGCGGCTAAGTTCGAACTCAACTGGGAGACGCCCGCCAAGCCGCAATGTTGGTCCGTGCAGATCGTGCCCGAATACGATGCTGACGGGAAGGTTCTGAGCGGGCTCGCGATTTGGCGGGACATCTCCGAACGCAAGGAGGTAGAGCAGCGGCTGCGCGAGTCGTACGAGATCTTGCGCGAGCTGACTTCCCGCCGCGAGACCGCGCGGGAGGAAGAGCGAAAGCGCATTGCACGCGAACTGCACGACGAACTCGGGCAGCAGTTGACGGCGTTGCGCATGGGGGCGTCCACGCTTCGAATTCGCTTCGCGCCGGACAATCCCGCGCTGGCCGAACATGTGCAGAAGCTACTGGAGCTAGCGGATCAGACGATGCAAGTCGTCCGCAACACAGTGTCCTCGCTACGCCCAGGCGCCCTCGACGCCGGCATCGCAGCCGCCCTCGAATGGCTGACTGCGGAATTCTCACGAGGCACTCAAATCGCCTACTCGCTGTCGGTGCCCGACGAGACCTTGCCATTGGCCGAGGAGCGCGCCATCGCGCTCTTTCGCATCGTTCAGGAATCGCTGACCAACGTCGCACGGCATGCGCGGGCGCGCCACGTATGCGTGACGCTCGAGCGCGCCGGCAACGACTGTCTTCTGCAGGTGCGCGACGACGGATGCGGATTCGATCCGGTGGCCACGCGTAGACGATCGTTCGGTCTTGCGGGCATGAAGGAGCGGATGCTGATGCTCGGGGGCAAGATCGACATCGTGAGCGCGCCGGGCAAAGGAACGACGATCAAAGTCGAGTTGCCGATCGGACAAGCGGACGGTGCGACCGCTTGCGTTTCCTGAGCGCGCTTAAGTAAGGGATCGCGCCCGATCAGCACCGCAACGAAAGCCATGCTCGTCTCGTGCGAAGAAGCGGCACGTCGGCCGGATCATGCGAGGGGCGTTTCGTCAGTCCAGTTGACCGATGATTTCGCGCAGCCGCTCCCTTGCCCTGCGGATGCGCGCTTTGACGGCCGATTCCGTCAAACAGGTGATCGCCGCGACTTCCGCGGTCGAATGCCCGAACACATAAGCGAGCGACATGGCGAGTTGCTGATCGGCCGGCAACTGCGCCATCGCCTTCGTCAGGATGTCCGTCGCTTCATAGTCGTGCACATAGTGAAAGGCTGCCAGATGCTGCTCGTAAGAGAGCGGCACCGTGTCGGCGAACCGGTGCTCGCTGCGGATCGCCTGACAGGCGCGACGATAAGCGATGCTCATCAGCCATGTCGACACGGCCGAGTCGCCGCGGAAATCGGCGGCTTTGTTCCAGACGACCAGAAAGACGTCGTTCACGATCTCGTCGATCATGTGGCTGCTCCACGTCATTCTGTTGAGGAAGCGCTTGAGCCGCCGTGCATACTGCCTGTGGAGATGGGCCAACGCTGCGGCGTCCCGGCGCGCGATCCGAGCAAGCAGGAGCCGATCGCCGTCGGCGCGCGGCGTCCCTGCGCCATTGGCTGCCGCATGGCGCAAGAGCTCCCGAAGGGCTTCTTGAATCTCCTCTTCCGCGGTGGATGCGCCGATGTCATGAACGGTGCCTACGATGCCGGACACGTTGGTGCCATCGGAGATGACGCTTTTATAGAACCGCACGAGCCCGAGGTCGCCCGATGGCTTGGGCAGCCCGGTCGCGTAGATCTGCACGCCGCCGCGCGAGGCTAACGTGAGATCGGCCTGCTGATACACGAGCGCCAGGTCGGACGGCGCGATGTCGTAGACGGTTTTTCCCACGAGATACTTGCGGTCGCGGCCTAGCCGGCGCTCGAATGCCTCGTTGCAGCCCGTATAGGCGCCTGCGCTGTCCTTGAAGAAGACCGGCGATGCGATGTTGTCCGCGCTGCGTTGCAGCCAGTTCGTATCTCCCGCGCACGACTTGGCGAGGTGCATCAGCCGTAGTTCGTCCCGCGAACGGCCGATGATGGTCTCCGGGCACAGCAAGTCCTTGTGTCCGGCGACGTCATTGGCGCCTTGGGCGATCAGTGAGACGACGATCTGCGGTGAGGCGGTCTTCACCACTGGAACCAGGTACGGCGCCGTGCCATGGCCGCTTCGCCACTTGCTCACCTCGGCTTGTGCGTCCGTGTCGATGCAGTCGATGAAGACGACGGCGGGGTTGGCTGCGTCAATCAAACCGACCGACGCCGCTTGCGTCCCGTACGTTGCCAGTGCGGGCGGCGCGCAACGACCGTGCGCACTGGACCAAAGGAGGCGTGGCTCCCTGCTGCTCGTTGTTGCCATATCTCTGTCTGCTCCTACGAACTACGACTTCCTTCTTACGCGGGCGATGACGCGCGTGGGTCGCGATGGCGCTGCCGCTGCCGGTCGGGCATGCTGCGACGCCGTGAGTACGCGGTGCGACGGCGCGTAGGCGGCGCGCGTCGGCAAAAGTATCGATTTCGATCGCGCCGATGGTGGCTATGCGGGTGGGCATGGCCAGTACTGTCGGCCCAATTTACTGCATCTATCGGGGTTGCTGGAATGGGAAAACGGGTCAGGGAATCCTGAAAATTCGGAAAGAAAAGCTGACGGGCAAGCCCAGCTTTGGCGGCAGCGGAGCGGGTATCGCTCACGGGTGCGATGCCATGTGGTCGTAGCGCGTCACCGCACTCAACGCGAAAACGATCAGCGCCTATAAGCGTTGTCTCATGCAAGAACTGGGCTTGAGAAACAACGCCGAACTCATCCGCTATTCGATCCGCCACGGGCTCGCGGGGCAATGATCGCCGTCGCAGCCAGTCGCCGTTGCACGGCGACGGCTCTTTCCCATCGCATCACCGCGGCTTTCGCGGCATATCGCGTGACTCCGCGTCCGGTAGCGTGCCTGCGCGTTCCGTCCGCCGCAAATTCCGAGCGGCATCGACGATGGCCTTGGCATCGCCCACCGCTTCCGACACGGTATTGGCCATGCCCAGGTTTCGAGCGATGCCGATGGCCCTGATTTCGTTGCGCACGCCCGTCTGCGCCGCGGCAAATTTACGTTCGGCCTCGGCATGGTCCGCGCGCGACGGAGCTTTGGTCGGGCGGGGCAATTTGCTCTTGCCTTTGGACTCCAGCGGCGCGGCCGGTGTTTTAGCTACGGGCTCGCTATTTTCCGTTTGGAACGGGTTGCGACGCAGGGCTGCGAATAGCGGCCAACGTGCAGCCTTGCGCAATAGGCCCGCACCGTCTGCGACGTTTCGTGCCTCGGTTGCCGTGATCGGTTGCGCGAGTTTTTGTTCGACTCTTCGCGCGAACGCTTGGTGGACGACGGGTGACCTCGTTCTCCGGTACGGGGCGGCCATCGACCGCCCGGCCGAGCAGATACCCCGCTAATGGAATGTGGTCTTGCTTGCTCACGTTAGGATGAAGGGGCTCGACATGCGCGCTGCTTCCGGGCAGGACTTCGCTGCTTTTTGCTTCGTCGTCTTCTTCCTCCGATTCCTCTTCACCGATCTCAGCCAGCGGTTGCTTGAACGTCGTTGGGGCGCGCGCCTCGCGATCTTCCTGTTCGAACAGCTGCGCGAGCGTCATGCGCTGTGCGCGTGTTCGGTCCGGTAAGGCGGCTCTCGACCGATCTTTGCCCAAGGAGGAAGTTGTGCGGCTCGGTTTACCGCCGCCGAGCGCCGCGAGTTGAGGCGAAACGGATAGGGATCGCGCCGGCGTGGAGGTGCCTTCGCGCAGCAATTCGACCGCGTGCCTAAACGAGATGCCGTTGGCCTTCATCACCCAATCGACCGGTCCGCCTCCGGCGTTGCAGCCGAAGCAGTGCCACAGGTTCTTGGCCGGCGTCACCACGAACGAGGGCGTCGAGTCCTCGTGGAACGGG
>NZ_JAUEQW010000031.1:0-5554 GCF_056498045.1 Trinickia sp. Z7
CGGGGGTTTGGAGGCAGAAGGAGCCTGACGATTACCTACTTTCACACGGGAATCCGCACTATCATCGGCGTGGAGTCGTTTCACGGTCCTGTTCGGGATGGGAAGGGGTGGTACCAACTCGCTATGGTCATCAGGCATGACTTGTTGCTGCGGCGCGGGTGGGCGCACAGCCAATCTGGGAAGAAGTATTGAGCGGTGTGCTCGAGGTAATGGGGTGGTGATTGCGGCACTGATTGGCGCGAGGATCAAACCTGTTGCGTGGTTCGCGCACCCCCTTCGGGGGCAGGGCCTCAGGTAAGCGCTAAAGCGCTAACTGCGGCCGCGAGACGCTCCGGTTATAGGATCAAGCCGTACGGGCAATTAGTATCGGTTAGCTCAATGCATTACTGCATGTACACACCCGACCTATCAACGTCCTGGTCTTGAACGACCCTTCAAGGGGCTCGAAGCCCCGGGGATATCTCATCTTAAGGCGAGTTTCCCGCTTAGATGCTTTCAGCGGTTATCTCTTCCGAACATAGCTACCCGGCGATGCCACTGGCGTGACAACCGGTACACCAGAGGTTCGTCCACTCCGGTCCTCTCGTACTAGGAGCAGCCCCCTTCAAATATCCAACGCCCACGGCAGATAGGGACCAAACTGTCTCACGACGTTTTAAACCCAGCTCACGTACCTCTTTAAATGGCGAACAGCCATACCCTTGGGACCGGCTACAGCCCCAGGATGAGATGAGCCGACATCGAGGTGCCAAACACCGCCGTCGATATGAACTCTTGGGCGGTATCAGCCTGTTATCCCCAGAGTACCTTTTATCCGTTGAGCGATGGCCCTTCCATACAGAACCACCGGATCACTATGACCTGCTTTCGCACCTGCTCGACTTGTCGGTCTCGCAGTTAAGCACGCTTATGCCATTGCACTATCAGCACGATTTCCGACCGTACCTAGCGTACCTTCGTACTCCTCCGTTACGCTTTGGGAGGAGACCGCCCCAGTCAAACTGCCTACCATGCACTGTCCCCGACCCGGATCACGGGCCAAGGTTAGAACCTCAAACAAACCAGGGTGGTATTTCAAGGACGGCTCCACGCAAACTAGCGTTCACGCTTCATAGCCTCCCACCTATCCTACACAGATCGGTTCAAAGTCCAATGCAAAGCTACAGTAAAGGTTCATGGGGTCTTTCCGTCTAGCCGCGGGGAGATTGCATCATCACAAACACTTCAACTTCGCTGAGTCTCGGGAGGAGACAGTGTGGCCATCGTTACGCCATTCGTGCAGGTCGGAACTTACCCGACAAGGAATTTCGCTACCTTAGGACCGTTATAGTTACGGCCGCCGTTTACCGGGACTTCAATCAAGAGCTTGCACCCCATCATTTAATCTTCCGGCACCGGGCAGGCGTCACACCCTATACGTCCACTTTCGTGTTTGCAGAGTGCTGTGTTTTTATTAAACAGTCGCAGCCACCAGTTTATTGCAACCCTTTCACCCTCCTGGCGCAGGCCAGTCAAGCTACAAGGGCGTACCTTATCCCGAAGTTACGGTACCAATTTGCCGAGTTCCTTCTCCCGAGTTCTCTCAAGCGCCTTAGAATACTCATCTCGCCCACCTGTGTCGGTTTGCGGTACGGTCATCGTTAGACTGAAGCTTAGAGGCTTTTCTTGGAACCACTTCCGATTGCTTCGCAGCACTAGGCCGCTCGCGCCACACCCTTGAATTACGCGCCCGGATTTGCCTAAGCGCCTTCTCCAATGCAGCGACCGGGACGTCCAACACCCGGACAACCTTCCGCGATCCGTCCCCCCATCGCATCTAACAATGGTGCAGGAATATTGACCTGCTTCCCATCAGCTACGCATTTCTGCCTCGCCTTAGGGGCCGACTCACCCTACGCCGATGAACGTTGCGTAGGAAACCTTGGGCTTACGGCGAGGGGGCCTTTCACCCCCTTTATCGCTACTCATGTCAGCATTCGCACTTCTGATACCTCCAGCATCCCTTCCGAGACACCTTCGCAGGCTTACAGAACGCTCTCCTACCATGCATGCTTACGCACGCATCCGCAGCTTCGGTATATGGCTTAGCCCCGTTACATCTTCCGCGCAGGACGACTCGATCAGTGAGCTATTACGCTTTCTTTAAAGGGTGGCTGCTTCTAAGCCAACCTCCTGACTGTTTTAGCCTTCCCACTTCGTTTCCCACTTAGCCATATTTGGGGACCTTAGCTGGCGGTCTGGGTTGTTTCCCTCTTGACACCGGACGTTAGCACCCGATGTCTGTCTCCCGTGATTGCACTCTTCGGTATTCGGAGTTTGCTATGGCGAAGTAATCCGCAATGGACCCTTCAACCATGACAGTGCTCTACCCCCGAAGGTGATACACGAGGCACTACCTAAATAGTTTTCGGAGAGAACCAGCTATTTCCAGATTTGTTTAGCCTTTCACCCCTATCCACAGCTCATCCCCTAACTTTTCAACGTTAGTGGGTTCGGTCCTCCAGTACGTGTTACCGCACCTTCAACCTGGCCATGGATAGATCATCTGGTTTCGGGTCTACGCCCAGCAACTGAACGCCCTATTCGGACTCGCTTTCGCTACGCCTGCCCTAATCGGTTAAGCTTGCTACTGAACGTAAGTCGCTGACCCATTATACAAAAGGTACGCCGTCACCCCTTACGAGGCTCCGACTGTTTGTATGCATGCGGTTTCAGGATCTATTTCACTCCCCTCCCGGGGTTCTTTTCGCCTTTCCCTCACGGTACTGGTTCACTATCGGTCGATCACGAGTATTTAGCCTTGGAGGATGGTCCCCCCATCTTCAGACAGGATTTCACGTGTCCCGCCCTACTTATCGTACGCCTAGTCCTTCCACACTGTTTTCGCTTACAGGGCTATCACCTGCTATGGCCGCACTTTCCAGAGCGTTCAGCTAACAACACAGATAACACGTACAGGCTCTTCCCATTTCGCTCGCCACTACTTTGGGAATCTCGGTTGATTTCTTTTCCTGCGGCTACTTAGATGTTTCAGTTCGCCGCGTTCGCTTCTCATAGCCTATGTATTCAGCTATGGATACTCCATACGGAGTGGGTTTCCCCATTCGGACATCCCCGGATCAAAGCTCGTTTGCCAGCTCCCCGGGGCTTTTCGCAGGCTACCGCGTCCTTCATCGCCTGTGATCGCCAAGGCATCCACCACATGCACTTGTTCGCTTGACCCTATAACGAGAGCGTCTCTTGCAGCCTCCAAGGAGGCCCGACACTCGCACTACAGGTTTGAGTTCTCGCGTTGTGCCGTATTCCAAGTGACGTTAAGATCACTTAAATACATTGATACAATCACTACCCATTGATATCTTCCACGCTCTCATCAAGCGCTTCCAATATCCATTACTACTTCTTCCAGATTGTTAAAGATCGACAGCCGACTCGTCACTTCAGTCGCTCTGACTGGCTCAATCGCCAATGCTAAATACTCACCACTGAGTACTTGGCATTAGGGATTGGTGGAGGCAGACGGGATCGAACCGACGACCCCCTGCTTGCAAAGCAGGTGCTCTCCCAGCTGAGCTATGCCCCCAGGCACAGACTTGCGCGACTCCAGGGTTGCTCGCTCACACCGCAGACAATGGTGGGTCTGGTTGGATTCGAACCAACGACCCCCGCCTTATCAAGACGGTGCTCTAACCGACTGAGCTACAGACCCCTGAGTCTGTCTTGATCTACAGTCGATAAGCGTGAGCGCTCAACGTTGAACACGTGAGCTCGAGAAAGGAGGTGATCCAGCCGCACCTTCCGATACGGCTACCTTGTTACGACTTCACCCCAGTCATGAATCCTACCGTGGTGACCGTCCTCCTTGCGGTTAGACTAGCCACTTCTGGTAAAACCCACTCCCATGGTGTGACGGGCGGTGTGTACAAGACCCGGGAACGTATTCACCGCGGCATGCTGATCCGCGATTACTAGCGATTCCAGCTTCATGCACTCGAGTTGCAGAGTGCAATCCGGACTACGATCGGTTTTCTGGGATTAGCTCCCCCTCGCGGGTTGGCAACCCTCTGTTCCGACCATTGTATGACGTGTGAAGCCCTACCCATAAGGGCCATGAGGACTTGACGTCATCCCCACCTTCCTCCGGTTTGTCACCGGCAGTCTCCTTAGAGTGCCCTTGCGTAGCAACTAAGGACAAGGGTTGCGCTCGTTGCGGGACTTAACCCAACATCTCACGACACGAGCTGACGACAGCCATGCAGCACCTGTGCGACGGTTCTCTTTCGAGCACAGCCACCTCTCAGCGGCCTTCCGTCCATGTCAAGGGTAGGTAAGGTTTTTCGCGTTGCATCGAATTAATCCACATCATCCACCGCTTGTGCGGGTCCCCGTCAATTCCTTTGAGTTTTAATCTTGCGACCGTACTCCCCAGGCGGTCAACTTCACGCGTTAGCTACGTTACTAAGGAAATGAATCCCCAACAACTAGTTGACATCGTTTAGGGCGTGGACTACCAGGGTATCTAATCCTGTTTGCTCCCCACGCTTTCGTGCATGAGCGTCAGTGTTGGCCCAGGGGGCTGCCTTCGCCATCGGTATTCCTCCACATCTCTACGCATTTCACTGCTACACGTGGAATTCTACCCCCCTCTGCCACACTCTAGCCTGCCAGTCACCAATGCAGTTCCCAGGTTAAGCCCGGGGATTTCACATCGGTCTTAGCAAACCGCCTGCGCACGCTTTACGCCCAGTAATTCCGATTAACGCTCGCACCCTACGTATTACCGCGGCTGCTGGCACGTAGTTAGCCGGTGCTTATTCTTCCGGTACCGTCATCCCCCCGAGGTATTAACCCAGAGGATTTCTTTCCGGACAAAAGTGCTTTACAACCCGAAGGCCTTCTTCACACACGCGGCATTGCTGGATCAGGGTTGCCCCCATTGTCCAAAATTCCCCACTGCTGCCTCCCGTAGGAGTCTGGGCCGTGTCTCAGTCCCAGTGTGGCTGGTCGTCCTCTCAGACCAGCTACGGATCGTCGCCTTGGTAGGCCTTTACCCTACCAACTAGCTAATCCGCCATCGGCCGCCCCTTGAGCGCGAGGTCCGAAGATCCCCCGCTTTCCTCCTCAGAGCGTATGCGGTATTAATCCGGCTTTCGCCGGGCTATCCCCCACTCCAGGACACGTTCCGATGTATTACTCACCCGTTCGCCACTCGCCACCAGGGTTGCCCCCGTGCTGCCGTTCGACTTGCATGTGTAAGGCATGCCGCCAGCGTTCAATCTGAGCCAGGATCAAACTCTTCAGTTCAATACCTGTTACTGTTTTCGATTCAATTAAGAATCGGTCGCTCACTCAACGTACTGACAGTTCGAATCCGTCTTTCGACGAACCCTAACCTTCCTCAATACTGTGTGAGACTTGATACTTTCGCTTATCGGCCAGATCCGAAGACCCAACCTCGCGTTCGCCATCAAGCGCCCACACTTATCGACTGTAAATTTTTAAAGATCGCGTCGCTCAACCAACCAGCACCGAAAGAAGCCTTTCTAGCACCGCC
>NZ_JAUEQW010000032.1:0-4598 GCF_056498045.1 Trinickia sp. Z7
TACGTATACTATTTTAGTACCTAAAATGTTTCAACCGTCAGGACGCAGCAAATCGGAGGCTTACCATCATGGCGTCACTTCATATCGAATTCGCTACGATGAGCCTCTCCGCTCGCCTGATCGCGCTGCGCAAAGAGCGCGGCCTCACCCAGCAGGGCTTGGCCGATGCCACCGGCATTCACGTCCAGCAGATCAAACGCTACGAGGCCGGCTCTTCCGAGCCCTCGGCCGAAGCGCTGCGCAAGATCGCCCGGACCTTTGCCATCTCGACCGATTGGCTACTTTTTGAGGAAGGGGAGCGTGCCCCTTCCGACGATCTCGCCTTGCAGTTCGAAGCCGTTCAGCAGCTGTCGGACGACGAACGCGCCGTCATCAGGGAAGTCGTGGAGAGCCTGATCATCAAGTACCAATCGAGGCGGTGGGATTCGGCACGGCCAGCGGCGCCGGCCGCGAAGAAGGCGACTGCGCGGCGCAGCGCCGGCGCAAGCCGATAGGAGAGAGAAGGAAGGTAATGCAGTAAGAGCGCGGGCCGCATGGGCGGCAACCCATCCGGCCCGCTAACCACAACCAACTCAAGACAGGAGTTGTTCATGGCTAGGGCCAATCATAAAACACGTCCAGCGGCAGACGAAGAGCCGATCGCATTCGAATTGCCACTGCAAAGCTCCGCTGAACTCCCAGGCGGGTCGAACAAACCGTTCATCCCGTGGATGCAGGTCACCGATGCCCTGCTCGGGCACCTCGGCTTCATGCCCGGCGAGCGCGTCCACTTTTCCGTCGACTACATCAAGCGGCACATCTTCATCCGGCAAGCTTTCGACTGATCTCCCGCAACACGGCCGCTTAAATGACAGTGGGCCGCGTAAGCGACCCTCTGTCGTTACGACACTTGTTTTCCGTCTATCCACAGCCCTGGCTTTGTTTCGCTTCCACCTTTCAGCACAAATTCGCAACCGATGAGTCGGCCGTTGTCGACATAGCAAGTCCCAAGGTGCCGCGATGTCGAGACGACGTAATAGTCCAACGTATGGTCTTCAGCGAGCAAGCGAAGCTCAGAAATGAGGCTCTCTATACCGAACGTCGTTTTGTTTAACTGTCGTGAACTGTCAAGTCGCCGCTGCGCCTGACTAAGCGCAAAGTGGACCGAGCAGTGCTGAACGGCAACCTGGCGCGCATTTAATTCAGGCGATAGCAAGACGCTGCGCAGTTCATTGGCCCAAGAAGTATCGGGACGTTGATCCAGCAACTGTATCAAGTACGAGACGGTAGTCATTTGCACCCCTCCCGCGACACGGTAACGCCTGTTCTCGTTCCTTCTTGCAGCATCTCGGGTTCTCCCCACTGATTAATGTGGGTCCAGCCCCAACGCCATGTATCGCCCGGTTCCGGTGCTCCAACAGGAACACTTAGCAACACTCCGCCCGGACCGTCCTTGTTTGCATGGTCAAGCGCGAGGTCTTTGTTCTTCGTCCAAGACACGTATTGGCTCTCACCCGTCCGTCCGCCTTCAGCATGTTCTTCTGGCGTAATTTGCGCGTTCGGATTCGCCGGGCGGACAATGCCTTGTTTTGCTTCTTCGATAGCAGGATGTTTTGCGCTTACGCCTCGATACAAGCATTTGCAGCAGGTCAAGCCTAGCGGGTCCACCCAAGCGATAGGATTGGGGGCATATCGATATGAATTGATGCCACCCGCGAGCTTCACTGGGTCGGTCGAGATATATCGACCAACTTGCGGATCATAGTACCGATGCCGGTTGTAGTGCAGCCCCGTCTCCGGATCCTGCTGTTGCCCCTGAACTGGTTCCTTGGACGCAACTTCTCCGCGCGCGAGCCGCAATCCCTTACCCGGCGGAACTCGGCGCTTGCGAACCCCCGGCGTTGATCGAGAGCAGCGTTGCGCGCAGCGCGCGCAACGGGCCGGCGACGGCCGGCCCTAGCTCGTGCTCAGAAGTACTGCTCGGGATTGGTCACTCGCACGAAGTAGCTCCATGCGTAAGCTTGAACTACGCCGATCGGCGTATCGCTCGGCTCTTGCTTGCCTTCGTACACGGTCAGCACATCCCTCATGAAGCCCCGCAGTATCGATTCCGGCGTGGTCTTCTCTTGATCGCAGAACGCAACGAACTCGGGCAGCATATCGACCTTCATTTCCATCTCGTTACTCCTTATGGTTCGCACAGCGCGCAACTCGCGCTGTTGGCCCGTCTCAACCAGCGCCGCGCGCAGTCGCGTCAAGGGCGGGCGAAGCCCGGCGAAGCGAACCCTTGATGCGACGAGCACGGTGCTACCTTCGGCAGGCCAGCAGCGTGAGTCCCACCGACCTACGCAGCAGGTCCTGCCTCAATCCCGTCAAGGCCGCGCATCGCGCGCCCGTAGGGCTTGGCCTTGACGGGGATCGGTTCTTCACGCTCGGGCCATGCGGTGCAAGACGACACGGCGGCTTGCACTGCATGCCGAACAGCGGGGGTTCGTGGGGTTGCTTTCCGTTACGCAAGTAACGGCGAGCTAGGGAGCCCCTTGGGGGCGGATGGGAGGCAGGCTGTGAGCACGGCGCGAAGGCCGCTACGTGGCCGTAGCCCGCGCGCAGCAGACAGCCGGGAGGGCGGGGCTCACGAACCTTGCGCGCAAGCGCCTAGCTATGTTTGTTCGTACTGCTAAGCATTGGCCGCGCATGCGGCCCTGTGATACTCATGCGCGCAACGCGCGCGTGACCTGGGCCGGGGGCGCCAGACATAACGCGTATTAGCAACGGCCGGCAGGCCGGTGCCGTGGCAGCGTTTGCGAACCACTGGCGCCGGCCTGCCGGCCGTTGCTAATTGCCTTTGCGTTATG
The DNA here is from genome assembly GCF_056498045.1 of Trinickia sp. Z7. NCBI lineage: Bacteria > Pseudomonadati > Pseudomonadota > Betaproteobacteria > Burkholderiales > Burkholderiaceae > Trinickia > Trinickia sp. Z7. Next base: position 2,835 of record NZ_JAUEQW010000032.1, read on the forward strand.
TTCAATTGCTCGGCCCCGAAGGGGACGGGCAATTTACCCCCGGCCCTCGTGTGATATCGGTGCGTAGCGCCGCTGGACCTTACTACCTTGGTGGACCACTGGCGTTCAGACCTCGCTCTCTTGCTCCGCTTCTGCCTCGGCTTCCGACTCGATAGCGGCTAAGAGAGAAGCGGCGGCCTCGCGATCGTGCGGCATCTTCGCCGGATGCGTGGCCGTATGAACTTCCCTCAGCTTGCCGATCGCAACGCGCGTATAGATTTGCGTGCTCGTCAGCTCCGCATGTCCCAGCATCACTTGGATGAACCGCACGTCCGCACCGTTTTCTAGCATGTGCGTCGCGCACGCATGGCGCAGCGCATGGCACGATCCTTCCCCGATCCCGGCACGGCGCATGTATTTCCTCACCAGCCCGCTCATGTTCCCGAGCTCGAACGGCGTGCCGTAGTCCGTCAGGAACAGCGTCCATTCGTCCGGGCGCACCATCAGGTTCGCGCGCTCTTCCAACAGATAACGCTCGACCCAATGGCACGCTCGCTCGCCCAGCGGCACGAATCGATCGCGTCGTCCTTTGCCGCAGCGAATGGCGACCGTGCGCGTCTCCAACTCGATGTCCGACACGCTCAGTTGCACGATCTCCATGCGCCGCATGCCCGTGCTGTACAGCACTTCCAGAATCGCCCGATCGCGTGCGCCCGTAATCTCGCTCGCGTCCGGCTGCGCCATCAACCGCTCCACCTGACCAACGGAGAGCACCACTTTGGGCAACGCCATCGGCTTCTTGGGCAACACCAGTTCGCCCGCAACGTTGTACGCGACGTACCGCTCGCGCGAGAGCCATTTGAACCACCCCACCAGCGGCTTGAGCATTTCCCGCTGCGAGCGGATCGCCAGCGGCTGGCCATCGCTCTTGCGGTACAGGTACAGATGCCGTTGATACGCTTCGAGCACCGCGCGCGTGAGCTCTTCCGGTTGGCTCAGGCCCCGCGCATCGCACCACTGCACCAACCGCTCCAACCCTCGGCGTCGGTTGAACTGCGTCGCTTCCGTTACGCCCGTCATGGCCGACCAATCCACGTACACCAGAACGTCAACGCGTCGATGATCGCTTCGCACAGAATCACTTCCTTGCAGCCGACCAGGCCCGCCGCATTGAACACGCCTCGATGAGGCCCTGGCAGGTACAGGTGATACGCCGTGCCCGGGCGCAAATCGTCGCGTATCTTGCGTCCGTATAGGCCCGCCACAGCGCCGGACGCGTCGAACCACGGAAACACCACACATCCATTCAAGTGCTCGTGCCCGCTCTCGCGTATCACGCCCACCGCTTGCAAGCGTGCGCGGATCGCTTCGCCCGCATGGCGGTTTTTCGCCGGCAAACGTAGCCCCAGCGTGCGATTGGCATAACCCAGCTTGAAGTGCTCGACCGCCGCAGCGATGCCGCGCTGCTCAAGGTAAGCCATTGCCTCGGGCGATGCTTTCAGGCTTTGATGGTAGTAATCGACCACCTGCGCAAGCAGCGCCACGTCGTCCGCGTCATTTGATACCGGCGCTTCGAGCACGCGAACGGTGGAATGCGTCGTCCCCACTTTAGCGGCTAAAGAGGGGATGCCTTCGCGCAGCAATTCGACAGCATGCCGAAACGAGATGCCGTTGGCCTTCATCACCCAATCGACCGGTCCGCCTCCGGCGTTGCAGCCGAAGCAGTGCCACAGGTTCTTGGCCGGCGTCACCACGAACGAGGGCGTCGAGTCCTCGTGGAACGGG
>NZ_JAUEQW010000033.1:0-3200 GCF_056498045.1 Trinickia sp. Z7
GTATCCGCCCGAGAATCCCCGCAGTAGCGAATGCTGCCGATTTCGCGGAGACTTCAGTACCGTCGGGGAGAGTGATTGTCGGCGGGGCCGACACGTGGCGACGTCGTCGCCGTTGGAGCGCTTGTGTGCGCGAGATGGACTACCGCCGCGGTGCTTCCCGGGCGTCGCAGTAGAAGCTCAGGGTGTCGTCGTCTTTGATCTTGACGTGCCAATGGCCGACGCAGTACTTGGCGTCGGCGAACTTCTCCCGCCAGCGATTGGAGAGCTTGCCGATCCAGGCACGCGCTTCCGATGGCATCTGCGGCGAGGCGGCCATCTGCTGCAGCATCTGCAGATAAGTGGGGTCGCCGCGAGGGGCGTTGGCCGCGACATGCGCGTTCCAAACGAGCACCACGAGCTTATATATCTCGCGCACCACGGCGATCGGCGTCTCTTCAGTGATGGCCTCGGAGAGAAGCGGCTCGCCGAAGTCTAGGATCGTTTCGGAGATTTTGCGTTCGGTCTTGCCCGCGCTTGCTTTGCCCATCGTTTCGTTCCAGTTGATGCGCGAGCCCGGTTCAGTGCCGGGTCGCTGAGCCCGCAACCTGCAATGACGACATCGACGCCAAGGTCGATGTCGACCCAGCCACGCCAGAGGGCTTCCAGTTGTACGGGGCCAATTCCTCGATCCGATTGATCGGGTGGTCGTTGATTCGCCCGAGCACATCGCTCAGGTAATCGTACGGGTTCACGCCGTTGGCCCGACAAGTCGCCAGTATGCTGTAGAACACTGCCGCGGCCTTGCCACCGGCCTCGGAACCGAAGAACAAATGATTCTTCCGAGCGATGGCCACTCTGCGAATGGCCCGTTCGATCAGGTTCGAATCCATCGCCAGATTGCCGTCGTCCACATAGCGTGTGAGCGCTTCCCAGTTCGACAGCGAATAGGCAATGGCCCGGCCCAGGGCCGACTTGGGCAGCACTTCGCCCGCCTTGGCCTGCAGCCAAAGCTGGTAATCGCGTAAAACGGGCGCCGATTCCTGCTGCCGTACCCGCCTTCGCTCGGATGGATCGGCATCGCGCAACGTGCGCTCGATCTCGTAGAGCTTGCGAATCCACGCCAGCGCCTGCGCGGCCACGCTCTCGTGGGCTGTCTGCGGCGACTCCTTGCGAAGCAGCCGGTAGATCTTGTAGAACATCCTGCGCGCATGCACATGACAAGCCACGTGCCGAACCTTGCCGCCGCGAAACAGCGCCGCCCAGCCCGAGTAGTCGTCGGCCTGCAGGTAGCCCTGGTAGTTGCCCAGCAGCGCCATTGGATGGCGGCCAGCACGGCTCGACGTGTAGTCGTAGTAGATCACCTTGGGGACGCTCACCCACTGACCATCGCGAAACACCGCTCCCGCACTGGCATACCCCCACAGCCGGACCGTCTTGGTCCGCTCCAGTTGTTTGCACAACTGCGGAAACGGGGTGTCGTCGCCGAATATCACCGGCGCGCTGAGCAACTGCCGAGCGAATACCTTGTACAGAGGCAACATCAGCTTCGAGAGCCGAATCGTCCAGTCGCTCATCGTATTGCGCGAAATGCGCAGCCCGTGCATCGCGAACTCTTCCTCCAGCCGGTAAAACGGCAAGCCCGAGTCGAAGTGCGCCACGATGATTCGTGCCAGTAACTCCGGGCTCGCGTTGCTCTTCATCAGCGGGGAAGCTTGGAACGTCGTGCCGCGCACTGTCGAGACGCCGTTCTTCACCAGTGCATAGCGCGGGCACACATGCTCGACCACCGACATCTTGGCCGGGGTGTACTTGAGCGTGCGCGTGACTGTCTCGCCGATCACCGTCACCCGATCGTGTTGCGACAGCTCTTGTTCCGGCATCGGATGCATGACGCGCTCGATCGGCAGATCGTTGGGCAGCGCCGGTCGGCCCTTGCTTCGGCGCTTGCGTCGGTGCCCCTCCACGGGAATCGATAGATCGGGCTGCTGTGGCGGCAGCGGTGTCTCGTGCGCCTGATCGAAGATGTCCAGCTGCCACGCGCTCATGCGCTCGCGGCTCGCCCCGAACATCTCCTGCCGCGCATGGATCAGTTTGGCCCGCATCTCGAGCAGTGCCTGCTGCGTCTTGGCTAGCACTTCGCTTTGCCCTTCGAGCCGTTCTCGCAGCCGTTCGATCTCGCACTGCTGCTGCTCGATCATCGCATCGCGCGTCGCAATCGCGTCGAGTAATTCGGGAAGGCTCCACGCCCCCAATGCCATCGGCAAGGGTTGTTTCGAGGCGGGGACGTTGAGCGGTTGCATAGGTCAGCATTATCGCTGCGATCGACCCGCTCATGGGCATATCCTCGCGATTCATGCGACCACCGTTGCGTTCACAGCACGTACGCGCCGGCGCACTCCGACGTCGATTCCTTCAAGCCACGTCGTGAGCTCCGCAAGCGAGATGCCGCGCCGTGCGATCGCCGCGGGATCAGCCAGCGAGCCGCTCTCGAATCGCTTGTACATCAACCAAAATCCCGTGCGGTCGTAGACCAAAACCTTGATCTTGTCGCGACGCCGACCATAGAAGACGAACACGTGTCCGCTCAGGGCGTCCTGATCGAACATCGGGCGCACAAGCATCGAAAGCGAATCGATCGACTTGCGCATGTCGATCGGATCGGCAGCGATGTACACCTTAACCGCCGTCGAGAGCATCATCATCGCGGCCTCGCACCGATACGCTCGATCATCGCCTGCAGCAAAGGCTCGAGCGCATATACCGGCAGTCGCAGCCGCACCCCATCGCCCAAGATCAACTCGGGCACGTCGCACGAATCGCCACTGCCAGTAGCACCCATTGCGCGATCGACGATGCCAACGCGCATAAAGCCCGCCATGGTCTGCGCAACTGCAACCGTCGCCCCCGCGCTCTGTTGCACGTCACCACTTCGCTCGGCATGGCTAGCAAGCGCCAAGTACCTCGTCATCGAGGAGCGGGAAATCCCGCTGCGCTCGCTATAGGCTTGGATCGTCAATCCGCTTGCCCGAAACTCGCCTATGACCTCTCGCCACGGCCGCGCGCCACGCTTACCCTGCCTTCTCGCCGGCGGCGCCGCTACACCCGCCGCGTCCCCAGGCAACTTCTGCGTTTCCTGCATGAATATCCTCCCGTCGTCGCAATGGGAGAATCGTCAGCGATCAGCGACGTTCATTCAATAACGGGGATTCTCGGGCGGATAC
>NZ_JAUEQW010000034.1:0-3107 GCF_056498045.1 Trinickia sp. Z7
GTGCGAAGGGACATCGGTTCACTCGGCGATAAATAGACCGTCTGTGCCGGAACCGTCGAAGGTGAGCAAGCCCCGAAAATCCTCGAGATAAGATTCATTGTGCTTATTTAGCCCGACTGAGGTTGTGAACCGCGGCTTTTGCTGGTTCCAAAGAAACTGAATGATGCCCGATTTTGAAGGGCCGTTTCAGGGAAACCTGTACGTCCCCTTCGGGTCGAGGCTGTGTGAAAACACGAGCTAGGCGCTTGGCCCGAATTTGAGTTCGATGATGGGATCGGCAGAGGCCAATAGTGTGGCGACCTGTTCGGCCGCACTCGGGGCGAGTCCAAGATGCTCGTAGCCGAGGTATGCAACCGTATCCTCGGGCGACCAAGGGCCCAGCGAGGTCACGTAATCAGCGATCTCATCTTGGATCTGTTTCCACGATTCATATCGGCGGCGCGACAGAAGAATTCGATCACTTCGTGTATAGATCACATGGAAATCCACGTGCGTTCTCGTCGATGAAAATGAGCCTTCATTCTCTCACGTGATCTCCTAAACTTCGGTCAGCACTTCAAGGTCGGAGGAACAATTGAAGCGATTCGTTGAAGGTGACGACCGGAAGCAGGTGACGTTGTTGCCCGAATGCCTGGACGATTTCGTTGCCGAGGACAACCCGGTCAGGATCGTCGAGGCCTTTGTCGAAGAACTGGCGCTAGAAGCGCTCGGTTTCGTTGGCGTTACGCCATCATCAACGGGCCGCCCCTCCTACCATCCCGCAGTGCTGCTGAAGATATACATCTACGGCTACTTGAACCGGATTCAATCGAGCCGCCGCCTGGAACGCGAATGCCAACGCAATATTGAGCTCATGTGGCTTACGGGCCGCTTGGCGCCAGACTTCAAGACCATAGCGGACTTTCGGCGAAACAACGGCACAGGCATTCGCAAAGTTTGTAGCAGGTTTGTCGTTTTGTGCCGCGATCTCAAGTTGTTCTCTCAAGCGTTGGTCGCCATCGATGGAAGCAAGTTCAAGGCATCCAATACGCGTGACCGCAACTTTACGACTGGCAAGATCGACAAGCGGCAGCAGCAAATTGAGGAAAGTATCCAACGCTATCTGAGTGCACTGGAAACGGCTGATCGGACCCAACCTCCCGAGGTGGAAGCGAAGACAACTCGGCTGCGAGAGAAAATTGCTCAATTACAAGGGCAAATGCGCCACCTCGAGCAGGTCAAAGAAGAGTTGAAGACGCTGCCTGATGGGCAGATCTCGCTGACTGATCCCGATGCTCGCTCCATGGCGACAAGCGGTCGTGGCTCGGGGATTGTGGGCTACAACGTGCAGGTAGCCGTAGATTCCAAACACCATCTCATCGTTGCTCACGAGGTCACAAATGCCGGCAGTGATCGGGCACAGCTCAGCCCGATGGCACAAGCTGCTCGTGACGCCATGGGCAAAACCAGATTGAAGGCTATCGCTGATCGAGGGTATTACAGTGGTCCACAGATAAAGGCCTGCGAGGATGCTGGTATCGCAGCCATTCTGCCCAGGACCACGACGTCAAGCGCAAAGGCTCACGGTCGCTTTGATCGTGCAGACTTTATCTACATCGCCCGAGATGACGAATACCAGTGCCCGGCCGGGCAACGTGCGATCTACCGATTTACCGGTCTGGAACATGGCATGTATCTGCGCCGCTATTGGAGTAGTGCATGCATTGGTTGCGCACTGAAGCCGCAATGTACGCCAAGCGACTACCGGCGGATTACGCGCTGGGAACACGAGTCAGTACTGGAAGCTGCGCAGCGAAGGCTGGACAGAATGCCGGATGCGATGACGGTGCGAAGGCGGACTGTCGAGCACGTGTTCGGGACGTTCAAACACTGGATGGGCTACACGCACTTCCTGACTCGTCGGCTTGCCAATGTGAGCACCGAAATGAGTCTGCATGTGCTGGCGTACAACCTCAAGCGCGTAATAGCGATACTTGGGTTCGCGAAAACCATGAAGGCCATGAGGCTGGTGGGTGCGTGAAGCACCCAAAATTCGCCGTATAAGCTGTACGCGATCCGCAACGAGGATTGAAATTACACCAGCATTCGTGGCCTATCGAATTGCTGCGACGATGCAGCACGGAATCTATGCCCCGGCAACTCTGCGTTTCGCGTTTCCACACAGCCTCGGTCGCGTGGTGCCGGACGCGAGCTTACCGGAAGCGCTCCCTAGCTTCAGTGATCCCGTCGAAAACGGACGCATCGTCGGGGTTGTCAAAGGCGTCGAGCAGTTGTTGCTTTCGCTTGCGCGTGTCGGTATCGATTTATCCAATCCGCAGTTCGCACAGGCAATCAACGACTGCGTAGCCAAATTTCAATCAGGCTGATCGGCGAATTTCCGTGTGCGACCAGTTTCAGACAGTCAGCGATGCTCCGAAGTTGACGCCTCAACGGCCGTTTTTCTCGGATACCCGACAACTGTCGGCTGCCCTTTATGCGGTCGGGTACCGCTCCCCGCAGGTTCAATGCTCATCTTCTTGTGGCCCAACGAGAGTTGCGCATCAGAGCGCTGAAGTCTCGACGGGCGAAGTGGGGGTCCTCATGAGCCATGACATCCGCCAAGCCGGTACCCTGAGTGGTTTCAGGCCGATGCTTCAGGTTGTCATAAAAAGGCGCGCATGAAGACTTCCGCGAAGTCGGACGGATGAAGGTAAGCGCTCTCGATGGCGTCTCGCTGCTCGACGGTGAAATCGTCATAGCCCGCACCCACCAGATCCATGTGCGCTCCCTGAGCAATAAGTGCTTCCAGCAGTGATACCTGCGAGGGGATACCGTTCGTCGTGTGTAGCGCAATCGCAAGCCAAACCTGCTCGCTTGCAGCTTCCGACAACCCGTGGCTTCGAAAGAATCGGCGAGCGGCGTTCGCGCCATCTACCTCGTACCGGAGATGGCTTTGAGAATAGCGCTTCGTCAGGCCGTAATCATGAAACATCGCCGCAACGTATCCGCCCGAGAATCCCCGCAGTAGCGAATGCTGCCGATTTCGCGGAGACTTCAGTACCGTCGGGGAGAGTGATTGTCGGCGGGGCCGACACGTGGCGACGTCGTCGCCGTTGGAGCGCTTGTGT
>NZ_JAUEQW010000035.1:0-2988 GCF_056498045.1 Trinickia sp. Z7
GTAAGCGCTAGATCCGCCACACGTCGTAAGGGGCCCCGTTACCGGGTAACATGTTTCATATCGACGGTTACCGGGTAACGAGGGAGGTGCGAGATGACGCAAACGACGGCGCAGCGGCAAGCGGCTTATCGAGCAAGGCGCGAGACGGCAGGCAAGGACGGCAACGGTGATCGACGTCTGGATATGTGGATCAGCACCGAAGCGTATCTTGCTCTGACGCGGCTAGCTCGCCGTTACTCGGTAACGAAGCGCCAGATGCTGGAGCGGTTGATCGCGCGGGCAGACGATGCGATCGTGCGCCGACTCGATCCCGACTCGGAACAGTGGGACCGATACTTCGGCCCGGTGCGATAGGGATCGGAGTTACCCAGTAACGGTTTGCTGTCGAGCGAAGTTGAACGGTAGCAGGTCGCTAATATCGGCGTGGGGTGCGCGCTGCGGCAATTCGGTCAGCACGTGCAGCAGATAGGCATGGGGATCGACGCCACAGGCGCGACACGTGAGCATCAGGCTGTAGACCATCGCGCTCGCTTTCGCGCCGTCGACCGTATCGCTAAAGAGCCACGACTTTCGTCCGGTCACAAAGGGCCTGATGTCGCGCTCGATGACGTTGTTGTCTATTGCAGAGCGGCCGTCGTCCACATAGCGACTCAGGTAAGGCCATTGCCGAAGGCAGTAGCCGATCGCCTCGCCCAGCAGGCTCTTGGGCAGAACCTTCGGCGCGAGTTCGTCGAGCCAGGTTTTGAAGGCGTTTAGCAGCGGCACGCTGTGCTGTTGGCGCAGGCGGTACCGGTAATCGGCCAGCGTCTCGCCCTCGGGCAGGGTTTGTTTGGCGAGCGCCTCGACTTGGTACAGCGCCTGGAAGAATTCGAGCGCCTTCGTGATTCGGGGGCTCGGTTTGTTCTTCTGCCCTTTGAGCGCGTCCGTGAACATCCGACGTCCATGTGCAAGGCATCCGAGGTGCGTCGCCGATTTGACCGTCCGCCACGCGGGCCAGCCGTCCGTCATCAGCGTGCCCGCGTACTCTCCGAGGAATTCCTTCGGGTACTGCTGGCCGCGCCCCGGCTGGTAGTCGAACAGAACCACCGGCTGCTCGCTATCCTCCGCGCTTCGGTAGACCCACATGTATGACTTGTCCTGCGCGTTTCGGCCGTTCTCCTTCAGGACCTGGACAGTGGTCTCGTCGCCGTGAATCAGCCACTGATCTAGCAGAATCTTCTTGAGCGCCTCGAACAGGCGCTTGTAGTGAAGCTGGGCGGGGCGGATGATCCAGTTCGCCAGCGTGCCGCGGCTGACCGCGATATTCGAGCGCGCGAGCACGTCTTCCATCCGGTACAGCGGCGTGCCGTCGACATACTTGCCGGCCGTGACGGCGGCGATCATCGATGCACTCGCGTGACTGCCCGGCAAGGGCTGCGCCGGCATCGGCGCGATCACGATCGGTGTGTGCGTGCCGTGACGTTCGCAGTGCCGACACGCGTACTTGAAGCGCGCGTGCTGCAGCACCGAGACCTTGACCTCCATGTGCAACTGCTCGCTGATTTCCTCGCCCATCCGATGCATCGCCTTGCTACAACACGGGCAGATCTTCTGGTCCTCGGGCAGATCGTACTCGATTCGCTCGCGCGGCAGGTCTGCGGGCAGCGGCTTGCGGCCACGCTTGCGCGGTTCCGGCTGGCCGAGTTCAGGCAAACCGGTATCGGGCAGCGTCAGTGCTTCACCGTCGTCCTCCTCAGGCGGCTCGGCGTGGACGGCCTCCTCGGCCTCATTAAACACACGGTCGCGGCGCTTCTCGCTCTTGGGCGCGTACTGTCGGGCCAACGCGAGACGATATTGCTCTTCGAGCGCATCCAGGCGCCGGGTCAATTCGTCAATCCTGGCATCACGCTCGGCAATGAGCTGCGCATCGGCCGCCACCCGCTCCTCCAGCTTGTGGATATAGGCCTTGGCGGTGCGCGGGAGTCGGGGGAGATCGGGAGGGGACATGCGCTCAACGATAGCGAATCGCAGAGCCAAATAGGTTTACGCGAATTTGTAACAGCTAAAGCCGCTGTTGTTTACCGGCAACGGCGGCGATACCCTGCTTCAGCTCGCGTGGCAGTACTGCCGCGCGGGGTGGCGGCGCACGGCGTCGACATCGACGCCGTCGAGCAGCAGGTGAAGCTGCTCGGCCGTCAGTTCGATCACGGCTTGCTGACGGCGGGGCCAAACGAAACGGTCGGCCTCGAGGCGTTTCAATAGAAGCCAGAATCCGGCCCGATCATACAGCAGAAGCTTCACGCGATCGCGTTTGCGGTTGTGGAACGCGAAGACGGCTCGCGCAAGCGGATCGAGCTGCATCGACTGCTCGACCAGCGTAACCAGGCTATTGATTCCGGCACGGAAGTCAATCGGCTCGCGGTGCAGGTAGATCCGCAGGTCCGCGTCGAAGCGGAACATCAGCGTGCCCCCAACGCTTCGATCATCGCCTTCACGAGAGCGCCATCGTGTGCGGCGCATTCGAGCTGCAGCGTCACGCCGTTGGGCAACTGCGCTGATAGTCGCGCCGGCGTCATTGCCTTCGCCGATTCGTATCTGTGCGACGTTCGCCGCACGCTCGCCGGCTCGGGGTTCGTGCGCATCGGCGCCACTTCGCCCACCGTGACGACCGGCACGAATGCCGATGGCAACGACTCGACGCTTACCGTCGCAGCGACAGCATTCGCGCGTTCGCGCAATTGAATCCACTTATGCAGCTGGTTCGCGTTCACACCCGCCTTCAACGCCAGTCCGGCAATTGACGCGCCCGGCTGCAGGCAGGCTTCAACCAGCTTGCGCTTACCCTCGGCGTCAAACCTGCGCTTGCCCGTCGCGGTCACGCCGGTCACCCGCAGTGGCAGGAAATCAACTTCGTTCTGTGTCATCGGTTGCGTCCGCAAGTTGTAGTTGCGGACGCAAGCCTGCGCTTGTTCAGCTTCCGATTCTAGGTGCGGTCAAATTCGCGCTTAC
>NZ_JAUEQW010000036.1:0-2607 GCF_056498045.1 Trinickia sp. Z7
CCTCGGCCGAAGCGCTGCGCAAGATCGCCCGGACCTTTGCCATCTCGACCGATTGGCTACTTTTTGAGGAAGGGGAGCGTGCCCCTTCCGACGATCTCGCCTTGCAGTTCGAAGCCGTTCAGCAGCTTTCGGACGACGAACGCGCCGTCATCAGGGAAGTCGTGGAGAGCCTGATCATCAAGTACCAATCGAGGCGGTGGGATTCGGCACGGCCAGCGGCGCCGGTCGCGAAGAAGGCAACTGCGCGGCGCAGCGCCGGCGCAAGCCGATAGGAGAGAGAAGGAAGGTAATGCAGTAAGAGCGCGGGCCGCATGGGCGGCAACCCATCCGGCCCGCTAACCACAACCAACTCGGTCAAGGAGTTGTTCATGGCTAAGGCCAATCATAAAACACGTCCAGCGGCAGACGAAGAGCCGATTGCTTTCGAAGTGCCACTGCAAAGCTCCGCTGAGCTTCCAGGCGGGTCGAACAAGCCGTTCATCCCGTGGATGCAGGTCACCGATGCCCTGCTCGGGCACCTCGGCTTCATGCCCGGCGAGCGCGTCTACTTTTCCGTCGACTACATCAAACGGCACATCTTCATCCGGCAAGCTTTCGACTGATCACCGCTTCAATGACAGAGGGCCGCGCAAGCGGCCCTCTGTCATGACACGTCATTTCAGGAGGTCTACGACCTCCTTGAACTCATTGTCCGATAACCCATCTATTGCTTCGATGCAGACACCATAATCTAGATCGAACTTGACGTTGAAGCGCTTTCCTTTGTAACGACAGCACAGAACATCTGCTTCCGGAATTGATGCCGTCTTTTCCAACGTAAGACCATCGACGCCGCGTCGCAGGCGCGCAAGCACCTCGTCGAAATCGAGCGAGTCAAGTTCGCGTGAGTTAAATTCCCGCATCGCTGAGCACCTTATTACAGTCCATGTCCCCGATCGTCATCTTGTCAACGCCGGGACGCGACCGCTTTGACGAACCGATGATGTAGTTATACGCATCATCGCCCTCATAGCCTTTACTACGCGCCTTGGACATCGTTTCTTGCCAAGTAAGCATCGGTTCTGCTTTGCCAGTGGGCGAATTGACCCCCGTGTAGAGCGCAGTCGCTGCTTCGCGATCCGCCATCAAAAGTCTGGCGCGAATGCGCGCTTGATTGCGGAGCTTGTGAGCAAGCCGCGCCTTCTGCTTCACGTTCTTACAGCTACAAAGCTGTTGGTCAATGTTCTGCTCTTCGCGTTTGTACCAGCAGCGTGTTTGAATGTCGCTGAGCGAGCCGCCCTTGGGATCCGTATCACGCAGTCGGACTAGCCCCAACGGGTCCGTCCACATGACCGGATTCGGCGCATACAAGTGCAAGTTGGAGCCGCCGGCCAAGCCGATAGGATCGTTCGATATGAACCGACCGCTGGCGGGGTCATAGTATCTGTGCCGGCTGTAATGCAGCCCGCTTTCTTCATCGAACTGCTGCCCCTGAAACCATTTTCATCGTCCGAGCGATTCTTGCCATCTCGGTCACGTGGGTGCCGAGCCGTCCCAGTCGGGCGGGAGCGTCGGTCTCTTTTTGTCATTTCGCTTAAGCGACATGCAGGCAAGCACCGCATAACTGGAGACCGCCAACAAGAGAACAAGAAGATGCTCCGAGGTTGGCACGGCCATCCAGCAAATGCGCTCGCTGTCATCGAGCGAAGTGACCACGGCCAAGGCTTCGTCGAAGCCGTGACATTCACGGCCTTGCGCACGCAGATTGTTTGACCGAAGTTGGAGGAGCCCTATCATTCCGGCGCGAGAGAATTCATCCAAATTCCCTTCATGCCGCAGAAATTCCTCTAGATCTCCTCTGCCTATCGCTGTCGCCAGGACATCCAAAGCCGGTTTGCTAAGGTCTTGGCGCCCAGTGATTGACGCGAAATCCACATGGTTTGATATCTCTCGAATCTTCATTGATGCGTCACCTTTGCTCCAGACCTGCAGCCGCGCAGCAAGACCTCCTGCTCACCGTATTCGTCGATCGAATATTCCCATGACCAGGTATCCTTGGGATTCGGCGCGCCTGTAGGGAGTTCCAACACGACGCCACCGGGGCCTTCTCGGTTCGCCCACCACTTCGCGATTTCTGGGTCGCGAGTCCACGAAGTGAAGGGGCTATCCCCAGAACGACCGCCAGCGTTATGTTGGTCAGCCGTTACGTCACCGTTGGGATTCCCAGGTTTAACGATACCCTTCTTCGCATCTTCGATAGCTGGGTGCTTTGCGCTTACGCCACGGTACAGGCACTTGCAGCATGTCAAACCCAGCGGATCAATCCACTGAATCGGGTTCGGTGCGTATTGATGCAGGTTTAGCCCACCGCGCAACCCAATCGGGTCTGCCGATATGAACCTTCCAATGCTTGGGTCGTAGTAGCGGTGTCGGTTTAGTGAGAGCCCCGTCTCAGGATCCTCCTGCTGCCCCTGAAACCGAATCGGATTCCCCGGCGCCATCCCCACCGTCTTCGACACCCGCGCAATAACGTCCTGCGTCTCCCCCCAAGCCTTGTACGTCGCCTCCCACACCACATCGCCCGCTTCGTCCGTCATCATATACGGCGTGCCGATATGATCGCACTGG
>NZ_JAUEQW010000037.1:0-2260 GCF_056498045.1 Trinickia sp. Z7
CTACCAACTGCATCTGGTCGATCACGGCACGTCACCGATTTCGCTGAACGCCGCGATCACCGGACTGAAGTTCTTCTTCGAGATCACGCTCCGCGAGCCGGAACTGATGGCGCGGATGCAGCCCGTGCGCGTGCCCCGCACGCTGCCGGTCGTGCTCAGCCCCGATGAGGTACGCCGACTCATCGCCGCAACGGGCAACCTCAAGCACCAGACGGCCCTCTCGGTCGCCTACGGCACCGGGCTGCGCGCCAGCGAAGTAGTGGCGCTGAAGGTCGGCGACGTCGACAGCCAGCGCATGACGCTGCGCATCGAGCAGGGCAAGGGCCGCAAGGACCGCTACGCGATGCTCTCGCCGGTGCTGCTCGAACGCCTGCGCGTATGGTGGCGGGTAGCCCGCGCCCAGGGCAAGATGCTCGACGGCGGGTGGCTGTTTCCCGGGCTCGATCCCCTCGACCCTCTCAGCCCACGGCAACTGAACCGCGCGATTCACGCCGCTGCCGAGGCCGCGCAGATCGACAAACGCGTCTCCATGCACACGCTGCGTCACAGTTTCGCGACACACCTGCTTGAGCAGAAGGTCGACATCCGCGTGATCCAGGTACTGCTGGGGCACACCAAGCTTGAGACCACCGCGCTTTACGTGCAGGTCGCCACCGACCTGCTGCGCGAAGTCACCAGTCCCCTGGAGCGCTTGCAGGCCGGCTAGCCACGCGATGCAGTGCCCGTGCTGGAGGTCGCGGACATCTTCCGCGCCCACGGCCCGGCGTGGCGACGAACGGTACGCCTGAGCCTCGGGCAGTTGAAGGTCATGTCAGCCATCGAACAGTGCCGCAGCGCGGCGCTGGGCGGACATGTGCTGCGCTGTTCCGGCTGCTCGCAGATCGAGGTTGCCTACAACTCGTGTCGCAACCGCCATTGCCCGAAGTGCCAGGCCAGCGCCGCACACCGCTGGCTCGAAGCGCGTCAGGCCGATCTGCTTCCCGTTGAGTACTACCACGTCGTCTTCACGCTGCCCGCCGCCATCAGCGCGATCGCCTGGTATAACAAGCGCGTCATCTACGGGCTGCTGTTCGACATCGCCTTTGAGACGCTGCGCACGATCGCCGCCGACCCCAAACACCTTGGCGCCCAGATCGGCGCCACGCTCGTGCTGCACACCTGGGGTTCCGCGCTCACGCATCATCCGCACGTGCATGGCATCGTACCCGGTGGGGGGCTGTCGCTCGATGGCCAGCGCTGGATCGCCTGCCGGTCCGGCTTCTTCCTGCCCGTGCGCGTGCTCTCGCGCCTGTTCCGACGGCGCTTTCTCGACGCACTCACGGATGCCCATCGGCGTGGCCAACTGCAATTCTTCGCCGAGTATGCGGCGCTCGCCGATCCGGCCACCTTCGCCCGGTGGCTCGCGCCCCTGCGTACCTGCAATTGGTTTGTGTACGCCAAGCGTCCCTTTGCGGGACCGGAAGCGGTGCTCGCCTACCTCTCGCGCTATACGCACCGCGTGGCGATCTCGAACCAGCGGCTGCTGGCCTTCGACGAGCGCGGCGTGACGTTCCGCTGGAAGGACTATCGCGAGAAGGGGCGCACGCGCTACAAGACCATGACGCTGGAGGCCGGCGAGTTCATGCGCCGCTTCCTGCTGCACGTGCTGCCCGGCGGGTTTCACCGCATTCGTCACTACGGACTGCTCGCCAACCCGGTGCGACGCGCCAATCTCGCAAAGGTGCGTGACCTACTGCACGTCGCGCCCAAACTGAACAGCCCATCCGACCACACCATCATCGAAACCCGGCCCACCTTCATCTGCCGGCACTGCGGCGCCCCGATGATCGTCATCGACATCCTCCAGCGCACCGCCTCGATTCGCGCACCACCGATCTCGCGAAGCGCAACATGAACGCTACGGTTCTGTGCCTACCACACCGAACGTCGGCTTTGCGGCAACGCAGCCTACGAGCGGACGCTCGCGCCAGTCGCTTCACGCAGCATCTCGACCATCATCCTGCCCATCGGCGCGGCGTGCCCCCACCGCTTCACCGCCGCTCCAGCGCCTATCTCGCCCCTGCTCCGATCGGCCATTGCCCCCGACCGTTGACCAACCCCAACGATCAATCGCCATAGCCACCCACAATTCCGACGGCCCCGGACCACTCCGCGGTTTCCTCCCTCGAGGCTTATTCGCCGCCTGCCCGCACGCGTCGTCGCGCGCTCATAGTCACGTGAATGAGGGCAGGCATCGAATAACCCTTAACGAAGGCAGCCC
>NZ_JAUEQW010000038.1:0-2252 GCF_056498045.1 Trinickia sp. Z7
TGAAGGCGCTGATTGCGCAGCCGGTGACGTTGTGGCTGCAGCAAGCCGACGGCTCGTATCTGCCGCATCACGGCTATGTGAAAACGTTCTCGCGGTTGGGTAGCGACGGGTATCTCACGTTTTACCAATTGCGCTTTTCGTCGTGGATGTGCTTTTTGCCGCTGCGTCGCGATATGCGCGATTGGCAAGAGCAGACGGGCGAGCAGATCGTGGCCGATGTGTTCGACGCGCATCCGCAGGCGCAGGGCGCGTATCGGTTCGATTTGCGGCAGGCGATGCCGCAGTATTCGAATCGGGTGCAATGGGAAGACGACTGGAACTTCGTGCATCGCAGCTTGGAGGAGGCGGGGGTGTTCGGCCGCTTCGAGCAGGCCGAGGACGGCAAGTCGCATACGCTCGTGTTGATGGACGACCTGTACTTCGTGCCGCAACTCGAGCAGAAGACGGTGCGCTTCGTGCGCACGGGGTTGCGTGAAGAGGTGGATGGCTTTACGCAATGGAAAGAGCAACAGCAAATCCAAAGCGCGAAGCTGACGACGCGCACGTTCGATTACAAGCGGCCCGATCTGCCGAAGCAGGTCAATAGTGCAATCAGCCCGCGTGATGATATTCCGGCACAGGGCGAGGTGTATGACTACACAGGCGCGTACACGTGGGGTGTTCGGGACCGAGGCGAGCATCAGAATGCGATGCGGGTGGAGGCCTGGGAATCGCAGATGAAGCGGTTTCACGGCGTTGGCAGCTTGCGTTGCGCGAGGCCTGGGTACTGGTTCGTGCTCGAGGCTCATCCGATCCACGATAAGGATGCGCCTCAAGATCGCGAGTTCGCGATTTTGGAAACGACGTGGACGATCCGAAACAATCTGCCCGGAATGGACGATGTGGCGGACTTTGCGGAGAGTTTGCGGCCGGATGTGGCGCGGGCCGCAAGCGCCAATGCCGGAGGGGTGAAGGTTCGTCATCCCGACGGCAGCGAAGGGTACTTTCAAGTGGAGATCGAGGCGCAACGGCGGCGTACGCCGTTCCGTAGCCCGTTCGAGCATCGCAAGCCGGTCATGCAGTTGCAGACGGGCATCATCGCTGGGCCGGATAGCGAGGAGATCTATACCGATTCGCTCAATCGCGTGAAGGTGCTGTTTCCGTGGAATCGCCGCAACGAAGGAGATGAGCGGGCATCGGTATGGGTGCGCGCGGCGTTTCCCGATGCGGGGGCGAAGCGAGGCGGACATTTCCCCTTGCGCAAAGGCGACGAGGTCGTGGTCGGCTTCATGGAGGGCGATTGCGACCGGCCGGTGATCTTGGGACGCATGCATGGCGGGCCGACGCCGCCGGTTTGGCATACGCATGGGTTGCTGTCGGGGTACCGGTCGAAGGAATACGGCGGCAGCGGTTTCAATCAGCTCGTCATGGATGACGCGACGGGCCAGAACCGTATTCACCTGTATTCGACGAGCGCCGATTCGCATCTGCACCTGGGGTACTTGGTCGATCACAGCGGCAACACGCGTGGCGGGTATCTGGGCAGCGGCTTCGATTTGAAGTCGAATGCTTATGGCGCGATTCGAGCCGAGCAAGGGTTGTACGTGTCGAGTCATCCGGCGTCGGTCAAGCAGCCGATGGACGTGCGGCAAGCGAGCACTCAGCTCGTGAACGCCGAGAGCGTGATCGAAGCGCTCTCGGATGCGAGCGCGGCGCATCAAGCCGAAAGCTTGAAGGATGGCTACGACTCGCTCAAGGCGTTCACCGATGCGACGCAAAGGAGCGTGGCGGGCGATGCGTCCGGGGCAGGGCGCACGGCGGGCGGCGGCACGGGCAACGCCAACGGCTTTGCCGAGCCGATCATGCTGATGGCGAGCCCATCGGGGATCGCGCTCTCGACACAGCAGTCGACGAGCATCGCCGCGGACCAACACGTGAACATCGTGAGCGGGGCGAGCACGCATATCGCGAGCGGCAAATCGTTGATTGCTTCGATCGGCGAGAAGCTGAGCTTATTCGTGCAGAACGCGGGGATGAAGCTGTTTGCGGCGAAGGGGAAGGTGGAGGTGCAGGCGCATTCGGATGGGATCGAACTGACGGCCCATAAAGGCGTCAAGATGGTTTCGATCACGGAAGCGGTGGAGATGGCCGGCAAGAAAGAGATCCTGCTGACGTCCGGTGGCGCATATATTCGCATCAAGGACGGCAACATCGAGATCCATGCGCCGGGGACCATCGACGTGAAGGGGGCGAAGCGGGTTTTTGCGGGGCCG
>NZ_JAUEQW010000039.1:0-2225 GCF_056498045.1 Trinickia sp. Z7
TGCCCCGCGCCGTCGTAGCTCAGCCGCTTCACCCCGCCCTTGGCATCCTTGACCTGCGTCACGAGCCCTTGCTCGTTGTAGCCGTATTCGGTCTTGTGCCCCAGCGGATCGATCTGCCCGGCCAGATTCCCCTTCTCGTCGTACTCCTGGCGCCAGACGTTCCCGTGCGGGTCGGTCAGCGCAATCATCTGCTCTTTCTTGTCGTACGCCATCTCCACGACGCTGCCGTCCACCCGATGGTGGCGGATCAAGTTGCCGCGCGCGTCGTAGATCATCTGCTCCACGCCGCCGTCGCGATGCACGTACTGCGTCAAGTTGTCGTGCTTGTCGCGATACATCCACTCTTCGCTGCCGTCCGGGTGAACGATGCGGAAGGTGTAGCCCTTGATGTCGTAGTAGTGCTGCGTGACGTTGCCCAGCGCGTCCGTCACATCCACGCGCCGGAAGTTCGGATGCCAGGCGAGGCGAATCTCCTCGCTGCCGTCGTCCAGCCATTCGCGCACGCATTTCGATTTCGGATCGGCGCCGTCCCACTGCAGGTTCGTGCCGCGCCCCGTGCGGTCCGTGTAGCGCGTCACCAAGTGCCGCTTGTACTGGTACTGCCACTTGTTGCCGTAGCGATCGGCGGCGGTGACGAGGTCGTTCTCGACGTCGTACGTATAACGCGCGAGCTTGGCGACCAAGTTGCCATCGGCGTCGTATTGCCCCGCCTCGACGATGCGCGAACGCTCGTCGTATTTGAATGCCACCTGCGTCGTGCCCGAGACGATGCGAAACAATCGCCCTTGATCGTCGTAGCCCAGCGTCAGTTGATTGCCCCGGCGATCGCGCAGCATCGCCAGGCGAAACCGCTCGCCGTCCTTCTCGAACAGCTCCAGCAGTTCATGCCCGCGCGTGAGCGCCAAATACTGCTCGTCAACGCGCGTCAGGCTCAAATCGGCCGCAAGATTCTCGTGCGTCTTGCCCGGCGCGAGCAACGGATAGTCCACGCTGCGGCCCGCCGCATCGTGATAGACGAGCTTCGATTCGTGAAGATCGAAGCGCGTCGTATACGGGGTGATCCAGCGGGCGCCCAGCGGCCCGTCTTCGTCGTTGGCCTCGAAGAACGACCGATACGTGCGCTGCCAAACGATGGGCATGGGCCCCGCGATCGAGAAGTCCACGTGCTCGATTTTTTCATCGCCCAGGGCAAAGCCGACCGAATGCGGACTGGCCTGCGCGGGCGCGGCCACCGGGCAATGCAGCTTGCACTGCTCCACCCCCGGGTGCTTGGCCGGCGCCGTATGCCTCATCGACTCGGCCGCCCCTTCGCCCCGCTGCTCCATCACGCGCGTCTTGCCCGAGCTCGGAATGCCGACGATATGATGCTGCGTCTTCGTCTTACGCCAGCGAGCCACACCGTCCTCGCCGATTTGGATGAGCCAGCCGATTTGGCCGATCTCATTGCCGCTCAGGCTACGCACGCGCCGCTTCACTTCCGGAATGCGCTTGCGCAATTCCGCGGAGATGAGCTTCAGGTCCTGGCCATAATCGGCATCGATGTACTTAGCCGTTTGCGTCACGGCATTGACCGTCAGCTTGGCGTCCACCTTGAACCAATCGACGATCAGCCCGCCGATGCCATCGAGCGCCTGCTTGGCGTCATAAGCCACGACCGCGGCCTTGACCTGGCTCGCATGGCGCTCGGCTGCGCGAACGTTGCCCTCGATGGCAAACCCTTTCTCGCCAGCGGCCTTCTCGAAGAGATCGGCCAGCGCCGTCATCAAATCACCGATGAGCGTGGCGCAATGCTCGAGCATCTCCGACAGGGCGTTCTTCACCAGCGTCAGAAACGACTCGATCTCCCCGGCATAGCGCTCATTCAGATTCGCCACGAGCGCATCCACCACCGCCGTGCCCAGCACCTGCGCGCCGCCTTCGAGCGCCGCCTTGCCGCTTTCGGCCACCTTCTGGCGAATGAGTTTGAGCATCGGCCGCGCGCCCATGCGGACCTCGGCCGTGCCCGGCGGAATCGGCACGATGCCGATCAGATCGAGCCCCAGATTGAGCCAATCGAATGCATCGACCGGTTTATCGCCGTGCTCGATCATCGCCTTGATATCCATCACGGCATCGACCGCGGCGAAAATGTTGGCCAGCACCGGAACCGTCTGCGCGACCGTCTTCAGTCGTTCGACCGTGATCAAACCCTTGCTGATGCTTTGCAGCCAAACATCGAGCGAATG
>NZ_JAUEQW010000040.1:0-1484 GCF_056498045.1 Trinickia sp. Z7
GTCGGACCTGAATAATCGTGCGAGGCGTATGCAGTAAGGCTGTGAAGCCGAAACGGTGTTGTTGGATTTGCAAGAAGCGGGCATATTGATGCGTGAATCCTGCAAATCCTGACGAGGTGTGGATGGGTCCGAAGACGCTGGTGCCAGAGGGAGATTTCTTCCGCCAACCGCTGCGCGAGCAGATCAACTTGAAGCATCCGTTGGTTCGCCTTGCCGATCTGATCGACTGGGAGCGGTTGAACGCGGCGATGAGTGCGAGCTTCGTGTCGCATCGCGGGCGACCGGCAACGTCGCCGCGTTTGATTGCAGGGCTGCTGTACTTGCAGCACGCGTTCGATCTGTCGGATGAAGAGGTGGTATGGCAATGGCTTGAGAACCCGTACTGGCAAGTGTTCACCGGCGAGACGTACCTGCAGACGCAGCCGCCGATTGATCCGTCGAGCCTGACGCGCTGGAGGAAGCGTCTGGGCGAGGCTGGTGTTGAGGAACTGCTCGCCGAGACCATCGAGGCGGCCAAACGAGGGAACGTCATCAAGACGTCGAGCCTGAAGCGGGTAATCGTTGATACGACGGTCATGGAGAAGGCGATCGCGCATCCCACTGATTCGCGCCTGCTCGAACGTTGCCGGGAACATCTGGTGAAGGCTGCTGAGCGGCATGGGCTGAAGCTGCGGCAGAACTACAACCGCGAAGCGCCACGACTGGCAGGCCAGATCGGTCGCTACGCCCATGCGAAGCAGTACAAGCGGATGAAGAAAGCGCTGCGCACGTTGCGTTCGCGAGTGGGACGCGTGATGCGCGACGTCGAGCGGCAACTGGACGACGTTGCACAGCCAAGCCGGGCGTCGCTGGAAGATCTGATTGGCCGCACGAAGCGCATTCTCACGCAGAAGCAGAAGGACAAGAACAAGCTGTACGCGCTGCATGCGCCGGAAGTGGAGTGCTTGGCCAAGGGCAAAGCTCGTAAGCCGTACGAGTTCGGCGTGAAGGTGTCGATCACGACGACGCACAAGGAAGGTCTCGTAATCGGCGCGCGCTCGATGCCGGGTAATCCGTACGACGGGCACACGTTGGCCGAAGCGTTGGAGCAGGCGGCGATCTTGAGCGACGTTCAGCCGCAGATCGCCGTCGTCGATCGCGGCTACAAGGGTGTCGCCATTGACGGTGTGAAGGTCTATCACCCGGGGCTGCGACGCGGTATCACGCGAGGCTTGCGCGCGATGATCCGGCGGCGCAGCGCGATCGAGCCAGCCATCGGACACATGAAGGCAGATGGAAAACTCGATCGCAATTGGCTCAAGGGTGCGCTCGGTGATGCAATGCACGCGGTGCTGTGCGGCGCAGGCCACAATCTGCGGATGATCCTGCGCAAGCTGCGGCTTTTTTACGCCCTGATTCTCGTCGCTTTGCTTGGCTTCGAAACCGCTACGCCGTCGGCAGCGTGAACTCATTTGCCGAGCAAAATGAATTGTTCAGGGCCGACT
>NZ_JAUEQW010000041.1:0-1243 GCF_056498045.1 Trinickia sp. Z7
GATGCCCGAAGCCGATCACCACTTCCTTGTTGTCCACGCGGCGGCGGATGTCGGCTTCGGCCTCGTCGGGCGTGGTGTAGCGCGTTTGAATCTCGAACGCCGCTTCGTTGGCGCCGCCGTGCTTGGGCCCGCGCA
Source organism: Trinickia sp. Z7 (assembly GCF_056498045.1). Classification (NCBI taxonomy): domain Bacteria; kingdom Pseudomonadati; phylum Pseudomonadota; class Betaproteobacteria; order Burkholderiales; family Burkholderiaceae; genus Trinickia; species Trinickia sp. Z7. The sequence goes on from NZ_JAUEQW010000041.1 coordinate 136, forward strand.
GCGCGCCGATTGCGCCGGTGATGGCCGAGTAGATGTCCGACCCGGTACCGGCGATGACCCGGCCCGTGAACGTGGAGGCGTTGAACTCGTGCTCGGCGTACAGGATCAGCGACGTATGCATCGCTTCGACCCATGATTTGGATGGCGTCTTGCCGTGCAGCAGATGCAGGAAATGGCCGCCGATCGAATCGTCGTCGGTTTCCACTTCGATGCGCCGGCCGTTGTGCGAGTAGTGGTACCAGTACAGCAGGATCGAGCCCAGGCAAGCCATCAAGCGATCGGCGATATCGCGCGCGCCGGCAATGTCGTGGTCGTCCTTTTCGGGCAACACGGTGCCCAGCACCGACACGCCCGTGCGCATCACGTCCATGGGGTGGGCCGACGCGGGCACCCATTCGAGTGCGGCCTTCACGTTCGCGGGCAAGCCGCGCAAAGCTTTGAGCTTCTTTTTGTAGGCGGCCAGTTCCGACACCGTCGGCAGCTTTTCATGCACGAGCAGGTGAGCGATTTCCTCGAACTCGCACGTGGTGGCGACATCGAGAATGTCGTAGCCGCGATAGTGCAAGTCGTTGCCGGTGCGGCCAACCGTGCACAGCGCCGTGTTGCCCGCGGTCACGCCCGAGAGGGCGACGGATTTTTTTGGCTTGAACGTGCCGGCGGCCGGCGCTTCCTTTACTGCATCACTCATGGTGTTGTCTCCAGGCTTCGGATGGCGAATATCACTTGTTTGCGGCGAACAGCGCGTCGAGCTTCTCTTCGTACGCGTGATAGCCGAGATACCGATAGAGATCGGCACGCGTTTGCATCGTCGGCACCGCGGCCTTTTGCGTGCCGTCGCGGCGGACCGTCTCGTAAAAGTTCAGCGCTGCGGCATTCATCGCGCGATAGGCGCCGCAGCAATAGAGCGCGATATCGACGTTCGCGCTCTTCAATTCTTCAGTCGTAAACAACGGTGTCGCACCGAACTCGGTCAGATTCGCGAGAATGGGCACCTTAACGGCTGCCTTGAACTTGCGGTAATCGTCCAGCGTCTTCATCGCTTCAGGGAAGATCATATCCGCGCCTGCCTCGACATAGGCGACGGCGCGCTCGATCGCCGCATCCAAGC
>NZ_JAUEQW010000042.1:0-1150 GCF_056498045.1 Trinickia sp. Z7
GTCACCGGCAGCGCCTCGAGCACATCGAGCAACGGCTCGCCCGCGTACCACGGCATGCGCTCGCTCGCCTGCACGATGTTGTCGCCCTTGAGCGCCGAGACCGGCACGAACCGCACGTCGGCCAAGCCCAACTGCCGCGCCAGCTCCACGTACGCGTCGCGAATCTCGTTGAAGCGCGTCTCGCTGTAATCGACCAAATCCATCTTGTTGATCGCCACGATCGCATGCTGCAAGCCGAGCAGCTTCACGATCGCGCTGTGCCGCTTGGTCTGCGGCAGCAGCACCGTGCGCCCCGCCTCGTCCTTGCTCACGCGCGTGGCGTCGATCAGGATGATCGCGGCATGCGCCGTGGAGGCGCCCGTCACCATGTTGCGCGTGTACTGCTCGTGGCCCGGCGTGTCCGCGATGATGAACTTGCGCCGCGCCGTGGCGAAGTAGCGGTAGGCCACATCGATCGTGATGCCTTGCTCGCGCTCGGCCTCCAGCCCGTCGGTGAGCAGCGACAGATCGATCTCGTCGCCCACCGTGCGCTTGTTCTTCGCGCGCGAGAGCGCCGATAGTTGATCGGACAGCACCGCACGGCTGTCGTACAGCAGGCGGCCGATCAACGTGCTCTTGCCGTCGTCGACGCTGCCCGCCGTGATGAAACGCAGCACGCCCAGGTCTGCCGGTTGATGAGGAGTACTCATGTTCTCAATTCCGTTGCGTTGATTGCTCGAGGGGTGCTCGGCGCTTAAAAGTAGCCTTGCTTCTTGCGCTGTTCCATGGCCGCTTCCGAGGCCTGATCGTCCATGCGCGTCGCGCCGCGTTCGGTGATGTCGGTCACCGCCGTCTCGGCGATGATCTTCTCCACGGTGTCGGCATCGCTCTCGACCGGGCAGGTGCAGCTGATGTCGCCCACCGTGCGAAACCGCACGAGCGCCGTTTCGCTCGCCTCGCCCTCGCGCATCGGCGTGAGCGGCGTCACCGGCACGAGCAAGCCGTTGCGGCGCACGACCTCGCGCTCGTGCGCGTAGTAGATCGAGGGCAGCTCGAGCCCTTCGCGCGCGATGTATTGCCAGATGTCCAGCTCGGTCCAGTTCGAGATCGGGAACACGCGCAGGTGCTCGCCCTTGTGCAAGCGCGCGTTGTACACGCTCCAGAGCTCCGG
>NZ_JAUEQW010000043.1:0-1077 GCF_056498045.1 Trinickia sp. Z7
TGACGCGCTATACCGATTGCTCGGGCAAGACGACCCAGTGGAAATACGACACCGACGGGCGGCTGAGCGAGACGGCGGACGCGGCGGGCAACACGACGAAATACACGTACGGCGAGAACGGGCAACTGGCGCAGGTGCAATCGCCCGCGGGCATCGAGCAGATCCACTACGACGCCGAGGGGCGGCTGCGGGGCCATACCGATCCGTTGGGCCGCAATACGCTTTACCAGTACGACGGCGCGGGGCGGATCGCGGCCCGGGTGGATGCGCTCGATCAAACGATCGCGTACCGCTACGACCGGCTCGGGCGGCTCACTGCCCTCACCGATGCCAACCAAGCGACGTACGGTTTCCGCTACGACCCGGTGGGCCGGTTGCTCGAAGAGGTGGCGTTCGACGGCAAGCGCACGTGCTATACGTATGATCGAGCCAGTGGGCGGCTTACCTCGATCGACGAGGCGGGGCAAACGACGCAGGTCGAATACGACCGGGGCGGGCGGCTATCGAAGCGCAGCGCGGGGCCGAGCGAGGAGCGCTTCGCGTACGACCAGAGCGGGCGGCTCATCGATGCGCAAAACCGGTACAGCCAGATCCAGCGGTTCTTCGATCCGGTGGGCAACCTGGTGCGCGAGCACCACGCGTACAAGGTGTTCGACGAGGCGCGCAGCTACGTTTGGCATCACCAGTACGACGAGTTGGGCAACCGCATCAAGACGATCCGCCCCGATGGGCATGCGATCGATTGGCTCACGTACGGGTCGGGGCATGTGCACGGGATGCTGCTCGATGGCGAGGAGCGGATCCAGTTCGAGCGCGACGATCTGCACCGCGAGACCAAGCGGATGCTGGGCGGGCAGTTGGGATTGAAGAGCGTCTATGACCCGGCGGGCCGTGTGATTCAAACGGCGCTGCAGCGAGACAAGGCGCCGATGCCGATCGTCGATCGGCGCTACCGCTACGACGCGGCGGGGCAACTGACGCAGATCGAGGACAGCACCAAGGGATACATCGATTACCGGTACGACCCGGTGGGGCGGCTGATCGAAGCGGCCAGTCCGTGGAGCCGGGAGCGGTTTG
>NZ_JAUEQW010000044.1:0-979 GCF_056498045.1 Trinickia sp. Z7
GACAAAACCACGCGGTGCTCGCCACTGGGTTTCGTCCACAATGAAGTTGGGTCTTCGATCCAACGTTTCAGCGCGTCCTTCATATCTGGATCACCGTTTTCGCGCGACACATGAAGTTCTGCAACGAGCGCGATGCATGTGAGGCGATCCCATTTGTCTCTCGCGGAGACCGCTAATGCTGCGCGATAGTCTCCATGTTGAGCAAGAACCGCTTTAATCAGAGCCAGAGAGACAAACGCCCCACCAGTGCACAGGCGAACACCGGTTTTTCGGACTTGTCTGGACGGATCAAGAAGCGCACGCGCCGCGATCTCGTCTTTGAGCGATGGTAGAACCTTCGCCTGTAAGGCAACCACATGGGCACGGATTCCGGCTCGTGCGTCGTCGGCATGCCTCGCAAGCGTGGAGACGATTTCTGGCGCACGCTGCTCCACGAGAAGTGACAAACCTGCACGGACTTGCCTGGCAGTCAGTTGCCCGGCATCGAGCAGCGCGGTGCAGTGCTCAAACACATCTCGACCGTGCTCGATGAGCAATCGGGCCGCCGCTGTCCGCAGGCTACCCTGCGAGTCCAGTGTCGCGCGCCACAGGAAGGGTTCGTAATCGGAAATGCTTTTGTCGCCCGAAAGATGGTTGAGAGCAGCAAGGCGTATGGGGCCAAACGGAGATTCGGCGGCAAGCTCGAGGTACTTAGCTCGGTCAGAAGCCGGTGCAAGGTCAAGCAGGGCAACCGCGGCTCTTGCAAGCACTATGTCGCCCGAGTTCAGACCAAGCTCTATCGTTTCGTTGGGCGACAGAAGTTGATGGTCTACAGCGACGAAAAACGCGGCGCGTCTGAGCCGAAAATCTGATCCGGTTATTGCCGCGAGAATCGCTTTGGTTCCGCCTGCTTCCACGAGGCGCCGTTCAAACTCGAACAACCAAGATCTGTGGTCCGTACGCGTGGCCAGCATGAGACCGCGCAGTCGTGGAATGATGG
>NZ_JAUEQW010000045.1:0-861 GCF_056498045.1 Trinickia sp. Z7
CACTTGACCGCGCTCCACGTCTTCGCGCTTCGTGCCGCGCAGCAAGATACCGACGTTGTCGCCCGCTTGACCTTGGTCCAGCAGCTTGCGGAACATTTCCACGCCCGTGCAGGTCGTCTTCACCGTCGGCTTGATACCGACGATTTCGATTTCCTCGCCAACCTTGATCACGCCACGCTCGACACGACCCGTCACCACCGTGCCGCGGCCCGAGATCGAGAACACGTCTTCCACCGGCATCAGGAACGCACCGTCCACCGCGCGCTCCGGCGTCGGGATGTACGTATCGAGCGCATCGGCCAGGTTCATGATCGCCACTTCACCGAGCTCGCCCTTGTCGCCTTCCAGCGCCAGCTTGGCCGAACCCTTGATGATCGGCGTGTCGTCGCCCGGGAAGTCGTACTTCGAGAGCAGTTCACGCACTTCCATTTCCACCAGCTCGAGCAGCTCGGCGTCGTCCACCATGTCGCACTTGTTCAGGAACACGATGATGTACGGCACGCCCACCTGACGCGCCAACAGGATGTGCTCACGCGTTTGCGGCATCGGGCCGTCAGCGGCCGAACACACCAGGATCGCGCCGTCCATTTGCGCCGCGCCCGTGATCATGTTCTTCACGTAGTCGGCGTGGCCCGGGCAGTCGACGTGCGCATAGTGACGGTTCGCCGTTTCGTATTCCACGTGCGCCGTGTTGATCGTGATGCCGCGCGCCTTTTCTTCCGGCGCCGCGTCGATCTGGTCGTACGCCTTCGCCTCGCCGCCGAACTTCGCCGTCAGCACCGTCGTGATCGCCGCCGTCAGCGTCGTCTTGCCATGATCCACGTGACCGATCGTGCCGACGTTCACGTGCGGCTTGGTCCG
>NZ_JAUEQW010000046.1:0-779 GCF_056498045.1 Trinickia sp. Z7
GTGAAAGTAGGTAATCGTCAGGCTCCTTCTGCCTCCAAACCCCCGTTAGCCTCAGCGCTACCGGGGGTTTGTGCTTTTAACGCCTCACAAAACACTCGCCGCTGAATCGCTGGCCTTCGCGGGCCGCGGAGGCCGCGGGGATGCCGCGCGGCCTTCGATCGATCCCTGTCTTCGGTCCCCCTGTACGCGCACTATAAGTGAGGGCATCGCTTTATGAAGCGCGCGCTGATCTCTTGACACAGCGCCACTTAGTCTTCATAATCGACCGTTCTCTGCGGAGGGGTGCCCGAGTGGCTAAAGGGGGCAGACTGTAAATCTGTTGGCTTACGCCTACGTTGGTTCGAATCCAACCTCCTCCACCAGAATATGCATGCCGTGGTGCGGCAGGGAATCGCGAAAGCCCGAGCGGGTGTAGCTCAATGGTAGAGCAGAAGCCTTCCAAGCTTACGACGAGGGTTCGATTCCCTTCACCCGCTCCATAGCCAAGAAGTACTGCCCATGTGGCTCAGTGGTAGAGCACTCCCTTGGTAAGGGAGAGGTCGGCAGTTCGATCCTGCCCATGGGCACCAGTAGCTGTCATTGATTGTTTGCGTGCGGCGCAACATACGGAAAATCCTCTTAGGAGTCGAAAATGGCCAAGGGTAAGTTTGAGCGGACCAAGCCGCACGTGAACGTCGGCACGATCGGTCACGTGGATCATGGCAAGACGACGCTGACGGCGGCGATCACGACGGTGCTGACGGCGAAGTTCGGCGGCGAGGCGAAGGCGTACGACCAGA
>NZ_JAUEQW010000047.1:0-659 GCF_056498045.1 Trinickia sp. Z7
CGAAGCCTCTTCAGATCCTCGTCCGACAAGTAGCAAAGGCCAATCGCCACGTCATACGCCAGCGCCTTCTCCGCATGCTCGGCATTGGTCATGATCGTCGAGTGGTTCGTCGCATTGTTGTCGACGCCCTGCTTGAGGATCGCGTGGATTTGGTCTTTGCGCCAATATTCGTAGTCGACGCTTGCCTGGCTGGGGTCATCCTCACCCACGACCTTGCCGTCCTTGTCCACCCAGTCCGGCCGGTTCTGGCGACGAGCCAGCATCCGCAGCGCCGCATGGTCCTCGTACCGCTGCGCCGCCTCGCTCTGCGCCGTGCCTAGTCGTTCTCCTTGCCACGCGTCGTATGGATCGTTTGCATTCAACCGCGCGCCATCGCCGCCCTTGTCTTTGTCGAGCGCATCGGATGGAGGATCGAAGCGCTCGTTGAAGTCGCTGCGGTGCTCTCCGTCCTCGACGATCGATACAGCACCGAACCTGACCGCTCTCGGCTTGAACGGCGCCTTCAATGCCGGCGCATCGACGTAGATCCGCCAATCGGGATCGGGGCTAGCATTCACCGGTATCCGCGTGAATACGTTGACCAGATAAAGAACCGGCGCAGTGGCCAAGGTCATGATCTGCGGCAGCGGATTCATGCCCGCCCGCAGCCCCCGGTCCAA
>NZ_JAUEQW010000048.1:0-605 GCF_056498045.1 Trinickia sp. Z7
GCCGGCGCGGCATTTCGCGCCGCCGTTGCCCAAGAGCAGCCCTTGCAAGTCGTCGGCGCGATCACCGCTTATGCGGCCAAGATGGCGCAAGCCACCGGCTTCAAAGCCGTCTACCTCTCCGGCGGCGGCGTGGCCGCCAATTCGCTCGGCATTCCCGATCTGGGCATCAGCACGATGGAAGACGTGCTGATCGACGCGCGCCGCATCACCGACGCCTGCTCGCTGCCGCTGCTCGTCGATATCGATACGGGCTGGGGCGGCGCCTTCAACATCGCCCGCACGATCCGCTCGTTCATCAAGGCCGGCGTGGCAGCCGTGCACATCGAGGACCAAGTCGGGCAGAAACGCTGCGGCCACCGCCCCGGCAAGGAATGCGTGCCCAAGGACGAGATGGTCGATCGCGTCAAGGCCGCGGTCGATGCCCGTACCGACGAATCGTTCGTCATCATGGCGCGCACCGACGCGGCCGCCGCCGAAGGCTTGGATGCGGCGATCGAGCGCGCCGTCGCCTATGTCGAGGCAGGCGCGGATATGATCTTCCCTGAAGCGATGAAGACGCTGGACGATTACCGCAAGTTCAAGGCAGCCGTTAAGGTGCCCATTCT